>JAGYLB010000088.1 GCA_018401055.1 Roseicyclus sp.
CACCAGCCTGCCGGGCGTCTGGGTCGCGGGCGATGGCGGCGGCATGGGCGGCGCGCAGGTCGCGCTGGCCCAGGGCACACTGGCAGCGCGCCGCAGCCGTGGTGCGCTTGGATAAACCAGCCCCCGACACGACCGCGGCGCACCGCGCCCTGACCCGCGCCCGCGCCTTCCAGTCCGCGCTCTGGCGCACCTACGCCGCCCCGCCGCGTGACGCCCCGCCCGACGATGCCGCCATGCTCTGCCGCTGCGAGATCGTCACCTTCGCACAGGCCCGCGCCGCCGTCGCCGAGGGCGCGGGCGACCTCGGCGCGCTCGGCGCCTGACCCGTCCTCGGCATGGGCCGCTGTCAGGGCCGCTACTGCTCCGGGCCCGCCGCGCTCGCTGACCGGCACGCCCACCCTCTTCGCGCCGCAGACGCCTGCCCGCCCGGTCCCCGCCGCCGCCATCGCGCTGAAAAACCCGAATGGGGCGGCCACCGTCAGGCACCGAGCCCCGACGCTCCGCGCGCCCCGATCGCGCCGCCGCTACCGTCGAGCTTCCCGCCACCGCCGATCTCGTCATCATCGGCGCGGGCATCATGGGCACCGCCGCAGCACTCCGCGCAACCGAACTGGGCCTCGACACGGTGGTGATCGACCGCGGCACGGTGAACGCCGAATCCTCCGGCGGCAACGCGGGCAGCCTTCACCTGCAACTCCTCTCCTTCGACTTCGGCCAAAAGACCGGCGGCCGGGGCGAGGCGCTCTTGCAGACCCTGCCGCTTCAACGCGACGCCATCGCGCTTTGGCAAGACCTCGAGCGCCAACTCGACACTTCCTTCGAGATCGTGCTGACCGGCGGCATGATGCTGGCGGAAGAAGAGCGCCACATCGCCTTTCTGCGCGACAAGATCGCCTCCGAGCGGCGCATGGGCATCGAGGTGGAGCTGATCGACCGCGACGGCATCAAGGCGCTGGCCCCCGGTGTCTCGGACCGCATGATTGCCGCCGCATGGTGCCCCGGCGAGGGCAAGATCAACCCGCTGTTGGGCACACCCGCAATTGCAAACGCCGCCCGCGCCAAGGGCGCCCGATTTGTCGAGGGCGTGGCGATCACCGGCTTGTCCGAAACCGCGCCGGGCTATGCCGTCACGACCAGCGCGGGCACGATCCGCGCCCGCCGCCTGATCCTTGCGGCTGGCGGCTGGACCGGGGCGCTGGGCGCCATGCTGGGCGTGCCGCTGCCGATCCACGGTGCCCCGCTGCAAATGGTCGTGACCGAAACCGCTCCGCCGCTGGCGTCTTGCCTGCTGGCCCATTGTGACCGTCACCTGACGATGAAACAGGCCACCGCAGGCAATCTCATCATCGGCGGCGCATGGTCCGCCGCCGCCGACCCGCGACGGGCCGCACCCGCATCCTGCGCGAAAGCCTCGAAGGGAACCTGTGGGTCGCCGAGCGTGTTCTACCGGGCGTTGCAGGCCTGCATGTTCTGCGATCCTGGGCCGCGATGAATGTCGACATCGACGGCGCGCCGCTGGTGGGCCATCTGCCGGGGCACCCGGGTTGCGTCGTCGTGGCAGGCGCCAATGGCTACACTCTCGGGCCACTTCTGGGCCGTCACGCCGCCGATGCGGTCGCCACCGGCCGCCAGCCCGCGGGCCTTGACCGGTTTTCGCCCGCGCGCCTCACCCAACACGCCTGATATCCCCAACACCCAAAGGAGCCCCCCATGGACAGCCTCAAGATCACCGCCGGTGACTACACCTTCACCGGCCACTTCGAGACCGAGCGCGCGCCGCAGACCGTCGCCGCCTTTCGCAAGCACCTGCCCTATGTCAGCCAGATCGTGCATGTCCGCTGGTCGGGCGAAGGCGTCTGGGTGCCCTTGGGCGAGACCGATTTCGGCGTCGGCTACGAGAACCACACCAGCCATCCCGCGCCCGGCCACATCCTCCTTTATCCCGGCGGCATCAGCGAGACCGAGATCCTGCTGGCCTATGGCGGGGTGGATTTCTCGTCCAAGATGGGCCAGCTTGCCGGGCAATCATTTCATCACCTTGACAGGCGGGCTGGAAAACCTGCACGCGCTCGGAACCTCGGTGCTGTGGGAAGGCGCCAAACCGATCCGGTTCGAGGCGGCCTGAGCACGCGCGGGGCTTGATGCATCAAAAGGGGGCGGCCGTGACCGATTTCATCTTGTCCGGCGCCCATATGGCCGGTCGCACCGGCCCCGTCGATATCGGGGTGGCGGCTAAGCAAGATTGCGGCCATCGCCCCTCGCTTCCGGGCACAAACCGGGTGGAGGCCTCGGGCGGCTGGGTCTTTCCGGGCTATGTCGACGCCCATATCCACCTCGACAAGGCCCATATCCTTGACCGCTGCGACATGTCCCAAGGCGGGCTTGCCCATGCGGTCGAGCAGACCACCCGGGCCAAGGCCGGTTTCACGACAGAAGATGTCTACGCCCGCGCCAGCCTGGTAGTCGACGCCGCCGTCAGCCACGGAACAACGGCCATGCGCACATTCGTGGAGGTCGACCCGCGCGTCGGCCTGCGCGGGCTGGACGCTCTTTTGGCCCTGCGCGACGCGCGCCGCGACCAGATCACCATCCAGATCTGCGCCTTCGCCCAGGAGGGCATCACCAACGAGCCCGAAACCCTGACGCTCTTGACCCAAGCGATGGAGATGGGCGCGGATCTGGTCGGCGGCTGCCCTTACCGCGACCCCGACCCGATCGCCCATATCGACCACATTTTCGATCTGGCCGAGCGGTTCGACTGTGACGCCGATTTCCACATCGACTTCGACCTCGACCCTTCGAACTCCGACCTTCCGGCGCTGATCGCCGCGACCGAGGCACGCGGCTGGGGCGGGCGTGTCGTGGCGGGGCATGCCAGCAAGCTCTCGGCCATGGCGCCCCCTGACGTCGCCGCCATGGCCGCGCGCTTGCGCGATGCGGGCATCGGCGTGGTCGCCCTGCCCGCCACCGATCTGTTCTTGATGGGCCGTGACGCCGACCGGCTGCAGCCGCGCGGCGTGGCGCCCTTGGCCATGATGGCACAGGCGGGCGTGCGTTGCGCGGTGGCCTCGAACAACATCATGAACCCGTTCACGCCCTATGGCGACGCGAACCTTGCGCGCATGGCAAACCTCTTTGCCAATGTCGCGCATCTATCGACCGATGACGACCTGCGCGCGTGTTTTGGCATGGTGGCGGGCGATGCGGCGGCGATGATCGGCCTGCCCCATCGCCTGGGCGTCGGTGATCTTGCCAGCATGGTGCTGCTCGATGCCCCCGACCCCGCCATGGCCGTGCGCGCCATTGCGCCCGCCCGCGCCGGTTGGGTGCGGGGAAGGCCAAGCTTCGAGCGGCCGACGGCGCGGTTGCATGGGTCTCAACCGCCCAGATAGGTGTCGATCGCGGCCTGCGTGCCTTGCGCCCAGATCAGGGAAAGCCAACGAGAAAACGCCCGAACGAAGACGGGATCGGCCGCCAGATCGCCATAGATCGTCGCTTGTTCCAGCCATGCCTCTGGCCTTGTCCGCGCGGATTTCGCCACCTCGGTCAGCTTGTCCCAGTGCGGATCATTGGCCGCGATCACGCTACCGTCTTCGCGCGTGCCTGCGCACATCCGCGCCCAGAGCGCCTCGACCAGCGCCAGCCCCTCGATCCGGCCGCCCGCCGCCAAGCGCATCGCGCAGGATCGGGAGAACAAAGCCTTGGTGACGCGACGTGCCGTCGAAGGCCACGCGCCGCACCGTATCGCGGATCGCGGGGTTGGCAAAGCGCCGCTCAATCAGCGACAGGTAGTCTTCCGGCGTCATGCCGGGAACGGCGGCCACATGGGGCAGGATTTCCTCGGTCTGGACCTTGCGGAACAGGGCCGCGATGGCGCGATGGGCCATGCAATCGGCAATGGTCGGCACCGACAGCACCTCGGCCGCGCCCACCAGAACCTGATGGCCCGCGTTCAGGATGCGGATCTTCATGGTCTCATGGGCGTGCACGTCATCGGTAAAGGTCGCGCCGACCTTGTCCCAATCCGGGCGGCCTGCGCAAAACGCATCCTCGATCACCCATTGGCGGAAATTCTCATGCGTCACGGGGGCGGCATCGGCGATGCCCATGGTGCGCACCAGATCCAGTTCGGCAGGGCCTGTCGCGGGCACGATGCAATCGACCATTGCATTGGGAAAACTCGCATGGGCATCGATCCAGTCGGCCAGCGCAGGGTCGCTCAGCCGCGCCAGACCCACGACCACCTGCCGCAAGATCACGCCATTGCCCCGCAGGTTGTCGCAAGACAGGCCGGTGAAGGGGCCGTGACCAGCCGCACGGCGCAGTCGCAAGGCCGACACCATGGAACCAAAGGCGGTGCGGGGGGTGTCGGGGTTGGCCGCGTCATACAAGATGTCGGGATGCGCGGCATCGAGGCCGCCGGTGACGGGGTCGAGGTAATAGCCGCCTTCCGTCACCGTAAGCGCCACGATGCGGATGCGCGGATCGACCATGGCGGCGATCAGAGCGCCATTGCCATCCTCGATCGGCAGGTAGTCGATCATCGCACCCGTCACCTCGGCGGCGCGGTGGTCGGGGGAGAGCTCGATCAGGGTGGTCAGGCAATCTTGTGCGAGAAGGCGATCACGCATGGCGGCGTCATAGGGCCTGACACCCGCGCCAAGGATGGCCCAATCCAGCGCCAACCCCTGTTGCATCAGGCGGTGCGTATACCATGCCTGATGGGCGCGGTGGAAATTGCCAAGCCCGATGTGGACGATGCCGGCGGTCAAGGCCGCGCGGTCATAGGTCGGGCGGGCGATGCCCGTGGGCAGTTGGGCAAGCGTGGCGTTGGACAGGGGAACGGGGCGCGCGGCAGTCATCAGCTCATCCATTGGCCGCCGTCGACGTTATACGTCTGCGCGACGATATATTCGGCCTCGGGCGAGGCGAGGAAAACCGCCATGCCGGTCAGATCCTCGGCCCGGCCCATGCGGCCGTAGGGAACGCCGGCGCCGACCTCGGCCTTTTTCTGGCCGGGCGCCTTGCCTTCGTATTTTGCGAAAAAGGCATCGACCCCGTCCCAATGTTCGCCATCGACCACACCGGGCGCGATGGCGTTCACGTTGATGCCATGGGCGATCAGGTTGAGCGCCGCGGATTGGGTCAGGCTGATGACGGCGGCCTTTGTCGCGCAATAGACGGCCACCAGCAGCCTCGCCCCGACGGCCCGGCCTGAGACGCCATGTTGATGATGCTGCCCCTGATACCCCGGTCGATCATGTGGCGGGCGACGGCCTGCATCATGAACAAGGTGCCGCCGACATTGATGTCGAAAGCGCGCTGGTAATCGGCGCGGTCGATCTCGACGATGGGGGCGGCGGTGAAGATGGCGGCGTTGTTGATGAGAATGTCGATCTGTCCGAGGGCCGCGATGGTCTGGCCCACTGCGGCGTCGATGCTGTCCTGCCTCGTCACGTCCAGTTCCACGGCGATGGCGGCATCCCCGATCTCCGCCGCGGTGGCCCGCGCCCGAGCGATATCGATATCGGCGATGGCGACGCGTGCGCCTTCGGCGCATATAGCCTTCCGCGAAGGCGCGGCCGATCCCGCGCGCCGCCCCGGTGATGAGCGCGGTCTTGCCTTGCAGCCGTGTCATGCGATGCGCAGCCCCTCTGTGTCGAAGCGGTGGATCTGGGTGCGGTCGGGCGTCAGCCAGACGCGGTCGCCGTAGTGCAGCGCCACCTCGCCCCCCACACGCACGGTGACAGGCTCGGCGATGCCGGTCGCAGGTGACGTGGAAGAACGTGTCCGAGCCGAGATGTTCCGACACGCCCACTATGCCCGGCCAATCGCCCGCCTTGGTCGAGACGGCGATATGCTCGGGGCGGATGCCGATCGTGGCAGCGTCGGACTGAGCCGCCAGCGGGCCGCCGATCAGGTTCATCCTCGGGCTGCCGATGAAGCCCGCGACAAACAGGTTGCGGGGCGCGCTGATACAGCTCCAGCGGGCTGCCGACCTGTTCGATATGGCCCGCGCGCAGCACCACGATCTTGTCGGCCATGGTCATCGCCTCGACCTGATCATGGGTGACGTAGATCATCGTGGTCTTGAGCCGCTTGTGCAGTTCCGAGATTTCCAGCCGCATCCCCACCCGCAGCGCGGCATCAAGGTTCGACAGCGGTTCGTCGAACAGGAAGGCGGCGGGTTCGCGCACGATGGCCCGCCCGATGGCGACGCGCTGGCGCTGGCCGCCCGACAGCTGGCCCGGGCGTCGGTCGAGGTAGTCGGTCAGGTTCAGCACATCGGCGGCGGCCTTGACGCGGCTTGTCCTGTTCGGCCTGTGTCCATCCCTGCCATCCGCAGCGGAAAGGCGATGTTCTTGCGCACCGACATATGCGGGTAAAGCGCGTAGGACTGGAACACCATGGCCAGCCGCCGCTTGGCAGGGGGCACGCGCGTCGCATCCTGCCCGTCGATGCGGATCTGGCCGCCCGACACATCCTCCAGCCCCGCGATCAGACGCAAAAGCGTGGATTTCCCGCAGCCCGAAGGGCCGACGAAGACCACGAATTCGCCGTCCTCGATGGTCAGGTCGAGGGGCGGGATGACCTGCACGTCACCAAACGCCTTGCGGACCTTGTCGAGCGTTATGCGTCCCATTTGTCCGCTCCCTTATTTCACGGCGCCGAAGGTCAGGCCGCGGACCAATTGCTTCTGGCTGAACCAGCCAAGGATCAGGATCGGCGCGATGGCCATGGTGGAGGCCGCCGACAGCTTGGCAAAGAACAACCCCTCCGGGCTGGAATAGCTGGCGATGAAGGCGGTCAGCGGTGCTGCACTGGCTGCCGTCAGGTTCAGCGTCCAGAACGCCTCGTTCCAGGCGAGGATGAAGTTGAGCAAGCATCGTGGAGGCGATGCCGGGGATCGCCATCGGCGTCAGCACATAGAGGATTTCCTCCTTGAGCCCTGCCCCGTCCATCCGCGCGGCCTCGAGGATCTCGCCGGGAATCTCGCGGAAGTAGGTGTAGAGCATCCAGACGATGATCGGCAGGTTGATGAGCATCAGGATCACGATCAGGCCGCCACGGGTGTCGAGCAGGTTGAACTCCACGAAGATGAGCGAGATCGGGTAAAGCACGCCGACCGCAGGCAGCATCTTGGTCGACAGCATCCACAAAAGAATGTCCTTGGTCCGGCGCGAGGGGACGAAGGCCATGGACCACGCGGCGGGCACCGCGACAAGGATGCCCAAAAGCGTGGAGCCGCCCGCAATGATGACCGAATTCCACAAGAAGCGCATGTAATCCGAGCGTTCCTGCACCACGGCGTAGTTTTCCAGCGTGAAATCGAAGCCCCAGAAGAACGGCGGGTTGTTGATCGCCTGCGCCTCGGTCTTGAAGCTGGTCAGGATGGTCCAGAAGATCGGGAAGAAGATCAAAAGCCCGATGGCCCATGCCAGCGCGGTGGTGGCGATCTTGCGGCGGGTGGTGACGGCGCGTGCCATGGTCAGCCCCTCACTTGTCCAGGTTCTTGCCGACGATGCGCATCAGGAAGATGGCAACGATATTGGCAAGGATGATGGCATAGACGCCGCCCGCGGAGCCCAGCCGATGTTCTGGCTGTCCACGACGCGCTGGAAGATCAGATAGGTCAGCGTGCGGGTGCCGAAGGCGCCGCCGGTGGTCACGAAGATCTCGGCGAAGATCGACAGAAGGAAGATCGTCTGGATCAAGATCACGATGGTGATCGCGCGCGCCAGATGCGGCAAGACGATATACCAGAAGCGCGCGAGGGGCGGCGCGCCGTCCATCTCGGCGGCCTCAAGCTGTTCGCTGTCAAGCGACTGGATCGCGGTCAGCAAGATCAGCGTGGCAAAGGGCAGCCACTGCCACGACACGATCAAGATGATCGACTGGACCGAGGCCTCCGACAACCATGACACCGGCGTCGCCCCGAAGAACCGCCACAGATGGGCAAGCATCCCGTTGACCGGGTCCATCATCATGTTCTTCCAGACCAAGCGCCGAGACGGTCGGCATGACGAAGAAGGGCGCGATGACAAGGATGCGCACGATGCCTTGCCCCCAGAACGGCTGGTCGAGCAGGATCGCCAGCAGCACGCCCAGAACGACGGTGATGACCAGCACGCCGCCCACGATCACCAAGGTGGCCTGCACACTCGGCCAGAAGGAACTGGAGCCGATGAAGCGGACGTAATTCTCGAAACCCACCCATTCGAGGCCGCGCTCGATACTGTCGCCCCGCATCGGCAGGTAGCGCGTGAACGAAAACCAGACCGTCATGGTCAGCGGCACCAGCATCCAGCCCAGAAGCAAGATCACGGCGGGCGCCATCATGAACCGGGCGGCGGAACGAGACTGCTGGGTCGCCATGGTCGCACCTTTCCTGTTGGGGGGCTGGCCGCGGGAAACCGAAGGTCGTCGGGGGTGAAAAAGCGGGGGCAGCGCATGGCCGCCCCCGCCCAGGGAGGAAAGATTACCGGTAGCCGGCCGCTTCCATCGCGTCATTTGTCAGGGCCTGGGCATTGGCCAGCGCCTCTTGCACGGTTTGCTGACCGGCATAGACCTCGGCGAATTCCTGGCTGACCTCGGTGGCGATGCCCGCAAACTCCGGAATGGCCACGAACTGAATGCCGACATAGGGCACCGGATCGACGGTCGGGTTCGTCGGATCGGCCGCGTTGATCGAGCGCAGCGTCATGTCGGCAAAGGGCACCGCCTGGTATTCTGGCGTCTCATACAGCGAGGTGCGCGCACCGGGCGGCACGTTGGCCCAGCCTTCGTTCTCGGCGACCAGCGCGATGTAGTCGCGCGAGGTGGCCCATTCGATGAACTGCAGCGCGGCATCGGCCTGCTGCGTGCCCGCCGGGATCGCCAGCGCCCAGGCCCAGAGCCAGTTGGACCGGCGGCCCAGCCCGTTGTCAGGGGCAAGCGCAAAGCCCACGCTGTCGGCCACGCTGGAGTCATTGGGGTTGGTCACGAAGGATGCGGCGACGGTGGCGTCGATCCACATGCCGCACTTGCCCTGTTGGAACAGCGACAGGTTTTCGTTGAAGCCGTTGGTGGCGTAGCCGGGCGGACCGAAGTTGTTCATCAGGTCGACGTAGAAGGTCAGCGTCGCCTCCCATTCGGGGGTGTCGAACTGGGCGTTCCAGTCCTCGTCGAACCAGCGCGCACCAAAGGAATTGGCGGTGGCGGTGATCAGCGCGCCGCCCTCGCCCCAGCCGGGCTTGCCGCGCAGGCAGATGCCGTAGACCTCGTTTGCCGGGTCGGTCATCGCCTCGGCGGCCGTGCGGATATCATCCCAAGTGGGCGCTTCGGGCATCTCAAGGCCCGCTGCTTCCATCAGGTCGGTGCGATACATCACCATGGACGATTCGCCATAGAAGGGGGCTGCGTAAAGCGTGCCGTCATGGCTCAGGCCGCCGCGCATGGCGGGCAGGATGTCGTCGACGTCATAGGCCTCGGACAGACCGTCGAGCGGGACCAGCCAGCCGTTGGCACCCCAGATCGGCGTCTCGTACATGCCGATGGTCATGATGTCGAACTGGCCGCCATTGGTGGTGATGTCGGTGGTCACGCGCTGGCGCAGCACGTTTTCCTCGAGCGTCACCCATTCGACGGCGATGCCGGTCTGTTCGGTGAAGCGGTCGGTATACCCCTGCATGCGGATCATGTCGCCGTTGTTGACGGTCGCGATGGTGAGTGTCGTGGTCTGGGCTGTTGCGGCGGCTGCGACAAGGCAGAGCGCAAGGGCACCGGACGCGCGAAGCGCGGTCATGCGAGACATCCGTATCCTCCCTGGTTTGGATGTTGCGTGTCCACAAGGCTAAGCGCCGGGCCTCTCTTGCGTCAAGATTATTCTTTACGCGCGTAAATTAAATGCGACTCAGGCAGAGGCCCGCAAGATCAGGCGCGCGGGGATCAGTGTCTCTTCCCGGGTCGCAAAACGACCGCCCGCCTCGATCAGGGAAAACAATGTTGTCATGCACTTGTCGGCCACCAGCTCGTATTCATGCGCGGCCGTCGTCAGCGCTGGACAGGTGAAGCGCGAGAAGGGATGATCGTCGTGCGAGGCGACGCGTAGCGCGCAGCCCTCGCCGCGGCCGACGCGCAAACCGCGCTCGTAGCAGGCGGAAAGAACGCCGATGGCGAGCCGGTCGTTGCTGCACAGAATCGTCGGCGTGGGAAGCGGCCCGGCGTCGATGACCTTGTGCATGCCGCGCCGCCCGATCTCCTCGAACCCCCAGCCTTCACCATCGACCTGGATGACATGCGGCTCTAGCCCGGCATCGGACATGATCTTGAGATAGGCATTGCGCCGCTTGTTGGCATTGGGGTTGGCGGGGGTGCGCATCTCGAAGAAACAGGGCGGCGCACCGGAGCGGCACAGGTAATCGACGGTTTGCTGCACGAAACTGACATTGTCCGAGCCGACGAAGGCCTCGCCCATCCCTTCGATATTGCTGTCGAAAAGCACGGTGGGCACGTCGCGGCAGAACCGTTCGACGGCGCCGCGATCCGACACGCGGCCCAAGGGCGCCAGAAACACGCCCGCCGGTTTCAGCGCGGTCAGCCCCTCGAGGATCTCGACCTCGAGCTTTTGCTGACCGTGAGAGGAATAGAGGATCGGGGAAAAGCCCGCATCGATGCAGCGCCTCTCGAGGATGCGCGCAATCTCGGCAAAGAAGGGATCGGCCAGATAGGGCACCACGATCCCGACGTTCTTGGTCAGGCTGCGATTTTGGTTCATCGCAAAGATGTTGGGGCGGAAATCATGGCGCGCCAAAGCTTCCTCGATCCGTTCGCGGGTGCGCGACCGCACGCTGGCGGGATCGTTGAAATACTTGGAGATGGTCGGCCGCGACAGCCCGCTCAGCGCCGCGAATTCCTCCATGTTCCTGATCTTCTGGCCGCTCATCTATCGTGCCTCATGCTCGGTTTTGGCCGTGCCCCAGCCACGCTCACCTTTACCCCGATCTTTCGCAAAATCATGGCGCGCGTAAAGTTTTTTCTGGCGCGCCCTGCGACGGGCCACGGCCTGACGCGACGCGCCAACAGGTTATGACGCGAAACGCGGCAACGGAAAAGCCGTCCGATTGGGCGGGGTTACGGGGCCCGCTCAGATCGCGGGCGGGATCTTGTGGCGCGCGATCTCGACCAGCCGCGCGTAGCGGTCTGCAAAAAGCCGCGCGACCGGGAAGTCGCCGCCCCAGTCCACATACCATGTGTCGGGATCGACCAGACCGTCGCGGCAGGCCAGCCCCAAGGCCTCACCAACCAAGATCTCGCGCTCTGCGCTGAAGGACAGGCCGACCGTGCGACGGCATTCCAGCGCGGCGGGGGCATCGGCCAGCCGGGGCGGCGCGACATGGGTCGATGGGACCAGCGTCAGGCCCAGACGGGCGAGGCTCAGACACCTCGGGGCCGACCGAGGCCGCCGAGCGCACCATCGGCTCCAGCATCGCTTCGGAGACAAGGTTGATGACGAATTCCCCCGTCTCGCGGATGTTGCGGGTCGTATCCTTCATCCGTCCGTCGGCGTGATGCTCCAACCCCAGCACCACCAGCGCAGGGTCTTGGCCAAAGACGTTGAAAAAGGAAAACGGCGCGGCATTCACCACGCCCGCACGGCTGATGGTCGTGACCCATGCGATCAGGCGGCGAGACCCGCGGTCAGAAGCATGTGGCGGGTCGCGGGCGGCAGAGCGGTCAGGTCGATGGACATCAGGGGAGGCCTCAGGCATGCAGGCGCCGCAAGGGCGCGTCGAAAAGCGGGCGCAGGGCCGCGACGAAGCCGTCACCAGCTGGCTGCGCTACGCGCGCCACTGCCAGTAGCGCCACGCGGATCGGACAGGCCGGATCAAAGGGCCGGATCTGCACCTGCGGGCGGGCCAAACAATGCGCGGTGAACGGGTCCACGATGGCATTGCCCAAGCCATGGTTCACCAGCTCGGCGGCGGTCGAGACATAGCGCACCTCGATATGGGGCAGGTAGCCATGGCCGTGCTGCTGAAAGGCTGCGCGCAACTGGCTGCCCAGTTTCGAATCAACCTCCAACCCGATGAAGGGGCGGTCGATCAGGTCATCGGGCGTGATCGCGGGCCGCGCCGTCAGGTCGTCCGTCACCAGCGCGACCATCCGCGTCTCGTGCAGCGTCTCGGCATGCAGCGATGGGTAGCTTTCCGACGTGATGGCGACCCCCAGATCGGCGCGGCCGCTGTGCACGGCCTCCACCACATGTTCCAGCCGCCGCACGTCGAAGGCGACCGAAACATCGGGGCGCTCCGTCAGCAGGTGCTTGAGCGCAAGCGGCGCAATCGTGTGCCCGATGGGCGGGGTCGCGATGATCCTGAGCCGCCCGCGCAGGCCCTGCCTGATGTCGCGCGCGGTCTTGGTGAAGCCCTGCAGCATGGAGAACATGGGCCGAATTTCGGTGAACAGTGCCTCGGCCTCGGCGGTGGGCGTCATCCGGCGCGAGGTGCGCTCGAACAGCACGATACCCAGTTGCGTCTCGAGCTGGCGCAGACCGGCCGAAACGGCGGGTTGCGAGATACCCAGCGCCTCGGCGGTTTCAACGGTGGGTGCCGCCCGCATCATCGCGGCGAAAATCTCCAGCAGGCGCAGGGAAATCTCGGGCGTCGTTCGTGCGCTCACGGCTGGAGCGCGCCAAGCGCCATGGCGCAGGCGGCCTGCACCGGGTCGATGACCACGATGCCCAGCGCCGCCTCGAGCGCGCGCTTGCGCGGCGCGAAGCCTGCACAGCCCGGCACCAACGCGCCCGCGCCCATGTCGCGAAGCATTGCGCCGATCTCGACCGTGCGAGCGAAAACCTCGTCGGAATGGTAGGCATCCTCGGCGCTGACCCCGCCAAGGTCCAATTCCCCGGCAAGCCGCCCCATCACCCCCATGGTGCGCATCTTGCGCATGTGGCGCGGGACGGATTTGGGACCGAGGGCCACGATCCCGAAGCGGTCGGCGCGGGCGAGCGCGGTCAGGATGCCCGCTTCCTGTATCCCGATAACCGGCTTGGTCGTCAGGCTGCGCGCCAGATCAAGGCCGGGGTCCGAGAAGCAGGCGATGACATAGGCATCTGCCAATGGGTCGGCCATGATGCGCTCGGCCACGCGGATACCGGCGCGGGCGACATCTTCCTCGGTCATGATGGTGGCGGGGGACTCGGCGATATCGACACAGTCGAAACTCGCACCCTGAAACCCCGCCAGCGCATCGCGCAGCCCTTGGGTGACGACAGCCGAGGAATTGGGGTTGATGACAAGGATGCGGGTCATGGCCGGATCATGGCTCCGAAATTGGTGGCAGGGTCCATCTCGGGCAGCACGGGCGCGCTTGGCGGCACGGCGTAGGGCGCGCGGGCGATGAAGCGGCCCCTGCCCCGTTCGGCCTTCAGTTCGCCGCCTTCCACGATGGCGTCCCCCCGGCTCATCACATGCACGGGCCAGCCGGTCAGGCGCATCCCCTCGAAGGGGGTGTAATCCATCGCGTCATGTTGGTCATTGGCCGTCACGATCCGCGTCTCCTCGGCATCCCAGATGGCGATGTCTGCATCATATCCGGGCAGGATCGCGCCCTTGTGTGTGACGCCAAAGACGCGGGCGGCATTGGCTGATGACAGGGCCACGAATTGCTGCAGCGTGATGCGCCCGGCCACCACCCCCCTTCGGAGAGAAAAGGTATGGCAGCCGCGCGGCGATGCCGGGCACGCCATTGGCGATGGCGGGATGGAGGGCGGCGTCGGGCAGCTGCACGAATTTGCCGGTCTCGTCGAAACGGTAGGGCGCGTGGTCCGAGGACACGCTGTCAAAGGTGCCGGTGCGCGCATGGCGCCACAGCACATCTTGCGTGGCAGCATCGCGGAGCGGCGGGGAACAGATGTATTTCGCCCCCTCCATCCCCGGCCGGTCGAGGTCGGCCCGGGTGAAGGCCAGATATTGCGGGCAGGTCTCGGAATGGATCGGCAGGCTCGCCGCACGGGCGCTGCGCCACCAGCGCCGCCCCCTCGGGCGTCGAGACATGGACGATGAACAGCCCCGCGCCGACCAGCGTGGCCAGCGATATGGCGCGGTTGATCGCCTCGGCCTCGGCGATACCGGGGCGCGAGATGGCGTGGTATTTCGGCGCGGTCAGACCGGCTTCGGCCAGCCGCGCGTTCATCCATTTGACCATGTCATTGTTTTCGGCATGCACCATGGTCAGCGCGCCGTGCTTGCGCGCGACCGTCAGGATGTCGAGCATCCCCTTGTCGCCAAGGTTCATCAGGTCATAGGTCATGAAGACCTTGAACGACGTGATGCCGCGGGCAAAGGCGCGCGGCAATTCCTCCTCCAGCACTTTCGGCGTCGGGTCCGAAATGATGAGGTGATAGGAGTAGTCGAGCACGGAATTGGGCGCCGCCCGCCCGTCATAGGTGGCGATCACGTCATCGACCGACTGGCCCCGATGCTGCGCGGCAAAGGGGATGAAGCTGGAATTTCCGCCAAAGGCCGCCGAGACGGACCCGGTGTAGTAATCATCGGCCGACATCAAGTTTACTCGAGCTTTCTTGCGCGATATGGGCATGGGCCTCGATCCCGCCAGGCACGACGATCCGGCCAGTAGCGTCGATCCGGCGCGCGCCCCCCGCGATCTTGTCGGCTATGGCGGTGATGCGACCGGCCGTGATCCCGATATCGCCCACCCAGCTCTCATGCGGGGTGGCGATGGTGCCGCCGTGGATGACCGTGTCGAAGTCCATGCGCCTCTCGCCTCCTTAAACGTCCAGCTTGACGCCCGTCTGTGTTCCGATGCGCTGATAATGCTCGATCCGGCGGTGACGTGCAAAGTCGAACACGGTCGCCTTGCCGAATGCGCAGCGGTCGAAATCGCATTCCGCCACGATCAGCTCGTCGCCTTCGGTCTGGGCGCGCGCGATCACCTCGCCATCGGGGTCCACGATGATCGAGCCGCCCATCAGGTGATGCCCGTCCTCGTCGCCCGCCTTGGCCACGCCCACCACATAGGTGGAGTTCTGATAGGCGCCCTGATTGCGGCGGACGGGTCAGAATGGAACAGGCGCTGGCGCAGCCCCCTCGCCGCCGCCGCTTCTGGCTGTTCACTGGAGGGCGTGTTGTAGCCGATGGTGATGAGTTCCACCCCTTGCAGGCCCATCTCGCGGTAGACCTCGGGCCAGCGGCGGTCGTTGCAGATCGCCATGCCCATCACCACGCCCTCGTTGCGCCAGACCGGAAAGCCCAGATCGCCCGGCTCGAAATAGCGCTTTTCAAGGTGTTGGTGCGTGCGCTCGGGGTCGTATTCCACATGCCCCGGCAGGTGGATCTTGCGGTAGATGCCCACGATGTTAGCCTGCCGGTCGGTGATGAGCGAGGTGTTGAAATGATGCCCGTCATCCGTCAGCTCTGCATAGCCGAAGGTAAAGGCGATGCCCAGTTCGCGCCCCAGATCGAACAGCGGCTGCGTCTCGGGGCCGGGCATTTCCTTCTCGAACCAATGGTCCATCTCGGCGCGGTCCTCGGCATACCAGCGCGGGAAGAATGTGGTCAGCGCAAGCTCGGGATAGACCAGCATCGTGACGCCCTTGTCGAGCGCCTGTCGCATCAGGTCCAGCATACGGGCCACGACCGCCTCGCGGCTGTCGGCCTTCTGGATCGGGCCCATCTGGGCACCCCCCACGATCATCTTGCGCATTCAGTCTGTCCTCCTCAGAGAATTGGGATGTGGTTCATACGGCCAGCTTGCGCTGGTAGCGGCTGACGAGCCACCAGAACCACAAGAAAGCCAGATAGATCAGCGCCGCCATCACGAGCGGCGAGGAATTGTAGGTGAGCGAGCGGGCCATGTTGGCCGAATAGAGCAGCTCGGCCAGCGAAACGACGGAGGCAAGCGAGGTCAGTTTGACCACCTCGACCGTGTTCGACAAAAGGTCGGGCAACACGTTGCGCACGGCTTGCGGCAGGACGACATAGGCCATCGCTTGGCCAGCAGTCAGGCCGGTGGCCCGCGCGGCCTCGGTCTGGCCTGCCGGGATCGACTGGATGCCCGCGGCGGTAGATCTCGGCATAATAGGCGGAGTTGTTGAGAAAAGAAGGCCACCGGCCACGGCGGCGAAGGGCGAGATGTCCAGCCCCGCAAAGGGCAGGCCCGGAATAGATGAAGATCAAGCAC
>JAGYLB010000089.1 GCA_018401055.1 Roseicyclus sp.
GTGCCCGGTAAGGAGGATCAAGAAAGGTCCAATGGAATTTTTTCCCCAACGAACGCGCGTTGGCGCCTTGGCAACGCCAGCGCTGCGCTCCGGGGTCATCCTGACCTGACGCCATAAACCGCAGACCACCCATGTGGCCGCGCCATCCCGCGGGCAGGCGCTCGCCCGGCTTGCAGCTACCCCCGCATCTCCCCCGCGCCCGCGCAAGACGGATCTGCCGCTGCCGCTCCCGGAACCGCTCCCTGTCCGCCTCGGAATATTCCTCCACGCACAGGTGACACCGCACGCCTTCCTCGAACTCCGGCCGCGCCCGGTCCTCGGGCAGGATCGGCCGCCGACAGGCCCGGCACAGCTCATGGTCCAGCGTCCGCAACCCGTGCCCCACCGCCACCCGCTCGTCGAACACGAAACAGCCGCCCTGCCACAGGCTGCCCTCCTCCGGCACCTCCTCCAGATATTTCAGGATGCCGCCCTTGAGGTGATAGACCTCCTCCACCCCTTGCGCCTTGAGAAAGGCGGTGGATTTCTCGCAGCGGATGCCCCCGGTGCAGAACATCGCGATCCGCTTGTTGTGGAACCGGTCCTTGTTCGCCGCCCACCACGCCGGAAAATCCCGAAAGCTTTCGGTCTGCGGATCCACCGCCCCCGCGAATGTGCCGATGGCGACCTCGTAATCATTCCGCGTGTCGATCACCGCCACATCGGGCGCGGAAATCAGCGCGTTCCAATCGGCGGGCGCGACATAGCTGCCCACAAGGCTCCGCGGGTCCGTCCCCGGCACGCCCATGGTCACGATCTCGCGCTTGATCCGCACCTTCATCTTGCCAAAGGGCATCGCGTCGGCGGGGCTTTCCTTCCACTCCAGATCGGCGCAGCCGGGCAGGGCGCGCAGATGGGCCAGCACCGCATCCACCCCCGCCCGCGTCCCGGCGATGGTGCCGTTGACCCCCTCCTGCGCCA
This sequence comes from Roseicyclus sp., assembly GCA_018401055.1. Next base: position 961 of record JAGYLB010000089.1, read on the forward strand.
GCAAAAGCGTGCCGCGCACCCCCTCAGCCTCGCACAGCGCCAAGAGCGGCCCGCGCAAGCCTGCGGGGTCGGGAAATGCGGTGAATTTGTAAAGGGCGGACACGATCATCATGACCGCCAGATACGCCGTTGCATGGGGCCGCTCAACCCGTAGGGTGGGCAATCATGCCCACCTTCCGACCGGAGGCCCCGATGAACGACGCCACCCACGCCCTTCTCGTCATCGACGTGCAAAACGATTTCTGCCCCGGCGGCGCGCTCGCCGTGCCGGATGGCGACAGCATCATCCCCGGCATCAACGCGCTGATGGATGATTTCGCCGCCGTCATCCTGACGCAAGACTGGCACCCGTCGGGCCACCTGTCCTTCGCCAGCCAGCACCGGGGCCGCGCGCCGATGGAACTGACCCAGATGCCCTATGGTCCGCAGGTGCTCTGGCCCGACCATTGCGTGCAAGGCACACCGGGCGCGGCCTTTCACCCCGGCCTGCGCAGCGACCGCGCCGATCTGATCTTGCGCAAGGGGTTCCGCCGCCAGATCGACAGCTACTCCGCCTTTTTCGAGAACGACAAGACCACGCCCACCGGGCTCGAGGGCTATCTGCGCACACGCGGCATCACGGCCCTGACGCTGACAGGCCTCGCCACCGATTTTTGCGTGAACTATTCGGCGGTCGATGCCGCACGGCTTGGTTTCGCCGTGACGGTGCGGCAAGACCTCTGCCGCGCCATCGATTTCGACGGATCTCTGACTGCCGCCCAAGACGGCATGGCGCAGGCGGGCGTCACGCTCGCCTGACGCCGCTCACTCCGCCGCAACCATCCGCCCGGACGCGCGCCGCGCCAGAACTGCATCCGCCGCCACGATCCCCGCACGACCGCGGCGAACGCGATCAGCGCCGAAACCCCCAGCGTCGGCACCCCGGCCAGCCCCGCACCCACGGTGCAACCGCCCGCCAACACGCCGCCCACGCCCATCAGCGCGGCGCCACCAAGGCTGCGCCCCATCTGCCCCGCGCTCTCGAAGCTTTCCCAGCGAAACCGCCGCGACACCAGCGCCGCCACCAGCGCCCCCGCCAACACACCGCCGACCAGACCCGCACCGAAGCCCAGCGTCGTCACCTGCGCGGCAACGCCCCAGAACAGCGCCTCCGCCCATGGGCCGGTAAAGGCCAGCCCCTCCAGCGGGATGGCGTCAAACTCGTCATACAGCACTACCCCCGTGCCGACCCAGGCCAGCGGCACCAGCGCCCCGATCAGCGCGCCGCCCGCCAGCATCAGCGGCGACACCCGCGCCCGCAGCACGACCAGCAGGGCCAAGCCCGCGATCACCGCCGCCCACAACCAGCCCGCGCCGGGCAGCGCGCGCGCCCAAAGGCATCGTCACCGACCCCAGCGCGACCCGCACCGGCGCCAGCGCGCCTTGCAGCGTCGCATGGGCCGCCACCGCCGCGACCAAAATGGCCACCAGCGCCCGCAAATTGCCCGAGGCCGACAGAACCGTCAGCCGCGACAGGCATCCGCGCGCCAGAACCGTGCCCAGCCCGAACATCAATCCACCCAGCACGATCCCCAGAACCGGCACCGGCTGCGCCTGAAACCTGTGCACCTCGAAACTCACCAGACCGGCGGCCACCGCGCCCTGCGTGCCCAGCACCGCCACCGCCAGCGCCAACGCCCAGACGCCCCGCGCCTCGGCCCGCTCCGCGGCCTCACCGATCAGCGCCCGCCGCAGGCAAAACCGCGTCAGCATCGCCAGCGCGCCAAAGACCACACCGATGGCAAGGCCGAACCAGACCGAAGCCGTCTGCGGGGTCATGTCCAGACCAAGGGTTTCGAACATCGCGCATCTCCGGCAGAGGCCACACAGCGGGCCATCGTGCGCAGCTAGACCGGAGCCTGCCTCCCTGCAACCTCGACCCCGAGGAGTAGTGTTCGCCGCTTGGGCCAAATCAAAAACAAGCGTTCTGCGATTTCCCCAAGACCAAACAAGACAACACCCGCACGTCCCGATCCCGGGCCACCGGTCCCTATCTTGCAGCCATTAGCGGATATGCCCGCGCCAGAGCCAGACCTTGGTGCCCGAATGATCGACCGGCCCCAGAGCCTCCAACCCCAGCCCGGTCGCCTGCGCCAGCCCCATGTCGCTGGTGATGATCCCCACCTGCCAGCCCGCAAACCGCGCCTTCAGCGTCGCGCCAAGCGCGCCATAGACGGCAAAGAGCAGCTTCCGCTCTCCGATCCGCGCCCCATAGGGCGGATTGGTCAAAACGATCCCCGGCGCAACCCCCTCAGGCGGCATCAGGTCGCTGACCGCCTGCCGCTCGAACCGGCACAGCGCGTCGACACCCGCCCGCCCGGCATTGCCGCGCGCGCCCCGGATCGCGCCATCGTCGCGGTCGAACCCGAAAAACCGCGCTCCTTCATCTTCCCTTAAATATGCCGGGGAGCGCGAGGGCAGGGCCCTCGCTCCCGCCCCTGCCAGATGCGCAAAGGCAAAATCCCGCGACCGTCCCGGAACCAGCCCCGCCGCGATCTCGGCCGCCTCCAGCACGATCGTCCCTGATCCGCACATCGGGTCGACGACAGCCTGCGTCCCGTCAAAGCCCATCTGCCACAGAAATCCCGCCGCCATCGTCTCGCGCAGCGGCGCCTTGCCGACGAATGTCTTGTGCCCGCGCCGATGCAGCGGCTCGCCGCTCGTGTCCAGCGACACGGTGCACAGGTCATCCTCGATCCGCGCCTTCACCACCACGGCCCCATCCGCCGCCACGGGGATGCCCGCCGCCGTGATCGCGCCGGCGATGCGCTGCACCGCCGCCTTGTCATGGTAGATCTTCGAGCGGTGGCAACTTGCCTCGACCTTGACCGGCACATCGGCGCGCAGCCAATCGCCCCAAGCCAGTTTGCGCGCCCGCTTGTCGAGCTGCGCCAGATGCATCGCCCGAAACGCGGCCACCCGCCACAAAACCCGCACCGCGCAGCGCAAGACGCGATTGGCCCGGATGGCCTCGGGCAAGCCGCCCGTCACCTCGACCCCGCCCGGCACCTGCCGCACGCCTGCAAAGCCCGCCCGCGTGGCTTCATCGGCCAGCGGCGCCATCCAGCCGGCTGGGCCACCAGAAACACGACGCCCGGCTCCGTCACCGGGCCGGGCGCATCATCGGTCATGGCAATCCGCCCTCAATCCTTGGCGCGTTCGACGTAGGTGTTGTCCTCGGTGTTCACCACCACACGGGTGCCCACGCCGATATGCGGCGGCACCATCACGCGCACACCATTGTCGGCCATGGCCGGCTTGTAGGAGGACGACGCCGTCTGCCCCTTGACGACCGGTTCGGTCTCCATGATCTCGACCGTCACCTTTTGCGGCAGCTCGATGGCGATTGCGACCTCGTTGTGGACCGACAGGTGCACCTGCATCCCGTCCTGCAGCCAGACCTTGCTGTCGCCCACGACATCCTCGGTCACGGTGATCTGCTCGTAGCTTTGCGGCTCCATGAAATGGTAGCCCTCGCCATCGGCATAAAGGAAGGAATAGACGCTGTCCTCCACATGGGCGCGCATCACGCCCTCGGTGGTTTTCCAGCGTTCGCTGACCTTGGTGCCGTTGTCGATCCGGCGCATGTCCACCTGGGTCACGGGCGTGCCCTTGCCGGGGTGGAAATTCTCGGCCTTGAGGATGACGTAGAGAACGCCGTCCTGATCAATGACATTGCCCTTGCGCAGCTGGGACGCGATGACCTTCATGGAAGCCTCCAGAACTTGATGCCGCTTGAGGGCCTGCCGCCCCCGCGTTAGAGGCAGCCGTTACCGCATCTGCCGCGAAAGGGCCAGCCATGACATGGTGGGACAAGGGCACCCATGCCGACCGCCGCCCGGTGCTCATGGCGCGCAACCGGATCGTCAGCGCCATCCGCCGTTGGTTCGAGGAGCAAGGCTTTGTCGAGGTCGATCCGGCCTATCTGGTCACCTCGCCCGGCAACGAGACGCATCTGCATGCCTTCGAGACCGTGGCCATCGACGATGCCCTCACGCCCCGCACCCGCTACCTGCACACCTCGCCCGAATTTGCGATGAAAAAGCTGCTCGCGGCGGGCGAGGACAAGATCTTCACCCTCTCCCGCGTCTGGCGCAACCGTGAGGGCGGGCCGCGCCATGCGGTCGAATTCACCATGCTGGAATGGTATCGCGCCCATGCCCCCTACGAGACCCTGATGGAAGATTGCGCCGCCCTGATGCGCCTCGCAGCCAAGGCGGCAGGCACCACCCAATTCCGCCACCGCGACACCACCTGCGATCCCTTCGCCGCGCCCCGCCGCACCACGCTGGCCGGCCGAGTTCGCCCGCCACGGCATCGACCTTCTGTCAACGTTGAACGGCCCCGAACCCGACACCGCCGCGCTGGCTGCGCAACTGCTCAACGCGGGCGTCGCCCCCGGCGCGGATGACAGCTGGTCCGACCTCTTCTCGCGCGTCCTCACCGCCCGCGTGGAACCCGGCCTCGGCCCCGGCCCGGTGATCCTCGACGCCTACCCCGCCCCCGAGGCCGCACTCCGCCCGCCGCAGCCCCACCGACCCCGCGTGGCCGGGCCTTGAGGCTCTTCGCCTGTGGCGTCGAACTCGCCAACGCCTTTGGCGAGCTGACCGACGCCGCCGAACAACGCGCCCGCTTCACCGCCGACATGGACCTCAAACAGGCACTCTACGGCACCCGCTACCCGCTCGACGAAGACCTGTTGTCAGCTCTGCCGCACATGCCCCCCGCCTGCGGCTGCGGCGTGGGCCTCGACCGCCTCGTCATGCTGGCCACACACGCCCCCGCCTGTCCGACGTGCAATGGACACCGCCTGCCTAGACAACCGCCCGCCCCCTTGCTCTAACCTGCCCCGAGCAACCGACCGGAGGCCGACATGGTCGACATCGCCACCCGCGTCTACAACCACAAGTGGAAGATCGACCCGATCGTCCGCTCGCTGATCGACACGGATTTCTACAAACTGCTGATGTGCCAGTCGGTGTTCCGCAACAAACCCGACACGACCGTCACCTTTTCCCTCATCAACCGCACCACCCGGATCCCGCTGGCCCACCTAATCGACGAGGGCGAACTCCGCGAACAACTCGACCACATCCGCACCCTGCGCCTGTCGCGCGGCGAATCCACCTGGATGCGCGGCAACACTTTCTACGGCAAGCGCCAGATGTTCCGCCCCGACTTCATGGACTGGTTCGAGCAACTCCAACTCCCCCCCTACCACCTGATCCGCGTCGGCGATCAATACGAACTGACCTTCGAAGGCAAATGGCCCGAGGTCATGCTGTGGGAAATCCCCGCCCTCGCCGTCCTGATGGAACTCCGCTCCCGCGCCGTCCTGCGCCACATGGGCCGCTTCGAGCTGCAGGTGCTCTACGCCCGCGCCATGACCAAGCTCTGGCAAAAGGTCGAACGCCTGCAACGCATCCCGGGGCTCCGCATCGCCGATTTCGGCACCCGCCGCCGCCATTCCTTCCTCTGGCAAGACTGGTGCGTGCAGGCCATGAGCGAGGGGCTGGGCGATGCCTTCCCCGGCACCTCCAACTGCCTCATCGCGAAAAACCGCGACCTCGAAGCCATCGGCACCAACGCCCACGAGCTTCCCATGGTCTACGCGGCGCTGGCCGACAGCGACGAGGCCCTCGCCCGCGCCCCCTATGACGTGCTGTCCGATC
>JAGYLB010000090.1 GCA_018401055.1 Roseicyclus sp.
ATCCCCGCAAAGTGCCTTCCGCTCCCAAGCCGTACGGCCTTAGCCGTCCATCTTGAGAGCGTTGATGAAGGCACTTTGCGGGATCTCCACCTTCCCGAACTGCCGCATCTTCTTCTTGCCCGCCTTCTGCTTGTCCAACAACTTCCGCTTCCGCGTCGCATCCCCGCCGTAGCACTTGGCCGTCACGTCCTTGCGCATCGCCGACAGCGTCTCGCGCGCGATCACGCGCCGCCGATGGCCGCCTGGATCGGGATCTTGAACATGTGGCGCGGGATCAGCTCTTTCAGCTTCTCGACCAATTGCCGCCCCCGCCCCTCGGCCCGGTCGCGATGCACCATCATCGAGAGCGCGTCGACCGGCTCGTCATTCACAAGGATCGACATCTTGACCAGATAATCCTCGCGGTAGCCGATCATCTGGTAGTCGAAGCTGGCATAGCCCTTGGTCACCGATTTCAGCCGGTCGTAGAAGTCGAACACCACCTCGTTCAGCGGCAGGTCATAGACCACCATCGCGCGTTGGCCCGCATAGGTCAGGTCCAACTGCTCGCCGCGCCGGTCCTGGCACAGTTTCAGCACGTCGCCGAGGTATTCGTCGGGCACAAGGATCGTCGCCTTGATCCGCGGCTCCTCGATATGGTCGACATGGGTCAGGTCGGGCATGTCGGCGGGGTTGTGCAGCTCCATCATCGTGCCGTCGCGCATGTGGATGTTGTAGATCACCGAAGGCGCTGTGGTGATCAGGTCGATGTCATATTCCCGCTCCAGCCGGTCGCGGATCACCTCGAGGTGCAAGAGGCCAAGGAACCCGCAGCGAAAGCCGAAGCCGAGCGCTGCCGATGTCTCCATCTCGAAGGTGAAGCTCGCGTCATTCAGCGCCAGCTTTTCCATCGCGTCGCGCAGATCCTCGAAATCATTGGCATCGACGGGAAACAGACCGCAGAACACCACCGGGATCGACGGTTTGAAACCCGGCAGCGCCTGCGCGCATTGCTTTTTCTCATGCGTGACGGTGTCGCCCACGCGGGTGTCGCGCACCTGCTTGATCTGGGCGGTGAAAAACCCGATCTCGCCCGGCCCAAGCTCAGCGATATCTTGCATCGCGGGTTTGAACACGCCCAGCTTTTCGATGGGGTAGGTGCCGCCCGTGCGCATCATGCGGATGCGGTCGCCCTTTTTGATCACGCCGTCGATGACGCGGATCAGGACGACGACGCCAAGGTAGGGGTCGTAATAGCTGTCGACCAGCATGGCCTTGAGCGGCGCGTCACGCTCGCCCTTGGGGGCGGGCAGGCGGGTGACGATGGCCTCGAGCACCTCGGGGATGCCCAAGCCGGTCTTGGCGGAGATCTCGACCGCTTGGCTCGCGTCGATGCCGATCACATCCTCGATCTGTTCCTTGACCCGCTCGGGTTCTGCGGCGGGCAGGTCGATCTTGTTGAGCACCGGCACGATTTCATGGTCGGCATCGATGGCCTGATAGACATTGGCCAGCGTCTGCGCCTCGACGCCCTGCGAGGCATCGACCACCAGCAGCGAGCCCTCGACCGCGCGCATGGAGCGGGAAACCTCATAGGCGAAATCGACATGGCCGGGCGTGTCGATGAGGTTGAGGATATAAGTGTGGCCGTCGCGGGCGGGGTATTCGATGCGGACGGTGTTGGCCTTGATCGTGATCCCACGTTCCCGCTCGATATCCATGCTGTCGAGCATCTGCTCTTGCATGTCACGTTCGGCCACGGTGCCGGTCAGCTGGATCAGTCGGTCGGCCAGCGTGGATTTGCCGTGGTCGATATGGGCCACGATGGAGAAGTTGCGGATGCGGTCGAGGTCGGTCATGGCGGCCTGCATGGGATGAGCGTTCCCGGGGGGAGATAGCGGTTGCACGCGCAAGGGGAAAGGGGCGTTGCGCGCCGCGCTGTCCGCTTTACCGCCGCACGGCCTGCCCCTAGGGTCGCGCGGTATCCGACAAGAGGGCGCGATGGCTTACCGATATCCCAACCGCTGGTTGTTTTCCCTGTCCCGCCTGATCAAGGGCTACCACCCGGTGTTCCTCGAATACGCGGTCGACATGTCACCCCGCTGGACGGGGGAGGAGGGCAACCCCCATCTCGCCGCCCTCCTGCGCGCGCGCGAAGACGTTTTCGCCCAAGGCCTGTCCGATCTTGCGGCGTTGGAGCCCGTGGTGGTCGCCTTGCAAGAGGGCGGCCTCGACGGGTTGGGGTTTGACTGGACCAACAGGTTCCTGCCCGCGCTCGACGCGCTGACGATCATGTGGGCGGCAGGTCAGGCCAAGCGCACGTTCTTCGAGATCGGATCGGGCAATTCCACCCGCGCGGCCCGTGCCGCGATCCGCCATGCGGGGCGCGACGTGCGGATCGTGTCGGTCGACCCTCAACCCCGGGTGGAGATCGACGCGCTCTGCGATCAGGTGATCCGCGCGCCGCTGGAGGCGACGGACCTTGCCCCGATCCTCGCGCTGGAACCCGGTGACGTGCTGTTCATCGACAGCAGCCACCGCAGTTTCATGAATTCCGACGTGACCGTGGCGATGACCGAGATCCTGCCCGCCCTCAAGCCCGGCGTGATCGTGGGCATCCACGACATCATGCTGCCCTATGACTACCCCGTGGGCTGGACCAAGCGCGCCTATAACGAGCAATACCTGCTGGCCACGCTGCTGCTGGCCAACCCGGAGTATTTCGACATCCGTTTCGCCAACAACTGGATCGCACGGCGCGCGATGCATGTGGCCCCGCTGGCGGGCATCTGGGACAGGCTGGGCGCACCGGTGCGCGATAGGGGCGGATCGGCGTTCTGGGGGGTGAAGCGGTAGGGCGGGGGGCGGGGTCGAATGAATAGGCTTGGACGCAAAAGGTGAGGCGCGTGGCTGTCAGGAATGAGAAGGAGTTTCGGGCTTGGCTTGAAACGCAGCCGCAGGAGGTCTGTGTCGCAATCGCTTGGCGCGAAGCGATGCGGGTATTGCCGCTTGGGATGGACTTGGATCTCTTCGCCCGGGCGGATCTTTTTGTGCTGGCCGTCCTTCGCAACAATCTGGCAGCGGGTGCCGCTGCGGCGGTGGCAACAGGCAATTTGCGTCGCGCCGCCGCAGATGCGCGCATCTACGGTGGTCGGGCCTTTGAAACCTTCTCGAAGTCGGTTGCCGCCCTGAATTCTGCGGCTTTCACGGCCTTTTCCGCTTCAGACAAAGCAGTAACTTATGCCTATTCGAACAGCGCATGGCCAGGGGGCCTCCAATACAGCTCTCTCGCCGCCTTCGCAGATGTGGATCGCGATCCAGCAGCTCTTATGGTTAGTGAAATATTGGTGCCGCAGGATGTGAAGGCTGAAATATTCGAGTATTTCGCGCAAAGGCGTTCAGCCCTAGCAGCGGTTGGACCATGGGAATTCTGGGGCAGGTGGTATGCCCGCGCCATGGCGGGCGATCCGCTGCCTTGGGACTTGCAGGAAAAGATCGCGCTGATCCCGAACGAGATCTGGGAGGCCGGGCCAGAGGCGGTGGCGGAGGAGATCGCGCGGATCGAGGCGGCGTCCGAGCTTCGTCAACGGATTGCCGAGGTCGAGGCCGAACAAGCCAACGTAGCGGAGAAACGTCTCGGGATCGGTGGCAATAATCCACCTGAGGAGATCGATGATCCGGAGACGGTGCAACAGGTCGTCATCCTTTGGGAGAGTATTGCGGGCCTCAAGGAAGAGGTCGAAGCGAACGAGCCTGACGCGGAGCGGGTTGCTGCGCTGATCGAACGGCTTGCCGCTGCTTTGAAGACAGTGATCGCATGGTGTGGGCGCAAGGCCGATTTGATTGTCGATACGACGATTAAGTGGGGCATCCCCACTTCTGGAGGCTACCTCGTCATGAACCCGGCCAAGGCAGAATCTGTGTTGAAGGCAGCGCAGACGTGGCTGCCGTTCCTCGCGCCGTAGGAAAAGGGCACCCCAGCGCGTTAACAGCGGGCCAAAGGCCCGCCGCGCCATCGACGGGCCTGCCCAGGGCCCGGCGATTTGGTGGGGTTGGGCGCTTCGCTCGAACAGCACAAGGATTTGGCTGGCATAAAACGCGCAGAATGACCGTTGGGTCGCCGACCCCAGGCCCGTCGATGGCGCGTCAGGTGGATACCTATCTGCGGGAATCGTCCGGGTCCCGCACAGGCCACCGCCCGGCGCGGCGACAGGTCGCTGTGGGAAGGGTCGCTCGACATGCTATTTGAATGACAATGAAAACCATTTTCTTTGTCACAAAGGATCCTCCCCATGCGTTTCCCCCAGACCCTCGCCGCCGCCCTCGCCCTCGCCCTCTCCGCAGGCGCCGCCGCTGCGCAAGACGCCGCCCCGCTTGTCACGGTCGTCACCGCCGAGCATCCCCAGACCCAGCTCATGGCCATGGTCCTGACCGCTCAGGCGGCACAGCAGGGCCATCCGGTGCGCGTTCTGCTCTGCGGCCCCGGCGGCGACATGGCGCTGGCCGACGCACCCGAGGGCGTGACCGCGCCGCAGCCGCCGATGGGGGCCAGCCCGCAGGGCCTGATGATGCAACTGATGGCCAATGGCGCCACAATCGAGGTCTGCGCGATTTACCTGCCCGGCCTTGGGGCTGACGCCAGCGTGCTGATCGAGGGCGTCACCGTCGCCCAGCCCCCCCGCGATGGCCGCCGCCATGGCAGCCGAGGGCAGCATCGTCTGGTCCTTCTGACCCCGCACAGCGCTTGGCCGTGGACAGACGGCCCCGATTCGGCGCATTCTACCGCGCGGAGCGGACACAAGATCCGCCCGCCCGAGCAGTCCGTGACATTGAGGCCCGAGATGAAGAAACGATTTCTGTTTGTGCCGGCCCTTGCGCTGGCCTTGGCCGCCGCAGTGGCCCCTCTTCCCGCCAGCGCCAACCCGATCGAACGCGCCTGCCAGCAATCCAGCCGCGCGGCGGCCAGCCCGGCACTGTGCGCTTGCATCGGACGCGCCGCGCAGCAGACGCTGACCAACCGCCAGATGCGCGACGGCGCGCGGTTCTTCCAGGACCCGCAGCGCGCGCGGGATGTGCGCCAGTCCAACCGCCGCAACCACGAAGAGCTATGGCAGGCTTGGCGCAATTTCGGCGAAACCGCCGAGGCGCTCTGCCGCTAGAACCCGGCCGCCCACGCTGTCGATGGTCGCCCGGTCGACCAAGTCCGCGCGCAAACCCGCCATGGCGGCGAGGCCGCGACAGATATTTTCTGGACAGACGCACAGGATGCGGATGGGATGGGGCAATGCTGGGTCCCTTGGAGTGATGTCGATGCGCCGCGTGATCCTTGGCCTTCTGGCGCTGGTCTTGCCGACACTCGCGGCGGCGCAAGGCGGCGAACAGCTTCTGGTTCCGGTGCCGCAGGGCTACGCGCTGGCCCATTCCGCAGCGGGGCCGGACGGGGCTTTGCAGGAATACATCCCCAATGGCGAGACCTTGGGCGCATGGTCGCAGATGATGACGGTGCGCGACTTTCCAAGACTGGCGGGGGCTGATCCTGCGGCCTTCCACGGCAACCTGATCCAGTCGCTGATCGCCGCCTGCCCGTCGGCGCAATATGCCGAGGTCACGGCGACCGTGGAACGCGGCGCGGCCGTGCATATCGTGCTGGCGGGCTGTCCGGCCAGCCCTGTCACCGGTGGCGAGGAATGGTTCCTGAGCAAGGCCATCGGCGGGCAGGCGGCGCTTTACAACGTGCAAGGCGCCTGGCGCGGCCCCGCGACGCGTGAGCTGGTCGAGGCCTGGACGCTGATCTTGCGGGATGCGGTGCTTTGCGATCCCGCGCGCGCCGACATGCCCTGCCTGGCCCCGTGACGCGGATCGTCATTCTAACCGGCGCGGGCGTCTCGGCCGAAAGCGGTCTGGGCACCTTCCGCGACAAGGGTGGGCTCTGGGATCGCTACGACCTGGCGCAAGTCGCCACGCCCGAGGGCTTTGCCCGCAACCCCGCGCTTGTGCATGACTTCTACAACGCGCGCCGCGCCAATGCGCTGGATGCCGCGCCCAATGCCGCCCATCGCGCGCTGGCCCGGTTGCAAGGCGCAAAGGCAGGCGTCACGTTGGTCACGCAAAACATCGACGACCTGCATGAACGCGGCGGCGCGCGCGAGGTCATCCACATGCACGGCCAGATCACGCGGGCGCTCTGTGCCGCCTGCAGCGCGCGCTGGGACGCCCCGCGGGCGATGGACCCGCGCGATGCCTGCCCGGCCTGCGGCCAACCCGCGACCCGACCCGATATCGTCTGGTTCGGAGAGTATCCCTACCACATGGAGCGGATCGCCGAGGCGCTGGCGGCTTGCGATCTTTTCGTCGCCATCGGCACCAGCGGAGAGGTCTATCCGGCAGCAGGCTTCGTCGAGGAGGCGGCAAGCTTCGGCGCTGAAACGCTCGAGATCAATCTTGAGCCCTCCGCACGGGGCCGTTTCGACCGGGTGATCACGGGTCCCGCCAGCCTGACGGTTCCCGCCTGGGTGGCCGAGATCTTGGGCGGCTAGGGCGCGGCGGATAGCGCCGCGCCTGCCGGTCAGCGGTCAGCCGCCGTGGTTGTGGCCATGCCCAGGCTGCATGCCGCCGCCATGGTCGGGCATGCGCTGCAGGTCGACGGGGATGGTCACGGTCAGCGGTTCGGCCTGTTCGAACTCCAACGTCACCGTGATCTCGTCGCCTTGCTCTAGCGGCTGGCGCAGGCCAAGGAACATCACATGCAGCCCGCCGCGTTCCAGCAAAACGGTTTCACCGGCGGGCAGGGGGATGCCGTCCTCCAGATGGACCATCTGCATCACGCCTTCAGCGGACTGGATATGTGTGTGCAGTTCGACCCGCTCGGCCACGTCCGAGGTCGCAGCGACGATGCGGTCGTCGGTGTCAGTGGGGTTGGTGATGGACATGAAGGCCGCGCCCGAGATCGCCATGGGGCTGGCGGCCCGTGCATAGGGGTGTTCGACCTGAATCTGGGCTAGGGTCAGCGTGGGCAGGACTGAAAACGCGCAGAAAAGCGCAAGGGATTTGAGGGACATGGTGTCTGTCTCCGGTCTGGATGTCTGGAAAGGTCTGAGCTCGCGTCACGCCACGGCGGGCGGGGCGCGGGCCGGGCCGCCGGGGCTTGCGCCGGTAGGCTTCCAGTCGGAGGGGGAGGGTGCGAGGGGGCCGCGCGGGCCGCGCCGGGTGCGGCGGGACCGGTGGCCGCGGGCGGCAGGTTGAAGGCCGTGATCAGGCAATCAAGACAGGCGCCGCGGTCCAGCGTGACAGGGTTGCCCGCTGCATCGAACAGCGGCAGGCCGTCATGGGCCAGCACCAAGGGCGCGAGCCCGGTGACGGAGCAAAGCTGCCCGTCAGCTGCCATGGCGCCGCGCGCTGCCGATCCCGATGCCGGTGAGGACCAGCAGGAGGATGAGAGGCGGCAGGAAAAGGGCGCGCAGGCGGTTCATGAGGTATATTTGCACGGAAGGTTCCATCAGTGGAAACGCGGCATGATGACAGGGGGGATGGGTGAGCGTCGGCTTTTGCGGACCCTCAGGCAAGAGACCCGCAAACGCAGAATTGGTTCAAAGCTGCCTTTTGGCCGAGTATCAGCGCAGTCGCGGACCCCACTCTCAGTAACCAAAATGTAGCGGGCATCGGGTCTCACAGCAGGGCGCGATTTCTTGGCAAATGGGACGGCCTTGGCGCCTCCAAGAGCCCGACTGCTCAACACTGCCCACCCGAGATGCTGGATGACAGGAAGGTCGATCGGCAGAGGCCAACCAACAGCTAGGTTCAGCCGGACCGTCATCCGAGAGTCAGCGATGGCCTGATGCCTCGCCGTAGACTGAATCCGCCTGAGCTTGCGTGCATGATGATCGATTCAAGATCCCTCCATGACAGGACCAGCCTCGCGAGGGGCGCAGGGCGATCAGGTGGGGAACCTTCTCAAAACGGTCGTTGAACTGTCATCACACTGCAATGGAACTCCTCCACCCGATCAGCATGGGGGTTGTTGCTGTTCATTTATGTGACGCCGCCGAAACTGCCGCCCTGTGGCGACAGCTCTGTCATGCAACATGAACCAAGCACCGGAAGGGAAACCTCAGTGTCGATCTCCACCCGCCTCATGTCCACCACCGTCTTTATCGCCGCACTGGCCGCAGGCAGCGCCGGTGCCGAAACGCCCGTAGGCTCCGATACTTTCAATGTCGACAGCCCTGTCGATCTCATGGCCCTGACGCCCGAGACGTTCGAGGACACCCTGGCTGCCGTCGCAGATGGCACCGAGATCGTGTTCTACGATTTCACCGAATCCTTCGGGCCCCTGTTCGTGGACAACCTGATCCCTGCCTTCAACGCGCTTTATCCCGGCATCACTGTGACCCATCTGTCCATCGACGGAGCCGCTGGCGTGCAGCAGCTCATCGCCGCCCATGAAGCCGGGCGCGAGGCACCGGCGGATGTGTTCTTCATGCCCAACGGTCAGGTGCGCGTCGCCAACGAAGTCGGCGTGATCGCCAACCTGCCGCTGCACACCATGCTGCCCGCCGCCCCCGATCTGGCCGAGGGGCCCGCCACCGTGTCGCGCGGCTATTTCCATGGCGGCGTCGTGGTCCCGTTCCACCGCAACCAGACCGCCATCGGGTTCGACACCCGCAGCCTCGCCGTCGAAGACGTTCCGGCCACCTTCGAAGCCATCCTTGAATGGGCTCAGGCGAACCCGGGCCAGTTTGCGATGACCTCGGCCGCTGGTGGCGGGTCGGGCGGCGGCTTTCTGGAAAGCGTGATCCTTGCGCTGGCCACTCCGGATTGTGTCGCACAGGCGCAGGATTTCAGCCTGACCCCGGAACAGGCCGTCGAGTGGGCCAGTCAGGCGACTGCCTCGATCCGGTGATGGCCTATTTCGACGAGCTCGAGGAGTATGTCGAGATCACCAACGGCAATACGGACACGCTGAACCTGATCGCAAATGGCGTGGCCAGCATGGGCACCGTGTGGGAAGATCAGACGTTCGATTTCATCGGGCGTGGCCTCTTGCCGCCGACGGTGCGCACGACGCTGCTTGAAACCGGGCAGGTGGGCGATGGCGACGGGCTGATGATCACGTCCGGCACCGATAACGTGGCCGCGGCGCTGCTGTTCGTCAACTTCCTGCTGTCGGACGAGGCGCAGGTGATCAAGGTCGGTCTGAACGGGTCGCGCTCGGCCCGGACAACGCTGGACCTGTCCGCCGCCATCGACACCGAGATGGCCGACAGGCTGATCCCGACGGCCCTTTACAACGAACGCAGCCGCGCCCGCATCGCCGGCGTGGTCAGCTCTGCGGCCACGGACCGCTTCGTGGTGGAAATTCTGCAGCAATGATCTTGGCTTCAAAGACCAACCTCCGCGCCACATTGGCGCGGGGGGACCGCCCATGAGCACGCTTACCATCGACCGCGTGGCCAAGACCTTTGGCGACAGCGTGGCGCTGCACGAAATCTCCCTCAGCGTGGGTGACGGTGAATTCGTGACGCTGCTCGGCCCCTCGGGCTGCGGCAAGACCACCTTGATGCGGATCATCGCGGGCATCACCCAACCCGATGGCGGCACGATCCGGGTGGACGACCGGGATATCCACACGCTGCCCCCCGAAAAGCGCAACATCGGGCTCGTGTTTCAATCCTACGCCCTGTTTCCGCACATGACCGTTGCCGCAAATGTGGGCTTCGGCCTCAAGATGCGCGGCGTCCCCGGGGCCGAGGCGGAGGCGCGGATCGCCCGTGCGCTTGAGCTTGTCGATCTGGCCCGGTTCGCGGGCCGCCATCCCCGCGCCTTGAGCGGCGGGCAGCAACAGCGCGTTGCGCTGGCCCGTGCGGTGGTGATCGAGCCCGACGTGCTGTTGTTCGACGAACCGCTCTCGAACCTCGATGCCAAGCTGCGCGACCAGTTGCGCGACGATCTTAAGATCTTGCAGCGCCGTCTTGGCATCACCGCCATCTATGTCACCCACGATCAGGCCGAGGCCATGGCGCTGGCCGACCGCATCCTCGTGATGAAGGATGGACGGATCGTGGAAGAGGGCGCGCCGGTGGCGCTTTACCGCCAGCCCCGCACCCGCTTTGCCGCCGAGTTCCTGGGTCAGACGAATGTGCTTCCGGTGCGGATGGAGGCAAGCAGCGTGCTGTTGCCGTGGAACCAGCGTGTCACAATCGCCGGGGCTGCACCCGGCGGGCATGTGTCGCTCCGCCCCGAAGATATTGCCATGGTTCCCGATCCGGCCGGGATGGGCGAGGTGCGGTCGGTCACCTTCCTCGGGGCGAGCGTGGAATGCCGGGTCGCGGTGGCGGGAATGGAACTGCGGGTGCGCGATACCGGCAGCGGTGCGGCGATCCCGGCAACCGGCACGCGCGTCAGCCTGACCGCGCGGGTCGCGCCGCATCTTCTGAGCGAAGGCGCGGATGCACCTGCCGGGGAAACCGTGGCATGATCCGGCGCATCGGAACCAGCACCGCCGCGGCGATCTTGTTTCTGCCCGCGGGCGGCTATCTGGCGCTGTTTTTCGGCTTGCCGCTCCTGCTGGCCTTTCTGGGCGGCTTCGGCCTGTTCACCCGGGGCGCGGAGACGGGTTTTACACTGGAACATTACCGCGCTCTCTTCACCACGCAGGCCTATATCGACGGGTTGTGGTTCTCGACCTATCTGGCCATTGTTCCCACATTGGTCAGCTTGGCGCTGTCCTTGCCGCTCGCGGTCCTGCTGGCGCGGTCGCATCCGGGGCAAAAGCTCTTCAACATGCTCTACAAGGTGCCGCTGGTCGTGCCGGGGATCGTGGCAGCATTTGTCGTAATGACGATGTTCGACCGCGGCGGGCTGGCCGCGCGGATGCTGGCGCCAGTGGGCATCGACCTGCCGAAACTGGTGCGCGACCAATGGGCAATCGGCGTCATCATCGCGTCGTCGTGGAAGGCGGTGCCGTTCATGACGCTCATCATCGGCGGCTCGCTCGCCGCGATCAACCGCGATATCCTGTCGGCGGCGCGCACGCTGGGCGCAGGGCCGATGGCCACGTTCTGGCGCATCCAGATCCCGCTGGCTTTGCCGGGCATAACGGCGGCGGTCCTGTTGACCTTCATCACCGGGATGGGGGCCTATGCGGTGCCCAATCTGCTTGGCCCGGTCTATCCGCTGCCGCTGTCGGTCCACATGTATGTCAATGCGTTCGAGCGCAACAACTGGGGGCTCGTCAGCGCCATGGGCACGGTGCTGAGCGTGATCTCGATCGGGGTCTTGCTGGCCTACTACAGGGTCACGCGCGGCATGCGCGCCTCATTCGGGGCCGAGGCGCGATGACGATGATCCTGTCTTCGAGCGCGCGCGCCACGCAGCGTCAGCCTTTCCTCGCCTCTGACGGGCGCTGGATTTCGGCGGGGCTTGGGTTGGCGTTTGTGATCGTGCTGGGGTTGCCGCTGGTGGTCACGCTCCTGTGGTCGCTGGTCGATCCCCGCGTGGGCTGGTTTGCGCCCGATGTGGTGCCCCGCGCGCTGGCGCTGGATCACTGGCAAACGACCTTGCGCAACCCCTCCATCTTGCGGGCCCTGGTGCTGTCGATCGGGATCGGTGCGGCTGTGACCGTGCTGACCGCGGTGCTGGCGCTGCCCACCGCCTATGCCTTGGCCAAACTGCCCTTCAAGATGAAACGGGCGGTCGAGCTTTTCGTGCTGGCGCCGCTGATCGTGCCGGGGATCATCGTCGCGGTCGGGATCGGCGCGATGTTCTTTCGCCTCGACCTTGTCTACACGGTTCCGGGTGTGATCTTGGTGCAGACGGTGGGCACCTTGCCCTTCATGATCCGCATTCTTGCAGCGACGATCGAGGCGATCCCAAATGACCTGATCGCCGCCGCCCGCACGCTGGGCGCGGGACCCTGGGCCGTGGCCCGTCATATCCTGATCCCGCTGTCCTGGCCCGGTTTCATCGCCGGTGGCCTGCTGACCTTTGTGTCCTCGTTCGAGGAATTCGAAAAAACCTTCATCATCGGCTCACCCTTCGTGCAGACCCTGCCGGTGATCCTTTGGACCTATCTGGGCGGGCGCGGGATCATCTTTCCCAATGCGGCGGTGGTGACCTTCATCTTGCTGGTGCCGATGCTCATCGTTTTCTTCCTGGCCGGTCGCGTGCTGCGCGACGATGTCCTTGCCTCGGGCATGGGCAAACTCTGAAGGATTGCTGCAATGAACTGGGATTTTGCGACCAACGGGTTCGTCCACATCTGCGGCCACCGCGGCCACAGCCTTGGCGCGCCCGAGAACACGCTGGCGGCGTTGCGGCTGAACCGATCGCTGGGCGGCACCACGGCCGAGATCGATACCGTGCCTGACCGCCGATGGCGAGATCGTGGTGCTGCATGACCTGAGCGTGGATCGCACCACAGACGGGACCGGTATCGTGGCCGACATGCCGCTGGCCGCGGTTCGGGCGCTGGATGCGGGCGTCTGGTTCGGCCCCGGCTTCGCGGGCGAGCGTATCCCGACACTGGCCGAAACACTTGATCTCGCCCACGAGATCGATCTGGGCCTCGAGATCGAGATCAAGGAGCGGCGCGACATGCCGCGCTTTGCGAACCGGCTTGCCCAACTGCTCGAAGATCCCGCGCACAAGGCGCGCGTCATGGTGATTTCCTTCGACCATGTCGCGCTGCACTGGCTGAAAGCGCAGATCCCGGGGATCAGGACCGGCGGGATCGTGCATGCCCGTCACGGCGATCCGGTGCGGGTCGCCACATCGGCGGGACTGGACGAGTTGTGCATCGACCTGTCCGTCTGGACGGCCGAGGACGCTGCGCGCCTTCATGGCGCGGGCGTGGTGAACCGCTGCCATGCTTACGCGCCAGCCGTGATCGACAAGATGGTGCGTGCCGGGCTCGACCCGCAACCGGCCCTGCGCGAGGCACTGGCGGCGGGTCTGATCGACACGCTGTCCGGCGACGACGTGGGCTGGATCGCCGCGCTTGCCAAGGAAGCTGGCGTTGCACCCTCGGGGCTCTTGGCATGACAAGCTGGATCCTGAACCCGGTGACGGAGACCGTCGCGGAGCTGACCGAGGTTCCCGCAGCGACCCGCGCGGCGCTGCGCGACGGGCCGGACGATCCTGCGACCTTCCGCGCTGCCCATGACACCCTGCCTGCCTTGCGCCAGATCGAGACCGGCCCACCGATGCCCGTCGCCCCGGGCGCCCAAGGCAGTCTGCGGGTGGTGGCCTGGAACGTGGAGCGCTTGCGCCATCTTGAGGAAACGGCGGCGCTGTTGCTGCGCGAAGGGGCCGATGTCAGCGTCATCACCGAGATCGACAAGGGCATGGCGCGGACCGGCAATACCCACCGCACGGCCGAGCTGTCCGCAGCCCTTGGCCAGCCCTATGCCTATGCGGCCGAATTCGTCGAACTGGACCTGGGCACAGACACAGAACGCCGGGACCACGCCGGGCAATCCAATGAACTGGGCTTTCACGGCAATGCCGTCCTGTCGCGGCTGGCGCTGCACAGGCCCGTCTTGTTCCGCCTCGAGGCCGAGGGGCATTGGTTCGGTTGGGACGCGGCGAGCCGCGCGTCGGCGGCCGCATCGCGGTCGGCGGCCAGGTGATGCTGGACGGTGTTGCAGTCACGGTGGTGGGCCTGCATCTGGAAAGCCACTCCGATCCCGCCCATAGGGCAGGCCAGATGGCCCGTCTGGTGGAATTGATCGCACAATACGACCCGACCGCCCCGGTCCTGATCGGCGGTGACGTGAACACCTCCACCCGCTCCTGGGCCGAGAGGCTGGCGGGGATGCCCGGAGACCCGGTGCGCCGCCGGGATGTCGTGCCGCACGAGCCGCTCTTCACGGTCATGGCGGCGCATGGGTTCGACTGGACGGCGTGCAACGTGCCGCTGGACCCCACGCAGCGCTTTCTCGACCCAGTCGCAGTCGCGGCGCAGGGCCGGGCGCCGGGCAAGATCGACTGGATTTTCACGCGGGGTCTCGCAGCGTCCGATCCGACCGTCATCCCGGCGGTGGGATCAAACGGTGCCATCTTGTCCGATCACGACGCGGTCGCTGTCACCATCCGTCTCGAAAGTCCGCAGCACTAGATGAGCGGATGCCGCGTCCGTGGATGCCCAGATAAGTTCGTGGCCATGGGGATGTAGCGCGACATGGCGGCCGGATACATTCTGCACGAATGACCGGTGATGGGAAACCAAACAGCGGAGCCCAGCCAAGATGACCTGCAGCTAAGGGTCAGGCGCAGCGCAGCGATTCGAAAGGCATGACCGGCGGCTAAAGGCCGAGACGGCAGGCGCGGCGGGCATCGACGCTGAGGGCGGAGGCTGTGTGAAAACTCGGCCACCTGAGCGCGGGTAGAAGCGCGATTCTGGCCAGCGAGTAGAGTACGGCTCGATGTGGTCGCAAGCGAGCTCATGGAGCGTCCGGGGCGCCGGGGTGCTGGAGCGCGTCGATTCGGCGGTTACAGCCGCTGTTGGCCCGATTTACCCCGGGATTGCGGCCATCAACCCCTTGATCCCGACAAGCGAGATCATGCGCTTGATGTTGTAGGCCAGCACGTTCAGCGCCATTTCCGTGCGCACGCCCCGAAGCCGCCGGGTCCAGGAAATGGCAGGGGCCGGTCGAGGACTTGATCGTGCCGAACGGGTGCTCGACCGTGGACCGCCGGACACTCATCGGCGACGCCGGGCTGCGACGGCGGGCATTCGAGGCCTCGACAAGATGCTCATGTTCCCATCGGGAGACCCGACGTTCGTTCCCGGAGGTGCAACGGCTTTTGAGGGCGCAGGCTTTGCACGCGTTCGTCCAGTAGCGCCGCATCTGCAGGCCCTGCTGTTCGGTAGTCGTGCGATGCGTCAGCGCCTGCCCCGCCGGGCAGCGATAGACATCGGCGTCATGGTCATAGGCAAAGTCGGCCTTCACGAAATGGCCCTTTGAACGGGCACCGGATGTATCCGATCGGGGGACGGTCGCGGTGATGCCGGCCTTGTGGCAGGCAAGGATTTCAAGCGCGCTGAAATAGCCCTTGTCGGCAAGAATGTGCATATCGTCGCGCTGCAAGGCTGCCTTCGCCTGTGTGGCCATTTTGGTCAGCAGGTCCCGGTCATGCCCCTGATTTGTGACCTCATGCGTCACGATCAGATGGGTCTCGGCATCGACCACGCTCTGGACGTTGTAGCCGACATGCCCGCTGTGCTGCGCGCGTGTCGCCATGGCCCGCGCGTCGGGGTCAGTGAGCGATATCTGCCCGTCAGGGGCATCGGCCAGCGCCTTGTCCATAGCCAGCAGACGTTCGATCTCCTTGCGGATCCGGTGATATCGGCCCGTCAGATGTGCCGCCCGCTCGGCCCGCGCCGCGCCGGTTTCCTGACGGTCGATCCGGTCGGCCTCCTCGATGTAGCGGCCGACTTCGGCTTCCAGATGGGCGAGGCGGCTGGCGATCTTGCCCTTGGTGAAGTTCCGGTCGCGGTTGTTGACCGCCTTGAACTTGCTCCCGTCAACGGCGACGACTTCTGCCCTTCAGAACACCGATGCGGCGGCAGAGATCGACGAACTTCGCGCAGGTCTTCCGGATGGCCGGACCGTTCTGCCGCCGGAAATCTGCAATGGTCTTGTGATCTGGAACCAGCCGCCCGGTCAGCCACATCACCTCGACATTGCGCCTGGCCTCACATTCCAGACGGCGGCTGGAGGGGATCCGGTTCAGATAACCGTAGATGAACAGCTTCAGCAGCACAGCCGAGTGATACCCCGGCCGCCCCGTGCGCGCGGCGGCATGGCGTTGGAACCCGAGCAAGGG
Organism: Roseicyclus sp.; assembly: GCA_018401055.1. Next base: position 15,805 of record JAGYLB010000090.1, read on the forward strand.
CAGATCGAGCTGGTCAACGAACAGATCGACCACACGCGCGAGGTGATCTTCCCCGATCCACTCGTCCAGACGCTCCGGAAACAGCGTCGTCTGATCCCGGCTGACCCCCTCGATGAAACCCGCCATGCGAACCCTCCAAATCGTGGGTAAGCATAGCATAAATCTGGGTTTTTACACAGCCTCGGCGGAAAGCGGACGTTCGGCGATGCGGTATTGCGACCGCAGCATCCAGTGAGAGCGGCCAGTCGAAGTTGTAGCGGCTTGAGTCCAGAGTAATAATCTGACACTTGGCGGGGCTCCGAAGGTTGCCTTGACATCACACGGCTCCTTCGCCGTGGCGCGTCATCAGCGGTCGTCCAAGGCCTTTGTCGAAGACTTAGACTGCGGAAGGCGGCTCGCTGTCGCATCGGCTGGGATGCCCGCGACCTGACCTGTCTGTCCAGGCGCGATCCTGAGCGCCCGCAGCGCGTTCAGGATGACCGCCACGTCGATCACCTCCTGCAACAGCGCGCCCTGCACCGGGGACAGGTAGCCGAAGGCCGCGGCGATCATGCCAAGGACCGAGAGACCAATCCCGGCAGCGACGCTCTCGAGGGCGATGCGGCGGGACCGTTGCGCGATCTCTATCCCCGGCAGAAGGCGATCGAGGTGATCGACCAGCAGCACGACATCCGCCGCTTCAGCCGAAGCAGCCGCCCCACGCGCGCCCATGGCGACACCAATATCCGCCGCCGCCAGCGCGGGCGCGTCATTGACACCGTCGCCCACCATCATGACCGGGCCGTTCTTCCGCTCGGTCAGGACCAGCAGGACCTTCTGGTCGGGGGTCAGATCGGCGCGCACTGCATCGAGGCCCAGGCCCTCGGTCACGGCCTCGGCAACGGCGCGGCGATCGCCTGTCGCCAGCAGGATGCGGCCGACGCCCAGACTTCGAAGCCCAGAGAGCAGTTCGGCCGTGCCAGCACGCAATGCGTCGGCCATCACGATATGGCCGACGAGTTTCCCGTCGACGCCAAGGGAAACCACCACCGATCCCGCCTCGACCACCGTGCTTTCGGGGTCGGCGACGCCAAGCTGCGCGGCGACGAAACCCGCGCCGCCGACCACAACCCTGCGTCCGTCGATTGTCCCGGCAACGCCTTCGCCGGGCGTCTCGACCACGCTCAAAGGGATCGGCAAGGCGATCCCGCGCGCCTGCGCCGCCCCGACGATGGCCTGTGCGATCGGGTGTTTCGATGCCTGATCGAGCGCTGCGGCGAAGTACAGAATGTCGTCCTCGGACAAATCGCCATGCCTGTCGATCGACACGATCTGCGGGCGTCCGTCCGTCAGCGTGCCGGTCTTGTCGAGGATCAGCGTCTTGATCCGGGCCAGCGCCTCGAGCGGTTTCGCGCCCTTGATCAGCACCCCGAAATGCGCCGCCCGCGACAGCCCGGCCACCAGCGCCACCGGCACGGCGAGGATCAGCGGGCACGGTGTCGCCACCACCAGCACCGCCACTGCCCGGATCGGATCGCCGGTGAACCACCAGGCGGCGGTTGCCAGCGCGACCGTGACAGTCAGGAACAGCAGCGAATACCGGTCCGCCAGCCGCGCCATCGGCGCCTTGGACTTCTGCGCCGCCTCGACCAGCCTGACGATCCCGGCATAGGTGCTGTCCGCAGCCCGCCGTGTGACCCGCAGGTCAAAGGCCTCGCCCGCGTTGGTCGATCCGCTCATCACGTCCTGCCCCCGCGCCAGCCGGGCGGGCATCGACTCGCCGGTCAGCGCGGACTGGTCGAGCATCGCGCCGGCGCTCTCGACCGTCCCGTCCACGGGGGCGACGTCGCCCTGCCGGATCAGCAGCAGGTCGCCCGGCGCAATGTCGTCGAGCGGGACTTCATCCAGCGCTCCATTGCGATCCCGCGTGGCGGTCCGGGGCACGCGGGACAGAAGGTTACTTATCTCGCGCCGGGCGCGACCCTGTGCAAAACTCTCCAGGAAAGTGCCGCCCGAATACATCAGCGCGACGACTGCCGCCGCAAGGGTTTCCCCGAACAGCAGCGCCGCCGACATCGACAGCGCCGCGACGATGTCCAGCCCGACCTCGCCTTGTGCCAGGCTGCGCACGATCTCGACGCAGAGCGCCAAAAGAACCGGGACGACACCGGCCGCCCACGCGATCCCGGCGAGGTCCGGCTGCCCCACCAGCCAAAATACAAGGCCGGACACCAGACCAAGCAATGCCAAGCCCAAAAGGACGACGTTCAGGCGATCGTGAAACAAAGCTGTCATCTGGTGCTTATCCCGGCGTCAACCACGCGCTCGGGGCCTGGACGGGTCTCGAACAGCCGTCCAACTCGCGTTTCGCGAAGCAGAGCGCCCTCACGATCAATGAAGAGAACGCTCAGATTGCTTCTACGCGCCAATTGACCGCCTTCCAAGCTTCCTTTCACCATGCACGCTGTAGCCCAGGCGTCAGCCTCGGCACATGTCCTTGCTACGACCGTGACCGAGGCGGGCGAGGCGAGTATGGGTGCGCGGCGGTTCGGGTCCATGGTGTGCGACAGGCGCCGGCCCTGAACCTCGACCCAGTGGCGATAGTCCCCCGAGGTGGCCACGGCGGCGCCCTGAAGCGCCAAGATGGAATGGGGAGCACGGCGATCCGCGTCCGGGGCCTCGACGGCGATTGTCCATGCTTGCCCATCTGGTCGAAGGCCGAGCGCACGCATTTCGCCGTCAATGCCAACAAGAGCATCGTCGATGCCGTGCGCTACCAGCGTCTCGGCCAGCCTGTCGACGCCATACCCCTTCGCGATGCCGTTCAGGTCCAGTGCAACCAGGGACGTCTTTTGGACAAGGCCGTCGCCCGCGTTGATCTCCAACGCCTCATGCGCGGGCACCCGGTCGGTCCTCATCGCGGTGCGGATGCGGTCGGGTGTCGCCGCAAGCGGCCCGAAACCCCAGGCGGTCACCACATTGCCCATGCCGATATCGAAGGCTCCTTCCGAGGCGCGCCCAATCTCGAGTCCGAGACGCAGAACGTGCCCGAGTCCATCTGGCACCGCCACCCACGCGCCGACCGGCGCAGCGTTCAGGCGCATGAGATCGCTGTCGGGCTTCCAGGTGGACATCTGCGCGTCCACTTCATCGACGGCGGCCTGCAGCGCTGCGCAGACCGGCTCGGGGTCGTAACCCGCTTGCGCGAAAAACAGCGCGGACCAGCGCGTGCCCATGGTCGGGCCGTTCAGCGCGATGCGCATCGGTTTAGTACACATCTTCGACATAGCGTCCCTCGGCTTTCAGCACTGCGGGCGAGAGCCCGGTGGGAGCAAGGATGTCGGCGAGCGCGTCGGCGACGCCCGCGGCCATGTCGCGCCCGCCGCAGACCATCACCCGCGCACCATCCCTGATCAGCCGGGCCACCTCGGTAGCCTCATTTCGAAGCGCGTCCTGGACGTAATGCGGCCGCGCCCCGCGCGAGACGGCGGTGACAAGCCGGACCAGATGGCCCTCGTCCTGCCAGACGGGCATCTCCTCACCGTAGAGGAAGTCGCTGTCCGGGTGACGCATCCCGAAGAAAAGGTGGATGGGCAGCCGCCTCGAGTTGCCGCGCACGAAACCCGCCAATGGGCCGATGCCGGTTCCGGCGCCGATCAGGATCAGCGGCGCTTTGCCTCGGCCCGGTTGGAACCCCGGATTGCGGCGCAGGAATGCGGTGACGGTCTGCCCGGGTTCCAGCGCGGTCAGTTTGCCGGAACACAGTCCGCCAGGCTGCTTCTTCACCACGATCTCGATGAACCCGTCGCGGCGCGCGGAGGCGAGCGAGTAGAGGCGCGGTACGGGTGATCCCTCGGGCAGGATGCCGATCAGGTCGCCTGCGGTGAAGCGTGCGAAGGCCGCTCCAGGCAGACGCTGCCACAGAGTCGCCTTCGGCAGAGCGAAGCGCAGGATCGCGGTCGGGGCCCGAACCTCGTTTCCGTAGTCGCGGCGCGAGATCAGCGTGAGCGTCTCGGTGGCAGGCAGAACCGGCTGATGGGCGAGTTCAAGAGGGGTCCCCAGCACTTGCCCGAGGGCGCGGCCCCAGCGTGCGAAGTCCTGCGACGACTGACGGTCGATGGTGTCGATGGCCATGAGTTGCGGCCAGCCCTTCGCCTCGGCGGCTGCCGGCAACAGCCTCGGCGAAAGCGCAGTAGGCCGGAAAGCTTCGATCGCCGAAGCCGAGAACGGCCAGGGGCGCGTCGGGTGCGCGGTCGGCCGCCGCCAGCCGGTCGAGAAAGCCCTTGGCCGAGGCCGGTGCATCGCCGTCACCATAGGTCGCGGCCAGCACGATGATCCGGTTGGCGGCAGCATAGCGTTCTGGCTTGAAGGCGGACATCGGTGCTGTGTGCACGCTCTGCCCGGCTTGCGTCAGTGCGGCGTGGAGAGTGGCGGCAAAGCCCCAGGTGCTGCCGCCCTCGCTGCCGACGAGCAGGATCGTCTTGGCGCGTCCCGCGGGCTGGTTGCCTCGGATGCGCGGCCGCCCCCTCCGTCCCGCGAGCCAGACGACAACGCCAGTCACACCCATCGCCGGCATGCCGAGCGTCATCAGCCCCAGAACGAGGCCGAGCGTCGCCGCTCCGTGTCCGGTGTGCAGCATGTAGATGGTCTCTGATGCGCGTTCCCACCCGGTCAGGTAGGTCCAGGCCAGCTGCGCACCGGTGCCCTGATCGAGATCCCCGGTCCCCCGGTCGGTCTTCAGCGTGAAGACGTCCGTCGCATCGCCGGGATAGGGAAAGCTCAGTTCCCGCAGTTCGGCGACGGGCGTCTCCACCAGAAGGAGCATCTGACCAAGTTCGAACCCGGTCTCGCCGCTCACCTCAACCGGCATGGCTGGCACGCCGCCACCGGGAAGCAGATCGAAGGTGGACGCCGTCATCCACAGGGCGGTGGTGGACGACAGGGCAAGGCCGACCACCGCGATGCGCGCGATCTCGACATGCAGCCTGCCAGCGAGGGGTCCGCGCAGCCGCGCGAACCAGTGCCGCCAGCCGCCCGCTCGCCGCGTAACCAGCATGGCGCCCGAAAGCGCGAGAACCAACATCGCGGCGGCACCCACGGCCGTAGCGATGCGCCCGCCATCGCCGAGGAACAGCGAGCGATGCAGATTGGTAAGCCAGCGTTGCGTCTGGTTGGGGTCGGCCGAGGCCGCACCCTGACCAGTGGCGGGGTCGATCACTGCGGCACCGGGCGTGCCCTGATCGAACCAATAGGCCGTGATCCGGCCCGAGGGCGCGCGGCGGATTTGCTCGACGCCCGGATAGGCGCCCTGGATGCGATCCGCGAGGGTGGCCACCGTCATGCCCGCCTCGGCCTGCGGCGCAGCAATGCGCTCGGCCGCCGGGAAGACCGACAGTGCCGCGCCGCTGAGGGAGAGGACGGTGACGAGAGCCAGAGCCAAGAGTCCCGGCCAGCGATGGAGTGCACGGATCATGGCCATCAACCCTCACATGTCGTAGGCGAAGCTGGCGACGTAGCGGCGACCCGCCACAGATGTGCCCGCACCGTCGGTCGTCAGGGGCACCGCGACCTCGTTCGGGCTGTCGCGCATGTCCTCGACCGCCGCGTCGATGTGGAGCGTGTAGCCCGCATCGAACAGCGCGTCGGCCAGATCGAGCGTGATTTCGAGCGTGCGGCCCGCGCCGACGCTGGCGCCGGTGATGCCGTTGACTTGAGCTGTGTCACCGCCGGTTGCGCGGTACCAGTCGCTCAGATGCTCGTAGTACTTGACTTGTCGCTCAGCCATCCAGAGGCTGCCGACGTAGGCGCCCGAGGCGTCGGTGACATAGAGCGCGAGGTAGGCGCCGTCGCCGCCGTAAGTGTTGAGGGTCGTGGTCAGGGTCACCGGCCTTGCCATGGCGAGGCCGGGAAGCGTCAGCGCGGTGGTGAGCGCGAGCGTTGCGAGAAGGGATTTCAATATCATCGGAGCGGTCCTTGTTCGGAGAGCTATGGCGGAGTGGCTCAGTTCACCTGGACCTGCGGTGGGGCGCCGTTCCCGAAAAGCCCGTTCTGCGGTGGGGCGACGGTGCCGGTGGGCGCAGGATTGGGAGCGCCGCTGCCGCAGTCGTCGTCATCATCGTCGTCGTCGCAGTCTTCTTCGTCATCATCGTCGTCGTGATCACGCAGCGAGCCGCGGTTTTCATCATCGTCGTCATCGTCCTCACTGGCGAGGATGAGGGGCAAGGACTGCGCCGCGTCCTGCCAGATCGCCGCGAAGGACCGAGGGCTCCCATCGGGGGCGGCGCTCATCGCACTCCAGGCGGTGGTGCCGATCACGGCGGTCAGCGCGGTGGAGGCAACAAGAAGGGTGAAGGTCTTGCGCATCGGAGGGTCTCCTTTTCGTTTGATGAGACCGATATGCAGACCGGACCTGAGGCCTTCCTGACGGCCCTGCGATTCCCGCTTCAGCTTGCCGTCAGGAAGAAAAATGCCCCGCCGATCTGGCGGGGCGGGAAGCTGGGGCGCGACCGGAGCCTGGTAAGTGCGCCGAACCGATGTTCTGCCTGTCAGGCGAACTCGAAATACTCGAAGCGGACGCGTCGCGGCGTCTGGTCCAGCGCCTTCAGACCCTTCAGGATCCCGTCTTTCAGGCCCTTCGGGCCAAAGAACCACAGATCGGCATCCCGGACCGCGAAGGGCGCCATACCGATCAGACGCTCGGCCGTCAGGCGCCCATCACGCGCGGTTGCAACCACCTGAAAGCTGAACCGCGGGTTGCGCGCCGCCGCCGCTTCGAGGATCTCCACCCCGATCGCCTCTTCGGGTGTGCGGACACAATGAACGAGGTGAATGTTTCGCCGCTCCGCCTCGTTCAGGCTTTCCGCCCACGAAAGGAACGGCGTGATGCCGATGCCGCCCGCAAGCCAGATCTGGCGCGCGCCACCCTTGCGGAAGTCGAACCGGCCATAGGGCCCCTCGACCTGCACGTTCATCCCGGTTCGAAGGGCGTCGGGCAAGCGCCGGGTCCAGCCACCCAGCCCCTTGATTGACAGAGTCAGCGCGCCGTCAGGGCGTGGGGCGCTGGCGATCGTGAACGGGTGCGGTTCGGAAAAACCCGCTTCCGGCGCGCGGAAGAAGGCGAACTGCCCAGGCCGCCAGCGCATGGCCCGCCCTTTGGGGCTGAGCGTCAAGGCGGTGGTGTCGCCATGTCGGCTGATGTTGCTGACCGTGTACTCCCTGCGCCGCAGGCGCGGTGCGACGAATTCGGTATGCATCCAAGCGATCACTCCACCGAGCCCGAACGTGTTCAGCATCACCGACAGCGACGGATCGACCCCGGTCGGCATGTCGACAAAGAACTGGTGAAACACGATGACAGCGAAAAGAACGCCCATGAACCGATGGCTGAACCGCCATAACTGATAGGGAATCTCCAGCCCGATAAACGGCAGGCGCCGGAACCAGCTGATCGCGATCAGCACGAGCAGCGCATTGAAGGCGAATTCCCCTGCTTCCTCGGCTAGCTCCCCCAAACCGGTCTCGCGCACAGTCCGCTCGAAATCCGGCTCGATTTGCTGGTGCAGGATCATCAGGACCATCGCGGAGATACCCAGCCACTTGTGGACCCGGTACATGCGGTCGAGCCCACCGAACAACGGCTCCAGCAGACGCGGTCGTGAAGCAAGGATCAGGGTCTGGCCCATGGCGACCACCGCCGCGGCCCCGACGGCAATACCGATGGCTGCCTCCGAACCGTAGGACGCATACGTGGTGAAGCCGAGCAGCCCCGCCAGAACGCACATCAGGGCGACCAGCAAGGGGCCAGACAGATTCAAAACGTCGCCAACGGCTGTCGTCCAGGAAATTGACGACCGGACTGGCCCCAAGTTGACGTTCTTTGCGGGCTGCGCCAGATCAATCATCGCTTCGCTGCTCCCGATCCCTGCGAGAGCGATCGTCTTCGTCCTCATCGTCTTCGTATTCGAACTCGATGACTTCCAGCGTGGCGGGATGAACCGTTACCTCGATCAGGCGCCCCTCGGCATCCCGGCCGTCGATCTCGTAACAGCCGTCGTCGATCTTGATGCGGCGCACCGTCCAGCCGTTGTCTTCGGCAAGGCGCTGAACGGCATCTCTCGGCTGCCAGTCCGCCATGGGCACGAAGCAGTCGTCGTCCGCCAGCGCGACTCCGGCGGGAAAGACCGCGAGAAAGCCGAGAATTGTCAATGTCTTCTTCATGGGGCAAACTCCTCGTGGCACGCCTCTTGATGCAACACATGCGCGGCGAAGCTGACGGGAGCCTGAAGCTCGGAGCCCGGCGGTGTCAGCTTAGCGTCAGCCAGACAAGTCATGATCGGTCATCGGGAAAGGATCGGGACCAACATGCGCATCCTGCTGATCGAGGACGACACGGTTCTGGGCGCCGCCGTGCGCGATCAGATCGCAGGCGACGGTCAATCGGTGGACTGGGTCACGCGGCTGGATGCGGCGGAGATGCCATGGTCAGCGCCGCCTACGATCTCGTGCTGCTCGACCTGATGCTGCCCGATGGCCGCGGCATCGGCTTTCTCAAAACCCTGCGCGCGCGCGGCGACGTGACACCCGTGATCATTCTGACCGCGCTGGACCAGGTGTCGGACCGGATCGAAGGATTGAATGCCGGGGCCGACGACTATCTCGTGAAGCCGTTCGACCTTTCAGAACTGTCGGCGCGCATCGGCTCGGTCGCCCGGCGCTACACCGGCAATCCGAACCCGATCATCAGCCACGGCGCGCTGGAGATCGATCTTGCCGCGCGCAGCATTCGCCGTGACGGCAGGCCGGTTGCGCTGACCGCACGCGAATGGGCGCTGTTCGAGGCGCTTTTGTCCCGACCCGGGCAGCTTCTGTCCAAGGCGCAGCTGGAAGAGAAACTCTACGCCTTCGACGCCGAGGTGGAGAGCAACACGATCGAGGTCCATGTCAGCCGGCTGCGCAAGAAGCTCGGGCCGCAGTTCATCGAGACCGAGCGCGGCATGGGTTACCGCCTGGGCAAGCCATGAGGGGACCGGCGAGCCTTCAGGCCCGGCTCGGATTGTTCCTTGGCATTCTGTTGACCGTGCTGTGGATCGCTGCCGCCTCCGTGACGGCCTTGATCCTGCGGGGTGAGATGGACGAGGTCTTTGACTCCGCGCTGCAGGAAACTGCGCAGCGCCTGTTGCCGCTGGCCGTCGTCGACATCGTCGGGCGCGAAGAGGATGAAGGGGATAGGGTCACGCAGCGGCTTGGCGCCATCCGCGAGCATGAAGAGTTCTTCACCTATATCGTGCGTGACGCCGGCGGTCGCATCCTGCTTCAGTCGCACGCAGCGGATCTGGCGGTTTTTCCGGCCTACGACGGTCCGGGCTTCCGCCAGACCGCGACCCACCGCCTTTACAACGAAGACGCGCTGCAGGGGACAGTCAGGATCACGGTCGCCGAACCCTTGGAGCACCGCGCCTCCGTCGCGCGCGAGATACAAATGGGTTTGGGGCTGCCCCTGCTGATCGTGGTGCCCCTGGCGTTGCTGTCCATCGTTTTCGCCGTCAAGGCGAGCCTCGCACCCCTTCGGCGCTTCGGCGAAAAGCTGGATCGGCGCAATGCCCGCGACCTTTCATCCGTTCCGGTCGGTGACATTCCGACCGAGATCGCACCAGTGGCAGCCACCCTGAACCGGCTGCTCGACCGGCTGAAGGCCGCATTTGATGCCGAACGAAGCTTTGCCGCGAACGCCGCGCATGAGCTTCGCACCCCCTTGGCCGGGGCCATCGCGCAGGCGCAGCGCCTTCAGTCGGAAACCGGCGACCAAGCCGCCCGGGCGCGGGCGGCCGAAATAGAAGCGACTCTCAAGCGACTGACCCGGCTGTCCGAACGCCTGATGCAACTCGCGCGGGCCGAAGGCGGACAGCTTCGCCTGGATCGATGCTCCGACCTCAGGATCGTTGCACGGCTGATAGTCGACGATGTCGCCCGAACTGGATCGCCTGGCCGCATCGCGTTGACGCTGCCGGAGGCGCCGGTGATGTCGGACCTCGATCCCGACGCCTTCGGGATCCTGTGTCGAAACCTCGTGGAGAACGCTCTGAGACATGGCTCGGACGCCGCCCCGGTCGACGTGACCTTGACGCGGTATGGCCAGTTGATCGTCGCGAACGACGGGCCCGTCCTGCCACCTGAAACTCTGGACCGTCTCACAGCGCGCTTCGAGCGAGCAGGCGCAAGTGCAGAAGGCAGCGGGCTGGGTCTCGCGATCGTCGCCGCCATTGCGGATCGCATCGAGAGCCCGCTGGTTCTGAGATCCCCACGTCCCGGCGCTGCTTCGGGGTTTCAGGCGTCCATCAAATTGCCGGGAGACAATTCCAGTGCTTCGTCGCGGTCACGCCTGACCGCACGCTGAACACCTGCGAACAGGCGAGGCACCTACCGATTTCGATTTTGAAGCACATTATGAGCAGCTGCGCGCTTGGTCTCGCGACACAGCATAGGCCCTCAGCGTCTCGCCAATGACCGAACCACGCGGCAGCGAAGCCAGTTCCTCGGCAGCCCTTGCCGGAAACTCCCGGAATTTAGCTTGCGTTGGTCAGGCCATCGCGAAAGAGAATGTCAGATCCACAGATCCGCGCATCGCCCCTGTTCGTGCCACGGCCGGCGCACCGCTGAGCCGTGTCGTCGCACTCCAGAGAGCCGCACCCAGAGGGTGGCGTTCCTGCGACCCCGTCGCGGCCGTCGCCTGGACAGAAGGCATTAAGCAACCCGTCGGCTGGAAAGTCCGCAGTCCTGCCACTGATGACGTCCCGGGAAGTGGTGTAGCTCACCGAGGGCCTCGCGCTCACTGGCGGGCCGAACTGGTCAGTCGGTCTAAGCAGCAGGCAGGCTGACGTTGAGATCATCGCAGACCGGCGCGAGCGTTTCCAGTGTCATGTATCTGGCGCGCTGGACCGTCCATTCCTCGGTCTGCTCCATCAGGATTGCGCCGACGAGGCGGCGGATCGATGCCTCGTTCGGGAATATCCCGACGACATCGGTGCGCCGCTTGATTTCGCCGTTCAGACGCTCGATCGGGTTTGTGCTGTGGAGCTTGGTGCGATGTTGCGCAGGGAAGGTCATGTAGGCCAGCACGTCCTCTTCGGCGGTATCCATGAGTGTGGCCAGCTTCGGGAGCTTGCCGCGCATCTGGTCGGCCACCAGGCGCCACTGGGCCTTGGCTGCCGTGTGGTCCGGCTGTGCGAAGGCGGTGGCGATGAAGGCCGAGACCACCCTGCGGCTGTTCTTGCCGGCATGGGCGAGAGCATTGCGCTGGAAATGCACCCGGCATCGCTGCCAACTCGTGGACAGGACGCGGGCCGTCGCGGCCTTGATCCCTTCATGTGCGTCGCTGATGACCAGCTTCACCCCGCCGAGACCCCGCCGCACGAGGTCCCGGAGGAACTCGGTCCAGAACGGCTCGGCTTCGGAGGCGCCGATGGCCATGCCCAGGACCTCACGACGCCCATCGGTGTTGACGCCGACCGCAAGGGTGACGGCCACAGACACGATCCGCCCGCCCTGGCGCACCTTGAGGTAGGTGGCATCGATCCAGAGATAGGGCCATTCGCCCTCGATCGGCCGGGTCAGGAAGGCATCGACACGTTCGTCGATCTCTTCGCAGAGACGGCTGACCTGGCTCTTCGAGATCCCGGTGCCGCCCATCGCCTGCACGAGGTCGTCCATCGAGCGCGTCGATACGCCATGAACATAGGCCTCCTGGATCACGGCCGTGAGGGCCCTCTCGACCGAGCGCCGCGGCTCCAGGAAGGACGGGAAGTAGGAGCCGGTGCGCAGCCGCGGATGCGCAGCTCGACGCTTCCCGCCCGGGTCTCCCAATCCCGATCACGGTAGCCGTTGCGCTGCGCCAGCCGCTCGCTGCTCTTCTCGCCATAGTCAGCGCCTGTCCTGGCGCCAACCTCCAGCTCCATTAAGCGTTCGGCCGCGAAGCCGATCATCTCGCGCAGCAGGTCAGCATCGGCGCTCTTCTCCATCAGCGCGCGGAGGTCCATCATGGGTTTGGTCATCGGGGCATCCCTCGGTTCAGGTTGGTTGTCGCAACCCGACCCTACCGAGAAACCCGATGGCCACCGCAAGCTACACCACGCCTGGGGACGTCATCCTGCCACTCGCCAGTCTCGGATAGTGCGCCTGTAGCGAATGGCCGGTCTCGTGAGGCTGCAGTGCGGCATCGAACTGTCGGTGAGTGGCGGCATTCCGCCGAGACGGGCGGCGCGGCGGGCATCGACGCTGGGGGCGGACTTCGGCCATTCGCGGCGGTCGCCGCAGCTGTCAGCGACAAGGAGAGAGCTGCGGCAGCCGCGTTATGAGGCGCGCGAGGGTGGCGCGGTCCCGCTCTGCGAGGGGATGGTGCCTTGGGGAAAGGTGCCTTGGCTAAAGCGGTTTCGTCAGCAGGATCCAGTCGTCGCCCGGGCCGTCCCAGCCACCCTTGAAGATTGGGCGGCGGGCCCTCTCGGTGTAGCCATGGGCGGCGTAGAGCGCGCGCGCTGGCGCGTTGGCGTCAGAGACGACCAAGCAGATCAGATCGTGGCCGCTGGCGCGGGCGATGGTCTCGGCTGTGTCGAGCAGTCGGTGGGCGAGGCCCTGGCGGCGGGCGCCTCGACAGTGGCGACGTCGTTGAGGTACCAGCTGCCGAGGACGAGATTTTGAAGTTCAAGAACGGAGAGGTAGAGGCCGGCCTCAGGGAGTTCCAAGGGCTCCAGCCCGATCGGATTGCCCAACAATACCGCCTCGACGCCCTCGCCTCGATCCACGACGATCATGATCTGGCCCGCTTCCATGCGGCCGATCTGGCGGAGGCGGCCGATTTCCCACGGATCGCCCTCAGCGCCAGCCTTCTCCTGCCAGCGGTGCAGGTGGAGGCCGCCCGAGGCTTCGTTGTTGAGCTGCGCGACGGTAGCCGCATCCTCGCGCCGGAAGAGGCGGAGCGGCGGCGCGAGCGGGATCGGGCAAGCGGCTTCTGTGAGCATGGGCGTGCTGGGCATGGGTGCTCTTCCCTCAGGTTTGTTCAGCAGACCTGAACAAGCATATCTCTAGTGGCCTACGATTCGCCTGTTGAATCGACTGACAGGTCCTGCGGGTCAGGCGTTCTACGCCCGTGCCGGCAGCGGCTGTCGTCTAGGCACGCAGATTTCTGCGGATCACCCCACCGTCTGCGAACGACCGCTCCGTGCGCGTTTCTGCCGGTCGTCGCCGGAACCCGAACGGCAGCAAAGTCCCGCACAGCAGACCTCGGCGCAGAATGCCTCGACCGTCCGCTTCCCGCGCACCTCAGCCATTCGTGCGCCGTGCAGTATCAGTCACTCTGGGCTCGGAGCGGACCTTGGCTGCTGATTGCGTGAAGGTCCGCTCAGGGCCGTCTACTCCGCCAGATCGTCCAGCGTGACGTCGAGCGCGCCCGCGAGGGCGCGCAAGCTGGCGACCGAACCCTGTTTCCGGCCGGTCTCGATCTCGGCGACGGTGACGCGGTTGACCCCGGCCCTTTCGGCCAGTGTGGCTTGGGTCAGGCCCCGCAGGTCCCGGTAGACGCGCAGCGGGCTTTCCCCGTCGAGCAACCGGTTTGCGTAAACAGCAGGGATCAGTTCCTCCGCCCCTGCCGCCAAGGCAGCCTTTGCCCGATCATAGCTCTGCAGATCGGCCAGATCCTCGGCTGCGGCCCGCAGGCGGTCGTATTCCTCGCGCGGGATCGTCACCATCTCGTTCATGTCAGTCCCTTTCAGTCATAGACGCCACCGCGTGGGCCAATATCGAGAACCGCCAGGACATTGCCCTGGTCATCCATGATCACGCGCCAGTCCCCAACCCGCAGTCGGATCCCCTCTCGCCCCTTGAGGGATTTCACGTTGTTGCTCTGTGAGGCCGGGTTCCGGGCATAGGCCTCTTCCATCGCGCGCGCGGGATCGGAGGTGAAGCCCAGAATGGCGATGTGATGATTGACCAGCGACAGCACCATGTTGGCCTCTGCGCTTTGAGGGTCGAGCGCCAGCGCGCGTTCGAGCAGGGTCTTGGCCGAGGCATAGGCCTCGGGCGTGAAATCATGGAGCAGGTGCCATGACCGCATGGTAAGTTCCCACACGGTCAGGTCCGGTCGGCTGAGGCGCTCGACCGGCTTTTCGATGGTGCTGAGATGCACGATGGTCTGGATCGAGGCTACGACCTGCCGCGTGATCTGGTCTTGCAAGTCGAAGACATCCTCGAGGCGGCCATCGTAGCGGTCCGACCAGACGTGCCCGCCGGTCAGCCCGTCGATCAGTTGCGCGGTAACCCTGACCCGGTCGCCCGACCGGCGCACGCTGCCCTCGAGCACAAAGCGCACGCCCAGTTCGGCCGCGACACGGCGCACATCGACGTTGCTGCCCCTGTAGGTGAAGGTCCTGTTGCGGGCGATGATCAACAGCTACGGCGACCGGGACAGGGCGGTGATGATGTCGGCGGTGATCGCGTCCGAGAAGAACTCCTGACCGGGATCGTCGGACATGTTTTCGAAGGCGAGCACGGCGATCGAGGGCTTGACGGGACGCAGTGGCAGGTCGCTCGCTGGGTCTGCGGGCGTGTCTGTCGCGACCCGTTTTCGCAGGTCCATCTTGGTGGACACGCCGAGCTTGCGGCAGATCGTGGCCAGATGGGTGCGCACGGTCGAGGGGGCGAGGTTCAGGCGGTCAGCGATTTGCTGGTAGGTCTTACCCTCGGCGAAGGCCGCCGCGATTTCGCTTACGCGCGCGCTGAGCAGGGCGGGCCCGCCGCTCATTCCGACATGGCCTTGGCGCGCAGCGCGCTGATCATCCGCGCGTTGTCGAGCGCGATCACGCTCTGATCGGCAAAGGTCTGAGCCAATGCCGTGGCCTGCGCGTTGAATGGCCGGACGGTCTTGCGGTAGATCGTGAAGGCCCCCGCGAGGTCATCGCCCGCGATCATCGGGATCGCCACGAAGGACCGGGCGCCGCCAAGGATCGCGGTGGCGTAGCGCAGCGGATCATCGCTCTGGAAGATCTCCTCCGCCCGGACATCGAAGATGTTCACGACGCCAGGGTTGGCCGCCAGCCGCCCGAGCCCCGTGCGCGGGCTTGCCGGGAACACGCCATGCGCATCGAGCCAGTCCTGGAACGGTTTCGGGATGCCCCTTGTGTGACTGGCCGCGAAGCGCCCGCCGCCATGATGGTCGAACAAGATGCCGAACTCGGCCTCGCAAAGGTCGAGTGCGAACCCGAGGATCGCCGACATCACCGCGTCGATGTCGCCGCCCGACCGGCTGATGATGCGCAACACCTCGGCCAGAGCGTGTTCGCGGCGCAACGACTCCTCCAGGCTCAACGCAAGTTCGGAGATCACTGCGGCATGGTCGGTCTGCATGTCGAGGGCCGGGGGCGCGCCGCCGAGCCGGGCATGCAGGTCCAGTTTCGAGGAGACCTCGAGCTTGCGATAGATCGTGGCCAGATGCGTGCGCACGGTCGAGGGCGCAATGCCAAGCCGGGTCGCGATTGCCTGATAGGTCTCGCCCTGCGCATAGGCAGTGGCGATCTCGATTTCGCGTGGGCTGAGGATGTCTTCGGGTGACATGGTGAGCCGGGTCGTCCCTTGGCTGACGTGCAAAACCATCCTGTGGCACCCGGGGTGATCAGGCAATCCCGCAGATGCTGTAGCCGAATACTGCACGCGGCCGGTGCAGATTACTGCACCTGCCGGATTCCCCGCAGGCCGCCCGGGGCGCAAGCTGTCCACACCTGCAACGAAAGGATGGACAGATGAGCATCGAACAGACAGCGCGTGATTTCTTCGAAGCCTGCGAGACGGGTGGGGGCTGGGAGGCCTGCAAGGGCTATTGCCATGACGGCGCGAGCTTTGCCTGCCAGGCGGATGCGCTGGCCGAGACCACCACGATGGAGGGCTACGCCGAATGGATGAAGGGCTTGCTCGGTCCGATCCCTGACGGGCGGTATGAGCTGACAGCCTTTGCCGTCGACGCGGATCGGGGCATGGTGGTTGCCGCGGCGGTGTTCCACGGCACCCAGACCGGCGCTGGTGGGCCGGGCACGCCCACCGGCAAGACCGTGGCGTCGGACTACGCCTATGTCATGCGGTTCGAGGGCGACCACATCGCGCACATGACCAAGATATGGAACGACGCGCAGGCGCTGCGTCAGCTCGGGTGGGCGTGATGACCACGGTCCAACCCGCAGCCGGTGGTGCCACCGCCTCGCCCTACCGTATCACCTCGGTGACGGAGGTGACGGATCGTGACGCACTGGATGCCTTGATGTTGGAGTACTATGGCGTGCTCGTGGAAAAGCTGAAGGTGGCGGGGGTGCCGGGCGGCTATACGGCGGCGGGGCTCAAGGCGTCGTTCTGGCCAAACCTGCACCAGATCCTGCCGCCGCACGGGCGGCTTTTGCTGGTGCATGACGCCGGGGGGCGGCTGGTGGGATGCGCGTCGCTGCAACAAGCGGGCCCCGACGCGGGAGAGTTCAAGCGCCTCTATATCCGGCCCGAGGCCAATGGCCACGGGCTTGGCCGGATGCTTGTCACCGCGCACATGGAGGCGGCCAAGGCGATGGGTTGGCGCAGGATCGTGATCAACATCCTCAAGGGAAACACGGAGAGCATCCGCATCTTCGAAGCCCTCGAATTTCGCTACATCGACCGCTATCCGGAGTGTTTCGACCCGATCGATCTCGACCCCTGGTTCGTCTACATGCAGCGTGATCTGACGTGACGCGCTGGCACATGCTTGCGTTGCTCTTCGCCGCGCGGATTGGCCTCGGCGTCAATTTCCAGGCCATGGGCTCCACTGGCGACCAACTGGGCGACGCCTTCGGTCTGGGCTATGCGCAAATCGGGCCTCATGATCGGGCTGTTTACGGCGCCGGGGCTGTTTCTGGCGCTGCCGGCGGGGTATGCGGGGCGGTTCGCATCGGATCGGCTGCTGTGTGGTCTGGGCCTCACGGGGTTGGCCATCGGCGCGCTGTGACCGCTGCGGCGCCGGGGCCCGATCAGATCGCGGTTGGGCGGCTGGTGGCGGGCGCAGGCGGCCTTTTCGCGATGCTTTACTTCACCAAGATGGCGGCCGACTGGTTCGAGGGGCGCGAGATGGCGACCGCCATGAGCATCCTGGTGACAAGCTGGCCCTTCGGCATCGCCATGGGTCAGGTCGGGCACACCTGGCTGGCCGAGGTCTTCGGCTGGCGCGTGCCATTCCTTGTCGCCGCCGCCTACTGCGCCGTCGCCGCGCTGGCGGTCTTCGCCCTCTACCGCGCGCCCAATGATCTGCCGCGGCTGCAGTCCACCGGCAAGGCGCGGCTCCTGCAGCGGGAATGGGGGCTTGTCGCCTGCGCTGGTGTGGCCTGGGGGGCATTCAACGCCGGCTATGTCACTTACCTCAGCTTTGGGCCGGAAATGCTGAAGGCCCAGGGGCTGGGTGTGCTGGCGGCGGCCTCGATCATAAGCGTCGGCAGTTGGACCACGATCGCTTCCGGCACGATCTGCGGCCAGATCGCAGACCGTCTGGGCCACACGAACCGCATCCTCGCCGTCACCATGGCGGCAGCCATTGTCGCCCTTTGTTGCTGTCGGTTCCGGGCGCGGGGCTTGGGGCGAGCCTGCTCTTCGGTCTCGTCGGCATGGCCCCTGCAGGTGTGATCATCGCGTTGGCGGGCCAGGCGGTCGCTGTCGAACGGCGGGCGTTCGGCATGGGGTGTTTCTCACCATCTACTATGCAATCATCACCGCAGCCCCGCCACTGGCCGTAGCTGGATATTCGACAAGACCGGAGCGCCGGACGGAGCAGTCCTTTTGGGTATCGGGCTCTTCGCTGTCGTGCTGCCGGCAGCGATGCTCTTCCGGGTCATCAAGTCGCGCCCGGTCGCCACTCCGAAACACGAGACTGCCTGATGCTGATCCGAAAGACGATGCTCATCCTGGACCGGACCGAGACAGACGAGATGGGCACCCCCTGCGCCCCGCTCACCCGGGTGGTGGCGCTGGCCGTGCTGCGGAATCCTTTCGCCGGGGTGGATCAGGACGACCTGACGGACCTGTTCGAATACGGCGCATCGCTTGGCGCGCAACTGGCGGCAGAAGCCATGGCCACCCTCGGTGCGCCGCCTGTCAGCTACGGCAAGGCCGCCATCGTCGGCGCCAATGGGACGGCCGAGCATGGTGCCGCACTCTTGCATCCGCGACTGGGAAAGCCCGTGCGCGCGGCCATCGGTGGCGGTCAGGCGTTCATGCCCTCGACCGTGAAGCTGGGTGGCCTTGGCTGTTTCATCGACCTGCCGCTCGGGCACAAGGGCGAGGCTTGGTCCTTCGATCACATCGACACCCTGAGCATCGCTGTTCCCGACGCGCCCTGCCCGAGCGAGATCGTCGTCTGTGTCGGCCTGTCTGATGGCGCGCGGATCCGGGCGCGTATCGGCAAGGGACCAAGCCGATGAAAGCGTGGTCAAGACCTGCCTGTCCGACGGCCGCCTGATCGAAGCAGGCCTTCGCTGCAACGCCACCCCAATGGCCGCTATGGGCCGTCCGCGCAGACGTTCGCCACGCTGCACGAGCGAACTCGACATGGCACGCCGCGGCCAGAAAGGGCTTCGATCTGCCCCCTCGACGGCTGGGGCGCGACAGAACTCAAACGAAAACGCCCCGCAGGATCATTCCTGAGGGGCGTCACTAACCATTCGGTCAAAAAAGCTCAGGCCTGTGCGGCCTGGGCCTTGGCGATCTCTTTCTTGATCTTCAGCGCCTTGTCGGACAGCTCGACATCCTTGGCCTTGGCCATGAACGCGTCCAGACCGCCGCGGTGATCCACCGAGCGCAGCGCGTGATTCGAGATGCGCAGCTTGAAGCTGCGGCCCAGAATATCCGAACCCAGCGTGACATCGGTCAGGTTGGGCAGGAAACGGCGCCGGGTCTTGTTGTTGGCGTGGCTGACATTGTTGCCAGTCATCGGGCCTTTGCCGGAAAGTTCGCAGGACGCGCGACATGGGGTGATCCTCGACAGCTCAGAAACGGAAAGGGCGTGTGGCATGGCCCACGCCCGCAAATCTGGGCGGGGGATACGGGCGGGGGCCACCGGAGTCAAGCCGTGAATGCGCCCCATGGTCACTTGTCGGGAAGGGTCCGCAAAGGCACGATGCGCCCGGCCCGGCAACAGACCGGCGCAGGGGGCAGTCCATGCACGAAACCGAGCTCTACCCGCCCGTCAAGGCCTTCCTCGAGGCGGCGGGTTATGACGTGAAGGCCGAGATCGGCCCGGCGGATGTGATGGCTGTGAAACCCGGCGAAGAGCCGGTGATCGTGGAGCTCAAGATCGCGTTTTCGCTCGCCTTGTTCCATCAGGGCGTCGCACGGCTGGCCGTCAGCGACAGTGTCTATCTGGCGGTGCCGCGCGGGCAGGGCCGCCGGTTTGCTCAGGCGCTGGCGGAAAAGCACGCGGCTCGCGCGCAGGCTCGGCCTTGGCCTTTTGACCGTGCGGTTCTCCGATGGGCTGGTCGAGGTCCAGTGCGACCCCGGCCCCTACAGCCCCCGTAGATCCGAGCCCGCCGCCGCGCGCTTCTGGCGGAGTTCGCGCGGCGGCGGGGTGATCCCAACTTGGGCGGTACAAAAGGCATGCGGATCACCGCCTACAGGTAAGATGCCATAACCTGCGCGCGCCATCTGGCCGCAAACGGGCCGTGCCGGGGGCCGTGGTCAAGGCGGCCACTGGCGTCGACCGCGCCACCACGCTGATGCGCGACAACCATTACGGCTGGTTCGAGAAACCGGGCCGGGCCTTTACGCGTTGTCCGAAACGGGCCGCGCCGCGCTGTTGCCAGACCCCTGACGCCACCGGGTGAGGCTTTGGGAACCCACATGCTGTGGCCGTGAAATGCCATCTACCCAACCCCTGCCAGCTCGCCTATAGTGAGAGTGGATAACAGGGGCATCAGACCCCATGGCTGAGGCAGAGGCAGGCCACCCGGGCCGCCCGAGGGACAAGAAGGGGGACGCCGATGCGCTGCCCGTTTTGCGGTAATGTCGATACCCAGGTGAAGGACAGCCGTCCGGCCGAGGATCATGTCGCCATCAGGCGGCGCAGGTTCTGCCCGGCCTGTGGCGGGCGCTTCACCACATATGAGCGCGTGCAGCTGCGCGATCTGGTGGTGGTGAAATCCAACGGCAGGCGAGAGGATTTCGACCGCGACAAGCTGGAACGCTCGGTCCGTATCTCGATGCAGAAACGCCCGATCGAGCCCGAACGCATCGACCAGATGGTGTCTGGCATCGTGCGGCGTCTGGAAAGCATGGGCGAGACGGATATCTCGTCCAAACAGATCGGCGAGATCGTCATGGAACGGCTGGCCGCGATCGACACGGTTGCCTATGTGCGCTTCGCATCGGTCTACAAGAATTTCCAGGCGACTGATGATTTCGAGGATTTCCTCGCCGAACTGGTGCCGCCCAACGCCAAGCCCGAAGCCTGAGCCGTGGCGTCCGCTGTGGACGCCCGCTGGATGCGTCTGGCGCTGAGCCTCGGCGCAAGGGGGCTGGGCCGGGTCTGGCCCAACCCGGCCGTCGGCTGCGTCATCGTCAGGATGGCCGCGTCCTTGGCCGCGGCTGGACGCAAGACGGCGGCAGACCCCATGCCGAGACCGTGGCGCTGGCGCAGGCGGGCAAGGCTGCGCGCGGCGCAACGGCCTATGTCAGTCTCGAGCCTTGTGATCACCACGGCCAGACGCCGCCCTGTTCGCAGGCCCTGATCGCCGCAGGCGTTTCCCGTGTGGTGGTTGCGCTGACCGACCCCGATCCGCGCGTGGCGGGCGGCGGTCTGGCGCGCTTGCAAGCCGCCGGGATCGAGGTCGTCACCGGCATCTGCGAGGCCGAGGCGCGGCTGGCCCACCGGGGATTCTTGTCCCGCATCACCCAAGGCCGCCCCATGCTGACGCTGAAACTGGCCACCTCCACCGACGGGCGGATCGCCACGGCGACCGGCGAAAGCCAATGGATCACGGGGCCCGAGGCGCGCCGTCAGGTGCATGCGATGCGCGCCCGCCATGACGCCGTGCTGGTCGGCGCAGGCACGGCGCGCGCCGATGACCCCAGCTTGACAGTGCGCGGTCTGGGCATCCCCCATCAGCCGGTGCGAGTGGTCTTGTCGCGGCGGCTGGACCTGCCCTTGAACAGTGCGCTGATGCGGACGGCGGCGGAGGTCCCAGTGTGGTTGTGCCACGGCCCCGACGCGCCTGCGCCAGCCCGCGACGCGTGGGATCAGGCGGGTGCGCACCGGA
Organism: Roseicyclus sp.; assembly: GCA_018401055.1. The sequence goes on from JAGYLB010000090.1 coordinate 37,080, forward strand.
TCGAGGTTCCGGCGGGGCCGGGCGGGCAGTTGGATCTCGCTCAGGTCATGGCGGCGCTGGGTCAGGCAGGTCTGACGCGGGTGTTTTGCGAAGGCGGCGGCACGCTGGCCGCAGGGTTGTTGTCGGCCGATGTGGTGGATGATCTGGCGGTGATGTCGGCGGGCATCGTGCTGGGCGCCGAAGGCACGCCCTCCATCGGCGCCATGGGCATCGCCGCTTTGTCCGAGGCGCCGCGGTTCACCTTGCGCGAGGCGCGCAATCTCGGCGGCGACGTGCTGGCGATCTGGGAACGCTAGCGCCTCGCGCATCGGGAGCGTGCGGGAAATCCGGGATTTCCCGCACGGAAAACCCGGGTTTTCCGCGTCAGCCTCCTCGTCACCGCCGCCAGAGCCAGCTTTGCCCCGCGAACCAGCCTTGCAGCTTGGCCAGTGCCCGCAAGCTCGGCCGCCCGCGCAAGCCCTTCACCGCTGGCCAGCCGGTCCAGCGCCACCTCGGGCGGGCAGGGCAGGCCCGTGACCGGATCATGATAGCGCGGATAGGCGATCAGCGCCGCATGGGCCAGCGCGGCTAAACTGGGCCGCGCGCGGCGATGCGCGGGCACAGGCCCAAGGTCGCGGGTCAGCCCCCACCCGGCGTAGAAGGGCGCGCCCAGCACCGTGACTGGCACCCCGCGCAACAGCGCCTCGAACCCCATGGCCGAGGTCATCGTGACCACACGGGCGCAGCCAGCGGCAGCAGCGCGGCAGTATCCACATCGGTGACAACGGCATCCGCCAGCCCCCCGGCCTCCACCGCGCCCGCGCGCAGGCCCGCCACCACATCAGGATGCGGCTTGTAGACGATCCAACCTCCGGATGCAGGTCGCGGGCCGCTTGCAGCAGCCCCGCATTGGTCCGCACCGCGCCCGCGCCCAGCTTGATGGAGGCGTCATCTTCCACCTGTCCGGGCACCAAGATCAGCACGCGCCCCTCGGGCGGCGCCAGATCGGGCAGCGCGCCCCCCAGATTGTATTTCGTCAGCCCCAGCGCCACCAGCCGCGCCACCAGCCGTTCGGCGCGGTAGAGCCGCTTGGGGTCCAGTCCGGCGGCCTCCGTGATCAGCCGGTCAAGGCGGCTTTCGTGGGTCGGGTCGTAGTAGATTCCCAGATCGTCCAGCACGAGGCTGAGCGGCGGCACCAGATCGGCCCCCAGCCCGCGCGAGCGCAGGAACCCGTCCTCCACAAGGTGAAGCGGGCGGTTTGCCGTCGCGCAGGCGCCGCGCAAGGCAGGCGTCGCGCGCCCGGCCCAGACCATCACCGGGCGGCCATCGGCGGCAGCTTTCACGGGGTCCTCCTCGAACCGCAAGCGCCCGAAGCTCTGCACCATGTGCCGCCGTTTCCACGCTCGCATGCCGACCGCCACATGCCCCGCCCGGTCCTGCCGCCACGCGCGGGCCTGCGCCTCCAGCGCGCCGATCACGTCTTCCACCTCGCAGAGCCGGTCGCGGTAGGGGTCGTACCAAGTGGGGTAGAGGATCAGGGCGGCGGCGGCCAGTTGCGTGCAGGTCAACCGGCGCTGGCGGCGGGCGAGAGTGAGGGCGGCGGTCGTCGCTCAGCCCCCATCCGGCGTAGAAGGGCACACCGAAAGTGACCGGCCTGTGCCCCGCAAAAATCGCTTCGAACCCCAAAAGCGACGTCACGCAATAGACCGCCCGCGCGCCCTCGAAGAGCCGCCAGCGGCGATGATCCGGTCGTCGAGCGTGACGCCGGGGGTAGGGTGGTGGGGTCGAAATGGCCGGGCCTGTGGCCCGCGCGGGTTTCGGGATGGGTCTTGATGACGATGGGCACGCCCGGGTGATCTTCCTGAGCATGGGCCAGCATTTCGGCGAAACTGTCGGCATTGGCCTGCCCCAGCCGGATCGAGGCATCGCCGCGCGTCTGGTCGATCAGCAGCACATAGCCCGGCGCAGGCGGGGCCAGTGTCGGGTCGACGGCAAGCGTATTTCGTCAGATGACCCTCGCCGATCCGGGCCAGCGCATCGCGCGCCCGGTCCAGCAGGCCTGTGTCGTCCAGCGGATGTGTCGACAGCAGCACCTCCAGATCCGAGGGGCGGGTGGCGTCGAAATAGAGGCCTTTGCGATCGATCACGAGACCCAGAGGCGGCTCCCCCGACCGCCCGGGATGGAGCGAGCGCAGAAAGGCGTCCTCCACCCGCACCAGATGCGCGCCTGTGGCCTGTGCCACCGCCTCGCCCCGGGGCGCATAGGGGGAATGGCCCCAGACCAACACGTCATCGTCAGACGTGGGCTTGCCGAGCTTGAGGTCGTAGCCTGAGAGCTGCAGGATGCGCCGCACTCGGGCATTCGTGAGAAAGCCCGCGTTGTAATGATAGCCCCGCTTGCGCTGGCCCGTCCCGGCCATGGCCGGTCAGTTTCCGACGCCGACCGTCCGTGCCGCTCCCAGCGTGCCGGTCAGCGCGCCGATCGCGTTGTTCCACTGGGTGATTGGCGCTGCCGTGACATAGACCGTGTCGCCATCGCGGATGACGAAATCGCGCGCCTCGAACATGCCGGTGGGCGCGGTCAGATCCAGCACATAGACCATGCGCTGCGCCCCGATCAGGTCGTCGCGGCCCAGCACGGCGCGGGCGATCGGCTCGGGCTCGTTGCGCAGCACGAAGACGCCGGTTGGATCGGCGAGGTTCGGGTTCAGGCCGCCGACTGAGGCGATCGCCTCGATTGCGGAAATCACCTGCGACTCGAACGGCACGATCGTCTGCGCCCGGTAGCTCCCAGCGCGGTGAAATCGCGAGCCGTCTTCCTCGACCAAAATGCGGTCGCCGCCGCGCAGCGCGATGTCGACACTCGGGTCGCGGAACAGGTCCTGAAACCAGATCGTGCCGCGATGATTGCCGCGCACCAGCGTAACCTGCGCGATTTCGGGCGCAACGGTCACGCCACCGGCGGCCGCCAGCATGGCCTGACAACGTCCGCGTGGGCCGCTGGATCGGATAGACGCCCTGACCGCCGACAACACCCGTCACGGTCACGGTCGACCCGTCGCCTGCGGTGCGGCGCACGATGATCTGCGGATCGGGGGTCTGTTCGTCGAGGTTGCGGGTGATCACGCCCCGCAGGGCCTCGGGCGTGTTGCCTGCCGCCCGGATGCGGCCGGCATAGGGAATGAAGATGAAGCCCGCGCCATCCACCTCGACCTCTTCGATGACGGCGGCGGCCGAACCTTGGCCGGCCAGCAGGCCATCGGTGACGTTCTCATAGATGGTGAAGGACACGCGGTCACCGGGGCGGATCACGTCGGTGTCTGCCACGCCCGCGTTGATCAGTTCGGGTGGAAAGCCCAAGGCTGGCACCACGGCGGTTGCTGCCGTCACGCGCTGGTTGACCTCGACCACGAAGGCGTCGCCGTCGCGTTGCACCGATCCTGCGAAGATTTCGTTGCGGGTCGGGCCCGAACGCGGAAGCAGACCGCAGGCCGAAACCGCGGTCACAAGCACGCATAGCGCGGCGACGCGCGCGCTGCGATACACCGTCGATGTCACGGGGTAGCTCCTTATTGCCTGTACTGCCTCAGTCTTCTTTTTTTGTCACATTAGCGATTTTATGCAGGCCGCGCCAGCCTTTGTTCACTTGACCAACCGCAGGTGTTGCCGCGGTGCCGGTCGGCCCGCCTGCAAGGCCTCATACGGGTCTTCGGCCGAGAGCATCATGTCGACCACCTGCCGCAGCAATTGCCGCCGTCCGCGCGCGGAATAATAGCTGCCCGTGATCTGCGAGGTTTCCAGCAAGAAATGCCGGTAATCGCGGTAGGCGCGGCTATCAGGGCGGGTGGGGTTCTGGAAAAACGCCTCCATCGACTGGTCCGACACGAATTCGGGCTTGAGATAGACCGCCTGCCCAAAGGCCTTGAGCGGCAGGCCCCGCCAAAGCGCCTGTTGGGCGGCGGTGGAATTGACCGTGACGGCGGACCGCGCATCGTTCAAAAGCCGCGCCAGCTTGCCGCCCCGGACGTAATGGACACGGGCAGCGACGCCATTGCGCGACCGCGATCCGCAAGATGTTGGCGCGCAAGGGCGTCCGCCCGTCCTCCAGCGGATGCGCCTTGAACACAAGGTGATGATGGGCGGGCGCGCCGCTGGCAAAGCCCGCGATCAGCACCTCGAGGAAATCGCTCATCGTGGCAAAGGGGCTGTGGTCGCGGAAACTGGCGTCATGTTCCAACTGCAGCAGCGCCAGATGATAGGGAAAGCCGCCTGTCTTGATCCGCGTCGTCGCCTGCACCCGGTCCAGCCAATGCACCGGCATCAAGGCGAGCCGCTTGAGGTAGAGGCGGAATTCCTGCCCGACGCTCAGCGCCCTGTGGGTGCGGAACCCGGCATAGGTGCGGTTCCTGACAAAGACGTGGAAATGATAGAGCGCGCCATAAAAGATATGCTGGCGCATGTCGCCCCAGCGCGCGGGCGCGTCGGGCAGGTCGAGGTCGAGCCCCTCGAGCGCGCGGCGCATGTCGGCCACGGATAGATCCATGATCCGCGAATGGCCATTGGCGCCACCACGCTCATAGGTGACCCAATAGGGGCGCAGATAGCCTTCCTCGAACACATGCACGGTTAGGCCACGGGTGCGGGCAGCCGCGATGGCGCTGGCATGGATCGGGCGCGTGTCGCCGTAAAGCACAAGGTCGGTGACGCCCTTTTCATCCATCAGCGCGGCCGCACGGTCGGCCCAATCCTCGGGCGCGCCGGTAAAGGGGATGTAGCTGGCGCGCTCGGGCCAAAAGGCCTGATCGCCTTGGTTGAAGCCCACGCGCCATGTGGCAGCACCCGCCGCGCGCAACATGCGGCCCAACTGGCCGAAATAGGGCCCATGCGGGCCCTGCAGGAACAAAAAGACGCGGTTTGCGTGGCTTGGGGCCATGGACTGGACTACTCGTGGACAGGCACAGGGATGCGTCGATCCTGTCAGCATGGCAAGACTTGGCGGCGGTCTGCGGGCGGAACCGGGGCGGTTTCGTGGCGGAAGCGCCCCTTGAAGCGGCGCGGGGCGCGTGGTTTGTCTGGGCCACAACACGAACGCGGGAGATGGGCGATGTTCACGGGAATCGTGACCGATCAGGGCGAGGTGCGGCGCCTTACGAAAGCTGGCGACCTCAAGGCGCGGATCGCCACCGGCTATGACACGGCTGAGCATCGCGATCGGCGCCTCCATCGCCTGCGACGGCGTCTGCCTGACGGTCACGGGCTTGGGCGAGGATTGGTTCGAGGTCGATATCTCGGCCGAAACCGTGTCAAAGACCAATGTCTCGCGCTGGGCCGAGGGGCAGCGCCTGAACCTCGAGCGTGCGCTCAGGCTGGGCGACGAATTGGGCGGGCATATCGTGTCGGGCCATGTCGACGGCGTGGCCGAGGTGATCGCCATGGCCGACGAGGGCGACAGCACCCGCATCACATTCCGTGCGCCCGACGGTTTGGCGCGCTTCATCGCGCCCAAGGGATCGGTCGCGCTCAACGGCACCTCGCTGACGGTGAACGAGGTGGAGGGCGCCACTTTCGGGGTGAACCTGATCCCGCATACCAAGGCGGTGACGACATGGGGCACGCCGGCGGTGGGCGATCTCGTGAACCTCGAGATCGATACGCTGGCGCGCTACGTGGCACGGTTGCAGGAATGGGGCTGAGCATCTGCGGCAGGGGTGTCTGGACAAGAAAGATGGAAAGGCGCGGCACGGCATGAGCACGATCGGACATAACGGCGGGCCGTCGATGGAGCCGGGCTTTGGCTTTCGCAAGCTGGCCTGGACCAAGGCGCGCGCAGATCTGTTGCCGACCCTGCCGCTGGAAGTCGTGCGGCTGAGGGTCAAGCGCGCGCAACGGCTTGGCCTGCCTTACAAGACCTATGCCACGATCCGCGCGACCTCGGGGCAGGACATCGTGGGGTTCTTGTTCTCCGGCAATGCGCTGGAGTTGCGGGTGGGGCAGGTCGCGCTGGGCCAAGAGGTTGCAGGCTTGGCTCGCCGAGCTGGAGGGCGCGGCGCAACGCCCTTGCCGCAATCTATGCACCCGCGACGCCTGAGGCGGTGCTGGCGGCAAATCCCGGCCTGATCGACGCGGCCCTGCGCGCGCCCGGCTTTACCGCCACATGGCGCGAGACGCGCGACAGCCTGCGCGGTGCGCTGGCCGCGCGGCGGCTGCCCTGCGACGGTATCGTGCTGGTCGCAGCCACCTCGGTGGAACGCGGCTGGACGGCGGCGGCGGGTCTTGGCGGGGTGATCGACGGCGACATCCTCTTCGCCGCAGGGGGCGCGGCCTAGCCTCTGCCCGGGGCATGGTCTATGTGCAGCCATGCAGGGCGACGTCGGATTGCGCCCGGGGCAGGCGCGTTCTATCTGCGCCCGCACATGCCGCGCGATGAGGATGACCATGACGCAAATCTATGAAGAGCCCGGACCGGTCGAACGCGATTGGTCGGATGCGATCTCCTCCATCGAGGAAATCCTCGAGGAAGCGCGCAACGGCCACATGTTCATCCTCGTCGATCACGAGGACCGCGAGAACGAGGGCGATCTGGTGATCCCCGCGCAATGGGCGACGCCCGACGTGATCAATTTCATGGCCACCCATGGCCGCGGCCTGATCTGCCTGTCGATGACATCCGCGCGGATCGACGAGCTGGGCCTACCGCTGATGTCGACCAACAATTCCTCGCGCCACGAGACGGCATTCACCCTGTCGATCGAGGCGCGCGAGGGCGTGACCACCGGCATTTCCGCCGCCGACCGCGCGCGCACCGTGCAGGTCGCGATCGACGCCAGCCGTGGCGCGCAGGATATCGCCACGCCGGGCCATGTCTTTCCGCTGCGGGCCAAGGATGGCGGCGTTCTGGTCCGCGCCGGCCATACCGAGGCGGCGGTGGACATCTCGCGCCTTGCAGGCCTCAACCCCTCCGGCGTGATCTGCGAGATCATGAACGAAGACGGATCAATGGCGCGTCTGCCCGATCTGGTGGCCTGCCGCGCAGCGCCCACAGCCTCAAGATCGGCACGATCAGCGATCTCATCTCCTACCGCCGCCGCCACGACAATCTGGTGCGTGTGCGGCAGGAACAGACCATCACCAGCGAGTTCGGCGGCGAGTGGGTGATGCGGATCTACACCGACGAGACGCAAGGCGCCGAACATATCGCGCTGGTCAAAGGCGACATCACCACGCCCGAGCCGGTGCTGGTCAGGATGCATGCGATGGACCCGCTGCTTGACGTGGTGGGCGCAGGCCCCAAGGGCCGCGCGGCCGAGTTTGGCGATGCGATGCGGCTGATTGCGGACGAGGGGCGCGGCGTTCTGGTCTTGCTGCGCGACCTGACGATGAAGCTGGCCGTGGGCGACGAGGTCAGCCCCCAGACGCTGCGCCAATACGGGCTTGGCGCGCAGATCCTGTCCTCGTTGGGGGTCAGCGACATGATCTTGCTGACCAATTCCCCCAAGCCCCGCGTCGTCGGGCTTGAGGCTTACGGCTTGTCCATCACGGGCACGCGCAAAATCTCGGAGCTTGGATAAATGGCCGGACATTCCATTTTTTTGACAATGACATGGGCCTG
>JAGYLB010000091.1 GCA_018401055.1 Roseicyclus sp.
CCTTGCTCGACCGTATCCGCAAGGCCAATGTCGTGGCAGGCGAGGCTGGCGGCATCACGCAACATATCGGCGCTTATCAGGTGACGACCGAAAGCGGTGCGAAGCTGAGCTTCCTCGACACGCCCGGCCACGCGGCATTCACCTCCATGCGGGCGCGCGGTGCCAATGTGACCGATATTGTCGTGCTGGTGGTGGCCGCAGATGACGCGGTGATGCCGCAGACCATCGAGGCGATCAACCACGCCAAGGCGGCCAAGGTGCCGATGATCGTGGCGATCAACAAGATCGACAAATACGAGGCCAATCCCGACAAGGTGCGGACTGATCTGCTGCAGCACGAGGTCGTGGTCGAAAAGATGTCAGGCGACGTGCAGGACGTCGAGGTTTCGGCCGTCACTGGCCAGGGCCTGCCCGAACTGCTGGAAGCCATCGCGCTTCAGGCGGAGATCCTCGAACTCAAGGCCAACCCCGACCGGCCCGCCGAAGGCGCGGTGATCGAGGCGCAGCTTGACGTCGGCCGTGGCCCCGTGGCCACCGTGCTTGTCCAGAAGGGTACGCTTCGCCAAGGCGACATCTTTGTCGTGGGCGAGCAGTGGGGCAAGGTCCGCGCGATGGAAAACGACCGCGGCGAACGCATCAAGGAAGCCGGTCCGTCCGTTCCCGTCGAAGTTCTGGGCCTGAACGGCACGCCTGAAGCAGGTGACGTGCTCAACGTGGTCGAAACCGAGGCACAGGCGCGCGAGATCGCGGAATACCGCCATCAGGCATCCAAGGACAAGCGCGCGGCGGCGGGTGCTGCCACAACGCTCGATCAGCTTCTGGCCAAGGCCAAGGCCGACAAGAACGTGGCCGAACTGCCCATCGTGATGAAGGCCGACGTGCAAGGCTCGGCCGAGGCAATCGTTCAAGCGGTGGAAAAGATCGGCAACGACGAGGTGCGCGTGCGCGTGTTGCATTTCGGAGTCGGGGCTATCACCGAATCCGATATCACCTTGGCCGAAGCGTCAGGTGCGCCGGTCATCGGCTTCAATGTCCGTGCCAATGCGCCCGCGCGCAGTGCCGCGAACCAGAAGGGTGTCGAGATCCGGTATTACTCCGTGATCTACGACCTCGTCGATGACATCAAGGCCGCAGCCTCTGGCCTTTTGGGCGCCGAGATCCGCGAGAACTTCATCGGCTACGCCGAGATCCGCGAAGTCTTCAAGGTCTCGAGCGTCGGCAATGTCGCAGGCTGCCTTGTCACCGAAGGTATCGCCCGCCGGTCCGCCGGTGTGCGCCTTCTGCGCGACAACGTCGTGGTGCACGAAGGCACGCTCAAGACGCTCAAGCGCTTCAAGGACGAGGTCAAGGAAGTGCAGTCCGGTCAGGAATGCGGCATGGCCTTCGAGAATTACGAGGATATCCGCAAGGGCGATGTCATCGAGATCTTCGAACGCGAATCGGTGGAACGCTCGCTGGCGTGAATCCACCGCGTGCAGGAAAACCAAAGGGCGCCCAATAGGGCGCCCTTTTTCATGGAACTGGTTTGAAAACGATCACTCGGCTGGCTGGGCCGAACCGGGATTGCGCATCCAGACGCTGCCATTCAACGCGCCCGCGACTGTCACCCAGACCAGATAGGGCACAAACAATGCGCCCGCGATCCAGTCGAGTTGCAAGAATGTGACCGTTGTTCCCGCGACCGCGATCCAGAGGCCAAGCATCACGACAAACCCGGCTTTGATGCGGCGCAGGCCGAAGAAGACCGGCGTCCAGAGCGTGTTGAACGCGATCTGCATCGCCCAGAACGCCATCGCATGGGCGCTGCCTTCAAGTGGTGCGACCCGTGCGGCGGCCACGGCCGAGGAGATATAGAGCGTCGTCCAGACCACCGGGAACATCCAGTTCGGCGGTGTCCACGGCGGTTTCGACAGCGAACGATACCACTCGCCCGGCATGAACATCGAGCCGGTCGTGGCTGCAGCCCCGCAGGCGGCGAGAAAAATCGCGAACAATCCCCAATCCATACAAGGCAGATAGGGTGTCAGGCGGTCCGCGCCAAGCCGTCTTGTGCGCGATCACGCGCTTCCAGCTGCGAAAGCACGGAAATGACGTTCTCGCCCCAGCCGTTTTCGCCGTGTCGGGATGGGCCGCGGCCTCGACCAGAAACGCGACCTCGGGCAGCGGCTTGGCGTAGAGCACCGGGTTGGTCGGGAAAACAGTCACCATCCCTGCACGCACCACCGACAGGCCCAGAAGCCCCAGTTTCTGCGTTCGCGTCGTGTAGGCGCGGCAGCTCACGCTGTCATGGTCGTTACGCGCCAGGTTCCGCCCGATGGCATCGTAGCAATGGCGGGCAGCGAAGATACCCGGCCGCGCCGCGAGCGGCAACGCCTTGATCCCCGCCTCCGACCTGATGTAAAGCCGATTGGCCTCAGCCAGCAGGCGGCGCACGATACGGCGAAGCTCTGGTGTGGCCTTGGGGTCGGCCAGGAAGGCATCTATGTCGATCCCGGCCTCATCCAGCCAGTCGGTCGGCAGATAGAGCCGCCCGGCGCGCGCATCCTCACCCACATCACGGGCGATATTGGTCAGTTGCATCGCCACGCCAAGGTCACAGGCACGCGCCAAGGCACGGGGGTCGCGCACCCGCATCAGCACGCACATCATCGCGCCCACGGCCGAGGCAACGCGCGCCGAATAACTGCGGACATCGGACAGCGTGGCGTAGCGCCGTTCCATCCCGTCCCAAGCCAGCCCTTCCAGCAGGGCCTCGGGCAGTTCGCGGGGCATGTCGAAGGCCTCGATCAGCCCGGCAAAGGCGCGGTCGGCAGGCGCGTTGCGGGGGCGGCCCGCATAGGCAAGGTCGAGCCGGTCGCGCAGCGCAGAACGGCGGCGGGCTTGTTCGAACCGAAGTCGACCTCGTCATCGGCCACACGGCAGAACGCGTAAAGCGCCAATGCCGGATCGCGCACATTGGCGGGCAGCAGTTTCGACGCCGCGTGAAAGGAATAGGACCCTTCGCGGATCGCGTTGCGGCACCAGTCCAGATCGTCGGGGCGCATCATTCCGCTGCCACTTTCGTCTCAAGCTGCACATAAGGGCGCGGCGCGTCGGGTACGAGTTTCGTCAGCACCTCGGACGAGGTGACGACCGAGGGGATACCGGCACCGGGATGGGTGCCCGCGCCGACAAGGAACAGGTTCCCGAATTCCTCCGAGATGTTGTGCGGCCGGAACCACGCCGATTGAAAGATGCGCGGCTCAAGACTGAAGCCAGCGCCATGAGGGCTGAGGTAGCGGCTGACAAAATCGGCAGGATTCAAAATATGGCTCGCCGACAGATGATCCTCGAACCCGGGGATCAGGTTGTCGTTCAGTACACCCGCAAGGTTCTTGCGATAGGTTTCCTCCATCTCCGCCCAGTCGACGGAATTGGCGCCATGCAGGTTTGGCACGGGGCTGAGCGCATAGAACGTATCATCCCCCTTGGGCGCGACGCTGGGGTCGGTGACGGACGGGCGATGCAGATAGACCGACATGTCATGGGCCAGATGCCGCTTCATGAAGATGTCTTTCAGCAAACCCCGGTAGCGCGGCCCGTTCAGGATCGTGTGGTGGCCCACATCGGCCCATTTGTCCGCCGTGCCCTTGGTGCCGAAATACCAGACGAACAGGCCCATCGACCAGCGCGACCGGTTCAGCCGCGCGGGCGTCCAGCGCTTCTTGACCTGTTTGCGCAAAAGCCGCTCATAGGTGGTGCCCGGGTCGGCGTTCGACACCACGATATCGGCGGCCAGCCGTTCGCCATCTGTGGTGACGACGCCATCGGCACAACCAGCGGTCACGGTGATCTCGTCCACCTCGACACCGCGGCGGACCGTGCCGCCCTGATCCTCGATCACGCGAGCCATGGCATCGGCCATCGCCTGCACACCGCCCATGGCGTAATGCACCCCGAATTCCTTTTCGAGATGGCTGACGAGAATATACATCGACGTCACATGCGTCGGATCCCCGCCGATGAACAGCGGATGAAACGATAGCGCCATGCGCAGGCGCGGGTCGCGGACGCGGGAGGCCGCATGAGCGTAGACGGAGCGGTCGGCGCGCAGCTTCACAAAACCCGGAAGCTCACGGATCAGGTCCATCAGCTTGTTCATCGGGCGACGGCCCAGCCCTTCGAAGCCGAATTGATACCGCGCCTCGCTGTCTTTGAGGAACCGTTTGTAGCCCGGCACATCGCCGGGCGACAGGCGGCGCACCTCGTCGATCATGGCGCCCTCATCCTGCCGGACGGTAAAGACCGAACCGTCGCGCCAGCGGATCTCGTAGTAGGGATCGACTGGGCGCAGGTCGACATCCTTGCGGAAATCGCGCCCACATTCGCGCCAAAGCTGTTCGAACACTTGCGGCACGGTGACGATGGTCGGCCCCAGATCGAAGCGATGGCCGTTTTGCGTGATCGACGATCCGCGCCCACCGACCTCATCCAGCCGGTCCAGCAGCGTCACCCGGTAGCCCTTGGCGCCCAGCCGCATCGCAGCCGACAACCCGCCAAGCCCCGCCCCGATGACGATCGCACTGGAAGGGCCATGGGTGTCTGATCGTTCAGTCATGCGGCGCCTCAAACTGTCTAGTCAGATTTACATTATGGCACAGTCTGACGGTTTGCCAAGACAATCCTATGCCGCATTGCCTTTTGCATCTGCGGGCAATATGTCAGAATAAGTTGACACATGGAGAACCGGCCATGCAATCCGTCACACTCAGCCTGTTTCGCTTCGGGCCATTACGCGCGCGCCTATGGGCGCTGTCGCAGATGGCAACGGCACGATTCGTCCTGCGCGCCATTCCAGATATCGGCACCGTAAAGCTGTGCGGGTCCGGTGTGGGCGAAGGGTTCACGCCGGTGCCCGATACCTCCGTCTATGCGATTCTCGCCACTTGGCCCGACCATGGCGCCGCACGCCGGGCGATGTTCGGCACCCGCGTCTTCCGCCGTTATGCGGACATGGCCGACGAGACGATGACGATCTTCCTCACGCCCGCCTCGGCGCGCGGCAGCTGGGACGGCAAGTCGCCCTTTACCCCGCAGGACATTGCGCTTGACGGTCCCGTCGCCGCCCTGACCCGCGCAACGATCAAGCTGCGCAGCGCGGGCCGGTTCTGGAAAAACGAACCCGCGATTTCCCGCGCCATCGGGCAGGACCCGAACGTGCTGTTCAAGATCGGCATCGGCGAATTGCCCCTCGTGCGGCAGGCGACATTCTCCATCTGGCCCGACACGCAGACCATGGCCGCTTTCGCCCGCGCCGATGGCCCCCACGCCCATGCCATCCGCGAGGTGCGCGACGGCAAGCTGTTCCACGAAGACCTTTACGCCCGGTTCCGTGTCGATGAGGTCGAAGGCAGCTGGGGCGGGATGACGCCGGACTTGACCCGGCGGCCCGCCTCCATGACCAATCAGATGAAGTTGCCGCCGAATGAAGGACTTTGCTGCCATGGGCCCGTTTCCCTTTTCCGCCATCGTCGGGCAGGAGGATATGAAGCAGGCGATGATCCTGACGGCCATCGACCCCGGCATCGGCGGCGTTCTGGTTTTTGGCGACCGGGGCACCGGCAAATCCACCGCCGTGCGCGGGTTGGCGGCGCTCTTGCCCCCGATCCAGGCCGTGGCGGGCTGCCCTGTGAATTCCGAACACGAGGGGCAGATTCCGGACTGGGCCAAGGTGACCGACCGGGACGTGGTTCAAAAACCGACGCCGGTGATCGACCTGCCACTGGGCGCGACCGAGGATAGGGTTGTCGGCGCGCTCGACATCGAAAAGGCCCTGACACTGGGCGAAAAGGCCTTTGAGCCGGGTCTTTTGGCGCGGGCGAACCGTGGATACCTCTATATCGACGAGGTCAACCTGCTGGAGGATCATCTTGTCGACCTGCTGCTCGACGTGGCGCAATCGGGTCTGAATGTGGTCGAACGCGAAGGGCTGTCGATCCGCCACGCCGCGCGTTTCGTGCTGGTCGGCTCGGGCAACCCCGAAGAGGGTGAATTGCGGCCGCAGTTGCTGGACCGGTTCGGTCTGTCGGTCGAAGTCACTTCGCCCAGGGATATCGACACGCGGATCGAGGTGATCCGCCGCCGCGATGCCTATGACCGCGACCCGACAAGCTTTCTGACCAATTGGCGCGGGACCGACATGGACCTGCGCGCCCAGATCGTCACCGCGCGCGCCACGCTTGGCCATGTCGAGGCGGGCGAGGATCGGCTGCGCGACTGCGCGGAACTTTGCGTTGCGCTGGGATCGGACGGGTTGCGGGGCGAACTGACCCTTCTGCGGGCCGCCCGTGCGCTGGCGGCGTTCGACGGCGATACCAATGTCACCCGCGACCATCTGCGCCGTGTGGCCCCATCGGCTCTGCGCCACCGCCTGCGCCGCGATCCGCTGGACGAGGCCGGATCGACCACCCGTGTGGAACGCGTGGTGGAGGAGGTCCTGAAGTGAGCGCCGGCGAAGAGCGCTGGCAACGGGTCAACCTTGCGCTGGCCTGTTTCGCGCTCGACCCCACGGCTTTGGGCGGCATCTGGTTGCGCGCCCGCGTCGGACCAGTGCGGGACCGGGTGCAAGATGCACTCTATTTGGCCCTACAGGGTCATACGCTCCGCCGTCTTCACCCCGGCGTCAGCGACGATGCGCTGTTCGGTGGGGTCGATCTGTCGGCAACACTGGCCGAGGGGCGCGTGGTGCGGACCAAGGGTCTTCTGGGCCAGCCCTCCGTTCTGGTCATGCCGATGGCAGAGCGGGTCAAACCGGGGCTCGCCGTCACGTGGCCTCGCAGCGCTGGACCGGCGGGGCGTGCCTGTCGCTGATCGCGCTGGATGAAGGGGCGGAACCGGAGGAAACGCTGTCTTCCGCACTGGCAGATCGGCTGGCGATTCATCTCGATCTTGCCGAACAGGGTCTGACGGACTCGCCAGATCTGGCGCTCGACCCTGAGGCACTGGCCGAGGCGCGCGCCCTGTTGCCCCGTGTAAGTGTGCCCGACACTGCCATCGCCGAACTGGCCGAGGTCGCGGCCCGGCTGGGCATCGGGTCGATGCGCGCACCGTTGCAGGCCTTGGCCGTTGCGCGAGCCAGCGCGGCCCTGTCGGGCGAGGACAGGGTCGAAAGCGCCGATCTGATGATCGCCGTCGAACTGGTGCTGGCGCCGCGCGCGACGCAGATCCCCGAAACGGAGCAAAGCGCGCCCGAGGAAGAGCCGGACCAGCCCAAACCGCCGGAAACCGAGGATCAACCCGAGCCCGAAAGCGACGAGGACCGGATCGACCTGCCCCCCGCCGAGATGCTGCTGGAAGCTGCAAAAGCGATGCTGCCCCCCGATCTGCTCGCGCGGCTTGCTGCAGGACGGGCAGTGCGCGCCAGCCAATCGGCCAGCGGGTCGGGCGCCGCGAAAAGGGCAACCACCGCGGCCGCCCCTGCCCTCCCGCGCGGGTCGCCCCGGTGGCGATGCGCGCGTCGATCTGGTGGCGACCTTGCGCGCGGCGGCACCTTGGCAACCGATGCGGCGCAAGCTGGCGGATCAGCACGACAGGTTGCACATCCGCATGTCCGACATCCGTCTGCGCCAGTTCGAGGAAACATCCGACAGGGCGATCATCTTTGTCGTCGATGCCTCGGGTTCCGCCGCATTGGCGCGTCTGGGCGAGGCCAAGGGCGCGATCGAACTGCTGTTGGGTCAGGCCTATGCGCGCCGCGACCATGTCGCGCTGGTGGCCTTTCGCGGCGAGGGGCCGAGGTGCTGCTGCCGCCGACGCGGTCGCTGGTGCAAACCAAGCGGCGGCTTCGCAATTGCCCGGCGGCGGTGGCACGCCACTGGCCGCCGGGCTCAGGCCCGCGCTCGAGCTTGCGCTGCTGGCGCAGGGCAAGGGCATGACGCCGTCGGTCGCGCTGCTGACGGATGGGCGCGCGAATGTGGACCTTTCGGGGACGGCGAACCGAGCACAGGCCGCCGATGATGCGACCGCCATGGCCCGCGCGATCAGGGCGCGGGGGTGGCCGGGCATCGTGATCGACACGGGCGTGCGGCCCACGGCGAGCCTTGGCGCGCTGGCCCGTGACATGGGCGTGCCCTACCTGCTCCCTGCCGCGCGCCGATGCGCGTGCCCTGTCTGCGGCGATCGACGCGTCGCTGATCCCCGCATGAAGGGTGATCTGCCCCCCGACGACTGGCCGGGCAGGTCGGTCAGCCGCATCGTGCAGTCCAAGCCGCACCGTTGGCATGTGCAGGTGACGGGCAAAGGTCCGGACGTTTTGCTGCTGCACGGGGCGGGTGCGTCAAGCCATTCCTGGGCGTCGCTGATCGGGCATCTGGACACGTCGCATCGTGTCATCGCGCTGGACTTGCCCGGCCATGGCTGGACCCGCAGCCCGAGGGGGAAGCGCGCGGCTGAGTGATGTTGCGGCCGATATCGCCAATCTCTGCGCACAGGAAGGCTGGACACCCGACCTGGTGATCGGCCATTCCGCCGGGGGGGCTGTCAGTCTCGAACTGGCGCGTCAGGGTCGCATTCACCCGCGCCATCTGGTGATCGTGAACGGAGCGCTCGAGAATTTTCGCGGTGCGGCAGGCTGGCTGTTTCCGTCATGGCGCGGATGCTTGCGCTCAATCCGCTGACGGGGCTGTTGATCTCGCAAGGCACGCGGTCGACGCAGCAGGTTCGGTCGATCCTGTCTTCGGCCGGGACCGAACTAGGATGAGACCGGGCTGTCGCACTACGCGCGGCTGATCCAGCGTCGTGCGCATGTGGACGGGACGCTTGCGATGATGGCGCAATGGTCGCTTGAGGACCTGAACCGCGCCTTGCCGAAGATCACCACGCCCGCGCTGTTCATCCACGGTGAAAAGGATGGCGCGGTCGCCGTGAGCGTCATGCCGACCGGGCGGCGACCGCGATGCCCAATGCGAAACTGGTCGTCCTGTCCGGCATAGGCCATCTGGCCCATGAGGAGGCCCCGGCGCGCGTCGCCGAAGAAATCGACCGCTTCACCACCGCGCCATGAAAAGGGCGCCCTTTGGGGCGCCCTTTTCGTTGTTGCCGTCAGGTGAACCTTGTCCTGTTCACCGCATCAGGGTCACTGCGCCGAAAGCGACGCGATATAAGCGTAGAGGTTGATCGCCTCTTCTTCGGAACGAACGCGGAAGGCCATCGCCCCGCGCGCCCCTGCATCACCGCTGGCTTCGCGGATGTAGCTGGTCGGGTCCTGGACGTAGGCGACGAAGTTCTCCTCTGTCCAGACGATGCCGGCCTCGTTCAGCGCGGTCAGGCCCGGCGAATAGCGGAAATCCTCGACATGGCCGATCACGGCGCCCGCGACGCCGTAAAGGTTCGGGCCGGTGCGCGCGTTGCGGCCAGCGAGCGTGTCGCCGGCCTCGTTCACGACGACGTGGCAGGCCACGCACTGGCGGAAAGCGGCTTCGCCTGCTGCGGCGTCACCGGTTGCGTCCTGAGCGAATGCCATCGGAGCACAGAGGAGCGTTGCCGCCGCAGCAAGCACGTATTTGCGACTCATTGGGTAGTCTCCCTTCAGAATGGTCCCGCCGCACATAACTATGTCATTCGCGCCGGGGTCCAGTGCTTTTTTGCGCAGTCACGCGACGGCGTGAGCGATCGCACATTGTTTCCAGAGGGTCTTGAGCGCCAAAACAAGGTATTCGATATCCTCGTCGGTGTGCAGCGGGCCGGGCGTGAAGCGCAGCCGCTCGGTGCCCTTGGGAACCGTCGGGTAGTTGATCGGCTGCACATAGATGCCGAACTGGTCCATCAAGATGTCGGACAGCATCTTGCACTTGACCGGGTCCTTCACCATCACCGGGATGATGTGGGATGGGTTCCGTTCATGGGGGATGCCCTCGGCGTCCAGCCGCGCGCGCAGGCGGGCAACCTGGCGTTGCTGCATGTCCCGCTCATAGCTGGAGCTCTTTGCAGATGGCGGATCGAGGCGGTGGCGGCCGCGGCGGCCACGGCGGGCGGCAGCGCGGTGGTGAAGATGAAGCCACTGGCAAAGCTGCGGATGAAATCGACCAGCGCGTGGCTTCCTGTGATGTAGCCGCCGACGACGCCGTAAGCCTTGCCCAGCGTCCCTTCGATCAGGGTGATGCGGTCCATCAGACCTTCACGTTCGGCGACACCGCCGCCGCGCGGGCCATACATGCCGACGGCGTGGACCTCGTCGATATAGGTCATGGCGTTGTGCTTTTCGGCGACCTCGACGATTTCCTTGATGGGGGCGATGTCGCCATCCATCGAGTAGACGGACTCAAAAGCGACGATCTTGGTCGCATTGGCAGGCAGCGCGGCCAGCTTGCGGTCCAGATCCTCGGGGTCGTTGTGCTTCCAGATCGCTTTCTGGCAGCGCGCGTGGCGGATGCCTTCGATCATCGAGGCGTGGTTCAACTCATCCGACACGATCACCGCATTGGGCAGGCGCGCGCCCAGCGTCGACAGCGCCGCCCAGTTGGACACATAGCCCGAGGTAAACAGAAGCGCCGCTTCCTTGTGGTGCAGGTCGGCGAGTTCCGCCTCAAGGATCTTGTGGTGATAGGCGTTGCCCGAGATGTTGCGCGTGCCGCCCGCGCCGGTACCGCATTCCTGCACCGTGTCGATCATCGCCTGCATGACCTTGGGGTTCTGGCCCATGCCCAGATAGTCGTTCGAGCACCAGACCGTGACTTCCTCCTGTCCGTGGGAATGGTTCTTCACGCGGGGGAAGTTTCCGCATTGGCGCTGAAGCTCGGCAAAGACGCGATAATTGCCCTCCTGCTTGAGTTGATCCAGCTGGGCTTGGAACAGCTTGTCAAAGTTCATCGGGCATCCTCGCTTGTCTTCATGGCTTGGTTGGGCGCAGCACGCTCAGGAAGCATCCAGCGCCAGAGTTTGGCATCAGGCAGCGGCAGCACCATGAACCAGTGCTCCAGCAGGGCAAGCGCGCTGAGCGCGCCAAGAAGGGCGAAACCGACCACGTCGGCCTCGTTCCCGGTGGTCCAGACCCGTTCGAGGAAACAGGCGACAGCAAAGCTGAGGCCGGTGACCGAGATCGGGAACAGCCAATTCATGCGCGCTATGCGGAAATGGCTGGGCAGGTGGTTCAGGTGTTCGGGTATGAATTCGACATTGATCTGACGGACCCCGAGGTAGAGGTTCAGCTTGGCCGAAACCCGCGCGGCGAACAGGACCGCAAAGGTCCACATGCCGAACTGGTTATCGGCACCAAGGCTTGCCACGATCATGGCCAGCAGGGTGAAGCCCAGCAGCATCTCGTGATAGGCGATGGTGCCCCATGCCCGGATGAAGCGTTCCCATTCGGGCACGCCATCCTTGAGCGGCTCGCGGACCGGGCCGGTGATGATCCCGGTCAGGAACGCCAGTTCGATCCAGCCCCACAGCGCCAGAGCCGACAGGAACGCCACATAGACGCCCATCACCGACCCGTTGCCGAGCGTATCGAGAAAGCCGAAGCCGCCGAGGATCAGGAAGGGCAGGTTCCAAAGCACGGCCCAGAGCCGCGCCTTGGAACCTTCACGATCCGAACGGCGGACAGTCATCAGGATCGCCCCGGTGGAGAACCACCAGAGAAACAGGGCCACAAGGGCGGCGATCCAGGGTGAAGCCAGCATCAGTAGGCAGGCTCCAGCCGGGTGGAGGCGGGCACGCGATGCTTGACCGCCGGGATGGTGAACAGGCTGACGAAGGCCGCTGCAGCCCGCACCGTGGCACCCATGCGCTTGACGATGTTGCCCGAGGTTTTGGCGTCAGCCAGATCGACATTGGCGCGTTGCAGCGCCACGAGCCCCCTTTGCCAGCGAGGATGCTCGATATCGAGCGTGATCGGGAAGACCTGCTTGGAAATCTCGGAGGTCTTGGTGAAGACCTCATGGGCATACCAGTCGGGATCGACGCCCAGCGCCGCATGGAAGGCCGGGCGCTGGTGGTCGCGCACGTACATCGTGGAATAGACCGCCGTGAGGAAGAACTTGATCCAGAGCTTGTTCTGCCAGCTTTCGGTCAGCTTGGGGTCGGTCTTCATCAGCAGGGCGAAGGCTTCGCCATGGCTGAACTCGTCGTTGCACCATTCCTTGAACCACTTGAAGATCGGGTGGAACCGCAACTCGGGGTTCGCCTCGAGATGGCGGTAGATGGTGATGTAGCGTGCGTAGCCGATCTTTTCCGACAGGTAGGTGGCGTAGTAGATGAACTTGGGCCGGAAGTAGGTGTATTTCTTCTTCTGGGTCAGAAACCCGAGGTTCACGGCGATCCCCGCTTCGCGCAGCGCATCGTTGATGAAGCCCGCATGCCGCGCCTCGTCGCGCGCCATAAGCTGGAACAGCGTCACGATATCCTCGTTGTTGCCGCGCCGCTTCATCTCCTTGTAGAGCACGCAGCCCGAGAACTCGGCGGTGCACGACGACACGAGGAAGTCGATGAATTCCCGCTTCAGCTTGGGCTCCATGTTGTCCCAGTCGATATGGTCCCAGTCCTCGTTCTTCTTGAAATGGCCCTTGTTGGGGTCGCTTTTCATCTGGGCGATCAGCTTGTCCCAATCCTCGCGGACGGACGACACATCGATGCGGTCCATCTCGTCGAAATCGGTGGTGTAAAAGCGCGGCGTCAGCAGCGTGTTCTGCATCGCAAGCGCGGTCGCGCCCTCGCTGTCCACGATGCCTTGATGGTTATCGGCAGCCAGCGCCTCTTCGACGGTGGATGCGTCGGCGGAATGGGTCATGTCGTTCATGCCGGGACTCCTTCCTTGTGGGCCGCGCGGGGCGCTGCGTGGGGCATGATCTCTTCGCTGAACGAGAACTCGCAAAGCTCCATCACCTCGAAATCGCCGGTCAGGCGGGTCCAGATCTGTTCGACGCGGCTGGCCCGGACGATCCGGGCGATGCGCTGTTCGCGCACGATTTCGCCGTAAGGGTGCCATCACTGGCGGGCCCTGAACCTGAACTTCGTCACCGGGGTTGATGACGGCGCCGTTCAGGAATTTCACATGCGCGTGCAGACTGTCGAAGCAGTGGCTGACCTCCACTTCGCAGGGTGCGGTTTCAAAGTCTTTCGTGAGCCATCCCATGGGTCATTCCTCCAAAAGGCGGGCAAAGACCGCCTCGTTGCTTGCCCCGAACCCGAACAATTCTGCCCGGAAGTCGGTCAGGTCATCGCGAAGCCCGATGCGTCCGTCTGAAAAACGCACCAACCGGATAGGCTCCGACGCATGGCGGCCGACGGCCCCCCGTTCCCGCTCCAGCACGCGGTAGATCCCGGCGACAAAGCCGCCTTCGGTAGGTCCAAGATTGGCTATCACCGTGCCGTCCACGTCAAGCACGCGGGCAGATCCGTCCATCTGGCCAAAGATGCGGATCGTGCGTTCCTGCACCACCGGCACCTCGGCCACGCTGGGCGGCATGGCTTCCAGCGGGCGGTCGGTCAGGCGGGCGTAGGCCACGATGATGAGGACCGAGACGCAGAGCACGAACATCGCGCGAACGAGGATGGTGGGCACCATTTCCTTGTCGCGTTCGACCAGCTTCTGTTCGGCCTTGGTGTAGCTGCGGTTGTAGCTTGTGGGCATGGGCATGGGCGCTTACTCCGCTGCAACGGCCCGGGCGACCGGGATGCGTTCGATGACAGGCTCGGACACTGCGGTCTCTGCCGCCTCGGACAGGATCGCGGCGACCCGACGGGCTTCGGGGATGCAGCGCAGCGCGGGCTGCGTCTGCTTCATGTACCACGGGCGCACATGCGGCCAGGTCATGATGTAGGACAGGCGCGCACCATCATCTTCCATCAGTTCCAGCGCGATGGTGCCATGGCCATCGGGGCGCAGACCCAGCGAGGCATTGGCGATCTTGCGGAACGGCAGGTTCAGCGTCATGGTCAGGGCAGCGCCGATACGCATGGCGACCCGCTTGTTGGTGATGGTGTAGACGGTGGATTTCGCCTGCATGATCGCCACGATCAGCAACAGCGCGCAGACGATCAAGCCCAGCACAAGAAAGAAGGACGCCGCGGTTGCGCTTTCCGTCCAGCTTTCGGTGGCCGCGCCACCGATGGTGCGCCATGCGAACAGAAAGGTGAAATAGCCCGCCACCCACCACAGGCTGAGACTTTCCTTGAGCAGCGGCCACCATCCCGGCTGGCCCTGCCACAAGATGCGCTCACCTTCGGGCAGCGCTTCGGGCAGGCCCCAGACAGGTTCGCTGGCAAAATCGTCATGGTGTTTGTTGGACATCGGTCGTTTCTCCTTCCTCGGTCTCGGTAGGACCGGCACGCGGGGTCTGGCCGCGCACCGGGTCTTGGATCACAGCAGCGGGTCGATACGGTCCTGAGAGGCGTAGAGAATGCCTCCGCCGTAATAGGCCGAGATCTTTTCCTCCTCGAGCAGCGTGATCTGCGTGGTCGATTTCGTCACCGGAACGGCGGCGAAATGTTTGCCATAGATCGCGTTGATCTTCACCTTGCCGCCCCAGATGCGGCAGAACTGCATTGGCACCAGCCGCTTGCCGCCACCATGATCGGCATCAAGCTCGATCTCGAGGTAACGAACCAGTTGCTCGGGCGCGTCGACCCACATGTCGCTGATGGTTCCAACAACCGCGCCATCACCGGCAACCGCCGGAAGCCCGCGGGGATCACGGCCTGCCGAAACCCGGAAGGATTCGGTTTGGCCCATCGGGACAATCTTGGCATGGCCGTGGCCATCCAGTTCGGGCACGTCGCGGCGCGGCGTCCACGATCCGGGGCCGACGCCGGTCAGCATCGGATCGCCGATGGGATCCATCGGAAAGCCGTTGCCCGGGCCACTGCGTTCCAGCGCCAGATCGGTGCGGCGGTGCGCGGCCTCGTTCTCGGCCGAGGGTACGGTCACTTCGCCACGGCCATGCATCAGCTTGAAGGTCTTGGGATCGGGAACCGGAAAAGGCCCTTGGTTGGGGGCGGCGGTGCCATCTTCGTTCTCCAGCGGATAGCCTTCGCGCATGTTCTCGGTCTGCAGATAGTAGATCAGCAGCGCGAAAAAGATCCAGAACATCCAGATCGACAGGCTGGCAAGATCGAAGTTGCCGAAGAATGCGTTTACCATGGGTAGAGTCCTCTCAGGGTTCGGCGGTTCAGGTGGGAAGGTCGGCGAGCCCGAATTTTCCGGCCCCCCCGTTCCTCAAGCTGGGCGCCGTGCGCACGAGCGGCCCGAGGGCAACAAGCGTGACGAACAGCAGCAGAATTTCGACGTGGTAGACGACGGAATAACCCGTCGCGGGGTTGGCCAGCGCCTCGCCCAGGTTGCCCTGGATCGCGGCGGAATTGGTCAGGTCGCGCAATCCGCCGCCGATGGCGATGGACACGCCCGCCGCCGTCGCTTGGGCCGCGCCCCATGCGCCCAGCGCCAAACCGCGCCCCGCCTTGCCCGAAGGCATCGTCATCGCAGCAGTCAACGTGGCGACGGAGAAGAGGCCACCACCGAAGCCGATCAGGGCAGCACCGGCAAAGAACAGTTCGGGCGACGCCATCGGATTGGAAAAGATCACGGCGGAGAAGGCGGCAACACCCGCAAGGATACCGCGCGCGCACATGCGGTATGGGTTGATGCCTGCGGCCAGCCATTTCGCGGCCAGCGCAAAGCCCACCAGCGCCCCCAGCGCCCAGGTCGCGGTCAGCGTCGTGGTGGCCGACACGCTCAGGCCAAGGATCTCGCCGCCATAGGGTTCCAGAAGCACGTCTTGCATGTTGAAAGCCATGGTGCCGAGGAACACGACGACCAGAAGCCGCCCCGCTGTGCCGCCCGAGGCGTAATCGGCCCAAGCATCGCGGAAGCTGGGGGTTACTTCCTCACGTTCGGCGCGCGACATCGGGCGGACGCGTTCCTGTTTCCACAGCGCGATGACGTTCAGAACCACGGTGACGACAGCAGTGGCCTGCACGACCTGGATCAGCTCGATGGCGGTGAATTCCCGCAAGAACCAGCCGATGACGAGGGCCGACACGCCCATGCCGATCAGGAACATGACATAGAGCAGCGCCACGACCCGCGGGCGAGTCTCGTCGGTCGCGCGGTCGGCGGCCAGCGCCAGACCGGCGGTCTGGGTCATGTGCATCCCCAGACCCGTCATCAGGAATGCGATGCCTGCCAGTGCCTCACCGGCAAAGGGGATGTCGTAGCGCACCTGCGTGACATCGCCGCCCAGAACCAGCAGGGCGGCGGGCATGATGGCAAGACCGCCAAACTGCCACAGCGTGCCGAACCAGAGGTAGGGAATACGCTTCCACCCGATGGCGGATTTGTAGGTGTCGGATTTGTAGCCCAGAAGCGCGCGGAAGGGCGCGATCAGGACGGGCAGCGCCACCATGGAGGCGACAAGGAAAGCGGGAACCTGAAGCTCGACGATCATCACGCGATTGAGCGTGCCCAAGAGCATCACGGCGGCCATGCCAACCGACACCTGGAAGAGCGATAGCCGCAAAAGCTGGCTGAGCGGGAATTCGTCTGAAGCCGCATCCGCAAAGGGCAGGTAATTGATCGAGATGCGCTTCAGCACGCTCATGCCCGATACTCCAGGCAAGTCGAGATGTAGAAGCCGCGGCTGACGCGCGCGACCTCGGTGATCGAGCCTGTTGCGCCGTGCCGGGTCGCCTCGAGCGACAGGCGACGGGGGGCATGGGGTATCATCGTGGGCGAGCGGTCGGACCGGGGGAAGAGTTTACCGACGGTCCAGAACGCCATCAGGAAGGCGGTGCGCGGCGCGACAGTGAACACAACACTGCCCCTCACGCGCGGGCACAGATGCGCCAGCGCCCGGCCCAGATCGGGGGCCTCGTAATAGATCATCGAATCCATCGCCATGACGTGGTCGAAAGCGCCCAGATCCGAGGACAGCATGTCGCCCGAGGTGAAGGTCACCTGAGCGGCCAGATCAACGGGCAGGCGTTTGGCGGCGATGTCGACCAGCGCGGGCGAAATGTCGATGGCGACAACTTCTGCACCGCGACGGGCCAATTCCTCGGTCATGGCCCCGGTGCCGCAACCGGCATCCAGAACGCGCTTGCCTGTCAGGTCACCGGGCAGTTGCCCCAGCATGGTCGCGCGCATCGTGTCGCGCCCTTCGCGCACGGTCTGTCGAATGCCGGATACCGGCGCGTCGGAGGTCAGTCGCTCCCACGTGGTGGTGGCGGTCCGGTCGAAGTATTCCTCCACCCGGTCGCGCGTGGCGCCATATGTCGGCGTTGCGACCATCAATCGAACCCCAGGAGTTCAAAGATGTGGCGATCTTCCAGCGGTGCGGGTGTCACCGCCTCGGTGCCGTTATAGAGGAGGCTGGCCAGCCGGATGTATTCGGCGCGGCACTGCACGATATCCTCGTCGTCAGGCATCTCGAACAGGGTCTTTTTCTTGAGGCGCGACCGGCGGATGGCGTCGACATCAGGCATGTGGCCAATGCGCTTGAACCCCACCTCGGCGCAGTAGCGATCCACCTCGTCGGTGATCTTGGAGCGGTTGGCGATGCAGCCAGCCAGCCGGACATTGTAGTTCTTGGACTTGGCCTGCACGGCCGCGATGATGCGATTCATCGCGTAGATGCTATCGAAGTCGTTGGCGGTGACGATCACGGCGCGGTCGGCATGCTGCAGGGGGGCCGCGAAGCCGCCACAGACCACATCGCCCAGCACGTCGAAGATCACCACATCGGTGTCTTCCAGCAGGTGATGCTGTTTCAGCAGCTTCACCGTCTGGCCAACGACATAGCCGCCGCAGCCGGTGCCCGCAGGCGGGCCGCCTGCCTCGATGCACATCACCCCGTTGTAGCCGATGGTCACGAAATCCTCGGGGCGCAATTCCTCGGCGTGGAAATCGACATCCTTGAGGATATCGATGACGGTCGGTTGCAGATGGCCGGTCAGCGTGAAGGTGCTGTCATGCTTTGGGTCGCAGCCGATCTGCAGAACCTTCTTCCCCAGCTTGGAAAACGCGGCCGACAGGTTGGAGCTGGTCGTCGATTTGCCGATCCCGCCCTTGCCATAGACGGCAAAGACCTGCGCGCCTTCGATCTTCATCTCGGGGTCGAGGTGGACCTGCAGCGATCCCTCGCCATCCTCGCCTTTCAGCATGGGCGGCGCGCCAAGCTCGCGTGCGGCCAGACCTGCGGCCTCGCGCATGTTGGCTCGGGCGGCGGGGGGTGATCTGTCGTCCAGCATCGGTTCGGTCCTTCCCTATTCGGCCGCCACGTTGAGACCCTCGAGCGTATCCTCGAGCTCGTCCGCGCCAGCCTGAAGCGCGGCCAAGGTGGCCTCATCGGGTTGCCAGTAATTCCGTTCAAACGCCTCGATGAGACGGTTCGCCATGCGGGCCGAAGCCTGCGGGTTGAGCGCGGCCAAGCGGCGACGCATCTCTTCATCCAGCACGAAGGTTTCGGTCAGGCGCTGGTAGACCCAAGGATCGACCTGGCCGGTGGTGGCAGACCAACCCATCGTGTTGGTCACCTGCGCCTCGATCTGGCGCACGCCTTCGTGGCCGTGCTTCAGCAGGCCCTCGAACCATTTGGGGTTCAGGCTGCGCGACCGGGTTTCCAACGCGACCTGTTCCTTGAGCGTGCGCACCTTGCCCTCGCCCCGGGTCTGGTCGCCGATGAACACCGGGGCCTCAACGCCACCCTTCGCGCGTTTCACTGCGCGCGAGATACCGCCCAGCGTGTCGAAGTAATGATCGACCGTAGTGACGCCCAGTTCGACCGATTCTAGGTTCTGATAGGCCAGATCGACATCTTTCAGCGTGGCCTGCAAAAGCCCCGCATTCTTGTGCGCCTTACCATCCATGCCATAGGCGAAAGACTTGCGGGCCTGATAGGCGTCGGCCAGCTCGTCCTCTTCGCCCCAGGCGCCGCTGTCGACCAGTTGGTTGACGTTGGAGCCATAGGCGCCCTCGGCGTTCGAGAACACGCGAAGCGCGGCCTCTTCCATGCTCACGCCCATGGTGGCGGCATAGTCCAGCGCATGGGCACGGACGAAATTCATCTCGACCGGTTCATCGGCCGTGGCTGCTTTCCAGGCGGCCTCGGCCAGCATCCGGGTCTGCAGCGGCAGCAGGTCGCGGAAGATGCCCGAGAGCGTCATCACCACGTCGATGCGCGGCCGGCCCAGTTCCGCCAGAGGGATCAAGTCGGCCCCGCAGAGCCGCCCATAACCGTCGAAGCGGGGCTTTGCCCCCATCAGGGCAAGCGCCTGCGAAATCGGCCCGCCGTCGGATTTGATGTTGTCCGATCCCCAAAGCACCAGCGCGACCGAGCGGGGCATCGCGCCTGCCGCCTCGATCAACCGCTGCGCCTGTTTCGCGCCATCTTGCAGCGCAAAGGCGGTTGGCATTCGGAATGGGTCAAAGGCGTGGATATTGCGGCCTGTGGGCAGAACCTCGGGCGAGCGGATCAGATCACCGCCCGGCACGGGTTCGATGAACCGGCCCGACAGCGCGCGCATCAACCCGGTCAGTTCGGTTTCCTGCCGCAGCAGGTGTTCGATCCGCACCCGCGTTTCAGGATCGGTATGCGCCATGACGCGCAGGTGTTCCTGCAACTCCGCCTCAGCCATCGGGCGGCCGACGACATGCAGACCATCGGGGATCAATGCGTTTTCGGTTTCCAGCAGCGTCAGCCAAAGCTTGTCGGGGTTCCGCTCGGGCAGATCCACCGCTTCGGCCTGCGTGGCGATCAGCGCGGCCAGATCGGCGCGCTCATGGGCATCGGGGGCCAGTGCACGCCAGCGCGTCAGGCTGTCCTTGAGTTCCGACAAACCCTTGTAAAGCCCAGCCGAGGCCAGCGGCGGGGTCAGATGCGTGATCGTGACCGCATTGGACCGACGCTTGGCCAGTGTCGCCTCGGACGGGTTGTTGGAGGCGTAAAGATAGACGTTCGGCAGTTCACCGATCAGCCGGTCCGGCCAGTCGCGCGCGCCAAGACCCGCTTGCTTGCCGGGCATGAATTCCAACGCGCCGTGCATGCCGAAATGCAGAAGCACATCGGCCGACCAGGTGTTGCGCAGCCACTGGTAGAACTGGGTGAAGGCATGGGTCGGCGCGAAACCACGCTCGAAGAGCAGGCGCATCGGGTCGCCTTCGTAGCCGAAGGTCGGCTGAACGCCCACAAAGACGTTGCCGAACTGACGGCCCAGGATGAACACGCCGCGCCCGTCGGATTGGATCTTGCCCGGCGCGGGGCCCCAGACCGCCTCGATCGCCTTGAGCGGCGGGGTGGTGCGCACGATGGTGTCGGCGTCGACATGGGCCGCGACGTTGGCCTCCTGCCCGTATTGCTTGGCATTGCCGTGCAGGACCGCGTGGCGCAGGTCGTCGACGTTTGCCGGAACCTCGACATCATAGCCATCGGCCTTCAGCCGGGTCAGCGTATTGAACAGGCTCTCGAACACGCTGAGATAGGCGGCGGTGCCAACCGCACCCGCATTCGGCGGGAAACCGAACAGAACGATCCCCACCTTCTTCTCGGCATTGGCCTTGCGGCGCAGGACAGCCAGCCGCCGGGTCTTTTCGACCAGGCTGTCGATGCGCTCCAAGCAGGGCGCCATCGCCTTGGTGTCCGAGACGCGCGGGCAATATGTGGGAACAGCCCTGACACCCTTCGACTCCGTGACGGCCCCCGAAGACGGTGGGGTTCGTCGCGCCATCGATCTCGGGCAGCGCCACCAGCATCGTCGTCTCAACGGGCCCAAGCCCACCGGCGCAGGATGCCCATTGACCCAGCGTCTGAAACTCCAGCGCATGGGCCGCGATATAAGGAACATCCAGATCCTTGAGGACCGTGACGGCGGCGGCGCTGTCGTTATAGGCCGGACCACCGATCAGACTGAAGCCGGTCAAGGACACCAGCGCGTCGATCTTGCCACCCGCAAAATACGCGGCAATCGCCGGGCGGCTGTCCAGACCGCCGGCAAAGGCCGGAATGACGCGCCACACCCGCCGCCTGCATGCGCCGGATAACGCCATCGTAATGCGCGGTGTCAGACGCCAGCACATAGCTGCGCATCATCAACAGACCCACGGTCGCCACCGGGTTCAGCGGCTGCGGCAGGGCCTTCACATCGGTGACGATGCGATGCCCGGGCAGGTCGGGGTGATAGAGGCCCACCTCAGGGTAATCGATGGGCGCGGCGGCCTTGGTGCCCTTGAAGGCGCGGTCGCTGGCGTAGCTGCCGACCAGAAAGCGCACCATCTGTTCGACGTTGTCGTCCGACCCGCCCAGCCAATACTGCATGGTCAAGAACCAGGCGCGCAGATCCTGCGCCTTGCCAGGGATGAATTTCAGGATCTTGGGCAGACGGCGCAGCAGCTTCATCTGCTTCTCGCCCGACTGCGCCGCCGGCTCCTTGATGCGCCGCGCAGCTTCTTGAGCAGCTTCATCGGCCCGGTGGCGGGCTTCATCATGTCCAGATCGCCCATGCGGGTCAGCTGGACAACTTCCTTGGCCGAGATGATACCGATCATCGCATCACAAGACGGGCGCCGCGCCTGCAGGTCGGGCAGGATCGCGGTGATGTGTTCTTCGATGAACAACAGGTTCGCGACGATGATGTCGCCATGGCGGACGGCGATGCGCGCCTCTTCAAGTGCTGCGGGGTTTTCCGCCCATTCGGCGGCGGCATGGACACTGACGTTCAGGCCCGGAAACTCGCCAGCCAACCGCTCGGAAACACGCGCCGCGGGGCCAGCCGCATGGCTGTCCAGCGTGACGATCACGACCCGGTAGCCGGGGATATGATCGCCGTCACCGCGCATAATGGGCTTTCGCCTCGTAGAGCGTATCGACGCTGATGTGGGTCACACCGCGCTCGGCCGCGAATTTCTCGGTGTTGCGCTTGGCCTTGCCGCGCACGAAGAAGGGGATCTTTTTCAGCTCCTTCTCGGCATCGGCCAGCCAGACCATGACGTCGGTGCCGGCCTGGGGCTCGGCCTCTTCCTGCTTCTCTGTTTCAAAAATATCCCGGGGGGGCTGCGCAGCAGCGGGGGGCTGGCCCCCCTCCGTCGTCCGAGGTGCGTGCCCACCGTGATGGCTGGCACCCGCCTCGTCGTGGAACTCGAAATCCTCGCGGAACATCGAGAGCAGATGTTCCTCCAGCCCCATCACCAGCGGATGGATCCAGGTGTCGAAGATCACGTTCGCGCCCTCCCACCCCATCTGGGGGGAATAGCGCGCGGGGAAATCCTGCACATGGACCGGAGCCGAAATGACGGCGCAGGGGATGCCGAGGCGCTTGCCGATGTGGCGCTCCATCTGGGTGCCAAGGATCATCTCGGGCGACGCATCCTCGATGGCCTTCTCGACCTCGAGGTAGTCGTCGGTAATCAGCGCCTCGAGGCCGAAATCCTTGGCCAGTTGGCGCACGGGCCGGGCGAATTCGCGGTTGTAGCAGCCAAGGCCGATCACCTCGAAGCCCATCTCGTCGCGCGCGATGCGGGCGGCGGTCATCACATGGGTCGCATCCCCGAAGACGAACACGCGCTTGCCCGTCAGGTAGGTGCTGTCGACGGATTTCGACCACCAAGGCTGACGCAGGCGCGAGATGTCTTTTTTCGGCTCTACACCGCAAATCCGGGCCACTTCCGCAACGAAGTCATGGGTCGCGCCGACGCCGATGGGAACCGTCTTGGTGTAGGGAATGCCCAACACCCGCTCCATATGGCGGGCGGCGGTCTCGGCATGTTCAGGATACATCAAGATGTTGATGTGGGCCGCGCCCAGCCGGGTCAGATCGGCGGGCGTGGCGTCGAAGGGGGCCACGACATTGATGCCGATCCCCATCTCGTAGAGCAGGCCCTTGACCTCCTCGATGTCGTCGCGGTGCCGGAAGCCCAACGCGAGCGGACCGATGAGGTTCGCGGTGATGTGAGGGGTCTTTTCCACGGGTCCGGCCAGCGCCTTGACCAGTTGGTAGAATGTCTCGTCGGTCCCGAAATTCTCTTTCCGCTGATAGGACGGCAATTCAAGTGCGATGACCGGCACCGGAATGTCCATCGTCTCGGCCAGACCGCCCGGATCGTCCTGGATCAGTTCGGCGGTGCAAGACGCGCCCACGATCAGGGCCTGCGGCTTGAACCGGTCATAGGCATCCTGGCAGGTCTTCTTGAAGATGCCAGCCGTATCTTCGCCCAGATCGCGACCCTCGAAGGTCGTGTAGCTGACCGGCGGACGATGGCCGCGCCGCTCGATCATGGTGAAGAGCAGGTCAGCATAGGTATCGCCCTGCGGGGCGTGCAAAACGTAGTGCAGCCCCTTCATTGCGGTGGCGACGCGCATGGCGCCGACATGCGGCGGGCCTTCGTATGTCCAGACGGTGAGCTTCAATCCGCGGCCTCCAGTTTCGAGGAGGGCGCGGCGGCGCAGCGGGCGGCTGAACAGCCCCGCCAGATCACCGGCCTGATCGTAGAAATGCACGGGCGTGAAGACCAGTTCGATGGCCCATTTGGTCGTCAGCCCCTCGGCCTCCAGCGGGTTGGCAAGGCCAAGGCCGCAGACGGTCAGATCGGGGCGCGCGGCGCGGACGCGGTCGAGTTGTTTGTCAACATCCTGCCCTTCGGAGATCACGGGCCCGGCCGGGATCAGATCGAGGTCGGGGCCGACAAGGCCCTTGTGGATGTAGGGCTGACCGATCTCGATCGCCTCCATCCCGCATTCGCGGGTCAGGAAGCGCGCCAAGGGAATTTCCAGCTGGCTGTCGGGCATGAAGAAGATGGTCTTGCCGCGCAGATGCTCGGACGCATTGGCGATGGCGATGCGGGCACGGGCGCGCGGCGCGGCGGTGACGGCGTCGAATGTGGCATCGTCGACGCCGAATTCATCGGCGATGGCGCGCAACCACAGGGTCGTGCCCTCTTCGCCGAAGGGGAAGGGTGCAGGGATCATCCGTGCGCCACGCCGCTCCAGCGCGGCCGCCGTGTCGCCCAGAAACGGCTGAAGGCAGGCGAAGACCGTGTTGGGGCCGACGCCCGGCGCGTCCGACGACCGGGGCGCGGGCAGAACGCGGATCGGGCCGATGCCCATCTTGCTCAGCAGGCCGACAGCCTGATCCTCGACAACATCCGGCAGCGCACCCACAAGCAAAAGCTCGCGGGCCTCCGTCCCGGGGAGGACCGGGACCATGGAGGCGAGGCAGGCATCTTCACCTTGGGTGAAGGTCGTCTCGATGCCGCTGCCGGAATAGTTGAGCACCCGCACATGGGGCGCGTGGATCTGCGTCAGACGCTGCGCCGCGCGGGCGAGATCAAGCTTGATGACCTCGGACGGGCAGGAGCCGACAAGGAACAGTTGCTTGATGTCGGGACGGCGCGACAGCAGGCGACCGACCTCGCGGTCCAGTTCGTCATTGGCGTCGGCCAGACCGGCCAGATCGGTTTCTTCCAGAATGGCGGTGCCGAAGCGGGGCTCCGCGAAGATCATCACGCCAGCGGCCGATTGCAGCAGATGGGCGCAGGTGCGCGAGCCAACCACCAGAAAGAACGCATCCTGCATCTTGCGGTGCAGCCAGATGATGCCGGTCAGACCGCAGAAGACTTCGCGCTGGCCGCGTTCCTTGAGGATGGGCGTGTCGCGGCAACTGGCGGCGGGGATATGGACGGGCGTGTTCATGCGCCTACCCCCTGGGTTTGCGGCCCTTCGAGACGCGCCATCCGCAGTTTCCAGATGAACTGCGCGGCGTTGATGACATAGGCGGCGTAGGCGGCCAGCGCGATCCACATCTGGTCGGCGTGGGGCCACCCGGCCAGCAGCGCCCAGACATAGGTCAGATGCAGCGCGATCACGAGGAAGCTGAACACATCCTCCCAAAAGAAGGCGTGAGCAAAGAGATACTGACCGAACACGACCTTTTCCCAGATCGCCCCGGTCACCATGATCGTCAGCAAAACGGCGGTCTTGACCACGATGGAGATCGTCGCTGCCTCATACCCCGCGCCGGAGATCATGAAGCGGATCACCAATCCCAGAGAAATGAGGAACACCAGGAACTGAACCGGCGCCAGAACGCCCTGCACGGTTGTCCACATCGTGGCGTCGCGCCGTGCGCGTTCCTCGGGCGTGTAAAGCTGCCGTGACGGTGCGGATGTCAGGGTGTCGCTGGGCATGCGGCGTTCGATTCCTTGGACGATGATCAAAAACTAGCCCCCGCGGAGGTAGAGTGTCAATTAAAACTTACACCTTGAGCCCTTGCTCAGATGCTGTCACAGGCGGCGGTCACCTTTGCCTTTTTCGCGGTTTTTCTCAGATAAAACTCAGTATCCTTCCGCCAAAAGATCGGCGAGCCACCTTGAAACCGACATAATGTCAATTTACTTTGACAGCAGACACGGGATGGGCGACACTCTCCCAATCCAATTGCTGCCCGACCGGCGCGAAACCACAGAATGACGTTGGAGGGGGGCGCAAGCGGTGGCATCACATGAAAGACGACTCGTATAGCAGTGTGCAGGCCTCTCTGGCGACCGGAGGGGTGGAGGTTCGGCAGCTGGCGCAGCGCGCGCTTGCCGTCCTTGCAGCAGACGGCCCTGGCCGAAAGGACGGCTTGGGCCGCAAACTCGAGCAATTGCTCGAGGCTTTCGTGTCGCCCGACGAAGACATGCGCCACGATATGCTGATGCGCCTACGCCAAGACGGTGTGCCCATCGGCGACATCATCGACCATATCCTGCCCGCCGTAGCCCGCATGATGGGCGAGCGCTGGGCGGCGGATCAGATGAGCTTTGCCCATGTTACCATCGGAACCGCCCGCTTGCAGGAGGCGGTGCGCGCCCTTGGCTGGCATGACAAGACGCGCCAGCGCGTGGCCGACACTGCGCCGGTGATCTTGCTGATCATTCCCAAACCCGAACACCATACGCTCGGCGCCTTCGTTCTGGCCGATCAGTGGCGGCGGATGGGCTTTCGCGTCGATATCGCCATCGACCAGCACCCGCGCCAGATCGCCGACGTGCTGCGCCAACGCCGCTATGTGATGATCGGCATCACTGCCGCCGGGCGCAGAACGCTTGCGTCGGCAAGGGAATTGGTGGACACAATTCGCCTTACCGCAGCGCGCGCGACGCCCATTTTCGTGGGGGGCGCGGTGCTTGACCGGGACATTGATGTCCTTGGGATCACCGGGGCCGATCACGTCGCACGCGACGCGGGATCGGCATTGCGGGCGTGCGGGCTTGTCGAAGCGGGGTGGGAGGCCCCGTCGGTTGTAACGAATGACCATGCCGGTCCGCGACATGACCGGCGGTGAGGACATGGATCGCATGAACACTCGCGTCACGGATTTTCTAGGCCAGCCATCGGCGTCGGCCATCGCGCCGGAGCAGTTCAGCGAGATCGTGACCACCGCCGCCGATCTTGCCATCGTTCTCGACATGCAAGGCACGGTAAAGACCGTGGTCGTGAACCCGCTCAACCCCACACTCGGGCGGCTTGACCACTGGAAAGACCGCGACATCCGCGAATTCATGGCCGAGGACAGCCTGAAGAAGCTGGACACCCAGCTGGAGGCCTATCGCAAGGGGCAAAAGGCCGGTGTCGACGCGATCGAGGTCAACCACTTCGACAACGCGAACTGGGAATTCCCGATCCGCTATACCCTGCACCAGACCGGCAATCCTGACATCATCTTGATGCTTGGCCGCGACCTGCGTCCGATCGCGGAGTTGCAGCATCGGCTGGTCGGGCGTGCAGCTGGCGCTGGAAAAGGATTACGAGACCCACCGCGACTACGAAACACGCTACCGCGTCATCATGGAGGCGTCGCGCGACGCGTTGGTGCTGGTAGATGTCGCTTCGGGGCGGATCGTCGACCTGAACGCCGCCGCTGCCCAGGTTATGGGTGCCGATGCCGACACGCTGACCGGCAGCGCCTTCACGCAGGAGTTCGACGGCCGCAGGCGCGGCGAATTCATCGAAGGCCTTGTGCTGTCGGCCAGCGATGACACGAGCGGCCCGGTTTCGGCCAAGACGCGCCGCGGCAAGCTTGATGTCGCGCTGCACCCGATCGTGTTCCGCGCGGCGGGCGACAAGTCGCTGTTGTGCAGGATCGAGACCGCGAAAAGCGCCGAGACCGTCGCGGCGGAACTGTCGGGCGCGCTGGCACAACTGTTCCGCGAAGGGCCCGACGCCATCGCCATCACCGACGCCATCGGCGTCATCCGCGCCGTGAACGAGGCCTTCCTGAACCTGACCGAGGCGGGCAGCGCCAGCGACGTCAAGGGCAAGTCGTTGGCCGATTTCCTGTCGCGCGGCAGTGTCGACCTCAAGGTGCTGACCGACAACGCGACCCGCGCGGGCAAGATGCGAATGTATGCGACCCGGCTGGAAGGCGCGTTCGGCTCACAAGTCTCGGTGGAATTGTCGACGACGCATCTGACCACCGGCGGCGCGTCGGGCTTTGCCTTCGTGATCCGCGATACCTCGCGGATGGAGGTGGTGCGCGATCCGACCGCCTCGGTGATCCCCGGCCCCGGCCCGGTGTCGGATGATGCGATGCGCAACGTGATGGATCTGGTGGGCTCTGCGCCGCTCAAGGATATCGTCGCGGCCACGACCGATGTGGTCGAAAAGATGTGCATCGAGACGGCCGTGGAACTGACCGACAACAACCGCGTCGCTGCCGCCGAGATGCTGGGCCTGTCGCGGCAATCGCTCTATGTGAAGCTGCGCAAATACGGCCTGTTGAACAAGAACGACCGCAGCGGCAGTTGAGTCTTCCATTTTCTTGCTCGACAGGAGTTTCGGGTCCGCTGGATGCGGCGCGTGGCCCGTTCGTCTATTCGCCTTTACACTTGCCGACTCGTAAACTGTCAGGCTATGTTTACACTCATGAGTGTAACGACCGACCTCACCCCGACCCCATCGCACCGCAGCCTGCCCGAAGCCCGGGCGGTTCTGACATTGCTCAAGCCGATCACATGGTTCCCGCCAATGTGGGCCTATCTGTGCGGCGCAGTCTCGGCGGGCGTATCGCCGTCCGGGCACTGGCTGGCGGTGGATATTGGGCGTCATCCTCGCACACCCCATCGTCTGCGGGATGAGCCAAGCCGCCAATGACTGGTGCGACCGCCATGTCGATGCGATCAACGAGCCGCACCGCCCGATCCCGTCGGGGCGCATTCCGGGGCGCTGGGGTTTGTGGATTGCCATCATCATGTCGGCCTTTGCCGCCGTGGTCGGATTGGCGCTTGGGCCTTGGGGGTTCGGCGCAACGCTCGTCGCCATCGCCGCAGCCTGGGCCTATTCGGCCGAACCCGTGCGCCTCAAGCGGTCGGGATGGTGGGGGCCCGGTCTTGTCGGACTGTCCTACGAAAGCCTGCCGTGGTTCACAGGGGCCGCCGTGCTAGCGATGGGCGCGCCGAGCTGGCCGGTGATCATCGTCGCGGTTCTTTACGGCATCGGCGCGCATGGGATCATGACGCTCAACGATTTCAAGGCTCTGGAAGGCGACCGGCAGATGGGGGTCAATTCCCTGCCCGTCACCCTTGGCCCGGAACGGGCCGCGAAACTGGCCTGCGTGGTCATGGCCGTGCCGCAGGTCATCGTCTTTGCCCTGCTGTTCTTCGTCTGGGATCGCCCGGTGCATGGTCTGGCCATCGCCGTGTCGCTGATCGCGCAAGCCTATGCGATGCAGGTCCTGCTGCGCGACCCCAAGGGTAAGGCGCCATGGTACAACGGGGTCGGTGTCACGCTTTATGTCTCGGGCATGATGGTCACGGCCTTCGCCATCCGCACGCTGGAGACATGGCCGTGACGCTCAGCTGGCTCCAGATCGTGCGCCTTGGCTTCGTGCAGATGGCGTTGGGGGCCATCGTCGTGTTGATGACCTCGACTCTCAACCGGCTGATGGTGGTGGAACTGGCCTTGCCTGCCGTCCTGCCCGGCGCCTTGGTGGCGCTGCATTACGGCATCCAGATCACCCGGCCCCAATGGGGCTACAAATCCGACACTGGCGGCAAGCGCACGCGCTGGATCATCGGTGGCATGGCGTTTCTGGCCCTTGGCGGCCTGTCGGCG
The DNA here is from genome assembly GCA_018401055.1 of Roseicyclus sp. The sequence continues at coordinate 29,049 of JAGYLB010000091.1, forward strand.
GCTTGGGGCGTCGTGCTGATGGAAGCGGCATGGGCGTGGGGCCTGATCGTGTCGATCCTGGCCTATGCCGCCATCGGTGTGGGCGTCGGCGCATCGGGGACATCGCTCTTGGCGCTGCTCGCCACCTCGACCGCGCCACATCGCAGACCGGCGGCTGCGACTGATAACATGGCTCATGATGATCTTCGGCATCGCCATGACGGCGGGCATTTCGGGTCAGTTTCTTGACCCCTACACGCCGCTGCGCCTGATGGAAGTCGTCGGCGTCGTCACTTTGGGCGCATTCCTCGTAACTTGCCTTGCCGTCCGCGGCATCGAGCGGCGCGTGGTCGCCCGTCCGGAGGGCCCAAGCGCCCCTTTCCTCGAAGGCATGCGCGAGGTCTGGGCCGAGCCCAAGGCTCGCATGTTCACGCTCTTCGTGTTTCTCAGCATGACCGCCTATTTCATGCAGGAACTGATCCTGGAGCCCTACGCCGGCCTCGTCTTCGGCTTTACGCCGGGCCAATCCACCACGCTGTCGGGCGCGCAGAATGGCGGCGTTTTCCTTGGCATGGTCGTGGTCGGCATCGCGGGCACGGCGCTGCGGCTCTTCACGCTCAAGACATGGGTGGTGGCCTGGCTGCATCGGGTCGGCTGCCTCACTTCTGGGTATTTCGGCGCTGGGCCAGATCGGGCCTGACGCACCCTTGCTGCCCGCCGTCGTCACGATGGGCTTTTTCAACGGCATGTTCGCGGTCGCGGCCATCGGCAGCATGATGGCGCTGGCCGGTGAAGGGCGCGACGCACGCGAAGGCACGCGGATGGGCCTGTGGGGCGCGGCGCAGGCCATCGCCGCGGGCTTTGGCGGATTGGCAGGCGCGGGCCTTGCCGATCTGGCGCGACTTGTCACCGATGACGCTTCGGCCTTTGGCGCTGTTTTCACATTCGAGGCCCTTCTTTACCTTGCGGCAGCCCTAATGGCGCTCAGGGTGATGGAGGGCAAAACAACCATGTCGCCCCAGACCGGCGCGACGGTTCCGGGGGAATGACCATGAAGTACGATGTCGTTGTCGTGGGCGGAGGCCCCTCGGGTGCCACGGCTGCCGAGGATCTGGCGCGGTCGGGCCACAAGGTGGCGATGATCGACCGGGCGGGGCGGATCAAGCCTTGTGGCGGTGCGATCCCGCCGCGCCTGATCCGCGATTTCCACATTCCGGATGATCAATTGGTCGCCAAGATCACCACGGCGCGCATGATCTCGCCCACAGGTCGCCGCGTCGATATCCCGATCGAAAACGGCTTCGTCGGCATGGTCGACCGAGAGCATTTCGACGAATTCCTTCGCAACCGCGCGCAAGACGCGGGCGCAGAGCGCTTCACCGGCACCTTACCTGCAAGATCGAGCGCGACAAGGATGGGCAGCGTCATGTCCATTACCGCGACAGAGGCGAACCGGCGAGCAGTCGGCAGCTCACCACAGATTGGTGATCGGCGCCGATGGCGCGCGGTCGAACGTGGCCCGGACCGAGATCAAGGACGGCGACAAGATCCCTTACGTCATCGCCTATCATGAAATCGTAGAGGCCCCCGGCCCCCGTGGCGACTATCACCCCGACCGCTGCGACGTGATCTATGACGGGCGCATCAGCCCCGATTTCTACGGCTGGGTGTTCCCGCACGGCAAATCGGCCAGCATCGGGATGGGCAGTTTCCTGAAGGAAGTTGATCTGAAAAAGGCCACCGCCGATCTGCGCGAAGCGTCCGGCCTGACCGATTGCAAGACCATCCGCAAGGAAGGCGCGCCGATCCCCCTTCGCCCGCTCGACGAATGGGACAATGGGCGCGATGTGGTGCTGGCGGGCGATGCGGCGGGCGTCGTGGCCCCGTCCTCGGGTGAAGGGATCTATTACGCCATGGTCGGTGGCCGCGTGGCTGCAATTGCGGCGGCGACCAAGCTGCAGACCGGCATGATCAAGGACCTGAAACTGGCACGGAAACTGTTCATGCGCGAGCATAAATCGGTCTTCAAGGTTCTGGGCGCGATGCAGAATGCCTATTACAAATCGGACGAACGCCGGGAACGCTTCGTGTCGCTCTGTCATGACGTGGACGTGCAGCGCCTGACCTTCGAGGCCTATATGAACAAGGAACTGGTCAAGGCCCGGCCGCTGGCGCATATCAAGATCGGCATCAAGAACCTTGCCCACCTGACCGGCCTTGTGGCCCCGACACACGTATGACCGACATGATCCCGGCCTGGGTCAACGGCACACTCACACCTGTGGAAAAGCTGGAGGCTCACCGACAGGGCATCCGACACAAGGCGATTTCTGTCTTCCTGATGCGCGGCGACAAGGTGCTGCTGCAAAGGCGAGCCATGGGAAAGTATCACACCCCTGGGTTGTGGGCCAACACCTGCTGCACCCATCCCCACTGGGGTGAGACGGCGCTGGATTGTGCCACGCGCAGGCTGGATCAGGAGTTGGGGATTGTTGATATCACGCTGCATTTTCGCGATACGGTCGAGTATCGCGCCGATGTCGGCGGCGGGCTGATCGAACACGAAGTTGTGGATATCTTTGTGGGTGAAATGCCCCGAGGTCAGGAACCCGCACCAGATCCCGACGAGGTGATGGATACGATCTGGCAACCCCTGCCCGACCTGATGCGCGCCGTGGTGGAGAACCCGCGCGGGTTCACGCCATGGTTGCAGATCTATCTGCGCGATCATGCCGGGGTGATATTTCAGGATGCCTGACGGCATGGGCTGACACCAAACTCCGTCCTTGTTAACCTCGGGCCAGGGTTCATCACCGGGGGCCTTGTGATGCGCTTTATTTCAATTCTGTTGCTTTCTCTTTCGCTCACGACGCCCGTGGCGCGCGCGCAGACCCTGATCGCCGAGTATTTCACGCTCATCGGCCCCGCGGATATCTACAACAGCTCGGGCGCCCGGCTCGGGATTTCGGGGCGATCTTGCAGCAGGATCGCGCCAATTATCACCGCTTCGGACGGCGGGACGACATGGATGGCTGGGACCCGATCTTTGGCGACCCTGCGCAACGCGCGCGCATCCCGCAGATCTGGCAGGCCGCGCCGGGGTCGGAATACATCCCCGGTTGGGTGCTGTCAGGGCAGACACGCTTTTTGTGGATCCGCGTCTTCGGGTCCGGCGGAACACCCCAGGTCATGGTAGTGTCGGAAGGCGCGGGTTAAGCCCGCACCTTCCGCCGTCGAAACGCGCCGTCGCCACGCCAAGCGCGTCTAGCGCTGCGGCAGCGATGTCCTGAGCGGTCAGGCCCGCGTCGGCATACATGTCGGCCGGGCTGGCTTGATCGATGAAGCGGTCGGGCAGGTGCAGGGTGCGAATGGCGACACCGCCATGCAGTTGCCCTGTCGCCGCCAGATGGTGCAACACGATCGCGCCAAAGCCCAGCATCGCGCCTTGTTCCACCGTGACCAGCGCGGAATGGTCGGCCACCAATCGATCCACAAGATCGGTGTCGAGCGGCTTGGCAAAGCGGGCATCCGCGAGGGTGACGCTGAGACCTCGGGCCTCGAGCGCGCGGGCGGCATCCGTCGCCTCGGCCAGATGAGCGCCGAAGCTCAAGATCGCCACGTCGCGCCCGTTTTGCAGGATGCGCCCCTTGCCGATCTCCAGCACCTCGCCCTTTTCGGGCATGGGCACGCCGGTTCCTTCGCCGCGCGGATAGCGGAGCGCGATAGGCCCACTGTCATGGGCGGCAGCGGTGGCCATCATGTGCACCATCTCCGCCTCATCGGCGCAGGCCATGACGGTCATGTTGGGCAGAGCTGCGAGATACCCGATGTCGAAGGCGCCTGCATGGGTCGGCCCATCGGCCCCCACCAGCCCGGCACGGTCGATCATGAAGCGCACGGGCAAGTTTTGCAGCGCAACGTCGTGCACGACCTGATCGTAGCCGCGCTGCAGGAAGCTGGAATAAATCGCGCAAAATGGCTTCATGCCCCCGGCGGCCATCCCGGCGGCAAAGGTGACGGCATGCTGTTCGGCGATGCCTACGTCAAAGACACGACCCGGCATCGCCTTTTGCAAGATGTTGAGGCCGGTGCCGCCCGGCATGGCGGCAGTGATGCCGACGATGGCTGAGTCCGTCTCTGCATGGCGTTTCAGACACTCACCAAAGACGTTGGTGTAGGCAGGAGCATTGGGCGTCGATTTCTTCTGCACGCCGGTTGCGACGTCGAATTTGTTCACGCCGTGATAGCAATCGTCCGACAGCTCGGCCGGGGCATAGCCCTTGCCCTTCACGGTCACGGCATGGATCAGGACAGGGCCGGTAGCGCGCGCCTTGGCGGAGCGCAGGACGTTCAGCAGCTGGCCCATGTCATGCCCGTCGACAGGACCGATATAGGTGAAACCCAGATGTTCGAAGAGCGTCGCGGATTTGGGGTGGCCCGTCACCAGTTCCCGCGCCCGCTCGGCGCCCGTGCGCGCAAGGGTTCGGGCAGATGCGCCTGCGCACACCGTCGGCGATGTCCTTGAGCGCGGCCAGAGGCGAGTTTTTCGACAGGTTCGCAAGGTAGCTCGACATGGCGCCGGTGGGCGGCGCGATGGACATGTCGTTGTCGTTGAGGATCACGAAGAGGCGGCGACCGATATGGCCCGCGTTGTTCAACGCCTCATAGGCCATGCCCGCGCTGATCGAGCCGTCGCCGATCACGGCGATGGCGTCGCCCGTGGCCTGCCCCATCTCGCGCGCCATGGCAAAGCCCAGCGCGGCGGAGATGGACGTGGAGGAATGGGCGGCGCCGAACGGGTCGTAGTCTGACTCGGATCGCTTGGTGAAGCCCGACAACCCATCCTTCTGGCGCAGGGTGCGGATGCGGTCGCGGCGCCCGGTGACGATCTTGTGCGGATAGCACTGATGGCCGACATCCCAGACCAGCTTGTCATAGGGCGTATTGAACACCGCATGGATCGCGACGGTCAGCTCGACCACGCCCAGCGACGAGCCCAGATGCCCGCCGGTTTGCGACACGGCGGAAATCGTCTTCGGCCCGCAGGTCGTCGGCGCATTGCTTCAGCTCGGCGTCGGTCAGGCGGCGCAAGTCTGCCGGATAGGTGACGCGGTCAAGAACGGGGGTGTGGGGTCTGTCGGTCATTCTGGCGGCCCTCCCGAACCGGCTGGAAAGACGGAACAACCGCGAGGCAGGGTCTGAACCTGCCCGCGGCTCGGAGGAACCTCACGAAGGGACGCGAGGGTCTGTCTGGAAGGGGGACGACGATGGGCCGCCCCCGATCCATTTGGCTATGGGCCGTGGCCCGCATCGCCCTACTCGAAGGCCGAATAATCGGGCAGGTCATCCAGAACGGCCAATTCGGGCCAGTTGCGGATCACGTTCAACCCGTTGAGCGGCTGTTGCTCACCCTGATGGCAGGTGCGGCAGGCCAGCTTGGGCACATCGGCATAGACCGGGCCAAGGCGTTCGGCGGGCAGCACATCTTGCAAGGGCAGGATGTATTGCTCCAGCGTTTCCTGAACCATGATGATGCCAAGGCTGGCGGTGGCCCATTGCGGGGTCACCTGGCCGGGGTCGTAGAACGCGCGGCTGTTGTGGCAGAACACACAGTTCACGCCCAGCGAATTGGCGAAATAGTTCATGAAGGCATAGGTGCGTTCGGTCTGCTGGATCAGCGGATCGCCCGGTTGCTGCTGCACACGGCTTTCAAGGTCATGCACCGCTGATCTGGGCATAATTGACCATCGGCATCGGCCAGCAGATAGGTTTCCAGGTAGTCCGACGGCAACGAGGTGAAATTGCTCACCATCGTCACGCGGTTCTGGTTGGCCGACCATCCTGCCACGTTCGAATTGACCGGGCTGACGCGGAACCAGACATTGTTCGGCACCGGCTGTCCGCGGTGGCAGGTGTAACAGGTCACACCCACCTCTGCGTTGGCCTGAACATGGGCCGCCCAGTTCTGGTTGATGTTCTGGGTCATCTCGATCATCGAGTAAGCCACCTGTGTCTGGTAGCTGTCATTGCCCGGTTCAAGCAGATCGGGAATGCCGGTCCAGTCCCGCATCGCGGTCACGAGGCGATCGTAGTTTTCCGGCGTCAGGTTGGCCAGCGTGGGTGGAACCCCTTCGGCCTCGCCCATCACCGCCGCGCCTTCGGCGGGCACGATCGGTTCGGACGTGAAGAACCCTTCCACATCGGGATACACGGCCAGGTCCAGAGACGAATTCCTGAACATGCATGCCCGTGCCGCGCGGACCGGTCTGCTGGCTTTCCGTGGGAAAGGGTTGCCCCCAGGCCACGATCATCGCTGCAACAAAGATCGCCGATCCCACCGTCCCGACCGCGATGGCAGGGCCAAAGATGTTGGTCGGATTGTCCTTGTTCCAGTTGTCAAACCACTTGGGAAACATGGCTCAGTTACCTCCCGGCGCGATGCCGCCAAAGTCGGCGTAGGTACCATAGGCCTCATAGCCGTAGTCGCCGAGGTATTCGGGGGCGAAGTTGTGTTCGATGGCCCAGATGAACCAGTTGTCCACGACAGTGCCGGTCAGAAGGATGCCGATGCCGCCGGTGATGGGCGTCAGGACCGCGAACCACCAGGCCCAGCGGTGAATGCCTTCCATCGTGGCGTTGAAGCCCATGGTCCAGCGCCAGAACAGGCCAGCCCGTTCGGACGCCGTGCCGCGGTCATAGATCTGTTCCAGTTCGCGGTCGCCGCCATAGCGGGAGACGGCCAGAATGGTCGCGCCATGCATGGCGAACAGCAGGACGGAGCCATAGAGGAACACGATCGAAAGCGCGTGGAACGGGTTGTAGTAAAGGTTCCCGTAGCGGATCGAGAAGGCCGTGGTCCAGTCGAGGTGCGGGAAGATGCCGTAGGGCACCGCCTCGGACCAAGATCCCATCAGGATGGGACGGAACAGGCCCAGCACAAGGAAGAGCCAGATCGCCGCAAGGAACGCCCAGGCGATGTGCTTGCCCATCTTGTGCTGGGCGGCGAGCAGGTAGGTTCGCAACCACCACATCATGACCGAGATCAACAAGAAGAAGCTCGAGATGATGTACCAGCCGCCGTCATTGAGCGGTGGCATGCGCAGGCCCCATTCCGGCCCCGGCGGTTCCAGCGCCAGCCAGAACAGCTGGCGCACGAATTCGGGGATCGACCACCCGACCTGTGACAGCATGTTCAGACCGACGATGTTGAACCACAGCGTGCCCGTCGCAAGAGCTGATCAGAACCGGCCCAGCCGAGGTAGATCGGGCCAATCTGAGCATTGCCGAGCCAGCCGGCAAGGTTGGAAAACGTCGCCGTCTTCGTCCGCTCGCCGCCCTGGATGTTGTCTTCCATGGCCATGCCCATTTCGGGTTCG
>JAGYLB010000092.1 GCA_018401055.1 Roseicyclus sp.
GGTGATGCCCGCATCCAGGAAGCGCTCAGCGAGGGGAGGAACCGCCAGACTTCGCGCATCCTTGCCAAAATTCCCAGTCGAAGCTCTCATTCGACATGCGATCGCGCCGGTTTTCACCGTTGATGATCCTTGGCGACATGGCGACCTGATCTGATCGAAAGGTAGCAATTCATGTTGCTGCCATCGATCGAAAACTATTTGGCGATCGCGGCCTTGTCGCCTTTTACCAGATCCCTCTCGCCGGTATGGCATCGACAGATGATCAAAGGTCTGGGCGCAAGATCGGGGAGAAGACTGCCATCCGCCGCGCGGTTTGCACACCAGCACGGATGACTGGTGATGTAATATCGAGCATCGCGCGGTGCTGAGATCCAACCGAGCGAAGCGGTGACCGGCGGCGGCGGAGTCGATGCGGGCAAAGGCGATGTCCCTTGGCGTCGAATTCGAAATCGAGCCATGAGCGCGCGGTAGGGAATGACATCCGAAGCGGGCGAGGTAACAGACGGCCCGAGAAAGTGCGGTCTTGCCCCGCGCGGCTCATGGTCAGAAAATTTCACGCGCCGGGCTGCGGTGCATCTCTACCTGGGTCGGCGATCACGCGCTCGGGTGCCAGATTTCACGATGAACGTGCCGTTGGGTCAGCGTATCGAAGGGAGCCTGTCGCCCGCGGGGCCACGTCTTGCGTTGTTCCTTGATGTCCTTGACCGAAGAAACTTTGGCGCCGGTGTCCCCTCGTCGACATCGAACACGGATCAGACGCAGGGTGACCTTGAGCGGCGCGGCATAGGTCAGGTCGCGCTGCTGGCACTCTTCCACGTCGAACTTGGGCTGTTCGAGCTCGTATTTCACGAACTCCAGAACGGCGGTCTCGTTGAAATCCTTGATCGGGAACACCGACTGGAAGACACCCATGATGCCTTCGCCATCGGCGGGCTTTGCGCCATCGCCGGATTTCAGGAACAGGTCATAGGAAGACTTCTGCACCTCGATCAGGTTCGGCATCTCCAGCACTTCGCGGATTTTGCCGTAGAATTTGCGGATTACGTCGTTTCTGGCCTGCGTAGGTCTGAGCCATGCTCTCGCGCACCTTCGATGTGTTTCGCTGTGTCGCTCTCGCCGCCGGGGCCTCGGGGGACGCAGCACCATGAGACAAGGCGACGGATCAATCTGCTTGCCGTCCACCGGCCGATCCCGATCCGTTGCCTACCGCCTTAAGAAGGCCCCGTAGGGCCACTTCCAGACGCGGATGGCCGGTTCGGAAGCGCCCGGGCCCAGCCTTTCTTGGGTCCCGCCCGGCCACGATACCGGGAGGATATCTGTTGGCTCTCAGGCGCAGGATCGATCGACGCTCAGCTGCGACCAGCTTGAGCGGCCTGATGTCTTCGGCTGACGTTGAAGCCTTGCAGCTTGACCTTGCCGTTAAGCCTCACAAGGTCCGGCACTGCTCGAGGCCCAGACCGGTGATCGCGCGCACTTCCTTGATCACGTTGATCTTCTGTGCGCCGGCGTTCTTGAGAACGACGTCGAATTCGGTCTTTTCCTCTTCGACGGCGGCCTGCGCTCGACCGGGCAAGCCATCATGACGGGCGCCACCTGGCTAGCGGGCTCGATCCCGTACTTGTCCTTGAGGATGGTCTTCAGTTCCTGCGCCTGCAGGAGGGTCAGACCGACGATCTCTTCTGCGAGTTTGTTCAGATCAGCCATTTTTCACATTCCGTATGTATGTATGTATGGGGTTCCAACGCCGCAAGCGGCGGGTCTCGATCGGTTGCTTACGCGGCCTTTTCCTCGATGGTCGTGAGGATGGACGCGATATTCGAAGCAGGTGCGCCAATAGCACCGGCGATGTTCGAAGCGGGCGCGCCGATGCAAGACACGATCTGAGCGATAAGCTCTTCACGCGACGGCATCTTCGCGACGGCCTTCACACCGTCGGCAGTCAGAACGGTCCCACCCATCGCGCCGCCAAGGATGACATATTTGTCATTGGTCTTGGCGTACTCGTCCACAGCCTTGGCGGCTGCGACCGGGTCTTCGGAATAGGCGAGAACGGTCATGCCCGTCAGAAGGTCCGCGATGCCAGCGACATCGGTGCCTTCAAGGGCGATCTTGGCGAGCTTGTTCTTGGCGACACGCACAGCCCCACCCGCATCACGAACTTTCGCGCGCAAGGCCTGCATCTCGGCAACCGTGAGGCCCTGGTAGTGTGCCACCACCACGACGCCAGAGCTTTCGAAGATCTGGCCGAGTTCCTCGACCACTTTCTCTTTCTGGGCTCTATCCACAGGTTTACTCCAGTTTGGGGGCCCAAAAGGCTTGGGAAACCCCGGCTCAGTTCTACCGGATCGCTCCGGCGGTTTTGGTCCGCTCAAGCAACGGAACCAGAGACCGCCAGGCGCTCGAACGGTCGAGCCCTCGGTTGTCTGACCTGATCCCGTCTCAGGCAGGATTTACGGGGTGCTTGACACCCCACCCACCGTCTCGGACGAAATGCAAAAGAGCGCGTGACGAATCGCGCGCTCCAATGCACCTGCGGTCAATAGAGTCTGCCGCCGGATTTGCCAAGGGGTGCGGGTGGTTTTTCGCACCCCACACCGTAATGACGCCCGTTTGTCTGTCCGCGCGTCGTTACTGAAGCGACGACACGACCGAGGCGATGAAAACGCTCTCGCTTTGGCCCCCCGAATTCTCCAAATCGCTCGCGCTCACGCCGACAACTGACTGCACCACCGTGAAAAACACGGGCGGAGTGATCGAATTCGACGTCGTCGACTTGCCTGCAAAGGCGCCCGTGGCGCCTGCGGCGGTCACGGCCAAAGCCAGCGCTGTCGCCTTGATGTAGATGGTCATGGTCATATCCTTTTCGATCCTTGCCAGGCTCAAAACGCGAAGGCCGCGGTCAGGCTGAATTGCTGGCGGTTGGTGTTGTCGGTCACGTCCAGAACGCCCGCCGAAATCCCGAGGCCGGGAACGCTGGGCACGTTGAGACCGACGCCGAGGTTGAGCTGGGTCTCGGTGCCCGACAGGCTGGCCGAAAGGTTTTGCGTCAGGCCAACGCCGATGCCGTAGAACACGCCGCCATCCACCTGCCCGTTGCCGGTGTCCGACAGGGTGGTGTTGTCGCCATAGCCCAGCGTAAACTGGACCGGCAGTTCCGATCCGCCCGCCATCGGGAAGGCCACCAGATGCGAGACATAGACGCTGCTGCTGACCGGCTTGCCGTCCGCATCGCCCCAGCCGCCCCAGCCGTTCGACGACGCCCCGATGAAGGTGGCGGAATTGCCGCCCGCCCGGAGCATCCGCGACAGGCCGATGTAGAAATCGCCGCTGTCCGCGAACGGGTCGAGACCCAAGATGGTCGTTGCCAAGGTCACGCTGATATCGTTGACCGGGCTGCCGAAGGTGTAGCCCAAGCTCAGATCCCCGTCGCCGCCCCGGCCCGAGATGCCATCGCGCGGGTTCACATAGGTGAGGCCGACGAAAGCCGTGCCGCCGGGCGCCGGAACGGCCGATGCTGCGCCGTAGATCGACGGAAAGGCCAAGGTGGGGACAGGGCTTGCCGCCGCCGCCAAGACCGGGGGCGCGGATGGCGCCGAGCTGCCAGAACCCGCTCAGCCTACGCTCCCGTTGCGGCCAGTGTAGCGATGCAAGCCACGCCCGATGCGATTTTCTTGATGTTCATTGCCTCAACCTCGGTTCGTTTTTCTTTTGCCAAACCATAGCGCCACCCAAGCCGCGATGAAACCCTTTTGCGCGCCTTTGAGCGAAAGTGCACCAGCGCTTGTTGCAAGATGGGCCTCAAAACGAGAAAAGCGGACCGCGAGGCCCGCTTTTCCGAACACATGCCGTGGCGATCTCAGCCGTTGGCAGTCGCGCTGTCGAGGCTCACGGATACACCCGGGCCCATGGTCGAGCTGAGCGAGATACGCTTGAGATAGGACCCCTTGGATCCCGTGGGCTTGGCGCGGCTGACAGCGCCAACAAAGGCGCGGATGTTTTCGGCCAACTGCGCGTCGCCAAAGCTGACCTTGCCGACGCCTGCATGGATCACACCTGCCTTTTCGACCTTGAACTGCACCTGGCCGCCCTTGGCCGCCTCGACGGCGTCCTTGACGTCCATGGTGACGGTCCCGATCTTGGGGTTCGGCATCAGGTTGCGCGGGCCCAGGATCTTGCCCAGACGGCCGACGATCGGCATCATGTCGGGCGTGGCGATGCAGCGATCGAAATCGATCTTGCCGCCCTGAATGGTTTCCATCAGGTCCTCGGCGCCCACGATATCGGCACCGGCCGCCTTGGCCTCATCGGCCTTGGCGCCGCGGGCGAACACCGCCACGCGCACCGTCTTGCCGGTGCCGTTGGGCAGGTTCACCGTGCCGCGCACCATCTGGTCGGCATGGCGCGGATCGACGCCGAGGTTCATCGCGATCTCGATGCGTTTCATCGAATTTCGCCGATGGCATTCGCCTTGATCAGCGCGACGGCCTCTTCGACGGTGATGTCGCCTTGCCGTCAAAGGCCGCGCGGGCCGCTCTGACGACGTTTTGCAATCTTGCCCATGATCACCCTTTCACCTCGATACCCATCGACTTTGCAGAGCCAGGATGATCTTCATTGCCGACCTCGACGTCGTTGGCGCTCAGGTCGACCATCTTGGCCTGTGCGATCTCGCGCACCTGCGGCGGCGGTGACGGTGGCGATCGGTCTCGCGGCCGGGCTTGTCGCCGCCGCGCGGGCGGTTGCGCTTGCCCGACGGGCTTCAGGCCTGCTGCCTTCTTGAGGAAATAGGACGCCGGGGGCGTCTTGATTTCCATCGTGAAGGACTTGTCCTGGTAGTAGCTGATCACGGTCGGGCAGGGCGCACCCGGCTCAAGGTCTGCGGTCTTGGCGTTGAACGCCTTGCAGAATTCCATGATGTTGATGCCGCGCTGACCCAAGGCAGGGCCAACGGGCGGGGACGGGTTGGCCTGCCCCGCCTTGATCTGCAGCTTCATCTTGCCGACGAGTTTCTTGGCCATCTCGGCCTCTCCTTTTCTCAACAGCCGCAGGACGCGCCCCTTGGCCTTTGTCGATGTGGTCCGGTCCGGGGCACGCGTGCCCCTCGCCTCCCACATGGGAATGTCGCACGGATGCGACAGCGCTGGCCCCTACCCCCACGACGCCCGCATTGCAAGCCCAAACCGTCGTGCGCGTCGGTCAGCCCGACGGCTGCGCGCGCTGATTGCGCAAGGTGTCAAGTAGGCGCCGCGCCACCCCCGCGTACTCCGGATCGCGGCCCTGGGCCATCGCCTCCAGTGCAAGGTCCATCCCCTCGGCGGGCGGGTGGTTTTCCGTGATGCACATCCACGCAACATCAAAATGGCCCGCCTCGATGAAGCGCAGGACCATGGCCGGGTCGCGGTCATGATGTTCGTGCAGGTAGAACCAGAACATCTGGCACCCGGGGATGAAGGATTCCTCCACCCGGTCCTCCAGCACGGTCATGACCCAATCCGCGATGTCGAGATCGGGAGCGATCCGCGCCAGTTCCGCGAAAGCGTCCGGGTCCATGGCGTCGATGCCGTTCAGGAAGCCGCCCGCCGCCGCGCGCCGGTGGCGCGGCAGTCCCGCGATGTGATCGAGGATGCGGCGCCCGTCCCAAGCGCCATCGCCCCAGAGCCGGTCTTCGGTGTCGTCGTAAAGCGATCCGATGAAGGCTGCTGCATGGGCCACGATCAGAGGGTTTTCCGACCCCAGCAGCGGGACCAACCGCGTCTCGAAATTCGACCATGACAGCCGTTGCTGCGCCCGGTGTCGCAAATCATGGAGCGCCAACGCCAGGCGCATGTCGTCACCTTCGCCGCATCGGTCCAGCCACTCCCAGAACAGGCCATCGAAGGGCGGCAAGGGCATGGTGACCGCATCCCAGGCGAGCTTCAGATGCGCCGTCGGTTGCCGTTTGCGCCGCGCATCCAGCCAATCGAGATAGGGGGTGAGCAGCGCCTCGGCGGCATCGCGGTGCAGCGGCACGTTGGGGCGGGGCCGATAGTGAACAGTGCGGCTTTCCACCCCGCTGGGGTCGAGCACTCGCGCGTGATCCACTGATTGTTCGATATGGGCCCGTGTCCTGCGGCGGTCGTCGAAGAAGCTGTCTTCGATCAGCGTCGAGCATCCCCACTCCGATCCGCTGCAGTCCTGACGGATCGCCCTCGGCGGCCATAACGCGAACCCCGTCGCGGATGCCAGTCAGCCGATAGCACAGCGTCAGAAGTCGGGTCAGTTGCTCGGCGGTGATGTGCAGCGGCCGCGCCCGGGAGAGCGCCTGCACCTGCACAGAGGCAGCGGCGGCGTCGACCGGCGCATGCACCACAAGAGCGTCCAGCGCATCCAGCGCCGCGTCGAAGGCCGCGCTATCGCCCTCGGCGGCAGGCGGCCGACGCGGGTCGTCATCCCTGTTTGGAGACCTGGGTGAATTCAAGCTCCACAGGCGTGGCGCGGCCGAAGATCGAGACCGAGACCTTGAGGCGCTGGTTGACCTCGTCCACTTCCTCGACCATGCCGTCGAAATCCTCGAACGGGCCGTCGTTCACCTTGACCTTCTCGCCGATGTCGAAGGTGATCGTGTTGCGCGGTGCGGCCTCGCCTTCCTCGACGCGGTTGAGGATCGAATTCACCTCTTCGTCGCGCATCGGCATCGGGCGGCCCTGCGGCCCGAGGAACCCTGTCACACGCGCAATGGAGTTGATCGCGTGATAGGCGCGGTCGGTCATCTCCATCCGCACCAGAACATAGCCCGGCATGAAGCGGCGCGGCACGGTGACCTTCTTGCCGCGGCGGATCTCGATCACTTCCTCTTCGGGGACCAGAACCTCTTCGATTTCGTCCTGCAGGCCCTTTTCAGCCACGGCAGTCCTGATCTGTTCGGCGATCCGCTTTTCGAAATTCGACAAGACGCTGACCGAATACCACCGCTTCGCCATGGCTGACTTCCTCTAGGTTCGCGGCGCGTGCGTTGCGCCGGCATGTCTGACGGTGCCCGCCCATCGCGCGCACCCCTCCGTCCGGACATGACTGGAGAGAGCACTGAGGCGGTCACCAGCGATGTCGGGGGAATTGTCGATGTGCTTACGCTGCAGAACGGCGAATGGCAAGCCCGGTCGGATCAGCCGAAAACGGTGAGGATCGTTTCCAGACCCCAGCGAATCATGAAATCGACGAAGAAGAAGAAGATGGCAAAGACGACAGCGAGCAGGAACACCATGGCGGTGGTCACCAACACCTCGCGGCGCGAGGGCCAGACGACCTTGGCGATTTCGCTGCGGGTCTGCTGGAGGAACTGGAACGGGTTGGCCATGTGTCGTCTCCGCTTTCGGATGCCGGGCATATACGCAAGGCCCGCCCCCGGCGCAAGGCGGGCAAGACCATGGACCTTCGCCGCGGACCTGAAACAGCTTGGCCAAGCCAGGTGCACCCGCGCGGCGTGGCGACTACACAGACCCCGTCGCCGCAGATGCGCGGCCAACCCTGATGGAATGACCGATGCAAGACACCACGCCGCCAACCGCCGCCCGGGGCATTGCCAGATCCTTGCGCCTCTATCACCGCGATGCCGCGCGCACCGCACGGATGGATGCATTGAACGCCCGCTTTGCGCGGCCGGACGGTCTGGTCTTCGATCTTGGCGCCCATGTCGGCGACCGGGTGGCGAGCTTTCGCCGCCTCGGGGCGCGGGTGGTGGCGGTGGAACCGCAACCGGCCGCGATGCGCGCGCTCAGGCTGATGTTCCGGCGTGACCCGGATGTGACGCTGGTTCCCGCCGCAATCGGGGCCGTGGCGGGCGTGATCAGGCTTTATCTCAACACGGCCAATCCGACCGTCTCAACCGTGTCGCAGGATTTTATTGCCGCCGCGGATGGCGCCCCTGGATGGGAGGGGCAGACCTGGGACCGGGCGATAGACGTGCCGATGGTCACCCTCGATGATCTGATCGCGGCCCATGGCCTGCCCGATTTCATCAAGATCGATGTCGAAGGCCTTGAGCCCGAGGCGCTGGCGGGTCTGAGCCATGCCGTACCGGCGCTGTCTTTTGAGTTCACCACAATCCAGCGCGACCGGGCCTTGGCCGCGCTGGCGCGGGTCGACGGGTTGGGCCGTTACGGATTCAACCTGTCGGTGGGCGAACAGCATGCGCTGCAGCTGCCCGACTGGGTCAGCGCTGATGCGATGGCAGAGGTCATCACGAAGGCACCCGATGTGCTCAATTCAGGCGACATCTACGCGGTTCGACGCTGAAGACCGCAGCCCTGTCCCCCACCGCCCCCTTGATGCCCCCTTGCATTCGCGCCTGCATCGACGAAACCTGACCTTGCGCGGGAGGGGCGCAACGGGGGCTTCGGCATGAAAGCATCGACACGGTTGCGCCAGCTGATGGCGGGCGGCGGGCCTGTGGTGGCACCGGGCGGCTGCGACGGATTTCGGCCAAGATGATCGAGCGCGCGGGCTTTCCCGCCGTCTATGCCAGCGGCGGGGCAATCGCGCGCAGCACGGGCATCCCCGATCTGGGGCTGATGAGCATGGCCGAGATCACCGACAGGCTCGCCACCATGGTCGATGCGGTGGGCGTGCCCGTGATCGCCGATGCCGACACGGGCTATGGCAATGCGCTGAACGCCCAGCACATGGTGCGCGCCTTTGAGCGGGCGGGGGTGGCGGGCTTTCACCTCGAGGACCAGACCTTTCCCAAGCGCTGCGGGCATTACGACGACAAGTCCATCGTGCCTGTCCGCGAGATGACGCAAAAGATCCGCGCGGTGAAGGATGCCGCAACCGACCCCGATCTGGTCGTGATCGCGCGCACAGACGGTCTGGCGGTGGAGGGGTTCGAGGCCACCATCGACCGCTCGCACGCCTATATCGAGGCGGGCGCGGACGTGATCTTTGTCGAGGCGCCCACAAGCGTGGAGGAGATCGAGCAGATCGCGGAACGCCTCCCCTACCCCAAGCTCATCAACATGTTCGCAGGCGGCAAGACGCCGCTGATCCCGACCGACCGGCTGGGCGAGTTGGGCTATGCCATCGTCATCATCCCCAGCGACCTGCAGCGCGCTGCGCTTTACGCCATGGAACAGACGCTGGCGGCGATCAGGCGCGATGGCGACAGCCGCGCGGTGCAGGACCGGATGGTCAGTTTCGCCGAGCGCGAGGCGATTATCGGCACAAAGGATTGGCTGGACCGTGACCGCACCTATGCGATGTGACAGCGCTTGGACAAATCTTCTTCAGGAAAGACCACTGACATGACGCACCCGTCCAAGATCCGTGTTCCCGCCGTCTTCATGCGTGGCGGCACGAGCAAGGCCATCATGTTCCATGGCCGCGATCTGCCCCAAGACGGAGTCAAACCGCCACTGGCTTTTCCTGCGCGCCATGGGCAGCCCCGACCCCGGCAAGCGGCAATTGGATGGTATGGGCGGCGGGCTGTCGTCACTGTCGAAGGTCTGCATCATCGACCCGCCCAGCCGCCCCGATGCGGATGTGGATTATACCTTCGTCCAGATCCCGGTGACGGACGGGGCGCCCGACTACAGTTCCAATTGTGGAAACATGTCATCCGCCATCGGGCCCTTCGCGGTCGAGGAAGGTCTGGTGGATGCGCCCGATGGCGAGGCCGTGGTGCGCATCCACAACACCAACACCGGCAAGATCATCGAAAGCCGATTTGAGGTGCGGAACGGGCAGCCCTTGGACATGGGCGACTTCGTCAACCCAGGCGTTGCGGGCACGGGCGCGCGCATCCAGCTGGATTTCCTCGATCCGGCCGGGGCGGCTACGGGGCGGCTCTTGCCCACGGGGCGGCCTGTCGATCTGCTGGACGTGCCCGGCCTGCCTGCCCCCATCGAGGTGTCGCTGATCGACGCCACCAATGCCGTTGTGTTCCTGCGCGCCGAGGCGTTGGGGCTGACCGGCTACGAGACGCCCGACCAGATCGAGGCAGGCGACGGGATCATGGACAGGCTGGAGGCGATCCGCTGCGCCGCGAGCCTGCGCATGGGCCTGACGCAGACGATGACGGAGGCCGGGCTGCGCGCAGGTAGCCCCAAGATCGCCATGGTGGCCGCCCCGCGCGCCTATCGCACGACGGTGGGCGACGCAGTGGCCGAAGGGGCGTTCGACGTATCCGTCCGGATGATCTCGATGGGGCAGGCCCATCGGGCCGTGACGCTGACGGGATCGATGTGCAGCGCGGTCGCGGCGGCGCTGCCGGGGACTTGGTGTGGCGGCGGTGGCCCGGCTCGACGCAAGGCGGCATCCTCCGCATCGGGCATGCCTCGGGCGTGATGCCCGCTATGGCGCGGGTGCATGCGGTGGGCGACGAGCGGCAGGTTGACCGCGCGACCGTGTTCCGGACCGCGCGCCGCCTTATGGAGGGGATGATCGTGATCCCACCGCGCCCGGCGAATTGACACGTAGCAGCCGCATGCCTGCGGGCTGGGCGTGCGGGTTTTGGGGGCTTGGCACCGCACTCGCCCGAGGGGAGGCCGAGGCTTGACAGCATCAGGCGAGTCCTGTCCAAAGAACGCGAATATTTCCTTCAAAGTGTAGGCAATGACCCTTTTGACTAACGTCGGAACAGCGCTGCTCGCCGGCGGAGAGCTGTATGTGCACGCAGCACCCTCGGCCCTCTCATCGGGTCTGAACGTTTTGCACGACGGACGGATCGTGCCGCTTCATGCTGTCGGCAGACTGCCTCTTCTGATCGCCGACCGGCCCTTTTTCCGGCAATTCACATACGGGGAACCTACCAATTGCCTCAGCGAGGCCGGGCTGGACGGGTCCGATCTTCCGCAAACCACCGAGGCCATGGTCAACGGCTTGCAGGACTGGGCTGTCGAGAACGGGTCGACACTGCAACTGCGCGTCGACGGGTTTGAGGACCCCCGCCTGATCCGCGTGCTCTCGGAGATCGTGGTTCCGGCTTCGAAAGATCGGTTCACCTTCCGCGCGCTGATCGCCGCGCATCGCTGCGATGCCGAACTGGTCGTCACGTTCGATCCCGGCGAAAGCGGCGAGGCGAAGACGGTCGTCTTCCCGTTCGAAAACCACTACGGCGGCGGGCGCATGGCCGAGGGCTATCAGGCCGTCTCGGCGCAATGCCCGATCAAGGGTGTAGACGTCACCGTGTCGATGCAACTGCGTTACCTTGGCTACCGCAAGGACGAGCAGGAAAACTATCCTTACATCTTTGTCGCAAATGCAGAGGTTGCAGGACCGGGAGCGTCGCAATCGTATGTGCAACCGCGCCAGAAGACCATCGGAAAGGCCGAAGCGGGCGTCTGGCACTGCGCAGTCGTCCCGCTGTTTCGCAGCGCGGGCGATCCGCCGCTGATCTTGCGCAAGGGGAAAGAGGAGATGACCCTCTTTTCGCCCGAAGCCAATGACGTCACCCTGATCGAAGACTACGGGCATCTGCTGATGGTCAAGGCCGACAGGCCCCAGCCGATGATGCTGTTCATCGACGGCGACCCGGCCGAGATGGTGCATATCGGCACCGAGGAAACCGCCGTACGCCTGCCCACGTCCTGCCTGCGTGGCGAAATGATCGATGTCTCGATCCGCGACCTGTCGGGCAGCCAGGTCTTTGCCACCCTGCCGGTGCTGGCCCCGCGCAGCCTGACGCCGCATGATGTCATCGCCCGCGAAACCCGCGCCCCCTTTCCCACCCATCTGAGCGCGCGCGCCAATCACCGCTACCGTGCTCCTGCGCGCGCATCTGAACGACCCGGTGCCCGGCCTTGATCCCGGGTCGCTGGCTCACGGCGATCGACATGCTGGACCAGACGTATGACACCCTGAAACCAGTACCCATCGCCTTTCCCAAGGTGACCACCCCCAAGGTCAGCATCATCATTCCCGCCCATAACAAGCTGGAAGTGACCTATTACGCGCTCTGCGCCCTGCTGGTGGCCCATAACCGCGCCAGTTTCGACGTGATCGTTGTCGATGACGCGTCCACCGATGGCACCGCGACGCTGGAAAGGCTCGTGTCCGGCATCACCGTGATCCACAACACCGAGCCACAGCGCTTCATCCGGGCCTGCAACGCTGGCGTGGCACAGGCGCGCGGCGACTATGTCGTGCTGCTCAACAATGACACGGAACCGACCCTGGGCTGGCTGGACGCGCTGATCGACGCGCTTCGAACGTGTCTGACAACGTGGGTCTCGTCGGGTCGAAACTGCTCTATCCCGATGGCAGGCTGCAAGACGCGGGCGGCATCATCTGGGGCAGCGGCAACCCCTGGAACTACGGTAATGGCGCCAACCCGTGGAGCCGCGGTTTTGCTACGCGCGCCAGGTCGATTACCTGTCTGGCGCGGCCATGATGACAACCCGCGCGATCTGGGACGAGGTCGGCGGCCTATCGTCCTATCTTGAACCGATGTATTTTGAGGACACCGACTTCGCCTTCAAGGTGCGCGAAGCGCTGGCGGACAGGACCGTGGTTGGTGCCTCCTCGATCGCTCCGTCACTTCGAGGGCATGACCAGCGGCACCGATGTCTCGACCGGCTTCAAGCGCTTTCAGGAAGTCAACCGCCCCAAGTTCAAACAACGCGCCGCTGGGCGCGTAAGTGCCTTTGCGGGCCTTGGCAAGGAAGGCTCAGGCCCCCGACCTTGAGGAAGGATCGCGGCATCGCCGGGCGGGTCCTGTTCATCGACTACACCACCCCCGCGGCAAGACCGCGCGACGCCGGTGGCCCGCGCCGCGCGCCGCGAGATCGAGCTGGTGCAGTCGCTGGGCTACAAGGTCACCTTCATGCCGCAGAACCTCGCTCATCTCGGCAGCTGGCTACCGACGATGCTGGAACGTAGCGGCGTCGAGGTGATCACGGCGCCCCTTCTGTCGCATGTCGTCGAGCAGCTATCTCTGAAGGAGCGCGCCGCCGATTTCTGACGCCGTCTGGCATCACCGCGCCATTACGTCGCGCGGTGATACCGATCCGCCATATCCGCGAGCATGCCCCCAAGGCGCGGATCATCCTGAACAACGCCGATCTTCATTTCCTGCGCGAATTGCGCGCGGCGATGAGCAGCGATGACCCATCGCGCCTTGCCGCCATGCGGTCGATCCGCGAGCAGGAGCTGGAGATGATGACGGCCGCCGACCTTGTTCTCAGCTACAATGAGGTCGAACACGCCGTCATCACGTCGCATACCGATGGGCAGGCCCGGGTGATGACCTGCCCATGGGTCGTCGATATTCCCGCCAGCGTGCCGCCCCTCGCGGATCGCAGGGGCTTGTCCTTCCTCGGCAGTTTCAAGCACCACCCCAATGCCGAAGGCGTGACGTGGTTCTGCACCTCGGTCCTGCCGCTGCTGGAGGGGGCGGGCGCGCATCTGACGATCTACGGCGCGGGGATGGATGACGCGATCAAGGCGCTGGCCTCGGACAGCGTGGACCCGGTGGGCTTTGTCGAGGACATCGCCGACGCCTATGACCGGCACCGGATCTTCGTGGCGCCGCTGCTGTCGGGGGCGGGGATCAAGGGCAAGGTGCTGTCGGCCATCGCGCATGGCATCCCCACGGTACTGACGCCGGTCGCGGCCGAGGGGATCGGGCTGCGCCACGGCCACGACTGCCTGATCGCCGAGACGCCCGAGGACTGGGCGCGGGCGATCACCCGTCTGATGGAGGATGACGCGCTCTGGACGCAGGTCTCGACGGCGGCGCGGACCTATGCCGCCGAGCGGTTTTCCTTTGCCGAGGGACGTGCCAAGATGAAGGCCGCCCTTGAGGCGGTGGATCTGTTCGGGGCGGTGTGAAGCGATGATCATCAACCAGTCGGTTGGATTCACATTTATTCATATTCCGAAGTCGGCTGGAACAAGTGTCACACAGTTCCTGTCGCGGTTGAACGGTCCATTGGACTTGGAAATCGGTGGAACTCATTTCGGCGAGGAAATCCAACGCGCCTACACCCGGCGTTACAAGCTGCGCAAACACTCTACTTTGGCCGACGCGCAAAGCACGATTGCAATGGCGCGCCCCCCGCAAGACATGTTTGTCTTCACGTTCGTACGCCACCCATATGCGCGCCTGTCATCGATTTTCTCGTTTCTTCGGAAGTGGGAGGCTTACAATCCTGATCTGCTTCGCACGATGAAGTCCTTTTCGAATTTTCGCGAGTTCGTTGAGTCTGGGATTTTCACACGCATCCCTGGCCCAGACAGCATATTTCGACCACAAACTGACTGGCTCACGCTGGACGGCGCCATTGACCAAAAGGTGCGTATTTACAAAGTCGAAAAGATGTCACAATCTCTTAATGAATTAAGGAGAGAGTTGGTTGCACGAGGTGCAAGTTGCGATCTACTTCCAGAAATTTTTCCGCATTCAAACAGATCAAATTCTGAGAACTTGAATGCACTAGATTTACCCGAAAGTTTAACTCAGAGAATATTGAATTTTTACTCTGGCGATTTTGAAGCTTTCTGTTATCAGAGCAAGCACTCGGCACCTTAGTGCAAATTTCTTTTTGGGCACCCACTAGCGAAAGCGCAAAGTTATCTGGGTTGTCGATAACCTCCAAAAAAATTTACAGATTAGATGCGAACTGCCCGAGCTGGCGACCTGTGTTTCCAATGTTTGCCTTGGAGGGGCTTCTTCGTGAAATACGCGACAATTTGAGTTGGAGTGATCTCATGACTGTCAATCAAATCATCGTTAATGTCCTGCAAGCGTTTAACGAATTCTCGGTCGTCTACTTTAGCCGTTGAGTAGTTAGGACCATACGCTCGATTTATAAATCTCTCAACGATTCCCCCAAAAGCATAGAAATGAGAATATCCAAATCTCTCATTGATTAGCCTCATTATATCTTGACTTCTGATGCCCTCGAACCCAGACGTCGAGAAATCAGTATTTGGAAATGTCTCTGAGAATTTTTTGCTTCGCGTATTAAATTTGTAGCGATCCGGCATATCACTCCAAATGTCGTCCACCACGCCTCGCGCCTCTGGCCATGCCTGATGCCCATTCATTCCGATCATATCTCTTGTCATAATAAAGCCATCATCCTTTAGGGCTTTGTGACAGGAGTCGAAAACATCTTCCAAATTCAAAATGTGATGCAATACTTGGTTGGCAATTATTAAGTCAAATTGCGACGACCCAAAAGATGAATTGATATCAGAATTGTGGAATGCCGCGACGTCCGCCACTCCAAGGGCAGCTGCGCGCATCGAAGCTTTTTCAACTAGTTCTTTAGATAACTCAAACCCAACAATTTTTACGTTGGACACTCCGCGATCAAGCAGCACTTTCGCAAGCGCATTTTCCACTTCACCATCACCGGAACCAAGACTGGCGACCAAGACCTTTTCGTTGCTTTGAGACGCACTAAGGATTGGATTGAGGTAGAAAGAATTACCCCCCGAGTAACCGAATATTTCCTGTATCCTTGGCCGCAAGTATCTTTCCGACCACCACCCTACGATATCTGGAAGCCTTGAAAAATTCTCTAATTTCTCAAAGTGTCGTTTTTCAGCCAAAACTCGGTTCTTGTAGTCAGTGTCGAATGGATCAGTGACCATTAATCGCCCCTCATTGGCCAATCAAGAAACGAAAAAATTTGTAAATGCTTCACTAAAGTTCTCACCCCCTACCATACCCATCCTCATACCTCACGATATCATCCTCGCCCAGATAGGTCCCCGTCTGCACCTCGATCAGCACCATGGGGACCTTGCCGGGGTTCTCCATCCGGTGGGTGGCGCCAAGGGGAATGTAGACCGACTGGTTCTCGGTCACCAGAGTGACTTCCTCGCCCACTGTCACCCGCGCCGTGCCCTGCACCACGATCCAGTGCTCCGCCCGGTGGTGGTGGCTCTGCAGGCTGAGCGCCGCGCCGGGGTTGACGTGGATGCGCTTGACCTGGAACCGCTCGCCCAGAACAAGGCTTTCGAACCAGCCCCAGGGCCGGTGATCCTTGGGAAATTCCGTCGCCTGCTTGGCCCCGGCGGATTTCAGCGCGGCGACCGCCAGCCGCAGGTCCTGCGCGCGGTCCATCGAGGGCCACCAGAACCGCGTCGGGCATGGCGATGGCGATCATGTTCTCCAGCCCCAGCCCGATCAGCACCTGCCCCTCGCCCTCGGCGCGCAGCAGCGTGTCCTTGCAGTCGATGGCATGGACCGCGCCAGAGGTGGCAACGCCCGAGGCATCCGGCCCCATCTCGCGCCAGACCGTCTCCCAGCCGCCAAGGTCGGACCAGCCGCCGTCGAAGGGCACGACGCTGAGCCCGGGCGCGCGTTCCATCACCGCGTAGTCGATGGAGATATCGGCGGCCTCGTCCCAAGGCCCCGGCGCCAGCCGCAAAAGCCGAGGTCAGGCGTGGCCTGATCGACCGCGGCGCGCACGGGCGGCACAAGGTCGGGGGCATGCGTCTCGAAGGCCGCCAGCCAGCGTGTCGATGCGCGCCAGAAAGATCCCGGCGTTCCACAGGTAGCGGCCTTCGGTCAGCATCGCCTCGGCGCGGGCACGGTCGGGTTTCTCGACGAAGCGCTGCAGCGGGGTGGCCGCGGCTGAGGCGACCTCGCCCGAGAGTTCAAGATAGCCATGGCCGGTCTCAGGCCGGTCCGGCCCGGATGCCGAAGGTGACGATGCGCTCGCTGGCAGCCGCCTCGCGTCGCGGCGGCAAGGGCGGCGTGGAAGGCAGGCACGTCGCGCACGACATGATCCGAGGGGCTGATAAGCACGGTCGCCTGTGGATCGGTCGCCGCGATATGGAACAGCGCTGCCAGAACGGCCGGAGCAGTGTTTCGGGCCGCAGGTTCCAGCAAGACGGCGCCGGGGTCGGCCCCTATCTCGGCCATCT
Organism: Roseicyclus sp.; assembly: GCA_018401055.1. The sequence goes on from JAGYLB010000092.1 coordinate 16,852, forward strand.
GCTGGGTGACAATGAAGCGGAAATCCGATCCGGTGACAACGACCGGTTTGGCAAAGCCCGGCCCCGACACGCGCCGGACCGAAGCCTGGAACAGGCTTTCGTCACCAATCAACGGGGAAAACTGCTTGGGATAGCTCCGCCGGGACAGAGGCCAGAGCCGTGTACCGGACCCGCCGCACAGCAGGATCGGGGTGATCTGGACCTTCGGCGACATTTGAAGAAAGCCTTGCGTGTTAACGGGATGGGGCAAAACCGCACGGCGCCACAACACCGTGATTCCGTTCCGATGTAAACCCGCAAGGCCCTCACGACACAGCGGTGATCGCCCCGCTGTCATCGGTCAACACCCGCCCGACGGCGGTGGCGAGCGCAGATGCCTCGGGCGATCCGCGAAGGCCCGCGTTGGAGGTGGTCCAGACGCGGTGGGGGCTGACGACAGCACGCAGAGCAGAAATCGGCCGCAGGGTCACGGGGCATGGGGCTTGCGCGGGGTCCGTCAAGCAGGTGGCCAGCGCACGGGTCATAAGGCCGGGTCCTGTCTTGAACCAGCGGTGGTCGTTCTCGCGCGTCAAGCAGGAGGCGACGGCGCGGTCCAGCCCGGTGGCGATCAGCGGATGATCGCGGGTAGCGATGACGAGATCCATCGACACCGCGCCTGCCCCTTCCAGAAACAGACCGGCACCGGCAATGGGGTCGAACAGGTCATCGACCCTTCCATTCGGCCATTGGTGGACCGCAGCGGCGACGCCCCCGTCGACCAGCAGGGCACCCAACAGCATCAGATCGACCTTCTGATCTAGGTCGGCCGCCATCGACAGCGCGCGGGCCGCGTCCGCCCCGATCCGCGCCTTGAGCCAGGCCGATGCACTGCGGGGATCATGCAATCGCACCTCCCGCCGGGATCTGGCCTGCCAGGCGGCCACGATGCGCTCTGCCTCTTCGGGCAGGGGCAAGGCGCCCGGCCAGATGAGGTGCAAAAGATCAGGCACGACCGGCAAGTCCGGCCTGTCCAACTCGGCGTCCAAGGCGTGCCCGGATCCTTCCAACACCACGGCGCGGGCCGGAAGATAGAAATCCCGCACGGCGGCCCCGCGTTCGGCGGTGCTCACATCGCCGGTTTCGTTCCTTGACGCCGCAAGGATGCGCGCCTCGTTCAAAAGGCTTCCGACGCGGGTGGCGCGCGGGCGGCAGATCAGCGCTTCCTCAAGCGGGCCATCCGTGACCGACAGGGCCGACAGGCTGGCCTCGGCCCCGGCAAGATCGCATGACAGCACCTGCAACTCGATCAGCACGACACGCGGCACGGTTATGCCGCCCGCAGCCTGTGCCTTCATGCAGGCCGTGACGGCCGCGTCGATCTTGCCCTGCGCCACAAGGGCCGAAACCTGACTGGCCAGACGATGACCGGCCGGGGCAGCGCGACACGGTCCGTCGAGCAGGCGCAGCGCACGCGGTCGGGCCTGCCGCTGGCGACCAGGGACTCTGTCGCCAGCGCGAGCATCTGCGCATCCTCCGGCCAGCGATGACAACAGGCCGTCAGGTAGCGCCCGGCCAAGAGGCTGGCGCCGCCGCCGATCAGCACACGGCCCAGCCGCTCGCAGGCCTCCGGTCGCGGCGGGTGACGGGATGCGCCCAGACCCAATCCAGCGCTGCCCGCGGGCTTCGGCGCAGCAGGAGATCCTCGATGGCAAAGGCTTGTCTGTCGCGCACGGACCAATCCGTCGCATCAAAGGCTGCGCTCAGGGCCTCGGCCTCGCGTGCGGCTCCGGCTTGCCAAAGACGTGCCACGAGGCGCAAGGCCAGATACCACGGCAGATCCGGATGCGCGACGAGGCGGCGCAACACGGCCTCGGCCGCATCCGGCCCTTCGGCCAGCGCGCCGTCAAATTCCGCATAGAGCGTCGCGGGGTCGGCGTCAGGCAATACCGGCGCCGTGACCGGGCTCACCCCTGCATCTGCCCCTCCAGCCGTGCCGAGGCCGCCTGTGCCAACGAGGTCAGGTCAGGCAGGTTCAGGTCGGCAAACACTTCTGCACCCAAAGCGCGCGCGCCGCAGCAGGCGCAGACCGATGTGCCTCGGCCAGCATCGCCCGCAGCAGAGCCGCATCCCCGGCAAAGTTCGTATCGGATGGCACGGCGTCCGCCAGCGCCGCGGCCGGGAAAAATCGCCTGCAAGACGGTGCGCCTGCGCGGCGCGCAAGACGATCTCGGGATGGTCGGGCCGGTGGGCCAGCGCATCCTTGGCGGCCGCGACGGCCAAGGTGGCATCGCCGGACTGAAGCCCGATCTCGATCCGGGCCAGCAGGGCCAACCCATCGCCGGGCCGAAGATGAAGCAGCCGCGCGCAGAGATCTCCGGCGCCGACGACCTTGCCCGCAGCCCGATGCAAGCCGATCGCATAGGCCGCGTCATCCGCGCCCAGATCGTGCGACACTGTGAGAACATCCAGCGCTGCGGCGAGCCCCTGCACGCTCGACCGCCTCGGCGGTTTTTCGTCGCAACAGCACCACGTCCGGCAGATGGACGAGGGCATCGCGCCCGATCTCAGCCGCCTTGACCACTTCGCCCTGCGCCAGCAACACGTCGATCAGACCGATCCAGGCCCAGAGATGGCGCGGATTGTCCGACACGATATGGCGGAACCCGACCTCGGCCAGCGCGCGCTCGCCTGCCTCGGCCAACCCGCCCGAAACGCCAAAGCGCAGGGCCGCAAGCCAGCCTTGATCGCCCTCGATCCGCGCCAGCCTTTCGGCAACGTCGCGCAGCGCGGCTGCAAACTGCGCCTTTTCGTCCTGTGCTGTCTCTTGCGTCACAGTTGCGCGACCCCTTGTCGGTCCCGCATAATCACAAGGCCGCCAAAGATTGCAATCGGGCGCATCAATCTTGCAAACCGAAGCCCATCCGCACCGGCACCAGCCGTTCGGGTGGGGCAATCCCCCAGGCCGGGATCTGCGCCCGCGCCCACGCGACGGCCCCAAGGTCGAGGTCGAGGACACGGATCACCGGCGCCTCTTCCCCCAGATCCAGCCAGCACAACGCCCCAAGGATCGACCGCCAGCGCATGCCCATAGGTCTGCCGCCCGTCGGCATGGTGCCCCGCCTGCGCGGCGGCGAGCATGAAGGCACCCGTCTCGGATGGCGCGAATCACAGCAGCACCTCCCAATGGGCGCGGCCGGTTGGCACGGTGAAGGCCGAGGGCGCGACCAGCAACACCGCGCCCGCCTGCGCATAAGCGCGGTAAAGATAGGCAAAGCGCATGTCGTAGCAGATGCTCAACCCGATGGGCCCCCAAGGCGTCTGCGCCAGCACGGCCTGCGTGCCGGGGGCAAAACGTTTCGACTCGCCGATGGGCGCCTGTCCGTCGAGCGTCACGTCGAACAGATGAATCTTGTCGTATTCCGCCACGATGCCACCGGCAGCGTCGATCAGGGTGGAATGGTTCAGGAACCGCCCGTCAGGCCCGCGCACCGGCGTCGATCCGGTATGGATCCACAGCCCATACCGCGCCGCCAGATCGCGGCAGGCAGCGATGAAGGGGTCATCCCCGGCCACGACCACCTGCTGTTGCGAGGTCTCGGGGTTGCGGTTCATAAGCCCCGCCACCTCGGGCAGGGCCAGCAGATCGGCCCCCTCGCCTGCCGCCTGTTCCGCCAGCAAGGCGACTGCGGCGATATTGGCCGCATGCGTATCGGCCGAACACATCTGGGCAAGTGCTGCACGCAGTACCGGGGCCGCAGTCACGCCCGCACCTGCGGCGAAGGCCCGCTGTCGCGGCCGTGAACTAGATCGGAAATCATGGTGCCCCTCCCGGTGGTTCCGACGCGCAGATTAGCCGGGCACGTCGCACTTTGCCAACACCGCGCCCGGATGGCCGGTCAACTCTGTGGCACCCGCGCGATCAGGCGCTCCACCTCCAGGCCCCAGCGCCTCGACGATCAGGGCGACGCCCGCCGCATTGGGGTGGATGCCGTCGGGTTGCATGTAGGCGGCCAGCGCGCCCCGCGCAGTCGGCCTCGGCCGCCGTGCACTCAGCGGCGCAAGGAAGCTTTCGGCGTAAAGCGTTCCATATGCCTCTGCCAGTTCGGGATACATCGCGTCGAAGGCTTCCTTGAACTCGGGCCCGTAGTTCCCCGGCGCCTCTATGCCGACCAGCAGCACCGCGACCTCGCGTGCCCCGGCCGCTTGCAAAATGCCGTCAAGATTGGCCCGGCTCGCCTCCGGCGGGATCGCGCGCAGCAGGTCGTTGCCGCCCAGCGCCACGATCATGGCGTCCACCTCGGGTGTCAGGGTCCAGTCGACCCGCGCCAGCCCGCCCGCCGTCGTGTCGCCCGACACACCCGCGTTCAGCACCGCCACGTCATGGCCTCGCGCGCGCAACCAATCCTGCAGTTGCGCGGTGAACCCTTCCTCCTGCATGAGGCCATAGCCTTGCGTGAGGCTGTCGCCCAGCGCCGCGATCGTGACCTCCTGGCCAGCGGCGGCGGGCGCGGCCAGCCAGCAGCGACAGCCAGGCACCGCCTTGCCCATGACCGCCAAGCCCCCATATGCCTGAGGCAGAAGTAAACCGAGGCGTTCAGTCATGTCCGATCCCGTCGTGTTCCTGTCCGACGCCCGCCTGTCGCTCGATGGCAATGCGGGTCGCGTCAATATCTTGCATGGCATCACCTTGCAGGTCGACAAAGGGGAAACCGTCGCGCTGACGGGGCCATCGGGATCGGGCAAGTCGTCTCTCCTCATGCTCATGGGCGGGCTGGAACAGGCCACCGGCGGGTCGGTGCGCGCCCTTGGCCGCGACCTGACCGCGATGAACGAGGATCAGCTGGCCCGCTTTCGCAGGGACAATATGGGGGTGGTTTTCCAATCCTTCCACCTGATCCCGACGATGACCGCGCTGGAAAACGTCGCAACACCGCTGGAACTGGCCGGCCACGCCGACGCGTTTGACCGGGCAGAGGCGGAACTGGCCGCAGTGGGGCTGGCCGCCCGCGCGCATCACTACCCCAGCCAGATGTCGGGCGGCGAACAGCAGCGCGTCGCGCTGGCGCGCGCCGCCGCCCCGCGCCCCGCGATCTTGCTGGCGGATGAGCCGACCGGCAACCTCGACGGGGCGAACGGTCAGGCGATCATGGACATGCTCTTTGGTCTGCGCGACCGCCATGGCGCGACACTGGTCCTGGTCACCCACGCGCCCGAACTGGCCGCGCGCTGCGACCGGGAAATCCGCCTGCGCGATGGGCGGCTGGAGGGCGACGCGCTCCGCGAGGCCGCGGAATGAGCATCGCCGGACCAATCTTTCTGCGCATCGCGCGGCGGGAACTCCGCGGCGGGCTCAAGGGGTTCCGCATCTTTCTGGCCTGCCTTGCTCTTGGCGTCGCAGCCATCGCCGCCGTTGGGTCCGTGCGCGAGGCGATCGAGGCCGGGCTGACCCGCGAGGGCGCGGTGATCCTTGGCGGCGATGCCGAGATGTCCTTCACCTACCGCTTCGCCGACGACATTGAGCGCGCCTTCATGGAGGGCATCGCCAACCGCGTCTCGGAAACCGTCGATTTCCGCTCCATGGTGGTGGTCGACCGCGACGGCACGCTGGACCGCGGCCTGACGCAAGTGCGCGGCGTCGATGGGGCCTGGCCGCTTTACGGCACGGTCGGCCTTGACCCAGCCATTCCGCTGGACGAGGCGCTGGCCACCGCCGACCGCCCCGGCGCGGTGATGGACCCGGTATTGATCGACCGGCTGGCGTTGCAAGTGGGCGACATCTTTCGCCTTGGCACGCAGGAATTTCAGCTTCGCGCGGCGCTTACAACAGAACCCGACGGCGCGTCGGGTGGCTTCGGCCTTGGCCCGCGCACCATCGTGACGTTGGAGGGGCTGGAGGGGTCGGGCCTCCTGACCCCCGGCACGCTTTACGAGACGCAATACCGCCTTGCCCTGCAGCCGGGTTCCGATCTTGAAGCGGTCGCAACGAGCGCCCGCGCGCAATTCGAGGATACCGGCATGCGCTGGCGCGATGCCCGCAACGGCGCGCCGGGTGTGCAGGAATTCGTTGACCGGATCGGGGCGTTTCTGGTGTTGGTGGGCCTCGCAGGTCTCGCCGTGGGCGGCGTCGGCGTGTCCTCGGCCGTGCGCGCTTACCTTGACGGCAAGATCGAGACCATCGCCACGCTGAAAACCCTCGGCGCCGAAAGCCGCACGATCTTTGCCGCGTATTTTGCCCAGATCGGCCTGCTGACGCTGGTGGGGCTGGCGCTTGGCCTCACCCCCGGGGCGCGCTCCTGCCGCTGATCTTCTCGCCCTTCATCGCCGCGCAACTTCCCGTTCCCATCGCTTTCGCCATCTACCCCGCCCCGCTGGCAGAGGCAGCAGTTTACGGCGCGCTGACGGCGCTGATCTTCACGCTCTGGCCGCTCGCCCGCACCGAACAGGTGCGCGCCGCCGCCCTGTTCCGTGATGCCTCAGGGCCACAGCGCGGCTGGCCGCGCCCGCTCTGGATGGCGGTCATCGTGGCGCTTTCGGTCACCCTGATCGGGCTTGCCACATGGCTCTCGGGCATCCCGCGACTTGCGCTCGGCACGGCGGGTGGCATCCTCGGCTCTCTCCTTCTCCTCACGTTCTCAGCGCTGGCGATCCGCGCGCTGTCGCGCCGCCTTGCCCGCGCGCTGGCTGCGCGGCCTGCACCGCGCTGCGCACTGCCCTTGGCGCGGTCGGCGGCCCGGGGTCGGAGGCCACCAGCGTCGTTCTCTCCCTGGGCCTCGGGCTTGCGGTACTGGCCGCCGTGGGCCAGATCGACAGCAACCTGCGCGCCGCGATCCAGCGCGACCTGCCGACCGTGGCACCCTCCTATTTCTTCGTCGACATCCAGACCGATCAGCTTCAGCCCTTCCTCGACCGCGTCACGGGTGACCCCGCCGTGAGCCGAGTCGACACCGCCCCGATGCTGCGCGGCGTCATCACTCAGATCAACGGCCAGCGCGCCCGCGACGTGGCGGGCGATCATTGGGTGATCCGTGGCGATCGGGGCGTGACCTACACCACCACCGCCCCCCCGCCTGAAGAGATCATGGCAGGCACATGGTGGCCCGATGACTATTCCGGCCCGCCCCTCGTGGCCTTTGCCGCCGAGGAGGCGGGCGAGATCGGGATCGGCGTGGGCGACACGATCACCGTCAACATCCTTGGCCGCGACATCACCGCCGAAATCGCAGCACTCCGCGAAGTCAGTTTCGAGAATGCGGGCATCGGTTTCGTCGTCACCATGTCGCAAAACGCGCTGGCCGGCGCGCCGCACACCCATATCGCCACCGTCTATGCCGAGGAGGCGGCTGAGGCCGCGATCTTGCGCGACGTGGCGGGCGCGGCGCCCAACATCACTGCGATCCGCGTCCGCGACGCGCTCGACCGGGTGGCGGAGGCCTTGCGCAGCCTTGCCGCCGCGACCTCCTACGGAGCGGCGGCAACACTGGTGACGGGCTTCATCGTGCTGATCGGAGCGGCAGCAGCGGGCGAGCGGGGGCGCGTGTTCGAGGCGGCGGTGATGAAGACCATCGGCGCCAGTCGCGCGGGCATCCTCGCCAGTTTCGCGCTCCGCTCTGCAATCCTTGGCGCCGCAGCGGGGATCGTGGCGATTGTCGCGGGCGCGCTGGGCCGGCTGGTCCGTGATGACCTTCGTGATGGACGCGCCCTATGCGTTCGAGCCGAATCTCGGCCGTGGCCATCATCCTTGGTGGGGCGATGGCCACGCTGCTCTCGGGTCTTGCCTTCGCGTGGCGGCCGCTGTCGGCACGCCCGGCCCGGGTGTTGCGCGCGCGCGACTGATAGGGACAGCCACGATGGCCTACCCCTTGCCAAGCCGAACCGCAGGGCGCAGGTGACGGCCATGTTGCGCCCGCTTCGATCCCTTCTGAGCCGCAAATCCGCTCCCTCAGCCAGCCCTGCGCAGGCCGCGCCGGACCTGCCGCGCCCGGAGCGTACCACCTATGTCGTGGGCGACCTGCACGGCCGGTCCGACCTTCTGGAACTGATGCTGGAACTGATCGACGCCCATATCGGCGGAACCGCCAGCGTGGACCCCAAGCTCGTCTTTGTCGGCGATTACATCGACCACGGACCCGATAGCGCGGGCGTGGTGGCGCGGATGCGGGAGCTTACTCGGGATTTCCCCGACAACGTCACATGCCTGATGGGCAATCATGAACGCATGCTGCTCGATTTCCTTGCGGACCCGGCGCTGCGGGGGCCGCGCTGGCTGCGCGAAGGCGGCGCGGCGACGCTGCAGAGCTACCAGATAGATGCCGGTGATCTGGACCCCGCCGCCCCGCCCGAAGCATGGGCCGATGCCGCAAGACGATTTGCCAAGGCGCTTGGTCCCGATGGCAGCCTCTGGCTGGACCAGCTGCCGCTCAGCTGGTCGTCGGGCAATCTGTGGGTCGTGCACGCCGGTGCGGACCCCGCCCGCGCGATGCCCGACCAGACAGCGCGCGTCTTGCTATGGGGCCATCCCGAATTCGAAAGCGCCCCGCGCGGCGATGACGCCTGGGTCGCCCATGGCCATGTCGAACGCGACACCCCCGAGATCCATGACGGTCGGATCGGCGTCGATACCGCCGCCTGGGCGACAGGGCGTCTGACGGCCGTAGCCATCAAACCCGATGGCAGCCACGCCTTCCTGCAGACCTGAGGGGCCTAGCGGCGGAGTTTCTCTTCGGCACCCGGTTCGATCTTGGTGCGCCACAGCGGCGTGCCGTCACGGAACGCCGCGCGGCCGATCATGCGGGCAGCCACTGGCGCGGTCAGCAGCAGGAACAAGATCGCCGCGATGGCCCGGGTGATCGTGGCCGCATCCCCGAAGTAGACCGCAACCGCCACAAGGATCAGACCCGCCCCAAGCGTGCCAGCCTTGGTCGAGGCATGCATACGGATCAGCACATCGGGCAAACGCAAGACACCAAGCCCTGCGACAAAGCAGAAAAACCCGCCCAGCACCACCAATCCTGCCATGATCCACTCAGCCATCGGCGTTTTCCTTGCTATCAGGGGTGTCCATCCGGGGTGGGTCGTCGCCCCTCAGGGTACGGCGTTCGACGAAGCGCGCCAGCGCGACCGTGGCAAGGAACCCGACAAGCGCCAGCACGATCGCCACGTCCACAAAAGCCGTATCTTGCGACAAGATCGCGTAGAGACCGCAGAAACTGACGATGAGCACTGTCATCATATCCAGCGCGACCACCCGGTCGGGCAGGCTGGGCCCGAGGATCAGCCGGATGAAGGCAAAGACAACCCCCAGCATTACCAGAACGAAGGCCACGTCGATCGCTGTTCCAAGAATCTCCATACGTCTACTCCGTAGCCTCGATGACCCAACGTTCGATGCCCTCGGTGATCTGGCGACGGATCTCGTCGGGATCATCGGCGAACATGGCGTGAATGTAGAGAGTGCTGTTGTCCTCGGTTACGTCGAGGCTGAGCGTGCCCGGCGTCAACGAGATCATGTTGGTGACCAGCAAAATGTCCATCTCGCGCGTTACCGTCAGCGGCACCGAGATGATGCCCGGACGCGCCTTTTGGGTGGGCGTCAGAACATCCCACACCACTTCCACCGACGAGACGACCAGTTCCCGCAGGAACAGAATGATCAGTTTCGCCCATTTGCCCGCGCGGCGGAAATAGCCGTCGCAACCGGGGTAGAGCGAGCGCGTGAGGTAGAGACAGGCCGACCCCAGCACGAAGCCGACCGCCAGGCCGCCTAGCGTGATGTTTCCCGTCAAGGCCGCCCATGCCAGCGCCAGCGCCACGTTCAACGCGAAGATGTTCATCACGGTGCGACCTCCGTCTCGGGTGCTTCGGCCCCAGCGTCGTCCGGCATAGCCTCAGGGGTGACAAGCTCGGGGAGGGCGGGCGCGCCCAGAACGGCCGTGACATACTCGGTCGGATCGAGCAGTTGTGCGGCGGCACGTTCGGCGAATTGCACAAAGGGCTCGGGGAAAAAGCCGATCACGCAGGTCAGCGCAGCCAGCGCCGCGATCGGGCTGAGCAGTGCGGCGCGATCCATGCCCGACAGCTGCGAGAGGCGCGGCTCCACCCCGTCAGGATGCGGTTTCCAGAATGCGTTGCCCCAGATCTTGGTCATCGAATAGATCGTGAGCAGGCCCACCGCCAGCGCCACACCCGCCAGAACATAGTGTTCGGCCTCAAGCGAGGCCTTGATCAGCACGTATTTCGCCCAGAACCCCGACAACGGCGGAAAGCCCGCCAGCGAAAAGGCAGGGATCAGGAACAACAAGCCCAAGAGGGGTGCGTGGCGATACATGCCGCCGATCCGGTCCAGATCGGTCGATCCCGCGATGCGCTGCGCCACGCCCGCAACCAAGAAAAGGTTCGCCTTCACGATGATGTGGTGCACGAGATAGAACACCGCCCCCACCAGTGCGAGCGGCGTGTAAAGCGCAAGGCCCAGGATCATGTAGCCGATCTGGCTCACGATGTGGAACGACAAGATGCGGCGGAAATCATTCATCGCCGCCGCGCCCAGAACGCCCGTCACCATGGTGAAGCCCGCCACCCACAACAAGATCGTGTGGGTATAGGCCTCGTCGGTGGTGAAGATCAGCGTGAAGGTCCGGATCAGCGCGTAGACCCCCACCTTGGTCAAGAGCCCCGCAAAGATCGCCGAGACCGAAAAGGCGGGCGTGTGGTAGCTGGCGGGCAGCCAGAAAAACAGCGGGAACACCGCCGCCTTCACCCCGAAGGCGATCATGAACATCACCGCGATGACGACCAAGAGGCCGGGGTTGTCGACCCGCTGCACCGCGCCATGCAGGTCGGCCATGTTGAGCGTGCCGGTCATGCCGTAAAGCAGGCCGACACCGGCCAGAAACAGGATCGTCGAGACGAGATTGAGCGTCACATACTTGATGCCGCCATCCAGCTGCACCTTTTGCCCGCCAAGGATCAGCAGACCGAAAGACGAGATCAGCATCACCTCGAACCAGACGTAGAGGTTAAAGATGTCACCGGTCAGGAAGGCGCCACAGACCCCTGCCAGCAGCACCTGAAACAGCGCGTGATAGCCCAGCGCCTCCTTGCGTTCGTCGATGTCGGCCAGCGCGTAGACTGCGACGGCCAACCCGGTGATGCCGGTGATGACGACCATCACCGCGCTGAGCAGGTCGGCCACCAGCGTGATGCCGAACGGTGCCGCCCATTGGCCCATCTGCGCCGCGACCACGCCGTGATCCAGCACCTCGATCATCAGCACGACCCCGGCCGCCAACAGGGCCGCCGATCCGATCACCGACAGCCAGCGCCCTTCCGGCCCGCGCCGGAACAGGAAGGCCAGCACCGCAGTTGCAAACGGGATGATAATGGGGCTTGCGAGAACCCAGCTCATTTCGTGGGCTCCGCCTTGACGTCGATAGGTTCGGCCAGCCGCATCTCGTCGGAATTGAGCGTGCCGAGATTCTGGTAGGTCCGGTAGACCAGTGTGAGCGCAAAGGCGAACAGGCCAAAGCCGATCACGATGGCCGTAAGCACCAGCGCCTGCGGCAGCGCATTGGCAACATCGGTCAGTGGTGCATCGGCCCCTTCGACGATCAGCGGCGACGCCTCGGGCGTCAGGCGACCCGAGACGAAGATCACGAGGTTGGCCGCGTTCGAGATCAAGATCAGCCCGAACAGGAACCGCAGCACGCTGCGCGCGAGCATCAGATAGACCGAGGCCGCGACCAGCACACCGACCATGATGGCGATCAAGATCTCCATCAGACTTCCTCCTCCAGCGCGAGCACGAGGGTCAGGATCGACCCGAAGACAACCAGATAGACCCCGATGTCGAAGACCAGCACCGAACTGATCGGCAGGCCCTTGTCATCGGGATCGGCTGGGTCGGCGCCGGCGAACCACCATTGGCCGGTGAAGAAGGCCTCGCCGAAGAACACCGCAAAGACCCCCGAGGCCAGCGCGATGCCCAGCCCGATCATGGCGATGTTCTGCGGCTCATGGCGCAGGGTGTCGCGGGTGGCCTGCGGCCCCATCGCGATGGCATGCAGCACGAAACCTGTCGCCCCGATCAGCCCGCCGATGAACCCGCCGCCGGGCAGGTTGTGGCCTCTGAGCAGCATGAAGATCGAGAACAGCAGCAGCAGTGCCACGACCAGCCGCGTCGCCGCGTTGAGGATGATGGAGTTCATTGGGCCCGATCCTCCGGCTTGGGTTCAGGTCGCTCGTAGCGGGTGCCGCGCAGCAGCGCATAGGCCGCCAGCGCCGCGATCACGACCACGGCGATCTCGCCGAACGTGTCGATGGCGCGGAAATCCACGAGGATGACATTGACGATGTTGCGCCCATAGGCCTCGGTCCAGCTTGCGAACTCGAAGTAATCCGTCAGCCTCCGGTCAAGCTCGCCCTGCAATACGCCGACCATCACCACCGTGACCATCGCCCCGATGGCGACCGCCAGCGCGGCATGGACCGGGCGCCGCTTGCGGTCGCGCGCCAGCCCCAGCAGCGGCAGTTTGAGCATGGCGACAGCGACCAGCACGACGACCAGAACCTCGACCAGAAGCTGCGTGATGGCGACATCGGGCGCGCTGAAGATGATGAAGATCAGCGCCACGCCGATCCCCACAACACCCAGTGCCGCGATGGCCGTCATCCGGCTGGAGGTGATGGCGGTCAGGACCGCGCCGGCGGTGACGAACAGCACCACCGCCCAATGCTTGAACTGCAGACCGGACATCGCATCGGCCCAGTCGACGGTAAAATCCAGCGCATCCTTGAGCCAGATCGTCGCCCCGACGCCGACAGCCAGAGTGGCGAAGACCGTGAAGATGTAGCGCTGCAAGACGCCGGACTGCAGGATGCCCGTCTGCCATGCCGCCAGCGCCTTGAGCCCGTCGAGCGTCCGGTCCCAGCCGGGATCGAACTTGACCGGATTGGCCTCGATGATGCGGCCAAGCCAGTCGCGCAGCGGCCGGTGCATGGCATAAAGCAGCGCGCCCGTGGCGAAGGTGACAAGCGAAAGGATGAAGGCTGCGTTCACCTCACGGAACAGATAGAGGTCGACCGCATAGTCGTAGTCGCCATAGACGGCCCATGTGCCGGGCGCGACCAGCCATGCCTCGATCGTATCGGGAAACAGGCCAAAGCCCAGCGACAGGCTGCCAAGGATCAACGGCCCGATCCACATCACCCAAGGCCCTTCTTGCGGGGCCTGCGGCGTGTCGGACAACTCACCCGTGAACGGCCGCAGAACCGAGATGCCAGCCGCCACGAACATCAGCACAGAGGCCGCAAAGATCGTGCCGGTGACCCAAATCATCCCCTGATCCAGCCCCAGGCCCGCCTTGTAGAGGAATTCCTTGCCGATGAAGCCCACCAGCGGCGGGATGCCCGCCATCGACAGGCCCGCGATGGCGCCGCCCAGAAAGGTCAGCGGCATCTTGCGGCCAAGGCCCCGCAACCGGTCCACCTCGCGCGTGCCGGTTTCGTGATCGACGATGCCGATCATCAAGAAGAGCGCCGCTTTGTAGAGCGAATGGACCACCAGAAAGGTCATCATGCCGGTAATCGCCGCAGCCGTGCCCGCGCCGATGAACATGGTCAGCGCGCCTAGCGCCATCAGGGTGGTATAGGCCAGCACCTGCTTGATGTCGGTCTGCCGGATCGCCAGCAGGCTGGCGAATACGGTGGTGAACCCGCCCGCGATGACCAGCGTCCAGAACCACAGGTCGGTCGAGCCCAGCGCGGGGTTCATCCGCGCCATCAGGTAGACGCCACCCTTCACCATCGTGGCCGAATGCAGATAGGCCGACACCGGCGTGGGGGCGGCCATGGCGTTGGGCAGCCAGAAATGGAACGGGAACTGCGCCGATTTGGTGAAGGCCCCGGCGAGGAAACAGGATCACGATCGGCACATACAGCGGATGCGCGCGGATCGCGTCGCCCTGCTGCAAGATCACCGACAGCTCGAACGATCCCGCCACCGTGCCCAGCAAGATGACACCTGCCAGAAAGGCAAGCCCGCCGGTGCCAGTGACCAAGAGCGCCTGCAGGGCCGAGCGGCGCGATTTCGCCTCGTCCGAGGAAAAGCCGATCAGCAGATAGGACGAGATCGTCGTGATCTCCCAGAACACGAAGAGCGCGATCAGGTTGTCGGCCAGCACCAGCCCCAGCATGCCGATCATGAACAGCATCAAGAACAGCACGAAGCGCGGGTATTCAGGGTGGTTGCCGAGGTACTTCGTCGAATAGAGCGTGACCAACATGCCGATGCCCGAGATGAGCAGCGCGAATGTCAGGCTCAGCCCGTCGATCAGCAGCGACAGGCGCACGTCAAGCGATGGCACCCAGTCAAGGCCGAGCACCACCGGCGCCCCGGCTGCTACGGGTGCGAGGAATTGCAGCAGATAGGCAAAGATCCCCGCGGGGATCGCAACCGACATCCACCCGGCAGGCCCGCCATGGACCCGCGGCACGACTGCATCTGATTTGGCCACCCCGTTGTCCCTCTCGCTTGCATCCGGCCCTTATGGCCAGTGCCCTTTCCTATTCCCTGGCCGGTCCGGTCAGATGACCGGGTTCAGCGTCACCGGCGACACGAAGCCGTCGGGCTTGACCGCGATCACCGCGCAAGACACCCGGCGCAGGATCGTCTCTGCCGTCGTGCCCATGACGAAGCCCGACACCCCGGTGCTCCCGCCGGTGCCCATGACAATGGCATCCACGCCGCCAGCCTCGGCATGCTCGGCGATGACATCGGCCGCTATCCCCTGCCGCACATGAATGGCGCCCCTAGGGACCTGCGGATGATCCGCCATGCGCGCCATGACCCGGGCGCGGTTGGCCTTTTCCTCCTGCGCGACCAGGCTGTCGAAGGCGTCCTTGCGCCCTTTGCCGAACCGGCTTTGGCGCAGCGCCCGTTCGCCCGGCAGCGACCACGCGTGCAGCACCTGCAGGTCGGCGCCGTCGTGCCGCCAGATCTACGGCAATGCCAAGAACCTGCCGATCGAGGCTGTCGCGCACCGGATCGCCCTGCCCGGGCGGATCGATGGTCGCCAGAACCCGCGCGAACCGGGTGTCGCCCTCGGCCATCAGCAGCCAGACCGGGCATGGACATTTGCGCAGCAGGTGCATGTCGAACCCCTTGAGGGCGCCACGACCCTCCGTACCGACGGTCGCACCCTTGATCACGACATCATGGCCCTCGCGCAGCACCATCCTGATCACCTCGACAAAGGGGCTGCCCTGCAGCACCGCCTCGGTCACCTCGATCCCTTGCGTGCGGGCCTTTTCGGCGAAACCCGACAGGCGCGCGCGGTGGAAGGCGATAACATCTTCTTCGATGCCCGAGCCGCGTTGGCCGGTCAGAGCGGCATTCAGACGGCCCGAGTCCCCGGGCGCCCCGTCGATCACATCGACCAGCGTCAGCGCGGCCCGGCTCGTCTGGGCCAGACCGACCGCGCGGCGCGAGCGCGACCTCCGACAGGCTGTCGTCGGTCAGAACCGCCAGAATGGATTTCACTTGCCGCATTGCACCACCTTTCATCGGGGCAGATAGGCTCGGCACCCAGATAGGTCCAATCGAAACGAAACTGGCTTTTCATAGATTTTCTCTATAAGCCTTTCCGCATGCCCACACTCCAGCAACTCCGCTATCTCGTCCTTCTTGATGAAACCCTGCATTTCGGTCGCGCTGCGGACCGGGCGCATGTAACCCAGCCGACACTCTCGGCGCAGCTTGCCGCGCTTGAGGCGAAACTGGGCCTTCACCTCGTCGAGCGCTCGCGGGCGCGGGTGATGATGACGCCGGAAGGGCACGAGATCGCCACCCGCGCGCGCCGCATCCTGCGCGAGGTGGACGAGATCAGCGAGCTTGCGAACCGCGGGCGACAACCCTTGGGTGGCACGATCCGGGTCGGGGTGGTGGCCTCGCTCGGGTCCTATTTCTTGCCGCTGGTCATTCCCGATCTGCACGCCTCGCACCCCAGCCTCCGGCTTTATGTGCGCGAGGGGGTTTCCGCGGACCTGATGACACGGCTGGACGAAGGCACGCTTGACCTGTTGTTCATTCCATTGCCCGTCCGCGGCAGCGAGCTGGAAGCCGCACGGCTTTTCCGCGAACCGCTGTTGGCGGTCACCCCCAACGATCACCCGCTGGCGCAGCTGGCCAGCGTCCCGCGCGAACGGTTGCGCGGCGAAACCATCTTGTCACTGGAACCGGGCCACAAGCTGCATGAACAGGTCAGCCAGATCTGCGCCGACACCGGTGCCGAGATCAGCCTCGAGTACGGGGCGACATCGCTTGACACGATCCGGCAGATGGTGGGGATGGGTTTGGGCCTGTCGCTCCTGCCCGCGCTCTATGTCCGGTCCGAGGTGCAACCCAACCGATTGGTCACGGCACGGCCGCTTGCGGGCCCTCAACCGTTCCGCACCGTCGGCATGGTCTGGCGCAGACGCGCGCCGCGGGCCGCGGAATACGCCGAACTCGCGCAGATCCTGCGGCGCTTCCTCCGTCAGACGGCACCCGAAGTGACTGTCATCGATTGAAGAACCGGGTGCACCGCGCCGGTTGACGGCAGGGACCGTCGCGATGCACCCGATTTGGAGACCGACCAGGTCCGTGAGCGCTGGAAGGGACAACCACCAGCAAGGCCAGGCCTCCGGTCGCGGCCCGTGCGTGCCCACGCGCCGCTTTCCCGCTTCCGGGAATGCACCACACGTAAACCTGCTTTTCGATAGTTTGAAGCATGAAATGTGTTGATCTCCGATTGGAAAAAACTAATGATTACTCCATGCCGATTTCAGTCCCTCCGATCACCCTGCGCCAGATGCGCTACCTTCTCGCTCTGGAAGAGACCCAGCATTTCCGCGAAGCGGCGGAGAGTTGTGGCATCTCGCAACCGTCGTTGTCGGTGCAGATCAAGACCTTGGAAGAAGCGCTTGGCCTGACCCTTGTGGAGCGCGGCCACGGGCCCGTGCGCCTGACTCTGGCGGGCCGTGAAGTGGCACGCCGTGCGCGCGAGATCCTTGATGCGACGCAAGGCATTCTCGATCTGTCGGTGACGCTGAAATCGGGGCTGGGCGGCACGATCCGGCTTGGCACCTCGGTGACGCTCGGGCCCTACCTGATGCCGCATGTGGTGGGGGACCTGCGCGCGACGAACCCCGATCTGAGGCTCTACATCCGCGAGGCGACGCCGCGCGACCTGCTGCGCGAGTTGCATGACGGGGTGCATGACCTGATTCTGACGCAGCTTCCGGTGTCGGGCGCGACCCTGTCGACTGCGCGGCTGTTTCGCGAACCGCTGTCGGTCGCGATGCCCAACGGGCACCCGCTTGCCGACCGCGAGATGCTGACCAACGAGGATCTCTCGGGCCAGACCATTCTGGCGCTTTCGCCGGCCTATGCACTCTATGATCTGATCTCGGCCGTCTGCGCGGAGACCGGGGCGGACCTATCGCGCGATTACGAAGGCACGTCTCTGGACGCGCTGCGCCAGATGGTGGCGATGAACATGGGGATGACCTTTCTGCCCGCTCTCTACGTCGAAAGCGAAATCGAGGGGCGCGCGCGCGACGTGCAGATCCGCCCGTTCCGAGGTCGGCGCTTTGCGCGCTCGGTCGGGCTTGTCTGGCGCATCGGCATCGGGGGCGGCGCCGGCCTATGAGCGTCTGGCAGGCGCGATGCGCGATACCGCCCGACGTTTTCCGCAACTGGTGATCGAAGGGTGATCTTGCGCCATTGACGCCCCAAGGCACGGCGGCAAGACTGCATCCATGATCGAGCGTCTGAGCCTGCCCGACGTCCGCGCCCTCGCGCAGGATTGCCTGACCCGCGCCGGGGCACCGGACCGGGTCGCGCAAGCCGTCGCCGCCGAGGTCGCGGCAGCCGAAGCCGCGGGCGAACGCCAGCACGGTATCGAGGCTCTTTTGCGCGACATCCGTCTGATGCGCTATGGCCGGATCGAGACCACAGCGCGACCGCAGATCAGCCGCCCGCGCCCCGGCCTGATGCATTGCGACGCTGGCCATGGCTTTGCCGCCGCCGCGCTTGAAGGCACGGTGGGCGCCCTGCACGATCTGGCGCGCCAGCAAGGCATCGCGCTGCTCAGGCTCGACCGGGCCAGCGACCCCGGGGCGATGATCGGGGTGTCCGGCGTTCTGGCGGGCCACGGTCTTGCAGTGCTGGCCTTCGGCGCGGTGGGGGCCGGTCGCATCGCCCATCCCGATATCTCGGGCCAGGCCACCTTGCGCAATCCACCGCGCGACGCGCTGGCCATGCTGTTGCCGTCGCCCAAGGGTGGGCAACCGGCTGACGGACCGCTCGATGGCCCGGTATCACATGGCGCTTGGATCGTGGCGCTGGACCTGCAGGCGGCGGGCGACCGGATGCTGGCAGCCGACATATGGTCGGTTGTGCCAGCCGCGCCCCTCGCGCGCGAAATCGCCTTTTCAACGGAACTTCTGCAGCAGCTGGTGACCGCCTGATGCCCGACACACTGCTCAAGGGGCTCACGCTGCGCGGCATCGAGGTGTTCGAAATGCTGGCCCGAACAGGGTCGGTGGCGGTGACCGCCGACCGTCTGGGCCTCAGCGCGCCGGCGGTGTCGCAGCAGATGCGCAACCTCAGCCAGACGCTGGGCGTGGACCTGATCGACCACTCGCGCCGCCCCATGGTCCTGACCCCCGCGGGCCGCCTGTTCCTCGGCCGCGCCGAGGCTGCGTTGCAGGCGCTACGCGCAGGCCAACGCGGTTTGAGCATGCTGGATCTTGCCGACCTGTCGGCGCTGTCGATGGGCGTGATCGAGGATTTCGAGAACGAGGTGACGCCGCATCTGGCAACCGATCTGGCCGATGCGATGCACCAATGCGCCTTTCGGCTCGTGACAGGGGCAAGCCATGCGTTGCATGCGCAGATCGCGCGGCGCGATCTGGATATCGCGATCTGCGCAGCGGGCCATCCCGACCCCGCGGGCAGCATCGTGCATCCATTGATCGAAGACCCCTATATCTTGGCCGTGCCCAAGGGCACCGATGTTTCCGGCGGTCTTGCGGGGCTTTCGGGCCTGACCTTCCTGCGTCGCGATCCCGATCAGGTCATGGGCCAACAGATCGAACGCTACCTTGCCGCCGCAGGGCTGAGCCTGCCCAATCGGTTCGAGATGGACAGCAACCAGTCGATCAGCGCGCTGGTGGCGGGCGGCACCGGCTGGACCATCACCACGCCGCTAAGCCTGCTCCGGGCCGGCCGGTTCGCGGGGGCAATCGACGCCCACCCGCTCCCCGGCACCCCGATATCGCGGCGGATCGTGGTCTATGCTACAGAGGATTGGACCGGGCCGATCCCGGCCCAGATCGCGAGCCGCGCACGCGAGTTGATCGAGGACCATTTCGCCGCGCCGGGCCGCGCGCGCATGCCATGGTTGGCCGATCATTTTCGGGTCAAGAGCGACAGCGGTGCCGCCGTACCCGAGACGTGAGGGCTACAAACTCTGCAACCGCACGGTGCGTTGGCTGAGCCGGAGCCAACGCACCGGGCAATCACATTGTAATCCCTGCATAATTTCAAAAATTTGTAAAAATATTTACAATTTCTGCGTTGCACGGACAAATCCTTTTACAAAAAAATCCTTGCCCCTCAGACAGATGTTCTGGATTCGTCACCGACCTGTCATCTTTCCGGCACATTCCGCGAAGGCACCCAAGGGGCGTTCGAGGCGGATGTAGCGGCCGCAGCAGGTTGCGCCCCGGGGTCGGAGGGACAGGAGGACCACCCGGATAGCGCCACCCGCCGTAAGGCCGCAAGGTTGGGGGAGGCTGACCATCTGACATCGCCCCGGTCCGGGGCACAGGATCACGGCGCGGCGCTGATGCCCGTCGTACGATCCGAAAGACCCGCGAACCGGTTTCGTTTCGAGGCCGTCCATTGCGTGTTTGCCATCCGCGTGCGTGCCAGCGCGGGAAACCTTGAGGGAGAGAGACCTTGACAACCGACAGCCAGACCCGCCCCGGCCTTCTGCCCGGCGCCCATGTCGACGCCGCCCGCTACGAGGAGATGTATGCCGCGTCGGTCAGCGACCCCGATGCCTTCTGGGGTGAGCATGGCAAGCGGATCGACTGGATCAAGCCCTACTCCAAGGTCAAGAACACCTCTTTCGGCCCCGGCCCGGTGCACATCAACTGGTACGAGGACGGCACGCTGAACGTCGCCGCCAATTGCATCGACCGCCATCTGGCGACCCGCGGCGAACAGACCGCTATCATCTTCGAGCCCGATGAGCCGACCGACCCCGCGCAGCACATCACCTACAACGAACTTGCCGATCACGTTGGCCGCTTTGCCAATGTGCTCAAGGGCCTTGGCGTGGAAAAGGGCGATCGCGTCGTCATCTACCTGCCGATGATCCCCGAAGCGGCCTATGCCATGCTGGCCTGCGCGCGCATCGGCGCGGTTCATTCCATCGTCTTCGCCGGCTTCTCGCCCGATGCGCTGTCGGCCCGGATCAACGGCTGCGGCGCAAAGGTGGTCATCACCTCGGATGGCGCGCCGCGCGGCGGGCGCGTCACGGAACTCAAGGACAACGTGAACAAGGCGCTGCTGCATTGCGACGATGACGTGCAATGCCTTGTCGTCAAGCGCACCGGCGCACAGGTCGCTTGGGTCGCGGCCCGCGACCATTGGTATGACGCGCTGGCCGCTGAAGCATCCACCGACTGCCCGCCCGAGGAAATGAACGCCGAAGACCCGCTGTTCATCCTTTATACCTCCGGCTCGACCGGCCAGCCCAAGGGCGTGGTCCACACCACCGGCGGCTATCTGGTCTATGCCTCGATGACCCACGAGATCACCTTTGACTACAAGCAGGGCGATGTCTTCTGGTGCACCGCCGACGTGGGTTGGGTCACGGGCCACAGCTACATCGTCTACGGGCCGCTGGCCAATGGTGCGACCACGCTGATGTTCGAGGGTGTGCCGACCTACCCCGATGCGGGCCGGTTCTGGGCCGTGTGCGAAAAGCACAAGGTCACCCAGTTCTACACCGCCCCCACCGCGATCCGCGCGCTGATGGGGAAGGGACCGGATTATGTCACGAAATACGACCTGTCCTCGCTGAAACTTCTGGGCTCGGTCGGTGAGCCGATCAACCCCGAGGCGTGGAACTGGTACAACGAACATGTCGGCAAGGGCAAATGCCCCATCGTCGACACATGGTGGCAGACCGAAACCGGCGGCCACATGATGACGCCGCTGCCCGGCGCGCATGCGCTCAAGCCCGGTGCCGCGCAAAAGCCCTTCTTCGGGGTCAAGGCGCTGGTGCTGGACCCTACCACCGGCGCGGTGATCGAAGGCAATGGCGTAGAGGGTGTGCTGGTTCTGGCCGACAGCTGGCCGGGGCAGATGCGCACGCTTTGGGAAGATCACGAACGGTTCGAAAAGACCTATTTCGGCGATTACGCGGGCTATTACTTCTCGGGCGACGGTTGCCGCCGGGACGAGGATGGCGACTACTGGATCACCGGCCGCGTCGATGACGTGATCAACGTCTCGGGCCACCGGATGGGCACCGCCGAGGTCGAAAGCGCGCTTGTCGCGCATGAAACCGTGTCCGAGGCCGCCGTGGTGGGCTATCCCCACCCGATCAAGGGGCAAGGCATTTATTGCTACGTCACCTTGATGGCCGACGAGACGCCCAGCGAAGAGCTGAAGAAGAAACTTGCCGACTGGGTCCGGACCGAGATCGGCCCGATCGCCAAGCCCGACGTGATCCAGTGGGCACCGGGCCTGCCCAAGACACGCTCGGGCAAGATCATGCGCCGCATCTTGCGCAAGATCGCGGAAAACGATTTCGACAGCCTTGGCGACACCTCGACCCTGGCCGATCCGTCGGTGGTGGAAGAGCTGATCGCCAACCGGTCCAAGCAGTGAGCGGAGCCATGACCGACGCCGCCACCAAAACCCGTCCCGTGAACCTGATCCTGCTCGGGCCACCCGGCGCGGGAAAGGGCACGCAGGCCCGCATGCTGCAAGACGCCTTTGGCCTCGTTCAGCTGTCCACCGGTGACCTGCTGCGCGGTGCGGTCGCGGCGGGCACCGAGGCGGGACTTGCCGCCAAGGCGGTGATGGAGAGCGGCGCGCTCGTCTCAGCGACGAGATCGTGCTGGCGGTGCTGCGCGAGCGGTTGGCAGGGCCCGATGTGGCGGCGGGCATCATCCTCGACGGCTTCCCGCGCACGGCGGGGCAGGCTGCAGCCCTGGACGATCTGATGGCCGATCGTGGCCAACAGATCGACGCCGTCATCAGCATGGCCGTCGACGACGAGGCAATGGTGGGCCGCGTGTCAGGCCGCTACACCTGCGCGGGCTGTGGCGAAGGTTATCACGACAGCTTCAAGCAGCCCGCCAAACGCCGGCACCTGCGACAAGTGCGGCGGGACGCAGATGAAGCGCCGCGCCGATGACAATGCCGACACGGTGCGCACCCGGCTGGCGGCCTATCACGCCGCACACCGCGCCGCTGATCGACTACTACGCCGCGCGCGGAACCCTGACCGAGATCGACGCTATGGCCGAGATCGGACAGGTGCGCGCGGATCTGGCCGCGATCGTGGGAAACCTCACGACCGCCTGAAAGAATTCGCCGGAGGACAGACCCCTCCGGCGATCACATGTCTGCCGGGACACGGAGAGGCTAAGCAGGAACCACTCGAAGGGAGTAAGCAATGGCCGAAAAGCCACATAACAACGCGTATTGGGCCGCGAATATCCGCCTGATCACGGTCTGCCTCGTGATCTGGGCACTGGCGTCCTACGGCTTCGCGATCCTGCTGCGTCCGCTGATCAGCGGCATCGCGGTGGGCGGCACGGATCTGGGCTTCTGGTTTGCCCAGCAGGGATCGATCCTCGTGTTTCTTGTCCTGATCTTCTTCTACGCCTGGCGTATGAACAAGATCGACAAGGACCATGGCGTGGACGAAGAATAAGGGACGGACCAGACCATGGATCAGACAACACTTAACTTCATCGTGGTGGGCGCGTCCTTCGCGCTCTACTTCGGGATCGCGATCTGGGCCCGCGCGGGCTCCACATCGGAATTCTATGCCGCCGGCCGGGGCGTGAACCCCGTCGTCAACGGCATGGCCACCGCGGCGGACTGGATGTCGGCGGCCTCCTTCATCTCGATGGCGGGTCTCATCGCCTTCGTGGGCTACCAGAACTCCACCTTCCTCATGGGCTGGACCGGTGGCTATGTGCTAATGGCCATGCTTCTCGCGCCCTACCTGCGCAAGTTCGGCAAGTATACCGTGCCGGAATTCGTCGGTGACCGCTTCTACTCCAACTCCGCGCGCGTCGTGGCCGTCATCTCGCTCATCATCATGTCCGTCACCTACGTGATCGGCCAGATGACCGGCGCAGGCGTGGCCTTCTCGCGCTTCCTCGAGGTCAGCTCGACCACCGGCCTGCTGACGGCCTCGGCGGTCGTGTTCATCTACGCCGTTCTGGGCGGGATGAAGGGCATCACCTACACCCAGGTGGCGCAGTATTGCGTGCTGATCGTGGCCTACACCATCCCGGCCGTGTTCATCTCGCTGCAACTGACCGGCAACCCGATCCCGGGTCTGGGCCTGTTCTCGAACATGGCCGACGGTCAGGCCGGTGCGGGCACGCCGCTTCTGGTCACGCTCGACGGTCTGCTGACGGATCTGGGCTTCAACCAGTACACCACCGGCAACACCCCCTGGCTGATGGCGCTGTTCACGCTCTCGCTGATGATCGGTACCGCCGGTCTGCCGCACGTGATCATCCGCTTCTTCACCGTTCCCAAGGTGGCCGACGCGCGTTGGTCGGCTGGTTGGGCGCTGGTGTTCATCGCGCTGCTCTACCTCACCGCCCCGGCTGTGGGTGCCATGGCGCGCCTGAACATCATGACCACCATGTGGCCCCAAGGCGTCGAGGGCGAACCCGTCGCGCAAGACCAACTGCCCGACTGGTTCCGCACTTGGTCCGCAACCGGCCTTCTGGCGGTCGAGGACAAGAACGGCGACGGCCTGATCCAGTACTACAACGAAAGCGGCCCGGGCATGGCCGAACTGGCGGCCGAGCGTGGCTGGGAAGGCAACGAGCTTGTCACCTTCAACCGTGACATCCTCGTTCTCGCCAACCCCGAGATCGCGCAGCTTCCGGGCTGGGTCATCGCGCTGATCGCCGCAGGCGGTATCGCGGCGGCACTGTCCACGGCGGCGGGCCTGTCTGCTGGCCATCTCCTCGGCCATCAGCCACGACCTCATCAAGTCGGTGATCAACCCCAACATCTCGGAAAAGGGCGAACTTCTGGCCGCCCGGATCTCGATGGCGGGCGCGATCGTGCTGGCGACATGGCTGGGCCTCAACCCGCCGGGCTTCGCCGCCCAGACGGTTGCGCTGGCCTTCGGTCTGGCGGCGGCGTCGCTCTTCCCGGCGCTGATGATGGGGATCTTCTCCAAGCGGATGAACGCCGCAGGGGCGACGGCAGGGATGCTGGCCGGTCTGATCACGACCTGCCTCTATCTCTTCGCCTACCTCGGCGTCTTCTTCATCCCCGGCACCAACTGGCTGACCGCCGACCAGTACCTGTTCGGCATCCCGCCGACGCACTTCGGCCCGATCGGTGCGCTGTTCAACTTCGGCGTCGCCTACATCGTGTCGAGCATGACCGCGGCACCGCCGCAGCACATCCAGGACCTCGTGGAAAGCGTTCGCATTCCCCGCGGTGCCGGCGCTGCGATGAACAAGTAAGGCACCACGCCTTTTGCCAGAGCCTGCGACACCGCGGGCTCTGGTCATTCACGCGGCGCATCCCGACCCTTCGGGGTGCGCCTTTTCCTTCGAAAGACCGGCCCATGACGTCAGACATCGCCGCGATCCTTGCCCAGACCCATCCCTATGACCTGCTGACGCCCGAGGAACGGCAGGCGCTGGCCGAACAATCGGCATCCGCAAGGTGGCGGCAGGCGAAACGGTCTATGTCATCGGCAAACCCGTGAGCGCCCTGTGCCTGATCCTGTCGGGCCGGATCGAGATCACGGACGAGGGCGGCGATCTCTTGTCCATCCTTGGCCCCCGCAATTCCTTTGGCGAGCGTGGGCTATTGCGCGACGGCATCGCGCCCGTCACCGCCACCGCGACCGAGGACAGCGAGGTGCTGGCCATCCCCGCGCCGGTGTTCAAGGCGCTGGTCGCGGCCCAGCCCCGCGTGCTCAAGTTCTTCGACCGCACACGCCCCACCGCCGCGCGACGGCAAGACATCACCACAATGGCGCTGTCCGACCTTATGACGCGCGACCCGCTGACCTGCGCGCCGGACACCCCGCTGATCGAGGCGGCGCGCAAGATGCGCGACCTGCATGTGTCGTGCATCATCGCCACGGTCGACGGCACGGCGAAGGGCATCTTGACCACAGGCGACATCACCGGCCGCGCCGTGGCCGAAGGGCGCCCGACCAGACACCCCCGTCTCCGCCGTTATGACCCCCGACCCTATGGCGCTTCCGCCCACTGCCCTTGTGGCCGACGTGTTGCATGCCATGGTCGAACGCGGCATCACCCATATGCCGGTGGTCGAGGGCGGCCAGCTTGTCGGCATCCTGACACAGACCGACCTCACCCGGTTTCAGGCCACGTCCTCCGCCGCGCTGATCCGCGAGATCGCGGCCGCCCCCGACAGCGCGACGCTGGCCCGGATCGTGGCCCGCATCCCCGAACTGCTGGTGCAACTGGTTGGCGCGCAGAACCCGCACCAGACCGTCACCCGCCTGATCACAGACATCTGTGACGCCACCACGCGCCGCCTTTCTGGCGCTGGCCGAGGCGGAATTCGGCCCGCCGCCCGTGCCCTATCTGTGGCTAGCCTGCGGATCGCAGGGGCGGCAGGAACAGACCGGCGTCAGCGATCAAGACAATTGCCTGATCCTCGACGATGCCGCGACACCGCCCGATGACGCCTATTTCGCGGATCTCGCAAAATTCGTGAGCGACGGACTGAACGAGGCGGGATATTTCTATTGCCCCGGCGACATGATGGCGACCAACATCAAATGGCGCCAACCGCTGCGCGTCTGGCGACAGTATTTCCACGGCTGGATCAACACCCCGAACCCCGAGGCGCAGATGCTAGCCTCGGTGATGTTCGACCTGCGCCCCATCGGCGGCACAACCGCGCTCTTCTCCGACCTGCAGGCCGAAACGCTGTCCGCCGCCTCAAAGAACTCGATCTTCGTCGCGCACCTGGTTTCCAACTCGCTCAAGCACCAGCCGCCGCTCGGCCTGTTCCGGGGCTTTGCCACCGTGCGGTCGGGCGAGCACAAGAACACCATCGACCTCAAGCATGCGGGCGTCGTTCCCGTGGTCGATCTTGGCCGCATCTACGCGCTGACCGGCCAGTTGACGCAGGCCAATACCCGCGCGCGCCTGTTGGCCGCGATCGAGGCGCGCACGATCTCTCCCTCGGGGGGGCGCGACCTGCTCGATGCCTATGACATGATCGCCGACACCCGGCTGGCCCATCAGGCCGCCCAGATCAAGCGTGGTGAGGCGCCCGATAATTTCATGTCCCCCGCCGACCTTTCGGATTTCGAGCGCAGCCACCTGCGCGACGCCTTCGTCGTCATCAAGACAATGCAGAACGCGGCCGCTTCCGGCCGCGGCTACCTCAACTGAAAGCACCCCCAAACCCATGTTCTGGTCCCTTGTCACCGTCATTTTCGCAGGTCTCTCCGGGGCCGGCATCGGCCTTGTGCTGCGATCGCTCACACGCAACCGGCTGCCCAAGGGCATCATCCCGGTCTGCGCGGGCTTGACCATGATCGTGGCGACCGTGGCTTTGGAATATAGCTGGGAATCGGGTGTGCGGCGCACCATGGCCGAGGATCTGGTGATCGTGACCACCCGCGAGCAACAGGCCTGGTATCAGCCGTGGACCCTCGTGCGGCCCTGGGTGCGCGGCTTCATCGGCTTCTCGCCATCCGAAAACGTGGAAACGGCCGCAGGCTCGGGCATCCTTGCCGTGCAATTGCGCATCCAGGAACGTTGGCAACCGCAGATCGTGCGCCCAGCGCTGGTCGATTGCGCCAATGCCCGTTGGACCGACCTTGTCGCCACCACCACCTTCACCCCCAGCGGTGAGCCGGAGGGCGCCATCTGGCGCGAAACCGGCATGGAAGATCCCATCGTCAATGCCGTCTGCGGAGGGGAGACCGCAGGCAGCTGACACTGCAAGATCGGGCCCGGGGCGTCGCGCGGACCGCCCCCGACCCACCCAAAGACCGGGGCAAGGAGGAGGCCCCAGACCGATGTTCACCCGGCTTTCCCTGCGTCTGCGCATATTTCTGTTCTTTGCCCTTCTGGCCTTGGGCGGCTCGGCCCTCGTGATCGCGGGCCTGACCATCGGCTATATCCGGCTGGGCGAGACCCATGCGCTGAATTCCTTTGTCATCGCGGGCATCGTCGCCGTTTTTGCCATCGGCGGGCTGACCACATGGGTCTGGGTGCTGTTCGACGAACATGTCGCGCGCCCGGTCGAACGGCTGGCGGCCGATCTGCGCGCGCGGGCCCATGCCGATGTCGACCAGGGCATCGACCATGACATCGGCCGCTATCTGGGTGATCTGGCCCCCGCCGCCGATGCGATGGCCACCAACCTGACCCAGACGCGCAATGCCATGGCCATGGCCGTGGGGCGGGAGACCGCGCGGCTGGCGACCGAAAAGGCACGGCTGGAAACCCTGCTGGCCGAAGTGCCCGACGGCGTCTTGTTTTGCACGCCCCATCACAGCATCGCGCTCTACAACGGTCATTGCCGCGATCTGCTGGGCGAGGCCGAGGGTCTGGGCCTTGGCCGCCCGGTCGGTGGCCTGCTGCGCATGGGCCCGATCCTGCAGGCCTATGACCGCCTCGTCACAAAGGACGCCGTCGAGGGCACCGATATTCTTGTCACGACCCGCGCCGGCGCTCACCTGCTCGAGGCGCGGTTGCGCCTGTTGCGGCTGGAGGGGCAGGAAACCGATCGTCCAGGCTATGTGCTGACGCTGCGCGACGTCACCGCCGATCTCAAGGTACAGGCCGAGCGGGCGCATCTGTTGAACGCGCTGCTCGACGGTGTGCTGGCCGCGCTGCCCGACCTGCCCGACAGCCCGGCCAAGGCTCGCCTTGCCGGCCTTGCCGCAGCGACGGCCGCGCAAAAGGCCCAGACCGACACCGATTGGTGGCCGATGGAGGCGCTGTCCGCCCCCGATCTGGGCGCGGGCCTTGCCGACCGCCTCGCACGCAAGGGCCTCACGATCAGTTCCGACCTGCCCGATACGGCGCTGCGCTGCGACGGCTTCGCCATCACGCGCCTGCTTGAACGTCTCGCCCTTGACTGGACCGGCACCGGCGCCACGGCCCTCAGCCTCAGCCTCGCCAGCCAGACCCCCGAGGCCGCCATACTCAGCCTCGAAGGTACCGCTGACCGGCCCGACGCGGCGCAGAATTGGCTGGCCGCACCCTTGTCGCCCGGCATGGTCGGCTTCACCGGGGCAGATGTTTTGCTCAGCCACGGCACCACCCTCACGGTCGAACCCGCAGGGCCCGGGTCGCCACGCCCTGCGCCTGAGCCTGCCGCGCGCGCGCGCCCGCGCCCCCGGTCCGGCCCGCGTTGTGATGTATGATTTCGACCTGCTGAACGCGGCCATCCCCGAAAACCTCGCGGCAGTGGCGCTGAAATCGCTCAGTTTCGTGATCTTCGACACTGAGACCACCGGCCTCAACCCGCAGGTCGACGAGGTCTGCCAGATCGCCGCCGTGCGGGTGGTCAACGGCAAGATCGTCGAAGGCGAACGTTTCGACATGCTGGTCAATCCCGGTCGCACGATCCCCGCGGCCTCGACCGCAGTCCATCACATCACCAACGAGATGGTGGCCAGTGCCCCCCCCGTCGAACAGGCACTGGAACGGTTCCACGCCTTTGCCCAGGGTGCGGTCCTCGTGGCGCATAACGCGCCTTTCGACATGAGCTTTCTCAGGCGCCGCGAAATCCAGATCGGAAAACGCTTCGACCAACCGATCCTCGACACGGTCCTGTGTTCCGCGATCCTCTATGGCCAGTCGGCGGAACACACGCTCGACGCGCTCTGCGCGCGGCTGCACATCCAGATCCCCGAGGCCGACCGCCATACCGCCATCGGCGACGCGCTGGCCACGGCACAGGCCTTCCGCAAGATGATCCCGATGCTCGAAGCGGCAGACCTGCCCAATCTCGGGGCACTCATCAAGGCTTTCGACCGCCACAGCCGCTTGATCGAGCATCTGAATTGACCCGGAGGGCCGCATAGGCCCACCCTGTGCCAAAAGGACATCCGTAAGCCCATGGCCCGCACGCCGCTTTACAAGACCGCCGAGACCGAGATGATCCGCCGCATCCGCAGCGGTGACTGGGCCGTGGGCCTGCGCCTGCCCAATGAATTCATCCTCGCGGAAGAATTCGGCGTCAGTCAAGGAACCATGCGACGCGCGCTCATGTCGCTCGAGGGGATGGGCTATCTCGACCGCAAACCGGGGCGCGGCACCTTGGTGTCCGATCCCGCCACTGCATCCGCACCGACGCCGGTGGCCCCCACCGCCCGCTTGCAAGACAAGACCGGCGAGACTCCCGTGTTCGAGGTGTTCCGCGCCCGGGCCCTGACCCGTGGTGCCGATCAGGTCGAGGCCGATCTTTTCGACACCAGCCGCCTGTCGGTCTTGGAGCGGACGCTACGCCGGAACGGCGCGCGCGCCGGGATCGACATGGTGATCGTGCCCGAGGCGATACTGCCCGCGCTGGACGAGGATGCCGCCGTCGATCTGGCCCATCTGCTTGCAGATGCCGGTCTGACCCCCGCCATGATCGACGATCAGCTCAGCGCCAGCGTCACCAGCATGAGCGACAGCGTGGCGCTGTCATGCGACCGCTACACAGCGCTTCTGGTCGTCACCCGAACGGCCCGAGACAAAATGGGCAGGCCCCTTGGCCGCCAGACAATGCGCCTGATCGCAGACGGTCTGACCTACGGCCCTTAACCCTGCATCAAGGTTAACGGCCCGGCGCGCTCCCGTCCCAGCTTCTCTGTTTCGAAAATATCCCCGCCGGAGGCATCCACGTTCACCCCCAAGCGCAGGGCACAATCGCTGCGCTTCAGATCCCGTCGATGCAGACGTATTTCGTGTCGAGGTAATCCTCGAGGCCCTGGCTTCCGCCTTCCTTGCCCATGCCGCTTTCCTTGACCCCGCCAAAGGGGGCCTCGACGGTCGTGATCAAGCCCGAATTGATGCCGATCATCCCGTATTGCAGCGCATCGTTCATGCGGAAAGCACGGCCGAGGTCGCGGGTGTAGACATAGGACGCAAGGCCAAAGACGGTATCATTGGCCATGGCCACGGCGTCCGCCTCCGTCTTGAAGGTAAAGACCGGCGCCACGGGTCCGAAGATCTCTTCTGTTGCAAAGGCCATGTGTTGCGTCGCCCCGGTCAGCACCGTGGGCTGAAAGAACGTCCCGCCCAGTTGATGACGCGATCCGCCCAGCACCACTGTCGCGCCCTTGCCCTTTGCGTCATCAAGCAATTCCTCGACCTTGGCGACGGCGGCAAGATCGATCAGCGGGCCTTGCGCAACGCCGGCCGCGCGCCCGTCGCCCACCTTGAGCGCCTTGGTCTTTTCAACCAGCTTCTCGACAAAGGCATCATGGACCGAGGCCTGCACATAGATCCGGTTCGCGCAGACGCAGGTCTGGCCCGAATTGCGGTATTTCGACACGATGGCCCCATCGGCCGCCGCATCCAGATCGGCATCCTCGAAGACGATGAAGGGCGCATTGCCGCCCAGTTCCATCGAGACCTTCTTGACCGTATCGGCCGAGGCGCGGATCAGCTCCTTGCCGACCTCGGTCGATCCGGTGAAGGTGACTTTCCGGACTTCGGACCGCTCCATCATCGCGCCCGCGATGGCGCGCGCCGATCCCGTGACCACGTTTACCACGCCCGCCGGATAGCCGACTTCCTCGGCCAGCGCGGCCCATGCAAGGCCAGAATAGGGCGTCGCCGTCGCGGGCTTGGCGACGATGGGGCAGCCCACCGCGAGCGCGGGTGCGATCTTGCGCGCGAGCATCGACGAAGGGAAATTCCACGGCGTGATCATCCCTACGACACCTACCGGGTGCTTGGTCACCAGAATGCGTCGCCCGTTCACGCCCGCGGGCACGATCTCGCCCTTGGCGCGGCGGGCTTCTTCCGCGAACCAGCGGACGTACTGCGCGCCGATAGCGATCTCGCCTTTCGCCTCGGCCAAGGGCTTGCCCATCTCCACGGTCAGCAGTTCCGCCAAGCTCGCCTGATTGTCCATCAGCGCGTCATGCAGTTTCCACAACAGGCCCACGCGGCTCATCAGGTCCATCGCCGAGAAGGCCGGAAAGGCCGCCGAGGCCGCGTCGATGGCGCGATGGGTTTCCGCAGCACCGCAGGCGGGCACCGTGCCGATCACCTCGCCGGTGGCGGGGTTCGTCACATCGATGGTCGTGGCCTGATCGGCTTGCACCCAGGCCCCGCCGATGAAATTCGCCTTGCGCTGCCACGCCTGCCAATCGCTCATGTCGTGATCTCCTTGTTGTCTATGCCCGCCCCTCCGCGCGACGCCTCGGCGCGCGCGAAACGGATGTCGGGCAGGTTCTCCGCGTTGCTCGCCCCGTCCGTGCGCGCGATCTCCACGAAGCCCGCGCGCCTGTAGAACGCCACGGCCGCCGTATTCGCCTCGAAGGTCCAGAGCGTCAGCGCCCTCTCCCCCAACTCTGCCAGCAGCGCCGCCCCGAGGCCACGCCCCCGCACCTCCGCCGCAAGGTGGAGCGCGCGCACCTCGCCGCCCTCGCAGGCGATGAACCCGCGCCCATCCGCTTCGGTCAGCACCTCCGCCCGGTCGATCAAACCGGCGACAAAGGCACGATCCTCCGCGCGCGAATGAAGCCGTGGCATCCATGGCGTCGCGTCGATCCAGTCCGACAGGACCACCGCCAAGGCGCCCGCGTCCCCCGATCTGGCGGGCCGGATGCGCCAGCCCGCGCTCATCCCAGGCGTCCCATTCTCTCGGCCAGATCGAGCATCCGGCACGAAAACCCCCATTCGTTGTCATACCAGCCAAAGACGCGCAGCATGCCGCCTTTGGCGCGTTTGATCTCCGGGCCCTGAACGATCAGCGACTCGGGCCGCGCGCGCAGGTCGGTGGACACCAG
The DNA here is from genome assembly GCA_018401055.1 of Roseicyclus sp. The sequence continues at coordinate 49,113 of JAGYLB010000092.1, forward strand.
CGTCTGATCCGTGAACCCCACTATCGGCCCCGCCCGGTCGCGGAACAACGCCCGCGCCTCCTCGGCCTGTGGCTTGTCGCGGGTGATCACCGCCAGATCCACGCAAGACACCGAGGCGACAGGCACCCGCACCGCTGACCCGGTGATGCGCCCCGCCAGATGCGGCAAAACCGCGTCGACCAGCGTGGCCGCGCTTGTGGTTGTCGGCACCATAGACAGGGCAGCGGCGCGGGATCGGGCGAAATCCTCGCCCATCGGCTGATCCACCGTCGGCTGGCTGCCGGTGTAGCAATGCACCGTGGTCATCAGGGCCGATTCAAGCCCCCATTGTGCGTCGATCATCGCGGCCAGCGGCGCCACCGCGTTGGTGGTGCAAGACGCGTTCGACACGATCCGATGCGCCGCCGTCAGCGCTGCATCGTTCGCGCCGATCACCACGGTGATGTCGGCCTGCGGCGACGGCCCCGACACCAGCACACGCGCCGCCCCGGCATCAAGCCCCGCTTCGGCGAAACTGCGGGTCCGGGCCAGCCCGGTGCATTCCATCACCACGTCAATGCCGCGCAGGTCCAACAACGCCAGATCGGCCACCTGCGTGAAGGGCAACACCCGCCCTCCGACGCGCAACACTCCCTCGCCCACAGCGACCTCCTCGGGCCATGGGCCAAAGACGCTGTCATACTGGAACAGGTAGGCGCAGGTTTTCAGCGGCGCGATATCGTTCAGCGCGACGATCTCGATCCCGGGCCAACCGCCCTTGAGCCAAGCCCTGAGAGCAGAGCGCCCGATGCGTCCAAAGCCGTTGATGGCTACCTTGATGGTCATGCGATCCCCCCGCCTGTGCTCAGTGATGCCCCTGCCGGGGCCGGGGCGCAAGGCCCCCTCCCCCCCGGCACAAGGCTGGGCTATAAGCGCCGCAGGTGACAGGGCGGAGACGGATCATGGATAGCGAGACCCGGCAAAGGCGCGTGACCTCAAGCCATTGGGGTGCCTTCGAGGTTGTCACCGAGGGCGACCGCATCGTTGAGGCGTACCCCTTCGGCCCCGACCCGCACCCGCCGTCAATCCCTGCGATCCTGCCCGCCGCCGTGCATCACTCCAGCCGCGTTGCCCGGCCTTCCATCCGCCGCGCCTGGCTTGCCTCGCGCGACCGCACAGGGCGCGGCGATGGCGATTACGTCACGCCGCCTTGGGACGAGGCGCTGGACATTGCCGCGCAAGAAATTGACCGCATCCGCAAGACACATGGCAATGGCGCGATCTACGGCGGCTCCTACGGCTGGGCCTCGGCCGGACGGTTCCACCATGCCCAAGGCCAGATCCACCGCTTTCTCAACTGCATTGGCGGTTATGTCGCCAGTTTCGGCAGCTATTCCACCGGCTGCGCCCAATCGATCATGCCCCATGTCTTTGGCGAAAACTTCCTGACCCTCACCTACGAGGCGCAGGACAGTTTCGCCACCATCGCCGAGCATACCGAAACGCTGGTCATGTTCGGCGGCATCAACCCCAAGAATTCCCAAGTCTCGATGGGCGGGATCACCGAACACCAGACCGCGGGCTGGTTTGACCGCTTTGCGCAAAAGGGGATGATGCGCCTCAACATTGGCCCCCAGCGCGGGGATGCGCCCGAGGGCTGCGACTGGCTGCCCTGTCGCCCCGGGTCCGACACGGCGCTGATGCTGGCCTTGGCCCATGTGCTGGAAACCGAGGGGCTGACCGACCACCCTTTTCTCGACCGCTACACAATCGGTTGGGACCGGTTCCGCCCCTATCTGATGGGCGAGACGGACGGCACGCCCAAATCGCCCGCCTGGGCTGCGCCGCTGACGGGTGTTGCGCCCGCTACGATCCGCGATCTTGCCCGCCGCATGGCCAGCACGCGCACGCTGATCACGGTGGCATGGTCGCTGCAGCGCCAAGAACACGGCGAACAGCCCTATTGGATGTCGGCGGTGCTGGCCGCGATGCTGGGTCAGATCGGCCTGCCCGGTGGCGGCGTGGGCTACGGCTATGGTGCCATCGGCGGCATCGGCAAGGATTTCCGCCCCCTGGGTGGTCTGACCCTACCCCAAGGCACCAATGCCGTGCGCGACGTGATCCCGGTCGCGCGCGTGGCCGACATGCTGCTGAACCCCGGCCAACCTTATGATTTCAACGGCCAGCGCCGCACCTACCCCGATATCCGTCTGGTATATTGGGCGGGCGGTAACCCCTTTCACCACCATCAGGACCTGAACCGCCTGCACGAGGCATGGACCCGGCCCGAAACCGTGATCGTGCACGAGCCGTGGTGGACCGCCACCGTCCAGCGTGCCGATATCGTCTTTCCCGCCACCACGCCTTATGAGCGCGAGGATATCGGGCGGTCACCGCTGGACGATTACCTGTTTCACATGCCCGCCCTAATCCCCCCCGTGGGTCAGGCGCGCGACGATTACGCCATCTTCGCGGGACTTGCGCAACGCCTTGGCGCCGGCGCAGCCTTTACCGAGGGGCGCGACCCTGCACAATGGATCGGCAACCTCTACGAGGGCTTCCAAGCCCGCGCGAAGGCGGCAGGTGTCGAGGTTCCAACCCTCGACGAGCTGCGGGCGCGCAACTGGATCAAGCTTGACATTGCCGCCGAAGAACAACCAAAGCCGATCCTCCGGGCCTTTCGCGCCGACCCCGAGGGCGCGGCGCTCAAGACGCCCTCGGGCCGGATCGAGATTTTCTCTGCCACCATCGACGGCTTCGGCTACGACGATTGCCCCGGCCACCCCGTCTGGCTGCCCCCCGCCGAATGGCCGGGCATGGCCAGCCATGATGCGCCCCTGCATCTCGTGTCGCCGCAACCGGGCGACAAGCTGCACTCCCAACTCGAAGCGGCCTTGGCCGATGTCGAGGGCGCACGCCCCGAGACAATTCTTATACATGAATCGGACGCTGCCGCGCGGGGCATTGCCACGGGCGATCTGGTGCGGGTGTTCAACGCGCGCGGCGCCGCTCGCGCCCGGGCACGGGTGACGAGTGATATCTTGCAAGGCGTCGTGGCGCTGCCCACAGGGGCATGGTTCGGGGCAAAGGGCGGGAACATGGATATGAACGGAAACCCCAACGTGCTGACGCGGGATGTTGGCACATCACGGCTGGGTCAAGGCACAAGCGCCCATTCCGCCTTGGTGGAGGTGGAGCGGATATGAGGGACGCAAAACTGCAGTTTTGCGTGCCGGAAATCTGCAGATTTCCGTCTGGGAAAGCCCGGGTTTTCCCAGACGTTTTCCTCGAGGAAAACGCCTAGCTCCGCGCCGCGACGTAAGCTGCGACATCAGCCTTGTAGAGCTCCCGGATGCGCCGCGTCACGGGCCGCGATCCATCGCCCACAGGCTTGCCGTCGATCGAGGCCACGGGCGTCTGCGCGCCAAAGGTGCCGGTCAGGAACGCTTCTTCCGCGCCAGCAACTTCAAAGAGGGAATAGTTCTTCTCGAAGATCGGGATGCCATCCTTGCGGCACAGGTCGATCACCTTTTGCCGCGTGACCCCGTTCATGCAGTAATCGCCGGTCGAGGTCCAAACCTCTCCCTTGCGCACGATGAAGAAATTGCAGGCATTGGTCGTGTTCACAAAGCCATGCGGGTCCAGCATCAACGCCTCATCCGCGCCCGCCTGTTCCGCCTGCAGGCAGGCCAGAACGCAGTTCAGCTTGGAATGGGAATTGTATTTCGCATCCTGGCTCATCGGCAGGCCGCGCACCTGCGGCACAGTGGCCAGCCGGATGCCTGCCGAATGCAGGCGGTCCACAGGCTTGGAATGTTCCATGATGATGACCAGCGTCGGCCCCGACCGCGAAAGTGACGGGTGCTGGAACGGCCGCACCTTGGGGCCCCGCGTCAGCATCAGGCGGCAATGCACATCCGTGTGCATCCCGTTGGCTTTGCGCGTCATCTCGAGCGCGTTCATAATGCCCGCGCGGTCCATGCCCACATCCAGGCTGACCGCCTTGCAGCTGTCGAAAAAGCGATCCATGTGCTCTTCGAAGAAGGCCCAGACGCCGTCATAAAGACGCATCCCCTCCCACATGCCGTCGCCCAGCAAGAAGCCGCTGTCATAGACCGACACCGTGGCCTCCGGGCGGGGTTTCAGCGCGCCGTTGACGTAGATCAGGATGTCAGCGTTGCGCGGGTCTTCCAGCGCGTCATGGGTGGTGGAATGGTCGGTCTGCATCTTGCGTCTCCCTGGTCTGCCCCGTCAGGGATGACGCGGGGCGTGGGGCGGGTCAATCCAGGGCGAGCACATAACCTTCGCCTCGGACGCTGCGGATCGGGTCGAGGTCCAAGGCCGCACGCAACCTGCGGCGGGTGCGGTTGAGCTTGACGTCGATCGTGCGCAGCCCGTTCTGGGTCTGTGCCCCATAGGCAAGCCGCAAGAGATCCTCGCGCGACCACACCCTGCCCGGCATGTCGAACAACGGGCCAAGCAGGCGGAAATCTTCCAGCGACAGGGCCGCTGTAGAGCCCGCTACGCTCAAGGTCATCGCCGCCTCGTCCAGCGTCAGCCTGCCCGTCCTGCACCGGCTGGCCAGTGCCACGGGACGGCAGCGCCGCATCAACGCGCGCAGGCGCAGGGTAAAGGCATCAATACCCTCGGCGGGGTCAAAGACCTCGATTTCGATCTGCGGGACAGGGTCTGGTGCGGCATCCTGCGGTCCCATCAACACCACACCCAGCGTTGCGGTGTGCATCGCACCACGCAAGGCAGCAAGGTCCCCGTCGTCCACCGCCCCGTCAAGGATCGCATAATCCGGGCGCTTACGCGCCACGGCGTCCAGCAGCACGCCTTGCGTCTCGCACCGCGCAAGGTTCGCAAGCCTATCGCCCAGCCGCGACAGGAACAGCCCGGTTCCAGCATGACCGACATCGGCCACGCCGATCAACGGCTCTGCCAGATGCAAGATATCGGGATTGCCCGCGTCCACGCTTGCCCGATCAACCCAGCGCGTAGCCTGCGCCGCGCACGGTGCGGATCGGATCACCGTGATCCCCGGCCTTGAGCGCCTTGCGCAGGCGGCCCACATGCACATCGACCGTGCGGCTGTCGACATAAATGTCGCGGCCCCAGACCCGGTCGAGCAGCTGCTCACGGCTCCAGACCCGGCCTGGGCGTTCCATGAAAGCCGTCAGCAGACGAAACTCGGTCGGCCCGAGGCTGAGCTGTTCCTTGTTCCGGTAGACACGATGTTCGGCCAGATCGACCATGATATCATCATACTCGAGCCGCTCGCCAACGGTCGCAGGGCGGACGCGCCGCAACTGCGTGCGCAGGCGGGCCAACAGTTCGGCCACGGAATAGGGCTTGGTGATGTAGTCATCCGCCCCGGTTTCCAGCCCGCGGATCTTGTCGACCTCCTCGGACCGGGCGGACAGCATGATGATCGGGATGCGCGCGGTCTCGGCCCCCATCTTGAGCTGGCGGCAGACCTCGATCCCCGAGACATGCGGCAACATCCAATCCAGCACGATCACGTCAGGCGGCGTTTCGCGCACCATGTCGAGCGCGATATCGCCCGCCTCGGCGGTCATCACCTGAAATCCTTCGGCCTGAATGTTGTAGGCCAGAACCTCGCGCTGCGCGGGTTCATCCTCGACAACGAGCACCAGCGGTTCGCCAGCCATCGGCCTGTTCCTTGTTACTTCGTCACGCCCGCATCATGCGGCGTGCGGTCTTGCTTGGGACGGTCCTCATCGGGCATGTCACCGGTGACGAGGTAGATCACCTGCTCGGCGATCGAGGTGACGTGATCGCCCATCCGCTCGATGTTCTTGGCCATGAAATGCAGGTGCATGCAGGTGGTGATATTGCGCGGGTCCTCCATCATGAAGGTCAGGTATTCGCGGAAAAGCGCGGAATACATCTGGTCCACGTCGATGTCGCGTGCCCGCACGTCGGCCGCCAGACCCGCATCACGCTGGATATAGGCGTCGAGCACGTCCTTCAGCATCAGTTCCACCTGCCGGGCCATGCGACGCAGAGAGGCACCTGTGCCGTTCACGGGCGGCTGGTCGATGATCGTCTCGGTCCGCTTGGCGATGTTCTTGGCGTAGTCCCCGATCCGTTCGAGATTGGTCGAGACGCGAAACACCGTCAGCACCGTGCGCAGGTCGCGCGCGATCGGCTGGCGCTGCGCGATGATGCGCGCCGCCTCGTCGTTGACCTGTTCCTCCAGCGCGTCGATGGCCTTGTCGCCTTCCCGCACCTCGCGCGCCAGTTCCACGTCGCGAAGCTCAAGCGCCTGCGTGGCCTTGGCGATGGCATCCTCGACCAGACCACCCATGCGCATGATCTGCGCCTGAATGCCTTCGAGGTCGCGGTCGAAACTTGAGACGATGTGTTCGGAAGTCGGCATGGTAGTCTCCCCTGCCCGGCGCGGATTGCTGGCCTCAGCCAATCCGGCCGGTGATGTAGCTTTCGGTCCGAGGGTCCTCGGGATTGGTGAAAATCTTGGAGGTCTCGCCGTATTCCACCAGCGTGCCGAGGTGGAAGAAGGCAGTCTTCTGGCTGACCCGCGCGGCCTGCTGCATCGAGTGGGTCACGATGACCACGGAATAGCTTTGCCGCAGATCGTCGATCAACTCCTCCACCTGTGCGGTGGCGATCGGGTCGAGCGCGGAACAGGGCTCGTCCATCAACAACACCTCGGGGCCGGTGGCCACGGCGCGCGCGATGCACAGGCGCTGCTGCTGGCCACCCGACAGGCCGGTGCCGGGGTCTTGCAGACGGTCCTTGACCTCGTTCCAAAGGGCCGCGCGCTTGAGGCTTTCCTCGACGATTCCATCAAGCTCCGACTTGGACCGGGTCAGGCCGTGGATCTTGGGGCCATAAGCCACGTTGTCATAGATCGACTTGGGGAAGGGGTTGGGTTTCTGGAACACCATGCCCACCTTGGCGCGCAGCTGCACCGGGTCCACGTTGCGGTCGTAGATGTCGTCCCCGTCGAGACGGATGTCACCCTCGACCCGGGCGATGGCGACCGTGTCGTTCATCCGGTTCAGGCAGCGCAGAAAGGTAGACTTGCCACACCCCGACGGACCGATAAAGGCGGTCACGGTCTTGTCGAGGATGTCACAGTCGACGTCCTTCAGCGCGTGCTTGTCGCCATAGTAGACCTGCACACCGCGGGCGATGAACTTGGTTTTCTGGGTATCCACACTTCTCTCCACGATGCGAAGGTCGTCCATTTGTCGCTCTCCTCGGGGTTACCACCGGCGCTCGAACTTGCGGCGAAGATAGATCGCCAGGGCATTCATCGTCACCAGAACGACCAGCAGCACCACGATCCCCGCCGAAGTCCGCGCCACGAAGCCGCGCTCGGGGCTGTCAGCCCAGATGAAGATCTGCGTGGGCAGGGTCGTCGCACTCTCAAAGGGCGAGCTTGGCACCGAGGTCAGAAAGGCGTTCATCCCGATCAGAAGTAGCGGTGCAGTCTCGCCGATGGCATTGGCCATGGCAAGGATGGTGCCGGTCATGATGCCGGGCATGGCCAGCGGCAGCACATGCTGGAACACCACTTGCTGTTTCGATGCGCCTACACCCAGCGCCGCCTCACGGATCGAGGGCGGCACGGCCTTGAGGGCGGCGCGCGTGGCGATGATGATGGTGGGCAAGCTCATGAGCGCGATGGTCAGGCCGCCGACGAAGGGCGCGCCACGCGGCAAGCCGAACCAGTTGAGGAATACCGCCAGCGCCAACAGGCCGAACACGACCGAAGGCACGGCGGCGAGGTTGTTGATGTTGACCTCGATGAAATCCGAAAGGCGGTTCTTGGGGGCGAATTCCTCAAGATAGATGGCCGCGCCGATGCCGACCGGAAAGGCGATCAGGAAAGTCGTGAGCAACAGGTAGATCGTGCCGATCATCGCGCCGCGCAGGCCGGCCAATTCCGGAAAGCGCGAGTCCGCGTAGGTCAGAAGACCGATGTTGATCGGCGAGGAAATGGCGCCCGCCTGCTCGAACCGGTCAAAGGCCGAAATCTGCAGATCGTTCAGGCGTCGCTGATCTTCGGGGGCGTCGCGGTCGAGATAGCCCTTGGCCAACTGATCGAACGGGTCGGAGACCGGCACGGTGATGGTCAGCGTTCCGCCGATGAGCGAGGGGTCGGCCACGACCGCGTCCCGCACCCGGAATTGCGCGCCGTTCGACAGCACGCCACCCAGTTGCCGCAGCTCCGCAGGCTCTGCCTCCGGAAAGACCGAGGCGATGTAGTCCTGCATGATGCTGCGCCAGTTGGCCGAAAAGGGATCGGCCGGGTCGACGGCATCGGCCGGGATCGGCACCTCGATGGTCACATGGGTCTGGCGGAAGGCGCCGACCGCGCTGGTCAGGATCGAGGTCAGCATGATCGCAAGCATCAGGAGCGCGATGCCGATGGCGCCCAGCCCGAGACCACGAAGCCACATTTCACTGCGGTGACGGGCGCGGGTGCGAGCCGTGTAGCGCTCGGTGTCCCAATATGTCGGGGCGGGCGTTTGCGCGGGAAGATCGGTCATGTCGGGCCCCTCAGTCGTACAGTTCGCGGTACTTGCGCACGATGCCAAGTGCCAAGATGTTGATGCCCAGCGTCACGATGAACAGCAGCATGCCCAGCGCGAAGGCCGCGAGCGTCTTGGGATTGTCGAATTCGGTGTCGCCGATCAGCAGCGTGACGATCTGCAAGGTCATCGTGGTCACACTGTCGAGCGGGTTGATCGTGAGCTTGGCGATCAGGCCCGCGGCCATCACCACGATCATCGTCTCGCCGATGGCGCGGCTGACAGCCAGAAGCACGCCGCCCACGATGCCCGGGATGGCGGCGGGAAAGAGCACCTTGAGCACCGTTTCCGCCCGCGTCGCCCCCAGCGCCAGCGAACCGTCGCGCAAGGACCGCGGCACCGCCGAAAGCGCGTCATCGGCAAAGGACGAGATGAATGGGATCAGCATGATCGCCATGACGCTGCCCGCCGCCAGCGCGGTGTTCGGCGCCAGCGTCAGGCCGAGATCGGCCCCCGTCTGGCGCAGGAAGGGCGCCACCACCAGGATGGCGAAAAAGCCGTAAACGACGGTCGGGATGCCCGACAGGATCTCGAGCACCGGCTTGATGATGTTGCGCGTGCGGGGTGCCGCGAATTCGTTGAGGTAGATGGCCGACATGAGGCCGATGGGCACCGCGAAGAACAGCGCGATGGTCATGATGACGAGCGTGCCGACAAAGACCGGGATCACCCCGAAGGCGCCAGCGCCCGCGATCTGGTCGGCGCGAATGGCGATCTGCGGCTCCCACTGAAGGCCGAAGAGGAATTCGTGCAGGGGGATCAGGCGGAAAAAGGCCCAGCTTTCGAAGATGAGCGAAAAGACGATGCCAAAGGTGGTGAAGACCGCGATGCTCGAGCAGCCGATCATGAGGCCAAGCACCATACGTTCGACGCTCTGGCGCGCCCGGAACTCGGCCGAAACGCGGCCGCGCGCAAAGATCAGCGCCGCAAGCACCAGAAGCGCCACCGCAACGACCATCATCCATGAGGCGGTGACCTCGAGACGGTTGATCCGCTCGGCCGCGTCACGCTTCCATTGTTCGGGGTCGCCAAAGACGGTGCCGTTGGCAATCTGAAGGATCTCGGACTGGACCAGCGCGATCTGGCCGATCTCCAGCCCGTCCAGAACACCCTCGGGCAGACCGGCCATCATCATGTTCTCTGTCACGGGACCCTGCAGGATCAACCAGACGATGACCAGGAACAAACCTGGCAGACCAACGATCAGCGCGGAATACATGCCGTGAAAGCCGCTGAGCGAATGCAGACGCGTGCCGCTGCCCCGGATCCGCTCGGCGCTCATCCGGTTGAACAGGTATCCGCCCAGAACCGCGGCGAACAGCAAGGCGAAAGCGATCAGCGTCATGGAAACCCTCGTGGCACGGAGGAGGAGGAAAGGACTGCCCGACAGCCGCCGGGCAGTCCGATGTGTCAGCTTACTGGATGGGGTCCATCGCAACTGCGTTCATCAGACGGTTCACCAGATCGGCGCGCACGTCATCGGCCAGAACGACCAGACCACGCTCCTGCAGGTAGCCACCGTTGCCCAGAGCGTTCTCCGAGGCATACTCGGCGATGAACTCGTTCAGGCCGGGGATCACGCCGCGGTGTGCGTTCTTGACGTAGAAGTACAGCGGGCGCGCGATCGGGTAGTCGAAGGACGCGATGGTGTCGCTGTTGGGCTCGACGTCGTTGATGTTCACGCCGACCAGCGTGTCGGTGTTTTCGAACAGGAACGAATAGCCGAAGATGCCGAGAGAGTTCGGATCGGCGTTCAGGCGCTGAACGATCAGGTTGTCGTTTTCGCCAGCTTCGACGAATGGTCCGTCGGTGCGCATGCGCGAGCAGTTTTCTTCAACCCAGTCACCATCAAAGCCGCCGTCGACGACATACTGCAGCGTTTCGCAGCCGGGCCACATGGCCAGTTCGACAAACGCGTCACGGGTGCCCGAGGTGGGCGGGGGGCCGAAAACGGTGATCGGCTGATCGGGCAGGCTTGCGTCGATTTCCGACCAGTTGGTGTAGGGGTTCGCAACCCACTCGCCGTTGACCGGAACCATCGCGCCGAGGCCGAGGTAGACCTGCTCGAGCGTCAGGTTGGTCAGCGCGTTGTTGGCGCGCGAGATGGCGATCGACAGACCGTCAGAGCCGATCAGGGCTTCGGTGATGTCGGTCACGCCGTTTTGGACGCACAGCTCGTATTCGGACGCGCGCATGGAGCGCGAAGCGCCGGTGATATCGGGGTGATCGACGCCGATGCCGCCACAGAAGATCTGCATGCCGCCACCGGTGCCGGTGGATTCGACGACGGGAGACGTGCCGCCGAGGTTCGCGAATTCTTCCGCGACAGCCTGGGTGTAGGGGAACACGGTCGACGAGCCGACGATGCGGATCTGGTCACGGGCCGCTGCAGCGGTGGCCGAAACGGCGATGACGGCGACAAGCGCCGTGGAAAGCTTGAGGTGAGACATGACTTCTCCTGATATCTGCACGGGACGAATGACGTCCTCGACCCGCTGCTATCGGCGTTGGATGACGGTCATGTTTCAAAAATGTAACAGTTACATGACAATACAGCCCGGAATCCGCTTGAAACGGGGATATCCAGCCATCCAATTGATCTGAAAGCAAAAAAATGCGCGCCCGGCAAGAGCGGGCGCGCGCATCGGAGTCAGCTTGGTTCTTGTAAAGGCCTGTCGGAAGGCCAAAGGCGAAAGGATGACCTGCGGCGTGGCGGCCTAAACCACCGTCACCTGCAGATCGCCCACGCCCGCGACGTGGCCATGCATGACATCGCCCCGCACGATCGGGCCGACGCCCGCGGGCGTGCCCGTCATGATCACGTCGCCGGGCATCAATTCGTCATAGCGCGACAGGATCGAGATCATCTCGGCGGTCTTCCAGATCATCTGGTTCAGATCGCCCTGCTGCTTGACCTCGCCGTTCACCTTGAGCCAGATCGCCCCTTCGGACGGGTGACCGATCCGCGACACCGGGACCAACGGGGTGCAGGGCGCGGATTGATCAAAGGATTTCCCGATCTCCCACGGGCGGCCCAGTTTCTTCGCTTCGCCCTGCAGGTCGCGCCGCGTCATGTCGAGACCGACGGCATAGCCATAGACATGGTCGAGCGCGGTTTCGACCGGGATGTTCCGACCACCTTTCGACAGCGCCACTACCAGTTCGATCTCGAACTGAACGTCGCTTGATTCGGGCGGGTAGGGGAAATCACCGAAGATGATGTTGTCGGGGGCCTTCTGAAAGAAGAAGGGCGGTTCCTTGTCGGGGTCATGCCCCATCTCGATGGCATGGGCGGCATAGTTGCGCCCGATACAGTAGACGCGCCGCACCGGAAACGTATCCGTCGATCCCTCGACGGGAAAGCGGGTCACGGGGGCGGGTGGAAAAAGGTCTGTCATGGGATCGGGTCCTTGATGGGCTGCGCAGGCCCCGCGGCTGCCCGCAGGACCCATGAAGGGAATGGCGTCAGGTTTCGGTCAGCGTGCTGGACTTGTGCCAGAAGACAAAGCGGCGCTGGGTCCAGACAACGGACATGAAGATCGCAAGGCCGATGAAGCTGAGATAGATGATCAGCGCGAACACGCGCGCCGTGTCGAGGTTGGTGGAGGCCACGCGGATCAGGTCGCCAAACCCGCGCCCGCCGCCCAGAAACTCGCCGGTGATAGCGCCGGCCATCACGCCGACCGAGCCGATCTTGAGACCGGTGAAGAAGTGCGGCATGCCGGTCGGCAGTTTCATCTTGATGAGCGTCTGCCAGCGCGACGCGCGCATGGTCTTGAACAGCATGCGCGCATTTTCGTCGGCCGAATGCAGGCCCGCCGCCGTGCCCACGATGATCGGGAATGTGGCGATGAAGGTCGCAAGCGCCACCTTGCTTTCGATGCCAAAGCCAAGCCATGCGATGAACAGCGGCGCGAATGCCACCTTGGGCATGGTGTCGATGGCGACAAGATAGGGCATCACGGCGCGTTCGCCGAATGTCGTCTCGCCCACCAGAACGCCCAGAGAAAACCCGATCGCGGTGGCGAGGATGAAAGCCCACATGACCGTCTTGAGCGTGATCCAGAGCGGCGTCAGCATGTAACCGCCGGTCAGCAGGTTGTGGCCCACGAAATACAGCTCTTCAGCCGTGTCGCCCGGCGACGGCAACAGGATCGGCGAGACAAGCCCGGTCATGTGCGTGCCCTGCCAGATCGCCAGAAACAGCACGAAGATCGCGGTCATCGACACCCAGCGCGGCACCCGGTCGAACCACGAGACATTCTCGACCCAGACCGTGCTGGGCGGCGGGGCTTCGCGGTCTGCCCCATCGTAGGTCATGGTCATGCCAGCGCTCCTTCATCCAGTTGCGAACGGATACGGTCCACCAGCGCCCCGAACCGGGGCGTTGTCATCATCTCGAGCGTGCGGGGGCGCGGCAGGTCGACCACCACCTCCTCGACGAAGCGACCGGGGCGGGGCGACATGACATAGACCACGTCGGACAAGATCACCGCCTCCTGGATCGAGTGCGTCACCAAAAAGGCGGTGGCGTTACGCTCCATGCAGATGCGCTGCAACTCCATGTTCATGAAATCGCGGGTCAATTCGTCCAGCGCGCTGAAGGGTTCATCGAGCAGCAGCACTGAGGGTTGCGACACCAGCATCCGGCAGATCGCCGCGCGCTGCGCCATGCCGCCGGACAATTCGTTGGGGAACACATGTTCGAACCCGGTGAGGCCCGCCATCGCAAGCAACTCGCGCGCGCGGCCATGCGCCTCCTTGGCGGCGCGCTTGCCGTCGCGGATCTCGATCGGCAGGACGATGTTTTCCAGCACATTGCGCCAAGGAAACAATGTGGCTTGCTGGAACATCATCCCGATGTCGTCGCGTGTGCCGAGCACCGGCTTGCCTTCCAGCATGACGCTGCCCGACGAGGGCGGGGTCAGGCCCGCCATGATCTTGAGGAGGGTAGACTTGCCGCAGCCGCTGGCCCCGATCACCGATGAGAAACTGCCCTCGACGAGCGTCAGGTTGACGTCATCGAGGGCGTGAATCCGCGGCGGGCATAGAACTTGTTCACCCCCCGCAGGACATAGACCGGCCGCGCGGTGTCCGCGGCCGGTTCCTGTTGTGGCGCGAGGTTCACGGCAGAGTGTTCCACGCGTCGACGAAGGCATTGGTGTAGACCACCGACAGATCCGCAAGCGGCGCGTCCAGTTCACCGCTGGCGACAAGGTTGTCGTGCCATTCCTGCCAATGCTCGGGCGTGTTGTAGCCCCAACCCAGCGACGGATCATGCGGCACGCCCTTGAGCAGCACTGCGTCCAGCAGCGCATTTGCAAAGGCGCGGTCTTCGATCTCCTGCGGGTTGGCGGCGGCAAGATGTTCGAGGACTGCGTCGCGGTTGGCCGGGTCACGTGTAAAGATCGTGGCCCGCACCAGCGCGCGGCCAAAGCCTTCGACAAGCTCGGGGTTCTCGTTGATGTAAGACGTCATCGCCGCGTAGCCGTTGCCGAACAGCGTGTCGAACTGCGCGGGCGTAACGTCACGCATCGGCATGCCGCGATAGGTGATGATCGCGCGGTCGGCCAGAGATCCGACATATGCCACGATGTCGCCGCGCTGCAGGCCGGCGGTTGCGGGGCCACCATCGCCCACCGGGATGAAGGTGTAATCCGCAGGCTCGCTCATCCCGTAGGAATTCAGGATCGCACGGGCAAAGCCCACTTCAGCGCCATCGGCCGTGCCGACGCCGATGGTCTGTCCGCGCAGATCCTCGGGTGTCTGGTAAGGTGCGTCTTCTTGCACAAGGATGCCGAAGGAGCTGCGCGGCAACGAGTTGTAGAGGAACGTCACCTCAACGCCGCGCGCATTGGCAATAATCACGGGCGCAGGGCCCGGGCGGCCGAATTGGGCCTGACCCGAGGCCAGCGCCTGCAAGATGGCCGAAGACCCATTCACCGCCTGCGCGTCGATCGCGATGCCCTCTTCAGCGAAATAGCCCTCGCCTATGGCCACGAAGACCGGAAACGAGTTGATGGCCGAGGGGCTGGGCGACACGAAGGTCACCGTCGTCGGGTCCTGGGCCAGTGCCGGAACGGCCAGCGCCACGGGCATCAGCCCGAGCGTGGCCACAAGAACACCCCTGCGGGTGATCTGTCCAAAGGTCGTCATGGTGTTTCTCCTCCCTTTATATCCGATGAAACCACATGCGGCCTTGTCCCGCCGCATGCGGGTCGTGCCAGGCGGATCGATACGCGGGCCGTCTTGGCCGGGCTGTCAGGCCTCGACCGCGTCCTTTGCGTATTTTCCGCTGGTCTGCGGGGGCAGCCCCGGCAGCCCCTTCTGCACCCGCTCCAGCCGCGTCTCACGCGGCCAAGTGCGGTGCAGATCATCCCTCACCGTGATGCTCAACTGGCCTAGACCCGAGCATTCCAGTTCGATCGTGTCGCCATTCTGGATACTGCTGAGACCACGGTGGTTTGTGCCGGTGGCCAAGATGTCGCCGGGTTCGAGCGTATGGATCGAGCTTGCCCACGAAATGCAGCGCGCGATGTTGTGGGCCATGTCGCTGGTGTTGAAATCCTGCTTCAGCACCCCGTTCACCCGCAATTGAATGGCGATGTCATAGGGGTCGGCAATCTCGTCGGCGGTCACGATCCACGGGCCCGTGGGCGCGAAGGTCTCGCGCGATTTGCCCTGGAAGAACACATTGCGTTCCGGCGGCAGGCCCCGGGCGGAGCCGTCCATGAAGTTCATGTAGCCGAAGATGTGATCCATCGCCTCGGCCTCGGAGATGTTGGAGGCGCGCTTGCCGATCACCACCGCGACTTCGGCCTCGCATTCGAAGTTCGAGGCAGGCGCGTCGGGCAGGATCATGGTGTCGCCCGGTCCGATGATGGCGCCCGCGACCTTGTGAAAGGCGTTGATCGGCGGGGGTTCGGGCAAGGTGCCGTCTTCCATGTAATTTGTCGCCATGCAAACGATGTTGCGCGGGCGTGGCAGAGGCGCGCGGATCTGCACCGAGGACAAGGGCACGCCGGGCGCCGTCTTGATGAAGCTTTCGAGGCGGGCGCGGTAGGCGTCGAATTGCGCGATCAGCGCGGCCATCAGATCCTCGCGCGACAGGTGCGGCAGGTCGGTCAACAGGCTGGTCACATCCACCGCCTCGTCGCCCCGAAGTACGAATACGGCGTGGTCGTTTCCATAGAACAGGCGCATCCCATCCCCCCTTTCTGATTGGTCGCAACATTATCGACAATTTCAGGATTGTCGATTCTCTGACTTCTTGCAATACATTTTCGATGAAACTTGTTGGGCCAGCCCTGCGGATGCCGCACCGGGGCACGCTCCGCCCGCTTGCCACGAGGGATCGAATGTCTTACCTGCGGCCAGCTTTTGGCGCCCAGACCGCGTCGCTCCCCGGGAAAACCCTCATGTCCGACAAGCTTCAGTCGCTTGGCATATCCGTTTACCATGAAATCCGGCAGGACATCTTGATGGCGCGATTGCCGCCGTCCCGGAAGCTCGGGCTGAAGATCCTGTCCGAGCGCTATAATTGTGGCGCATCCCCGATCCGCGAGGCGCTGAACCAGCTGACCGTCGAAGGCTGGGTGGTTCGCATCGACAAGCGCGGGTTCTTCGTGGCGGACGCATCGCCCGAGGATTTCGCGGATATCTTGCACAATCGTTGTTTCATGGAGGGCGAGGCCCTGCGCAGATCCATCGCACTGGGCGGTGCCGCGTGGGAGGAAGAGGTGCTGCTGACCCATTTCCGGATGAGCAACCTCGACCGTAGGGAAGGCGATCCATCCAGCGCGGATGTCGCGGCATGGGAAACGGCGCACCGGAATTTTCACCGGGCCCTGATCTCGGCTTGTGGCTCGCGGTTGATGCTGGAAAACTGCGCGCGGCTTTATGATCTCAACATCCGCTACCGTGTGCTGGCGCGACGTAAGTCACACACAAGCCGCCGGGTGTCCGAAGAGCATGACGAGATCAAGACGCTGGCCCTAGGGCGCGACGCCGATGGCGCAGTCGAGGCACTGGTGCGCCACTACCTTGCGACCGGGGATTTCCTGTTCCCGAAAGACTGATCTGCGCCGCAGCTGTGGCACAGGGATCAGCCGCGCGATGCTGCATCGCGCACGGTCATGCCCTTCATGATGGCGCCCAGCACCCGGACACGGGCCTGACGGGGCAAAAGCGCCAGTGACCAGCCCAGGAATTTCGCCAAGCCGCCCGGCCTGATCGTGCCGCGCTGTCCCAGCGCCGCAAGGGCTGCGCGCGCGACAGTTTCCGGGGTCGCGGATCGGCCCATCTGCATGCCCGCGCGCGCGGCGAACCCCGTCCCGACAGGGCCGGGCGCAACCGAAAGCACCTGCACGCCTTGCAGGCGCAATTCGGAGGCGATCCCTTCGGCGAAACTCTGCACGAACCCCTTGGTCGCCGCATAGGTCGCGGACCATGGCGCGCCGCTGAACCCCACGAGCGAGCTGAACACGATGATCCCGCCATGTCCCCGATCCGCCATCAAGCGCCCCGTGCCATGGACCAGTTCCACCACGGAACGGCAGTTGAGATCGACCATCCCCGCCTCTTGCGCGATGTCTTGCTGCAAGAACGGCCCGAGCGACCCATAGCGCCGCCGCCGCCACCAGCCCGATCTGCGCGGTTTCGATTTGCGCCAGCAGGTCGTCGACCGCGCCCGCTTTGGACAGGTCAAACGCCACAACCATGACACGGACGCCGAAGCGTTCGCCCAAATCCAGTGCCAGGTCCTGCAAGGCAGCCTCTCTGCGCGCGACAAGGATCAGGTCGAACCCCTGTTCCGCCAACAAGGTGGCAAAAGCCCGCCCGATGCCGTCGCTGGCACCGGTGATCAGGGCGGTGGGGCCGAAGCGGCGTTTCAAGGCGCTGTCGGTGTCTGATGTCATGGTCATCTGGTCGCCCTTTTCATGTCGTTTCGTGTCGTGCCCCGGCAAACCGGGGCGGGATTGCTCCAGTGTCGGTCGCGTCCTCGCGAACGGTCCCCGGCCTTGGCCGCGACAGGGTCAGGGCGAACATCTGCGGTGTAAAGGCAAAGGCCAGCGTCACCGACAGCGCCACGCCCCCCGCGACCGACATCGCGAATGGCGGCCAGAACCCGCCGCCCCCAAGGATCAGCGGCAGGAAGCCTCCCACCGTCGTGATGGTGGTCGAGGTGATGTGCCGGGCCGAGCCCGCCACCACATCGACCATGGCCGCGCGGTCGCCGAGCGCGGCGCGCGGATCGTCTTGCAGACCCGACAGCACGATCAGCGCCGCGTTGATCGACACGCCGATGGACCCGATCACACCGATGATCGCGGTGATCCCGAACAGGATAGTTGAACACCGCCAGCGCCAGCATCGACAGC
The DNA here is from genome assembly GCA_018401055.1 of Roseicyclus sp. The sequence goes on from JAGYLB010000092.1 coordinate 67,060, forward strand.
CCCGCCGACAGACCGGCCACGGCAAAGGCGATCAGCGTCAGGCGGAAGGAATTGAAGGTCATCACCACGACCGCAATCGACAGCGTGACGATCAAACCCAAGGGCGCGATCAGGGCTTGAACGGTCGAGTTGCGCGCATCGCTGTCGCCGCCGGTTTCCAGCAAGATGCCCTCGGGCGGGCTGTAGCCTTCGGCCTCCAGCAGGGCCACCGCCTCGGCCAAGGCTACGGCAGGCAAGACGCCGGGCATCAAGAAGGCCTGCACGGTGTTCACCCGTTCGCCGTTGCGCCGGGTGATCGTGCTTTCGGACGGCTCCAGCCGCAAAGCGCCCAGCGTTGACAGCGGCACGGCCGGATAGAAGCCCGCAGCAGCCAGCTGCGCGGCCCCCGGCGGCAGAATGGGCATATCGCCGATGGCCACCGGATCACCGCGCAACCCCGCGCCAAGACGGACACGCACCGGCAATTCCTCGGTCCCTTCGAGCAGCGAACCACCGGTCACACCTTCCAGCCCCGCCTCCATCTGGCGGGCAATCTGGCCCAGATCGAGACCCAACAGACGCGCGCGGGCCTCGTCGACCTGAAGCGTCAGCTTTGGCGCGCCCCCCGCGATGCCGGTGCGCACCATCGCCACCGATGACACGCGCGCCAGCCGCGCGCGCAGATCATCGCCCGTGGCGCGCAGCACGTCGATATCCTGCCCGACAAGGCGCAATTCCACCGGCGCATTCACGGGCGGCCCTTGGGTCAGGCCACGGATGACCAATCGCGCCTGCGGAAAGGCAGGCGGCAGATCGGCCTGCAACGCGGCCAGCAAGGCGTCGGTCGCGGCGGGCGATGCCGTGCGGATCAGCGCCTCGGCAAAGGCGGGGGCCTGATCGCGGCCGCCGACCATGTTGTAGTAGAAAGCAGGCGCGGATCGGCCCGACCACCCAGGCCACATCGAGGATGTCATCCTCGGCCGCCAGCCGCGCATCGACGGCGCGCACCACGCGCAAGGTTTCGGACAAGGCGGTGCCGGGCGGCAGGTCCAGCTCGATATGGAACTGGTCGCGGTCGACGCCGGGAAAGAACTGCGGGGTCAGGCCCGGCAGCGCCAGAAAACCGACCAGCGGCATCACCAGTGCCAAGGCGACGGTGCGGAGGGGATTGGCCATCGACAGGGTCAGCATGGCCCGGAACCCGCGCATCACCGGCTCCTCGCGCGCAGGCACCCCGTCGCCGCGGCGCAGCCAGCGGCCGGCCAGATGGCCGAGGTGATCGTGGTGGCGACGATCAGCGACCATGCCAGCATGACGATGACGGATATGGCGATGGAGCCCACGAAATCCCCCGCTGGCCCCGGCAACAGCAACAGCGGCATGAACGACAGGATCGTCGTGACGGTCGAGGCCGCCAGCGGCATCGTCAGCCTGCGCACCGATCCTGCGACAGCCTCCAGCCGCGACAGCCCCGCGCGCAGGCGTTTGCCGACCTCGTCTGTCATCACGATGGCGGCATCCACCAGCAGGCCCAGCGCCACGATCAATCCGGTCACGCTCATCTGGTGGATCGGCACGGCCAGCGCGTTCAGCGTCGCAACCGAGGCCAACGTGACCACCGGCAGAACCATCGCCACGATCAAGGCGGACCGCACACCCAAGGTCACGAACAAAACCGCCACGACCAGCGCCACGCCGATGGCCATGTTCAGGCCCACCTCTGCCAGCCGGTCGGTGGTGTAGCGGCTCTGGTCAAAGACCGTCTCGACCGACAGGCCCCAAGGCAGCGCCCCGGATTGCGCGGCGACGGCGGCGCGGATATCGGCCATCCAGCGATCCACCTGCAACCCCTCGCTCAGCTTGGCGGAGATCAGGATCGCAGGGCGACCCTGATGCAGCGCGGCCTCGGCCAGCGGCAGGCGCGGGCCGCGCGTGATGCTGGCCACATCGCCCAGCAGGGTGACGCGGCCTTGGGCATCTTCGCGCAGCACGACCGCGCGCAGACGGTCCAGCGACGTGATCTCGCCAGTGATGCCCAGCACCAGATCGGTTTCCTCGCCGCGCAACCGGCCCGCCTGCACCTTGGCATCTGCAGCAGCAATGGCGGTCGAGACCTCGTCGGCGGTCAGGCCAAGCGCCGCGGCCGCATCGGGGTCGAGCGTTACCAGAACCTCTTCGTCGGGAAGGCCGTGCAGATCGACAAGGCTTGTGCCCGGCACCCGGCGCAGCTGGTCGGCCAATGCCTCGGCCTCGCGGGCGGCGCGGGTCGGGCTAAAGCCGTCGGGCATGGTCAGCGCAAAGATCGCGGCATAGCCCCCCGCACCGTCACTGTCGAAACTCGGGTCGAGAACACCGGGCGGAAAGTCACGCTGCGCATCGGCCACGGCATCGCGCACCTGCGCCCAGATCTGTTCGATTGTGGCAGAGTCGATCGTTTCGACTAGTTCGACTGAAATGACCGAGATGCCGGTGGCGGAGGTGGATTCGACCGTGTCGATCTCGGGGATGGTGCGCAGCTCGGTCTCGATCTTGGCGGTCACCAGCGCCTCGACCCGCGCGGGATCGGCGCCGGGAAACACCGTGGTGATCGTGGCGAAGATGTTGGTGATGGTCGGATCTTCTTGCCGGCCGATCGACACCAAGGCCGAAGCACCGGCCGACAGGATGACCAGCAGCGCCAGCATGACAAGGCGCGGCTGGCGAAAGAACAAGGTGTCGAGGCCGCTCATCTTGCCGCCCCTGCCGACAGCGCGGCCAGAACCAGCTGGCCCGTGGCCACGCGGTCGGGCGCTTCGGCCACGATGCGCGCGCCGGGGGGCAACTGACCACGCAGGTAGACACGCGCGCCCTCTGTGTGGATCACCTCGACCGCGGCGGGCAGGGTGCGATCGCCCTCTGCCGTCTGTTCCAGCGCCATGACGGACCAGCTGCCGCGCACCCCTTCACGCAAGGCCGAGAGCGGAGCCCAGAAGCCTGCTTCTTCCAACCGTTGTTCGAGGATCAAGGCGACCGTGCTGCCCAGCACGGGGTCCGCGTCCGACGGTAAGCTCAGCACGACGGCCCTGCTGCGGGTGGCGGGGTCAAGATCGGGGCGGATCTGGCGGATCGTGGCGGCCTGAACGGTGCCATCCAGATCGACCATCACCGCATCGCCGACGGACAAGCCCGCCGCCAGATCGGGCGGCAACCCGATCCGCGCCCGCGCGGGGGCGGCATCGAACAGAACCAATACCGTCTCGCCCGGCGCCAAAGTCTGGCCCGGATCGGCCAGCCGCGCGCCCACGCGGGCGGCAAAGGGCGCGGTCAGCACCGATTGGTCGAGCCGCACATCCACGCCCGCGATACGCGCCCGGATCGCGGCCATGCCCGCCTCGGCCCGCGCGAGCGTCAGCCGCGCGTCATCTTGCGCCGCGACCGACCGGACGCCGCGTTCGGCCAGGGCATCGCTGCGCGCAAGCGTCAGGCGGGCCAGTTCCGCATCGGCGGCCAGCGCAGCCAGTTCTGCCTCCAGCGCCGCGCGTTCGGGGATGAGGACGCTGGTATCGAGCAACGCCAGAACCTGCCCTGCCGCGACCAGATCGCCCTCTTCGACCAGCACTTGCGTGACGCGGCCGCCCGGCTCGAACCCCAGATCGGTCCGCGCCGCGGCCTCGATCTGACCAGTGAAACGGCGGGTGACGGTGTAGCCCGCCGACATCTCGACCACCATCGCGGCAACAGGCACGGGCACGGGCGCGACATGCGTATCGGGCGCAGCTCTTCCGGCGATCAGACCCGCGCCACCGGCCACGGCCCCGACCGACAGCGCCACGACGGCAAGCGTTACGGCCATCTGCCCAAGCTTGCGCAACCCCGAAATGCGCCGCGCCATCAGACCGCCCGCCCCTTGGCTTGCAGGATTTCCGGCACATCGCCCCAGTCCGGGCCCTGATCGGCCGCATAGCCCGCCACCCAGCCAGTAGCGATACGCGGAAACAACTGCATGGCCCGCAGGTGCGCCCCGGACCGGAGGTAGGCCAGCATCGCATCGCGGTCGCGCCAGACCGATACCGTGTGATGCACCCCCGCGATCATGCGCGCTTGCGCCGACAGGTTCCCGTCCGCCGCGCGGGCCTGTGCCATCGAGCTGATGGCGTGCCACCAGAAGATCGGTGCAAGCCCCGGATGACGCAGGCGCAGCCCGGTGATCGATACATAGAAACTGCCCGCTGGCATGGACATGTCCTCGTGGTCTCGACACGGCATGGCAGGGTCCGTCGCCCGAGTGGGGCGTTGGCGGAAATCTTGCCGTCCGCAGTCTTGTGGGATTTCATCAGGCTTCTGGACCCGATAAGTAAGTGATGCTAACTTCGAGTCAAGCAAAAAGTAAGTGCCGCTTACACTGGAGCACGACATGCCCAAGTCACCGCCAGCACAACCTCGGCCCGGTTATCATCACGGCGATCTGCGCGCGCAATTGATCGCCGCCGTGCGCGATCTGGTCGAAACGCATGGTCCCGACGGGTTTTCCGTGGCCGAAGCTGCACGGCGCGCGGGCGTCAGTTCGGCCGCGCCTTACAAGCATTTCAAGGACCGCCCGGAACTGCTGCGTGCTGTCGTCAGCGAGGCGATGGACCGCCTGCACGCGGCGATGGAACAGGGCGCAGCGGCGCATCCGCCCGGTTCGATCGAGGCGGTCGCGGCGATCGGCATGGCCTATGTCGATTTCGCGCGTGCCCAACCAGGTGTCTTCCGCCTCGTGTTCGGATTGACCGAAGGCCATGAGGAAGACGCCGAGTTGATCGAAAAGGGCGAAAGCTGCCTTGGCGTCGTGGTGCAGGCTGTCGCTGTCCGGATGGGGCTTGCCCCGATCATGCGGCGGTCGCGCGCAAGGCTTACATGTTGTGGGCCTTTGTCCATGGCCATTCCTTCCTGACCATCGACATGAAGAACAAGGACATGGGCACCGATATCGACGACTGGACCTATCTGGTGGAGATCAGCCGCGCTGTTCTAGGGCCCGGCTGACAGGCGCGGCGTGGCCGAGCTATTGTGCTTGCTTCGGAACCGGCGCGGAGGGTCGCCCCACCGCATCCAGACGGCGTTGCAATACGGTCAGGAAGGCCTGCGCAGGGCGGATCATCGGCACGCGCGCAGCGCGCAAGATGCACAGCTGGACCTGACCGAGGGCCAAGGGCAAACGACCGATGCCTTCGGGCAAGGTTGCAGGGTCAAGGACGGTTTCGGGAAAGATCGCGATTCGAGGTGCAGAGTGCAGCATCTGCGCGACTTGCGCGGCGGGCAGTGCCGACACCGCACCGACCGACAGGCGGTTGCGGCGCAACAGGTGACTGACCGAGACGCGCGACCCGGTCCCCTCTGGCGGTAGCACCAGCCGCCCGGCCACCAGATCCCACAAGCCCGCCGGAACCGTGACGGCGCCCACCCCCTGCCACGCGACCAGCGCAACGGGCTGAGCATGCAGAACCTCGGTCGCCTCGTCCGTTTCGGGGTTCGTCAAAAGCGCCAGATCGGCTTCGCGCCGCTGCAGCACGGCGGGGCTGTCGGCCGTGGCGATCTCGACCGAAACACCGGGAAAGGCATCCTCGAACTCGCGCACGGCGGCCAGAACGACGCCCGCGCCGATGTCCGACCCCAGGCTGAGGCGCAAGACACCGCTCAGACCCTCACGCAGGCTGGCCAGCTGGGTGCGGAAATCGTCGAACTCGGTCAGGTGCCGGTCGATGAGGTCCAGAAACAACTCCCCTGCCGTAGTCAGCCGAACGCCACCTGGGATGCGGTCGAACAGCGGCAAGGTCATCTCGTCCTCGAACGCCTGCACCGACCGGTTCAGGGCCGAGGGCGAAACCGCCAATAATTCCGCCGCTTTGCGGATCGACCCCGTGCGCTGGATGAGGCGGATCGCCCGATAGATCCTGAGATGTCGCATGGCATTCCCAAGGGTGATGCAGAAATTGCATCACGGTGCCGCCAAAATAACGGCAGACAAGACGGGGTCAATCCGTGTTGCCTATGCTGCGGTAGCGAAATGGCTGCCGTTTCCGGGGGACTCACCTATGAAAAAAATTCTTCTGGCCAGCGCGTTGTCGGTGGTCACGGCGCATGCTGCATCTGCAGAAATCCGCGTCGGCATCCTGCACTCGCTGACCGGCACCATGGCCATCTCCGAAACCACGCTGCGCGATGTCATGCTGATGCTGATCGAACAGCAAAACGCGGCCGGTGGCCTTTTGGGCCAGCAGATCGTGCCTGTAGTTGTCGATCCGGCCTCTGACTGGCCGCTGTTCGCAGAACGTGCGCGCGAGCTTTTGACCGTGAACGAGGTCGATGTGATCTTTGGCGCCTGGACCTCGGTCAGCCGCAAATCCGTTCTGCCCGTGCTCGAGGAGTTGAACGGCCTGATGTTCTACCCCGTGCAATACGAGGGCGAGGAATCCAGCCGCAACGTGTTCTACACCGGTGCGGCGCCAAACCAGCAGGCGATCCCTGCTGTGGATTACTACCTGAACGAACTGGGCGTCGAGGTCTTCGCGCTATTGGGCACCGATTACGTCTATCCGCGTACGACCAACCGGATTCTCGAGCAATATCTGCTGGATGCAGGCATTCCGCAGGAAAACATCTTCGTCAACTACACCCCCTTCGGCCAATCCGACTGGTCGTCAATCGTGGCCGATGTGGTGGCACTTGGCGCGGGCGGCAAACAAGTCGGCGTGATTTCCACGATCAACGGTGACGCGAACGTGGGCTTTTACACCGAACTGGCCGCCCAAGGCGTCAGTGCCGATGACATCCCCGTCGTCGCCTTTTCGGTGGGTGAAGAGGAACTGGCGGGCTTCGACACCACCCCGCTGGCGGGCCACCTGGCCGCATGGAACTATTTCATGTCCGCTGATACGCCCGAAAACGAATCCTTCATCACCGCATGGCATGATTTCATCGGCGACACCGACCGCCCCACCAATGACCCGATGGAGGCCCATTACATCGGCTTCAACATGTGGGTTCAGGCGGTCGAGGCGGCTGGCACCACCGATGTGGATGCGGTCCGCGCGGCGATGTACGGCATCGAAGTGCCGAACCTGACCGGCGGCACGGCGGTGATGCTGCCCAACCACCACCTGACCAAGCCCGTGCTGATCGGCGAGATCCGCGCCGATGGCCAGTTCGACATCATCAGCCAGACCGAGCCCGTGCCCGGCGACGCATGGACCGATTTCTTGCCCGAATCGGCGGTTCTGGAAAGCGATTGGCCGGGTCTTGGCTGCGGAATGTACAACACCGTCACGCAGACCTGCGTTCAGATCGAATCGAACTACTAGGCCTTGCTTGTAACCGGGCGGTCCCAAACCGGGGCCGCCCATTCCTTTCCTGCCGGGCAGTCCACAGCATGATCCGTCATCTTCTCGCCGCGACGCTGGGCCTGTGCCTTGTGCTCGCCCCCGCGCAGCACGTTCAGGCGCAAGACGCCGAGGTCGGCGCGCTTCAATCCTTGCTGCAGGCACAGTCCGATCTGGTCGCGAATGCCTCGCGCCAGACGGTGCAGCAGGTGCTCGACAGCCTGATCGCCAGTGACCTCGACGGTGTCCCCGCGCTTTTGACCCGCTGGCAGGCACGCGAATTGTATCAGCGCGGCAGCGACGGCCTGTTCGTCTACGTGGCCGATGGCAGCGCCAATCCGCTGACCCTCATCGACATTGACAGCGGAGCGGAACTCGGCACGGCCACCTCGCGCGAGGTGGCGCAGCTGCGCCCCAATCGCGGCGTGCAGACAGTGATCGCCTCGGCGCTGGTGGAATTTCAGCTGTCCTCGGATGACCCTGCCGACCGGCTTGCGGCGCTGACCGCGATTTCCCGCGCGCCTGAGGATTTCCATCTTCCGATCCTGCAGGACCTGATGGCCACGGAGACCGATGACGACGTGCTGGAGGTGGCAGAGGTGCTGCTGCCTCGTCTGATCATCGCGTTCGACCGGGATGACGCGGACCGCGTCGCCGCCATCGAAAGCCTCGCGGGCAATGTTTCTATCGCGGCCCGCGCGGCCCTGAACCCGCTGCTGGTCACGACGACCGAGGTTGCAACCGCGCGGCCCGAAGGGGTGAACCTTTCCCGCGTTCTGGAACCGGGCGCAGACCTGTCGCACGAGGCGGCATATGCCATGCTGGTCGCGGCCGAGCTTGCGCTGCCGTTGATCCCCCGCGCGCAGATCCGCGAAACGCTTGCCGCGAATGTCACTGACGGTCGCGTCGGCGGCCTGCCCGTGGCGCAACTGAATACCGAGCAAGCCCGCGACCGCGCCTATGCCGCGCTGGTGGCCGAAGGGCTGGCCCCCGCCCCGACCGAGGCCGAGATTGCGGCGGCCGTCGCGTCTCATGTGTTCTACGAGGTCTACCGCGAACCGTCGCAGGCCGTGACCGACGCCGCCCGTGCAACGCTCGACGGGATCGAGACGCGCGTGGGCCTCTACCGCGTGCTCGACTTGTCACTCGACGGGCTGTCGCTCGCGTCGATCTATTTCCTCGCCGCCATCGGACTTGCCATCACTTTTGGCGTGATGGGCGTGATCAACATGGCCCATGGCGAGTTCATCATGATCGGCGCCTACACAGGATATGTCGTGCAGACTCTGGTGCCCGATTACACGCTCAGCATCGCCATCGCGATCCCGCTGGCCTTCATGGTCACGTTTGCAGGCGGCGTGGCGATGGAACGGCTGGTGATCCGCTGGCTCTACCACCGCCCGCTGGAAACGCTCTTGGCGACCTTCGGCATCTCCATCGCGCTGCAACAGATCATTCGCCAGATCTTCGGCACGCAGGCCCGGCCGCTGACGCCGCCCGAATGGCTGGCTGGATCGGTGTCGCTGAACGACGTGGTGTCGATCAGTTCGATCCGCATCGCCATCTTCCTGCTTGGTGTCGTGTTCTTCGTGGCGCTCTGGCTGACGCTCAACCGCACCCGTCTGGGGCTGGAGGTGCGGGCGGTGACGCAGAACCCGCGCATGGCGGCCTCCATGGGCATCAACCCCGACCGGATCAACATGCTGACCTTCGGCCTTGGGTCCGGCATCGCGGGCATCGCGGGTGTGGCCATCGGGCTCTTCGCGCAGGTCGTGCCCGATCTGGGGGCCAACTACATCGTGCAAAGCTTCATGACCGTGGTCGTGGGCGGTGTCGGCAACATCTTCGGCACGCTGGTCGGGGCGGGCATGATCGGCGGCCTGCAGAAATACATCGAATGGCTGAACCCGACCAACACGCTGGCCGCGCAGACCTACATGATCTTGTTTGTCATCTTGTTCATCCAGTTCCGGCCGCGCGGCATCATCGCGCTGCGGGGCCGTGCGGCGGGGGATTGAGATGGAGAACTCGATCTTTGTCCGCAACAGATCCGTCCCGATCTTCATCGGGGTCCTGACGCTTTTGGCCATCGTTGTCACCGTCCTGTCCGAAGGCTATGGCACCGGCGCGCTGTCGGTCAGTTTCACCAAGGTGCTGGGCATGACGCTGTGCCTGTGTCTGGTGGCGCTGGCGATGGATCTGGTCTGGGGCTATTGCGGCATCCTCAGCCTTGGGCATTTCGCCTTTTTCGGGTCTGGGCGGCTACATGATCGGCATGTGGCTGATGACCGCCCGCACCGAACAGGTGGTCCGCGCAAATCTCGAAAGCGCCGTCATCCCGCCGACCGAGGCCGAGATAACTGCTGCCACCGCGTCGCAGATCTTCTCGGTCGTGGGCGCGACGGATTGGCCGTGGATGTGGGCGGCGTCCGACAGCCTGATCCTGAGCCTTTTGCTGGTCGTGCTGGTGCCGGGTCTGCTGGCGCTGGTGTTCGGCTGGCTGGCGTTCCGCAGCCGGGTGACAGGGGTGTACCTGTCGATCCTGACGCAAGCGATGACATTGGCGCTGTCGCTCTACCTGTTCCAGAACGACACGGGCCTTCGTGGAAACAATGGCCTATCTGGCCTCCAGAATATCCCAGGGTTGGAAACAATAGGGCAGGATCGCATCTCGATCTGGTTCTTCTGGGGCTCCGCCCTTGCCCTCGGGCTGGCCTATATCGGGGCGGCGTGGATGGTGTCCGGCAAGTTCGGCAGCATCATCCGCGGCATCCGCGACGATGAACAGCGCGTGCGTTTCCTCGGCTACCGGGTCGAGGTCTACAAACTGTTCGTCTTCACCTTCACCGGCATGCTCTGCGGCATCGCGGGCGCGCTGTATTATCCGCAGGCTGGCATCATCAACCCCGATGAAATCGCCCCCATCGCCTCCATCTATCTTGCCGTCTGGGTCGCCATCGGCGGGCGTGGGCGGCTTTACGGGGCGGTGATCGGGGCGGCGGTGGTGTCGCTTTTGTCGACCTATTTCACCGGCGGGCGCGCACCCAACATCGACCTCGGCCTGTTCGTCATCGACTGGGTCGACTGGTGGCCGGTGCTTTTGGGTCTGGGCTTCGTTCTGGTCACGCTCTTTGCACCCAAGGGGCTGGGCGGTCTGGTCGACTATGTCGTGCGAAAGGACCGCGCATGAGCACGACCACGCTTCTGGAGGTTCAGGGGATTTCCGTCAGCTTCGACGGGTTCCGCGCGATCAACAACCTCAGCTTCGTCATCGGCCTGCCCGAGATGCGCGCCGTGATCGGCCCCAATGGCGCGGGCAAAACGACCTTCATGGACATCGTGACCGGCAAGACTCGCCCCGACAGCGGCACCGTGCGCTGGGGCGAGACGGGCACATCGCTCCTGTCCATGTCCGAGGCGCAGATCGCGCAGGCGGGTGTGGGCCGCAAGTTCCAGCGCCCGACCGTGTTCGAGGATCAGACCGTCTGGGACAACCTGCGCCTGTCGCTGAAGAAACCGCGTGGTCCGCTTGCCGCGCTGATGGACCGCGTCACCGACGCCGACCGCACCCGCATCAGTGAGGTCGCGGCCGAGATCGGGCTTTCCGACCACCTTGACCGGCCCGCAGGAATCTTGAGCCATGGGCAGAAGCAATGGCTGGAAATCGGCATGTTGCTGGCCCAAGACCCCAAGCTCTTGCTGGTCGACGAACCCGCCGCAGGCATGACGAGCGAGGAACGTGAGCATACCACGGCGCTCTTGAAACGGCTGGCGCAGAACCATGCCGTCGTCGTGGTGGAACACGACATGGAATTTGTTCGCAGGCTCGACTGTCGCGTGACCGTGCTGCACGAGGGGTCGGTCTTGGCCGAAGGCTCGCTCGATCACGTCATGGCCGATCAACGCGTCATCGAAGTCTATCTGGGGCGCTGAGATCATGTGGGAAACCCGCAACCTCACGCTCCACTACAGCGGCAGCCAGATCCTGAACGGCGTGTCGATGACCGCCGAAAAGGGGCAGGTGACCTGCGTGATGGGCACCAATGGCGTGGGCAAGACGTCGCTGATGAAGGCGATTTCTGGCACCCACCAACGATCTGGCGGAGAGATCTTGTTCGAAGGGAAGGCCCTTCCGAAACTGCCGTCGCACAGGCTGGCGCAGATGGGCGTGGGCTATGTGCCGCAGGGGCGGATGATCTTTCCGCTGCTGACGGTGCGCGAAAACCTCGAGACAGGGCTCGCCTGCCTGCCGCGCGGCGAACGTGTGGTGCCCGACAGCATCTACGAGATGTTCCCGGTCCTGAAAGAGATGCAGAACCGGCGCGGCGGCGATCTGTCGGGCGGGCAGCAGCAGCAACTTGCCATCGGGCGTGCGCTGGTGACGCGGCCGAAACTGTTGCTGATGGACGAACCGACCGAAGGCATCCAGCCCAACATCATCCAGCTCATCGGGCGCGTCATCGAACAGCTGCGCGCAGAGGGCGAGATGGCGATTGTTCTGGTCGAACAGTATTTCGATTTCGCCTTTGACCTTGCCGACCGCTTCTATGTGCTGAGCCGCGGCGAAACCGTGTTCTCCGCCCGCAAGGCCGATACCACGCGCGACGCCGTGCAGGCGGCCTTCAACCCGCACGGCTGAGGGCCACTGTCAGGTCGCCGCTTCGCTTTCAAAGGTCGCGGCGAATTTCTCGAAGAACGACGCCGACAGTTTCTTGGCCGTGCCTTGGATCAGGCGGCTGCCAAGCTGCGCCAGCTTGCCGCCGATCTCGGCCTTGGCGGTGTAGCTGAGCGTCGTCACCCCCGGTTCCGCTTCGACCAGAACCACATCGGCCCCGCCGCGCGCAAATCCGCAGGCCCGCCGCTGCCCTCGCCGGTCAGCGAAAACCCACCCTGCGCGTTGGTGGTGTCGAGCGTCACCTTGCCGGTGAAACGCGCTTTGACCGGGCCGACCTTGAGCACGACCTTGGCTTCCAATTCGGTCGGCGAATGCATGATCAATTCCTCGCAGCCCGGAATGCACTGCTTGAGGATCTCCGGATCGTTCAGCGCGGCATAGACGCGGTCGCGCGGCGCATTGATGACGATCTCGTCGGCCAGTTCCATGGGGCAGTCCTTTCAGCAACAGGGAAACTTGATCTGCGCCAGCACATCGGCCTGCGCGGGTGTGAGGGGCGGAAACAGACGCGCGAGCAGGCCAGTGCGGGCGCCGACCGGGGCCGTTATGGGCAGACTAGCTGGCGTCATGCGACTGCCCCTGCGCGACGGAGCTGCACGATCTGGGCGAGGATCGACAGGGCGATTTCCTCGGGCGTCGTGGCGCCGATATGCAGCCCGGCAGGCGCGATGAGACGGGCCAGCGCCTCGGGGTCCGCGCCCTTTGCAGCAAGGCTTTCCTTGAGCGTGGCGGATTTGCGCGCGCTGCCGACAAAGGCGGTGAACCGCGCGCCGGAGGTCAGCGCGCGACCCAGCGCTGCGGCATCCCCCCTGCCCTGCGTGGCCACCACGACGAACAGGTCGCGCGGGCTGTCCCCTTCGGGAAGGTCACCGGCCACCCGGAAATCGAAACTGCGCGCGAGCGTCGACAAGACGCGCGCGACAGGGCCATCGCCCAAGATCACAAGGTCGGGCGAGGGCACGAAAGGTTCCACATAGATGTCGAGCGAGCCTTTGCTGGCGCAGCCGTTGCGCTCATAGACCATGCCATCGCGGGTCTCGCAGGGTTCCACCCCTTCGGCGGCCAGCCGGTGATCGGGGCGCAGCGCGACCAGCACCGGCTCGTTGCGCTCGATGGCCTTTTCGCGGCACGCCCGATGGCGCCGCGTGCACAGCCACCGCCAACCCAGCCCTCGAGGATCTCGCCCTCCGCCGAGACGATGGCCTTGGCGCCCGCTTTGGCTGATGTGGCATCAACCGTGCGCACGACGGTCGCAACCGCATGGGGCGTGCCCGCGTCACGCAAGCGGCGGCTGGTGTCGTCGAGCGCGTCCATGTCGGGGGGGGCCAGCTTCATATCCGGTCAAGCTCCTGCGACACGGCCGCGATGCGGTCGAGCGTGTTTGCGGGGTGAAAGGCGTCGAGATGGGGGAGTGCTGAAGCGATGCCGCGCGCAACGGGCTCATAGCCCGCCCAGCCCGCCAGCGGATTCAGCCAGACGATGCGGCAGCCGCGCCAGCTTGAGTTCGGCCAACGCGTCACCGATTTCGGCACCCTCGCCGGTGTCGTAGCCGTCCGACAAGATGAAGACGACCGTGCGGCCATCGACAAAGCGGCGGGCATAGGTTCGGGCGAAACGGGTGAGGTTCTCGCCGATCTTCGAGCCACCGCCGAACCCATCGGACAACAGCGTCAGCTTGTTCAGCGTGCGCATCGGATCGGGGTCGCGCATCGCCTCGGTGATGCGGACAAGCCGGGTGTGAAACAGATAGGCGTCGGCGGTGGCGTCATGGCGCATCAGGCCGACGAGAAAGGCAAGGAAAGGCCGCGCATAGGCCACCATAGAACCCGACACATCGCAGAGCGCCACGATCTTGACCGGACGGTCAGGGGCGCGTGCGGCGCGGCAGGTGCAGCGGCTCGCCCCCGGTGGCAAGGCTTTGCCGCAGCGCGCGGCGCAGGTCGATCTGCGCGCCCTTGCGCGCGGCACGGCGGCGGCGCGAGCGGCGGTCGCGCAAAGGCGCGCCCAAGGGCTTCGGCCACGCGTTCCGCCTCGGCGATATCTTCGCGGCTGACGATGTCGCGCAGGTCCTTCTTCATCAGGCTGTCGACGCCGGTGGCGACCAGCCGCCCCTCACCGCCGCCCTCGGCCTGCCCTTCGCCGCTGCCGTCCGGCGCGTGGCGCTCGCCCGCGCCAGATGCCTCGGGGCCGTCGGCGGTGGCCGTGCTGCGAGTGTGGGACAGGTTCGCGTCGCCGCCGGGCGCCATCCGACTGACCACGCGCCCACCGTTCAGCCAATAGGCGTCGAACACCGCATCAAAGGCCCGAGCCTCATCCGCCGATCCGGTGCAGACGGCGCGCAGCGCCATCCGCGCCTCGGCGGGATTTGTCGCCTGCACCTGCGCCAGCGCCGCCAGCGCGGTCTCGGTCTCGCCCACACCCAGCCGCAGGCCATTGCCGCGCAGATGCGCCATGAAGCCCGCGACCCGCGCGGCAGGCCCCGGATCGCGGCTGGCGAATTTCGTGACGCGGTTCATGCCGCCACCCCTGCCAGCCGCTGCGCCACTTCGGTTGTGAAATTGGCACGGTCGCGCTGGGTCTTGAGCAGGGTCGCAAGGCTCGCCTGCAAGATTACCGGATCATCGGTTAGATCGTTGACACCCAGCCCTGCCAGCGCCGCGGCGAAATCCAGCATCTCGGCGATGCCCGGTTTCTTTTCCAGCTCTTCCTTGCGCACCGATTGCACGAAACCCACGATCTGGGCCGCCAGTTGCGCCTCGATGTCGGGGCAGCGGCTGGCGAGGATCGCGATTTCCGTCGTGCGGTCGGGATAGTCGACATAGGCGTACAGGCAACGACGGCGCAAAGCGTCCGACAGGTCGCGGGTTCCGTTGGCGGTCAGGATGACGATGGGGCGCGCAGTGGCGCTGATGGTGCCAAGCTCGGGAATGGTGATCTGGAAATCCGACAGGACCTCCAGCAGATAAGCCTCGAATTCCTCGTCGGCGCGGTCGATCTCGTCGATCAGCAGCACCGGGGGGCTGCTTTGGGTGATCGCCTCAAGCAGCGGGCGCTTGAGCAGGTAATCCTCGGAAAAGATGCGCTCCTCGACGGCTTTTCCCGTCTCCCCCGCCTCGGCACTGGCGCGGATTGCCAGCAACTGCCGCTGATAGTTCCATTCGTAGATGGCGTGGCTGGCATCCAACCCCTCGTAGCACTGCAGCCGGATCAGCCGCGCTTCGCGGCTTGCTGCCAACGCGCGGGCCACCTCGGTCTTGCCAACACCTGCGGCTCCCTCCAGAAGCAGCGGGCGGCCCAAGGCGACAGCCAAGGCCAGCGCCATCGCCAGATCGGGCGCGGCCACATAGCCCTGCCGGGCCAGATCATCGGTGAGGGTTTTCCAATCTGCCATCTTGCGACGGCGGAGGCGCTTGGGACGCCCCCGCCCTGCCTCGCTCAGCCGTGCAGGCCAAGACCGTTGGCGATCTTCCAGATGCGCCAATGGTCATGCGGCATGTGGCTTTGGCGCAGGCCAAAGGCACGGAAGGCGTCATGCACCGCGTTCGAGAAGGCCGGCACCCCGCCCACATTCGGGCTTTCGCCCACGCCCTTGGCCCCGATCGGGTGATGCGGCGAGGGCGTCGTGGTGTGGTCGGTGGTGTAATGCGGCGTTTCCCACGCGGTCGGCACGAAGAAATCCATCAGCGTGCCGGTCTTGCAGTTGCCCATCTCGTCATAGGCGATTTCCTGACCCATCGCGATGGCAAGCGCCTCGGTCAGGCCGCCATGCACCTGCCCCTCGATGATCATGGGATTGATCCGGGTGCCGCAATCGTCCAGCGCGTAGAACTGCCGGATCTCGTGCACGCCGGTATCCACGTCGATCTCCATGACGCAGATATAGGCCCCGAAGGGATAGGTCATGTTCGGCGGGTCGTAATAGCTGACCGCCTCCAACCCCGGTTCCAGCCCCGGGATCGCCTGATTGTAGGAGGCGAAGGCGATTTCCTTCATGGTCTTGAAGCGCTCGGGCGCGCCCTTGACCACGAAACGGTCCACGTCCCATTCCAGATCGTTGTCGTGGACCTCGAGCAGGTAGGCCGCGATCATCTGCGCCTTGGCGCGGATCTTGCGCCCGGCCATCGCCGTGGCAGCACCTGCCACGGGGGTCGAGCGGGAGCCGTAGGTGCCAAGACCATAGGGCGCGGTGTCGGTATCGCCTTCCTCGACCGTGATGCTGTCCGCAGGCAAGCCGATCTCGCTGGCGAGGATCTGGGCAAAGGTCGTCGCATGCCCCTGGCCCTGCGAGATGGTTCCCAGCCGCGCGATGGCCGACCCGGTGGGGTGGATGCGGATTTCACACGAGTCAAACATGCCCAGTCCAAGGATGTCGCAGTTCTTGACCGGCCCCGCCCCCACGATCTCAGTGAAATGCGTGAGGCCGATGCCCAGGAGCTTGCGCGTCTCGCCCCGCTTGAAGGCCTCGACCCGCTCGGCCTGTTCCTTGCGCAGCCCCTCGTAATCGACGGCGGCCAGCGCCTTGTCCCAGGCGGTGTGATAGTCGCCGCTGTCGTATTCCCAGCCCAGTGCGGACTGATAGGGGAACTGGTCGGCCTTGATGAAGTTGATCCGCCGCAGTTCCGCCGCATCCATCCCCAGCTCGATGGCGAGGATCTCGACCATCCGCTCGATGAAATAGGCCGCTTCCGTCACGCGGAAGGAACAGCGATAGGCCACACCACCCGGTGCCTTGTTGGTGTAGACACCATCGACGGCCAGATAGGCGGTCGGGATGTCATAAGACCCGGTGCAGATGTTGAAGAACCCCGCCGGGAACTTGGTCGGGTCGGCGCAGGCGTCGAACCCGCCATGGTCGGCCGTTACATGGCACCAGAGGCCGGTGATCTTGCCCTCTTTTGTGGCCGCGATCTTGCCCTTCATCCAGTAGTCGCGGGCAAAGGCGGTGGTCATCAGGTTGTCCATCCGGTCCTCGATCCATTTCACCGGCTTGCCGGTGACGATGGAGGCCACGACCGAGCAGACATATCCCGGATAGGCTCCGACCTTGTTGCCGAAACCGCCGCCGATGTCGGGGCTGATGACGCGGATGTTGTGTTCCTCGATGCCCGAGATCAGCGAGACCACGGTGCGGATCGCATGGGGCGCCTGGAACGTTCCATAAAGCGTCAGCTTGCCGTTCACCTTGTCCATGCTGGCCACGCAGCCGCAGGGTTCCAGCGGGCAGGGATGGGTGCGGTGGTAATAGACCATTTCCTCGGCCACCACATCGGCCCCGGCCAGAACGGCTTCGGTCGCGTCCTTGTCGCCCTGTTCCCAGGTGAAGATGTGGTTGTGATGTTTCCGCGGGCCATGCGCGCCCACCATCTTGCCTTCGAGGTCTTCGCGCAGCACGGGTGCGTCCGGCAGCAGCGCCTTGAACGGGTCCACGACGACGGGCAGCTCAGAGTATTCGACCTCGACGGCTTCGATCCCGTCGGCGGCGGCGTAGCGGTCGGTCGCGACGACGAAGGCCACTTCCTGCCCTTGAAACAACACCTTGCCATCGGCCAGCACCATCTGCTTGTCGCCAGCAAGAGTCGGCATCCAGTGCAGGCCAAGCGGCGCCAGATCTTCGGCGGTCAGCACGGCCAGCACGCCCGGCACCTTCAGCGCCGCGTCCTTGTTGATCGACACGACGCGGGCATGGGCATAGGGGCTCCGGACGAAATCACCAAACAGCATGCCGGGCATCTTGATGTCGTCGACATAATTGCCCTTGCCTTGGGTGAAGCGCGCATCCTCGACGCGCTTGCGCTGGGAACCCACGCCTTTCAGCTTCTCGACGCGGTCCTCGCGGCTGATCGGGGTCTGGTCGGTCATTCCGCGGCCTCCTGGCTGGCATTCATCACCGCTGCGGCGGCGAGAATGGACTTCACGATGTTCTGGTAACCCGTGCAGCGGCAGAGGTTGCCGGCGATGCCGAAACGTACCTCTTCCTCGGTCGGGTTCGGGATTTCCTGAAGCAACCTGTGCGCGCGGGTGATCATGCCCGGCGTACAATAGCCGCACTGCAGCCCGTGATGTTCCTTGAACATCTCCTGCAGGATATGGAGCTTGCCGGGTTCGCCAAGCCCCTCGACGGTGGTGATCTCCTTGCCCGCGACTTGTGCGGTGAAGACGGTGCAGGCCTTGATCGATCGCCCGTCGATATCGACGGTGCAGGCGCCGCAATGGCTGGTCTCGCAGCCGACATGCGGGCCGGTGATGTTGAGCTGCTCGCGCAGCGTGTGGATCAAAAGCTCGCGCGGTTCGGCCAGAATATCCTTGGCCTCGCCGTTCACGGTGATCTGGTAATGGTGCTTGCCCATGGCTGGCGTCCTCCTCAGGCGCGGCTGACGGCGCGCGCGATGGCGCGGCGGATGATGATGGCGGCCACGTGCATCTTGAAGGCGACGGGGCCGCGGTTGTCCTCGGTCGGGTCGATGGCGCCTGTGGCGGCAGCCACGGCCGCGTCGATGGCCGCCGTGTCGCAGCTCGTGCCGACCAGCGCCGCGCCCGCCTCCTCGGACCAGATCGGCGTATCGGCAAGGTTGGTCATGGCGATGGAGGCTGCGGTGCAGCGCCCGCCTTCCATCGTGACCAGCGCCGCGCAGGCGGCAGTCGCATAGTCACCGATCTTGCGTTTCTGCTTTTCATAGGCAAAGCCGCCCGTATTCACTTCGAAGGAGATTGCGGTGAGGATCTCGTCGTCGGCGCGCGCGGTCATGTAGGCCGCCTCGTAATAGTCGCGCGCGGCGACCTCGCGGCTGCCGTCGGGCCCGACAAGATGCAGCACCGCATCGAGACACTGCATCAGGCCCGGCATGTCGTTGCCCGGATCGCCATTGGCGACATTGCCACCCACGGTGCCCATATAGCGCACCTGCGGATCGGCGATCTGCAGCGCGGCTTCGCGCAGGATCGGCGCGGCTGCGGCCAGCCCGTCATCCACGATCAGATCGTGCTGCGTGGTCATCGCGCCGATCGTGACGCGCCCGCCCTCGATGCGGATGCCGGACAGATCCTTGATGTCCTGAAGATCGACCAGATGCGAAATCGCCGCCATGCGGAGTTTCATCATCGGGATAAGGCTGTGGCCACCGGCAAGAACGCGCGCCTCGTCGCCATGCTCCGACAGGAGAGCGATCGCGGACGCCACGTCTGCCGGTCGATGGTACTCGAACCGTGCAGGTATCATGTCTTCCTCCCTTGTGCGCGCTATTGACGCACCTTCCTCATCTGTATGCGGCGGTGTGCGGGGTGCGAGGCGGAAATGAACGACGCGAGCGGCGCAGTTCACGAAATGCGAAATGGTTGCACGAGATGCGATTTCACAATCCCAGCAGGTCGCGCACCTCGGTCAGACGTGAGCGGCTGACGGGGACTTTGCCCAAGGCCGCGACGCCGTCGAAGTAGACCACGCCGCTGTCCTTGAGCCGCTCGAACCCTGTCACATGGGCGGGATTGATCAGGTAACTGCGGTGCACGCGCAGGAAATCGGTGCCGTCCAGCCGCTTTTCCGCCTCGGATATCGACCAGGGGCAGAACACACGCTCGGCCCCGCGATAGAGAATCGTGTAATGCCCCTCGGCCCGGAAGGCCGCGATGGAGGCAGGCTCGGCAAAGAGCGTGCGGCCATCGCGTTCATAAGGCACCGGTTGCAAGCGGCGGGCGGGCTCGGGCGTCTCCACCTCGGGCGCAGGCGTGACGGGCACCACCCCGTCTTGGGGCGCGACCGCCTCGGCCTCGGGGGTTTCCGGGAAAAAGGTGGCGCCCGCCAACAGGAAGGCGCCGCAGATAAGGAAGGCCGCCAGCGTCACCACGATGGCCAGCGCCTCGTTTCCGAGGATAAGGTCGAACTCGGGCAGCGGTGCCTCCAAAAAACTGGTGTTCCAGATGGCGATGTAATGCAGCGCCACGACCGCCAGCGCGAAACACAAAGTGCCCAGCACCACATTGCGCCGCGTCCTGTCCCAATAGGCGATCCAGACGGCCAAAGTGGCCAGCACCAACGAGATGGTGACCGAGATCACGATGCCGCCCATGGTGTATTCTGCCACACAGGCCTGCATGCCCGCCATGCCGGTGTAGTGCATCCCCAGAATGCCAGTGCCCACCACCAGACCCGCGGCGGTGATCCGCGCGGGCGTGCGTTTGCGGAAATGCAGGATGATCAGGCCCAGACCCACCACAAGGATGCCCAAGAGCGCCGAGATCAGCGTGATCAGCGGATCATAGAAGAACAGGATCGGCAGTTGCAGGCCCAGCATGGCGACGAAATGCATCGACCAGATGCCGCCGCCCAGTACGATGGCGGAGAGCGCAACGCGCAGCTTGCGCTGGCCCAGCCGGCACGCGCGACAGGCCGCGGGCCATGGAAAGGCCCGTGAAGCCCGCCATCAGTGCGATGGCGAAGGACGCGAGCACCAGCCATGCATTGTGTGAATAGTCCAATGGCACGACCTCGCCCCTCCCCCGGCTTGCCCGTGTCTGCCGAAGGCACGCTGCGCGTTGCGTCCTCGGGCCGGGCAAGTTTGTCCGAGCGTCGGGCCGCGCGCAAGGAGGCGATTGGGACAGGCGTGTGCCACAAGGGGCCCTTGGCGAGCCTGCAAGGACGATGGCGGCCCTAGTTTCCGCAGGCGTCCCGTAGTTGCCGCACGGCGGCTTGCGTGCCGTCGATGACCGGGATCGGGCAGCGATCCTGTAGCCGATGCGCCAATCCGGCAAGGGGGCCACCGCCCAGAACCACGCTTTGCGCACCATCGACGGCGCAAGCCCGGCACAGATCGAGGATCGCCAGACCAAGACTATCAGCCACATCCGCAGGGTCATGCCGCAAGGGACCAGGGGGGCTGACGATCCCGACAAGTTGATCGAGTACGCCATGCTCATGCGACTTGTGATGCAAGGGCGCGGCGACCTCGGGGGCGAAGGTGACGATGGCAAAGGGGCCGCCCCTGCGCCGAACCTCGGCAAAGGCGGCCTCGGCGATGCCGATGACCGGCAGATGCGCATGCGCCGCCCGGACCTCGGGCGCGCCGGTGTCCCCGAAGGAGGCGAGCACGATCCCGTCAAAGTCGCCTTCGTGCTGCGCGATCGCCGCGAGCACCCCGGCCACAGCCGCCCGCCCGTCTTCCTCGGTCACGATCAGGGATGGTCCGAACGCCGCGGGCACGGTGGTGAAGCGGTCGCCCGGATGCGCCACCGCCTGCGCGGCGCCATCGATGCGCGCTGTCACACCGGGCGAGGTGTTGGGGTTCACGATCAACAGCCGCATCACAAGATGACCGAGGGCAGCCACAGCACGATGGCGGGGAAGAGGTTGACCAGGATCAGCGCCACCAGCATCGCGCCGATGAAAGCCATCAGCGAGGGGATGATCTTGGCGATGGAGATCTTGGCGATGGCGCAGGTGATCAGCACCACCGAGGCCACCGGCGGCGTTTGCTGCCCGATGCCGAGGTTGATGGTCAGGATCAGGCCGAAATGCACCCGGTCGATGCCCAGTTGATCGGCCAGCGGCAAGAAGATCGGCACCAGCATCAGGATCGCGGGCGTGCCGTGGATGATGCGTGCCCGCCAGCAAGAAGAAGACGTTGATCGCCAGCAGAACCACCCAGTAATTGTCGGAGAGCCCCAAGATCGCCTGCGCGATGGTCCTGCGGGATCTGCTGGTTGGTCATGATACCAGCCCAGAAGCGTCGAGGTCGCGACGATGAACATCAGCATCGCGCTGCGCTTGCCCGCCACGCGGAACGTATCCAGCAATGTGCCCAGCCGGATCGTGCGGTAGAGAAACGCCGCCAGCATGATCGACCAGAAGGCCGCGATGGCGCCGGCTTCCGTCGCGGTGAAGATGCCGCCCAGAATGCCCACGAGGATCAAGATCGGCAGCGTCAGCGGGATGGCGGCATCCTTGCCGGTTTCAAGCACGCGCTTGAAGCGGAACTCACCCTCGGTCGGATAGCCCTTGCGGACGGAAATGATGTAGGCCGTCCCCATGAGCAGCCCGCAGACAAGGATGCCGGGCAGGATACCGGCGGCGAATAGTTCGGCAATTGAAGCGTTCGCAACATAGGCATAGAGGATCAGGTTCAGCGACGGCGGCACGATGATCGCCATCGTGGCCGAGGTCGAGGTGACGGCAGCGGCGAAGGCGGCGGGGTAGCCGCGTTTCTTCATCTGCGGGATCATCACCGATCCGATGGCGGCGGCGTCCGAAGTGGCCGTGCCCGAGATTTCGGAAAAGAACAGCGATGTCAGGATGTTGACATGCGCAAGTCCACCCGGATATGCCCCACGAGGCTGGAGGCGAAGGCGATCAGCTTTTCCGCGATGCGGCCTTGGTTCATCACCTCGCCCGCGATCATGAACAGCAGGGCTGCGACGAGCAGATAGTTGTTCGCCCCGCCAAAGGGGATCAGGCCGATGATCTGCGGAACGACCGCCGGATCAAGGATGATCAGCGTCGCAGCCGTTATGCCCAGCACGAAAGCGATGGGCAGGCCCGCGATCAACAGCGTTACAAGTAGGATCAGGATGATCCAGCCGGGTTCCAGGAACATCAGGCGTCGCTTTCCGGCAAGAGGTCGTCAGGATGGACCTGCCCGGTCAAAAGACCGGCCAGTCGGATGACACTGATGAGCGCGATCAAGGCACCGCCAACCGGCATCGTGTAGCGAAACAGCGCCATAGGCAGATCGACCGAGATCAACATCCGGCTGCCGAAACTGGCCGCAGCGATCCCGCCATACCAGGCCAGCAGCGCGCCGAATGCCGCGATCAGGATAAGGTTGCCCGCCATCACTGCGCGCTTCACCCCCGGCGGCAAGATACGCACCACCGCATCGAACCCCAGATGTTCCGACGTGCGGGTCAGGTAGGCCGCGCCAATGAAGGTGAGCGCGGCCAGCACATGGGCCGGCAATTCCTCGGACCACGAGACGGAACTGTTCAACACGAAGCGGCTGACGACCGCGATGTTGAGCAGCACGAAGAGCAACCCGGCCAGACCGATCACCGCCGCGTCCAGCGCGCGCGTCAGCCACAGGTCGAGGCGGGCGATGAGGGCTGTGAGGGTGGTCATGACCGGGTGCTCCTGTCGCATCACTCGATACCAAGCGCCGCGCGGGTCGCCGCGATCATGTCAGCGCCGATCACGTCAACGAAGGTCGGGCTTTCGTAAAGCGGTGCTGCAGCAGCCTGAAACGCGGCGAAATCGACCTCGTTGATGGCGATCCGATCCCCAAGCTCGGCGATCACGCGGGCGTCGGTTTCGGTGCCCCAGTCAAAGGTCCAGGGCGCAAGCTCGGCCGCGACGGTCATCACGGTGTCGCGCAGGGCAGGGTCGAGCCCGTTCAAGAAGGGTTCACCGAACACCAGGAACGTCGGCAGGTAGACGTGGTTGGACAGCGACATGTAATCCTGCACCTCATAGAGGCGCGCGCTTTCCACGATCTCGGCCGGGTTTTCCTGCCCGTCGATCACGCCTTGATCGAGCGCGGAATAGACCTCGCCAAAGGACAGCGGGGTGGCGTTCGCACCCAACGTGTTGAACATCTCGACGCGCTGGCGGCTGGTGGGAGTGCGGATCTTGAGGCCTTCCAGATCGGCGGGCACCACGATGGGACGCACGTCATTGGTGATCTGGCGGAACCCGTTGTCCCACATCGCGGCCAGCACCATGCCGGTGCCGTCGAAACCCGCGGCCATCATCTCGCCAGCCGGGCTGGCGGCAAAGGTCTGCACCGCAGCGCGATCCTCGAACAGGTAGGGAAGGTCGAAGATCGCGGTGCGCGAATTGATCTGCGCGATGGCAGAGGCCGAAAGCGAAGCGTGATGCGTGCCAAGGCCGAGGCCCTGAAGCACGTCTTCCTCGGATCCGAGCGTGTTCGACATGAAGATCTGCACATCGATC
Source organism: Roseicyclus sp. (assembly GCA_018401055.1). Next base: position 90,989 of record JAGYLB010000092.1, read on the forward strand.
GCGCCTTCGGTGGCGGCCTCGAGGCGGGATTCGAATTCTTGCAAGAAGACATGTGCGAAAGACCCGTCGGGCAGCGACGAGTTGATCTGAAGGACGGTCTGCGCCGACGCCGCGACTGGAATGGCGACGCTGGCCGCCGCGATGAAAAGCGTTTTTCTCAGGAGAGTCATTTCTCGATCCTTTCCAAGGGAAGATGGGGGACACCATGCGAGGTCACGCAAGATATTTTTCTCGTGGGCGTCACTATGAAAATGAATTTTCATGACGGAAAGGGCACCACGTTTCGCAAGCGCTCAAGAAACGGGCAGGAATCAGGGCTGTGTGACCAAGCAGGCCGCGCGTTGCGCGAAGATCCGACGATCAGATCTCGTCGAGCGAGTCGTGGATGGTTTCGATGGCACTCAGCCGTGCGCGACCGGTCGTGCCCGACCGATCGATCGTCGCCGAGGCCAGAAGACCGCAGATCGCCATGACCCCAACATGGTCGAACAAAGCGCCGGTGCCGATGGTGCTGCACGGCAGATGCCAGCGGCCCGGGATGGCGCGCAAGTCGGCCAGATCGCCGATCAGGGCAACATCGGCGCCCGAGCCGGAGATCTGCCGCAGCACCGGCTCAAGCTGACGTGGCGGACGGCGCAGGGCGAACACGATCACACAATCGCCGGGTCCGATCCCCGCAAGGCTTTCGGCCAGCGTCTCGCCGTCACGCGGCAAGGTCACGACGTCGCCCCGGACCTGCATCACCTGCCATGCGAGATATCGCGCAAAGCCCTGACCGGCCCGAAACCCCACCACCCAAAGCCGGCGCGCATCCACCATGGCCGACACGAGGCCCGCGATCTGGGCGTCATCGAGGGCCGCGAGGCTTTGCTCGAGGTTGCCGTGGCACTGTGCGAGGTGTCGCGCCACCTGTCCTTGCGAGGATGGGCCGTCGCCCCCGACCCGGAACAGTGCAGTTCCCGCGACCTGTTCTGCCCGCACCGCCTGGCGCGCCTCTTCGAAAGACGCATAGCCGATCTTGCGCACAAAGCGGGTCACAGTGGCATTGGACACACCTGCAAGCTTGGCGATTTCCGTAGCGGTGTAGCCGGCCAATTGGCCGGGGAAATGCACGATGGCGTCGGCAAGGCGCTTTTCGCTGGGATGAAATTCCGGCGTCGCCTTGCGAATGCGGGTCAGAAACGAGGTCTTTGGCGCGGGCGACATGGCCGTGAAAATATCCTTTCGCGGCACGAACCCGCAAGCTCTTATGCGCGGCGCGCTCTGGAAGAATCGACCTTCAAGCCCTCCGACCATGGCCGGGCTGCCCCTTGCAGGCGGCCCTCCGTCACCGCAGCGCTCAATTTCCAAGCACAAGATTGCGTGCAAGCCCACAAAGCCTACGATTTTCAACATCGGTCCGGCCGACATCCAAACGCTTTTGACCCATCCCCCCGTGCCATGCAGCCTATAGGTGCGCAGAGCATTTAGGGTTCCGCCCGGGTTCGGGGTCTGGTCCGAGAAATGCGGCCGTGTCGGCAAATTCCGGCGCGGTACACGGCGGGCCAAAATCCCGGGAGAGCACTGCGCATCTTGTTCGGCCGCTCCCCTCGAACGTCGCTTTCTTCGGTCGGACGTCTGCCATCATCCTGTCGGAGGACCCGAAGTTGACGAAAACAACCCTCGCCGCGACCACCGCCCTTGCCCTGACCCTGTCCGCAGGCCTTGCCACTGCGCAGGAGCGCACTGAGTTTTCCGTCGCATGGTCGATCTATGTCGGCTGGATGCCCTGGGGCTATCTCGAGGAAAGCGGCATCATGGATGCCTGGGCCGATCGCTACGGCATCACCGTCGATATCGTGCAGATCAACGACTACGTTGAATCGATCAACCTCTATGCCGCGGGCGAATTCGACGGCGTTTCAGCCACCAACATGGACACGCTGTCGATCCCGGCGGGCTCGGGCATCGACACCACGGCGCTGATCGTCGGTGATTTCTCCAACGGCAACGACGCGGTGATCCTCAAGGGCGAGGGGACTCTGGACAGCCTTGCCGGCATGCCCGTGAACCTCGTGGAGCTTTCCGTCTCCCATTACCTGCTGGCCCGCGCGCTGGAGAGTGTGGGGCTGGAGGAGCGTGACCTCGCGGGCGTCATCAACACATCCGACGCCGACATGATCGCGGCTTTCGCCACTGCTGACGTGCAGGCCGTCGTCACATGGAACCCGCTTGTCTCGACCATCGCGGAAAGCCCCGAGGCCAATATCCTGTTCACCTCGGCAGACATCCCCGGAGAGATCATCGACATGATGGTGGTCAACACCGAGGTGCTGCAGGCCAACCCCGATTTCGGCCGTGCGCTGGTGGGGGCTTGGTATGAACTAATGACGCTGATGTCGTCGGACACGCCCGAGGGGATCGCCGCCCGCACCGCCATGGCCGAAGCCTCGGGGACCGATCTGGCAGGCTATGACGCGCAACTAGCCTCGACCCAGATGTTCTGGAACCCTGCCGATGCGGTGGCCTTTGTCGAAAGCCCGGCCTTGCCCGAGACGATGGTGAGCGTCGCCGAATTCCTGTTCGAGCGCGGCATCCTTGGCGAAGGCGCGCCCAGCGCCGATTTCGTCGGCGTGGAATATCCCGGCGGCGTGGTGACGGGCGATCCGGCCAATGTCCGTCTGCGCTTCGATCCCTCCTTCATGCAGATGGCAGCCGACGGCGCGCTGTAACGGCGGGCGGGCGGGGTCCGGGCCATGCGGCTGATCAACCGATATCCCGGCCCCATCGGGCGCGTGGCACTGGCGGCCCTGCCCTTCGTGCTGGTGGCTCTCGCCTATGCCTCTGCCTCGGCTGCGCGGCTGGCCGAGAACCCGCAGGACCGCATCCTGCCCTCCTTCGCCACGTTGGGCAGCACCGCGTGGCGCCTTCTGACCGAGGAAGATCGCCGGTCGGGCGAGATCTTGTTCTGGGGCGATACGCTGTCCAGCCTGTCGCTTCTGGCGGCGGGCGTTGGCATCGCCGCGTTGTTGGGGCTGGTGCTGGGGGTGGCTATAGGGCTGATCCCGCTGATCCGGTCCAGCCTGCAGGGTTTCGTCGCTGTCGTCTCGATGATCCCGCCGCTTGCGGTGCTGCCCATCCTGTTCATCACGCTGGGCGTGGGCGATGCCGCCAAAATCGCGCTGATCGCCATCGGCATCACGCCGTTCCTCATCCGCGACCTCACGGCGCGCACGCTGGAATTGCCGCAAGAACAACTGGTCAAGGCGCAGACGCTGGGCGCCTCCACGCTGGCCATAGCGCTCTCGGTCGCGCTGCCGCAGATCATGCCGCGCCTGATCTCGGCGATACGCCTGTCGCTTGGTCCTGCATGGCTGTTCTTGATCGCTGCCGAAGCAGTCGCTTCAGACAGCGGCCTTGGCTACCGCGTGTTCCTGGTCCGCCGCTTCCTCGCGATGGATGTGATCCTGACCTATGTGGCCTGGATCACCATCCTTGCCTTTCTGATCGACTGGGGGCTGGCCCGCCTGTCGCGGTGGCTGTTCCCTTGGGCGGAGGCGCGGGGATGACGCTGGTTCAGGTCGATGGCATCTTTCAAAGCTACGGCGCGCGCCCGATCCTCGAACGGGTGTCGCTCTCGGTCGCTGAGGGCGAATTCATCTCCGTCGTCGGGGCCTCGGGCTGCGGCAAGTCCACTTTTCTGCGCCTCCTGCTGGATCAGGAACGCCCCACGCGCGGGCAGATCACGGTCGACGGCCAGCCGTTGAAAGGCGAGCCCAACCGTTCACGCGGGATCGTGTTCCAGCGCTATTCGGTCTTTCCACACCTCACCGTGCGCGACAACATCGTGGCCGCCGAAGGTTTGTCGCGCCCTCTCGGCCGCCTGTTCGGCCCCGCCCGCCGCGCCGCCCGTGCGCGGGCCGATGCGACGCTCGACCGGATCGGGCTGGCCCATGTTGCTCACCAATACCCGTCCGCGCTGTCGGGCGGCATGCAGCAGCGCCTTGCCATCGCGCAGGCGCTGGCTGCGAAACCGCGTATCCTGCTGCTCGACGAACCTTTCGGCGCGCTTGATCCCGGCACGCGGGACCAGATGCACGCCTTCCTGACCGACCTGCGGGCCGAGACAAAGATGACTGTCTTCATGGTCACCCATGACCTGCGCGAGGCCTTCAAGCTGGGTGACCGCGTCATCGTCTTCGACAAGACCCGCTGGGACCCCCACGACCCCGCCGCCTATGGTGCGACGATCACCTATGATTTCGACGCAAGGAACGGCGGCATACCCTATCAACTGCAAGAGGACCAAGATGGACTTCCTGACACCGAGGCGCAGCCGGCCGCATAGCCCGGCGGATGCGCCGCGCCGTGACCGTCGCGCGCATCACCCCGACCTGACGAAACTGCGCGGCTGGCGCGCCATGCAGGCCGAGGCCGACATTCCCGGCGACCGCTGGGACGAGGAACGCCGCTGGGCGCTGCGCATGGGGCTGACCGGGGCCGACAGCATCGACGACAAGTCGATCCCGACCTTCGCACGCGGCGAGCTGCCCCATTACGCGGGCATCAACACCTTCCTCAAAGCGCCCTACGCCGAGGATGTGACCGAGGTGAAGCATTACGACGCCACCGTCCTTGGCATCCCCTTCGACGGCGGCACCACCTATCGCCCCGGCACCCGCTTCGGCCCGCAGGGTCTGCGCAAGATCAGCGCGCTTTACACGCCCTACAACTACGAACTGGCCGTCGACCTGCGCGAACAGATGACGCTCTGCGACGCGGGCGATGTCTTCACCATCCCCGCCAATCTGGAAAAAAGCTTCGACCAGATCAGCCGCGCGGTCTCCCATGTGTTCAGTTCGGGCAGCTTCCCGATCATGATCGGGGGCGATCATTCCATCGGCTTTCCCTGCGTGCGCGGCATCGCGGAATGCACGTCGAAGAAAATCGGGATCGTGCATTTCGACCGGCACGCCGACATTCAGGAAAAGGATCTGGATGAACGGATGCACACGACGCCGTGGTTCCATTCGACCCTCCTGCCCAACGTGCCCGCGAAAAACCTCGTGCAGGTCGGCATCGGCGGCTGGCAGGTCCCGCGCGAGGCGGTGAAGGTCGCGCGCGAGCGTGAGACCAACATCATCACCATGTCCGACATGGAAAAGATGGGCGTGGACCGCACCGCCGAGATGGCGCTGGAAATGGCATGGGATGGAGTCGACATGGTCTACATGTCCTTTGACATCGACAGCATCGATTGCGGTTTCGTGCCCGGCACCGGCTGGCCCGAACCCGGCGGCTTCCTGCCGCGCGAAGCCTTGGCGCTCGCCTCCAAGGTCGCGGCCGAGGGGCTGTGCGGCATGGAACTGGTCGAGGTCTCGCCGCCCTACGACACCTCCGACATCACGGCGCTGATGGGAACGCGGGTGATCGTGGATGTGCTGGGCTCGATGGTGGCGGCGGGCAAGATGGGCGCGCACAAGCGCCATATCGACAAGCCCGTGACCATCCCGCATGGCGAATTCACCGGGCGGAGGTGGTCCAATGCCCCATGATCACCATCACCACGACGGGCATCACCACCACCACCCGCATGACCACAACCACAGCCACGGCCACGCCGACCATCTTCATTCCCACCTGACGCCCGAGGATGCGGCCGCCGACCTGCAGATCCTGACCGCGCAATTCATCGACGGTTTCGTGACCGCCGCCGACAAGGCCGCCTATCTGCGGCTCGCGGGTGTGCCGCTGGAACGGCCGGGCAAGGCGGGGGCCAGCACGCTGAAACTGGTGGATGTAGAGTTGAAAACCGAATGGCAGGTCGGCACCGCCTCGCCGTCCTTCGGCACGCGGGAATTGAGCTACCTGCCGTTTCCGGGCTCCATGATCCGCGAACGCACCAACATGGCGCTGGTCTATGTCTCGATGGACGAAAAGGACAAGCTCGACATCCGGGATTTCCTCGCGATGCGGGAGCTGCCCCGCTGACCCCGGCGGTTTGCCCCTACCGTTGCGGCTGGGGCAGACCCTCGGGATACTGGTGCGTCACGATCGCCAGCAGATCATCCCAAACCCCCGGCGCGGCCCCGAGCGTCAGGCCAAGCGTCGCATCGGCCGGATAGGGATAGGTCACCCCGCCAGCCTCACGGATCATCAAGAGCCCCGCCAGACTGTCCCACGGGTTCATCAGCCGGCTCGACATAGGCGGCAAGTCGAGCCCGCCGCGACATTGGCCAGCATGTTGGCGCCTGACCCGTTGCGGTAGAACATGCCGCCTGCCTGCATCAACCCTTGGATGATGCCCACGATCGGTTCGGGTTCGGACCGGTTGGAGGCACCGACCGCGACAAGGCCCTGATCGATCCGCCGCGTCGGGTCGAGCGACAGGCGCTTCCCGTCCAGCGTGACACCCGCGCCCGCACGCGTCGCGAAATGTTCGCCCGCCATCGGCACGTCGATCACGCCCAGATGCGTCTCAGACCCTTCGATCAGGGCGATCACCACACACCAATGCGGCAGGCCCATCAGGAAGGGCACGGTACCGTCGATGGGGTCGATCACCCAAGTCAGGCCCGAGAGCCCGGCCATCGCACCGCCCTCCTCGCCCAGAATGGCGTCATCGGGAAAGGCTGCGGCGATCCCGGCCCGGATCATGTCCTCGACCGCGCGGTCGGCGATGGACACAAGGTCGAGCGCACCGTCCTTGATCTCGATCTCGAGACTGTCGCGGCGGCGGTAATAGTCGAGCGCGAGCTGTCCGGCCCTTTGCGCAAGGCTTGATGCGAGGGTTGCACGGGCAGCGATCGGGTCGGTCATCGAAAGGGTCTTTCAGCGGACAAGGACAAGGTCGGCGGGGTCGATCTGCAGATCGACAGTGTCGCCTGCGGTCAGGCGCGGTTCGGAAATCGGGCGAGACACGAGGAATTCGAGGTTTTCGTCCTGCACGACGTATTCCATCCGGCTGCCCAGATAGCTCGCGGACCGGATCGTGGCGATGCCACCGGGTGCCAGACGGATGCGTTCGGGCCGGATCGTGGCGGTGACGATGCCATCCTCGGCCGCGACCGGCAGGGCCAGATGGGCGGCGTGGAAGGTTCCGGACGCAACCTTGCCCTCGATCAGGTTCGCATCGCCGATGAAATCCGCGACAAAGGAAGAAGCGGGCTGTTCGTAGAGTTCTGCGGGCGTGCCGATCTGGGCGATCTGGCCCATGCGCATCACCACGATCCGGTCAGATACCGCCAGCGCCTCTTCCTGATCATGGGTCACATAGACGGCAGTCAGGCCAAAGCGCTGCTGCAACTCGCGGATTTCGGCGCGCACCTTGCGGCGGAGTTTGGCGTCGACATTGGAGAGCGGCTCGTCGAACAACAGCACATCGGGCTGCTGCACGATGGCGCGGGCCACCGCGACACGCTGCTGCTGGCCGCCCGACAGTTCCGAGGGCAGTCGCGCCTCGTAGCCCGCAAGCCCTACCTGATCGAGGATGGCACGTGCCCGGTCGCGCGCCTCAAGCTTCGGCACGCCGCGGATCGTCGGGCCATAGGACACGTTGTCGAGCACGCTCATATGCGGAAACAGCGCGTAGGACTGGAACACCATGCCGACGTTGCGTTCCGACGCGGGGTCGCGGCTGACGTCGCGGTAAGCGATCTTGACCTGCCCCTCGGTCGGCAGTTCCAGCCCCGCGATCAGGCGCAGCGACGTGGTCTTGCCGCAGCCCGAGGGACCGAGAAAGGTCACAAGCTCCCCCTTGGTGATGGAAAAGCTCATGCGGTCGACGGCCACGGCGCTGCCGTAGCGCTTGAGCACATTCACGAATTCGATGGCCGTCTCGGTCATTGCCCGTCCTTCATTCCGCCGGGTCCACTGCCGGGCGGCCCTGCAATTCCTGCCTTCGGCCCAACTTGCGCGTGCCCACGGCCAACTGGATCAGCGCGACGCACAAGATCATCACGATCATCAGCACCGCCGAATAGGCGATGGCGAGCGCGTATTCCCCGGCCTCGACCCGGCCCATGATATAGGCCGTCGCCATGTTGTGCCGCGCCGAGACAAGGAAGATCACGGCCGATACCGCCGTCATCGCCGTGACGAAGGAATAGACCAGCGCGGTAAAGACCGCAGGCCGGATCAGCGGCAAGACCACGCGGCGCAGCGTCGTGGCGCCACCCGCGCCCATGGTCTGCGACGCCTCCTCCATCGACTTGTCGATCTGGGCCAGCGCAGCCAATCCCGCACGCATGCCCACCGGCATGTTGCGGAAGACAAAGCAGATGATGAGGATGGCGGCCGTTCCTGTGATGTCGACAGGCGGCACATTGAAGGCCGCGACGTAGGACACGCCCACCACGGTGCCGGGAACCGCAAAGGATAACATGGTGCCGAACTCGAACGCGCGGCGGCCCGCGAAATCCTGCCGTGCGACCAGCCAGGCGGTCAGGATGCCCACCAATGTCGTCAGCGGTGCGGCCAGCCCCGCGACCCAAAGCGTCGTGATCATCGAATCCCAGGCCGATCCGTAGAACTCCAGCCCCGTCTCCGCGATCTCGAAGCGGAAGGCGGTGACCAGATGGCTGAGCGTCGGCGTCAGATCCCATCGTCCGATATCGGTGACGAAGCCGCCTGGCGGCGATGATGATGTAGACCGCCAGCGTGAACAGGACCCAAGGCAGGACCACGGCAAAAACCGCGATCTTGAGGATCGGGGGCAGCGGCGCGGTCAGGCCCGCATCGGATTTGCCGGTGACGGTGACGTAGCTCTTCTTGCCCATCCAGCGCATCTGCAGCCAGAACGCGATCAGTGTCAGTGCGAGCAAAATCATCGCCAGCGTCGCGGCATTGCCGAGGTCATAGCGCGCGCCGACGACGGCGAAAAAGATCTTGACCGACAGCACCTCGTAGCCGCCACCCAGCACGATGGGGTTGCCGAAATCGGCCAGGCTTTCGATGAAGGCCAGCAGGAAGGCAGCGGCAAGACCGGGGCGCAAGAGCGGCCATGTGATCTTGCGGAAGGTGGTCATGGATCGCGCGCCCAATGTGCGCGAGGCTTCCTCCAGCGTGGGATTGATCGCCTCGAGCGTGGACAGCAGGACAAGGAAGGTCACGGGCGCAAAGGCCAGAACCTGCGCGATCAAGATGCCCGGCAGGCCGTAGACCCAGCGGGTCGGCCGCACCTCCATCAGGTCGGCGACAAAGCCCGTGACAAGGCCTGTGCGCCCGAAAAGCAAGATGATGGCGACGCCCACGACAAAAGGGGGCGTGATGATCGGCAGGATGGAAATGGCGCGAAGCGCCCGCTTCATCCGGAAATCGGTGCGGTTTACCAAAAGTGCCAGAGCAAGGCCCAACGCGGTCGCAAAGGACGCCGACAGCACACCCAGAACCACGGTGTTGGTGACGACACCGCAGCGCCCCGCACCCACGAAACAGGCCACGCCCCAAAGATCGGGCGCCGAAATCCGGGCCCAGAAGGTGGCCAGCGCCAGCACTCCGTCGGGATCGACGAAGGCCGCGATGCCAAGGCGCAGGATCGGGAAGAAGACAAACAGGGTCAGAAGCGCGACGATAGCCGTGATGCAGAAGGCCGGGAAACGTTCCCCGCGGCAAAAACCGCGCGACGCGAACAGGTCCGACAAAAGCCCCGTCAGTGCGATCCCGGCCAGAAAGCCGCCCCAGCCAAGACCGGTTTGACCGTCACTGGCCTGTGGAAACACCGTGCCGACCCAATCGGCGGAAGGGCCGCGCAAGCCCACAGCAAAACCCTGCCAGACCAGCAGCAGCAGCGCACCCAGCGTCAGGCCCAGCGCGAGCGTCGACCGTTGCCAGCCCCGCGTCAGCGCGGCGACGGATAGGCCAGCCGCGACCGCGATCAGCGGCCAGAGCCAGCCGCGCCCGCCTACCGCCTCGGCCAACGCCGAGGCGGTAGGCCCAGCCATCAGGCTTTGGCCCTTGTACCATGGCATAAGCGCCAAGGAGACCGCCAGAAGACCGAGCCAGGCAAGCCCGGCTCGGTCGGATGTCAGGGAAAATCGACCCACGGGATGCGCTGCCGGTTACTGCGGCAGCGACCCGATTTCGGCATCCCAGCGCTGCAGCAGGCGGGTGCGTTCCTCGCTCGACCCGTAGAGGGCGAAGTTGTAGTCGATCAGGTTCACATCTTCCAGCCGGGGGGCGGCGTCGGGCGTGGTCGCGTTTAGGTTCGACGGGATCTGGAAGCTGTTAGCCGTAGCCGCCAAATCCTGCGCGGCAGGCGTCAGCGCCCAGTCGTAGAAGGTGCGCGCGGCATCGGGGTTCGGACCGCCCGCGATGATCGACATGGAGCCCACCTCATAGCCCGTGCCCTCGCAAGGCGCGACGGTCACGATGGGCGCGCCTGTCACGGTCTGGGCGACGGCGTCATGCATGAACACGATGCCGATGGCCGTTTCGCCGGTCGCCGCCGCCCGGATCGGGGCAGAGCCCGACTGGGTGTACTGGCTGATGTTGTTGTGCAGTTGGGTCAAATACTCGAACGCCTCTTCCTCGCCCATCAGCTGCACCATCGTGGCGAGCATGGTGTAGGACGTGCCCGAGGAATTCGGGTTCGCCACCTGCACGTCATCCTCGAACCGCGGATCGAGCAGATCGGCCCAGCAGGCGGGCGGGTTTTCGGTCACGAGATCCGAATTGTAGCCAAAGCCCAAACCACCCGCGTAGATACCGACGGTGCGGTAGCCCGAGGTTTCGGCCTGCTGCACGGCCCAGGGCTGCAGTTCCGACAGCAGGTCCGAGCGGTATTCCTCGGTCAGACCTTCCTGTGCGGCCTGCAGGTGCGGGTCACCGGTGCCGCCCCACCACACATCGCCGCGCGGCTGCGCGCTTTCGGCGGCGATCTGGGCATAGGTCTCGCCCGAGGACCGGCGGGTCATCAACACGTTGATCCCGGTTTCGCGCTGGAACGCTTCGGACATGGCGCGGCACCATTCCTCCTGCACCGAGCAGTAGAGCACAAGCTCGTTGCCCTGCGCGCTGGCCGGAACGGCCGGTGCCAGCATGATGGCCGTGGCTGCCAGCAGAACGGATCTTTTGGTCATCTTGGTCTCTCTCCCTTTGGGTGTGTGGCGGTTCATTGACCGTCTGGTGCGGGTTTGCCCGCGTCTCGGCAGACGTTTGCCGATCCTTGGGCGGTCGTAAAGATATTTGCGCCGCGAAGGGCCCTTGCGGCCTCAGATGATTGCATGGCGCACCCTCGCCGAGACCCATTCGCTGAGCACGACCGTGGCGAGGATCAGCAACAAGATCACCGAGACCTGGCTCCATGCCAGCGTGTTGAGCGAGGCCTGCAGCTTGAGCCCGATCCCCCCCGCGCCCACCAGCCCGAGAATGGCGCTTTCGCGGATGTTGATGTCCCAGCGGAACACGGTGATGCCCCAGAAGGCAGGCATGATCTGCGGGACGATTCCGTAGGACAGCACCTGCGCGCCGCTGGCCCCAGTGGCCTCGATCGCCTCGATCTGGGAGGCGTCGGTTTCCTCGATCGCCTCATAAAGCAACTTGCCGATGAACCCGATGGAGCGCAGCGCGATGGCCACGATGCCCGCCAGCAGGCCCGGTCCGATGATGGCTACCAGCAAAAGCGCCCAAATCAGCGAGTTGATCGAGCGTGAGGCAACGATGATGAAAAGCGCGACGGGCCGCAGGAAAAGGGCCGAAGGCGTCGTATTGCGCGCGGCCAGAAAGGCCACCGGAACGGCCATGATGACCCCGCCCAGCGTGCCCAGCGTCGCCATGTTGAGCGTATCCCACAGCGGCACCCACAACTCGTTCAGATAGGACCAGCGCGGTGGCACCATGCGCCCGCCGATATCGGCCGCCTGTCGTGGCGCGTCGCTGACGAAGGCCCAGATCGTGCGCTCCGTCATGATCTGCCAGCACCAGACGAACAGCGCCACCAACGCCAACCAGCCGCCCCAGAGCAAGAGCCGCCCGCGCGGGGTGCGGTGGGACCAGACCTGACTGTAATGGGTGATCTCGGTCATTGGAGGAACTTCCGCAGGTAGCTGGAGCTGTATTCTGCGACCATGACGATGGCGATGATGATCAGCAGGATCGCTCCCGCGCTGTCGTATTCATAACGGTCGATCGCGGTGTTGAGCGTGGCCCCTATCCCCCCCGCGCCGACGATGCCGATGACGGCGCTTTCGCGGAAGTTGATGTCCAGCCGGTAAAGCGACAGGCCGATCAGGCGCGGCATCACCTGCGGCTGTACGGCGTAGTTAACCACCTGCCACCATGACGCTCCGGTGGCCCGCACCGCCTCTGCCTGCGCTTCCTGGATTTCCTCGATGTCATCGGCCAGCAGCTTGGCGATGAACCCGATGGTGGCAAAGGAGAGCGTCAGGAACCCCGCGAATGGGCCGAAGCCGAACATCGCCACGAAGAAGATCGCGATGATGATTTCCTGCAACGCGCGGCTGACGGCGATGATCCCTCGGCAGATGTAATAGATCCACCGCGGCGCAATGTTGCGCGCCGCGCCGATGCCGATGGGGATGGAGATGGCGACGCCCACCACGGTCGAGGTCAGCGTCATGGTCAGGCTTTCGATCAGTCCCTGGCTGATGTCGCGCCAGCGGCTGGTGAAATCGGGCTGCAAAAAGCCCATGACGAAGCGCTGACCGCGTTCAAGCCCGGCATAAACCCGGGCCCAGTTCACCTCGACCGAGCCGATGGCGAGGATCAGATAGACCATGACGCCGATCTGGAAGGCGATGCGCCACCGCCGATCGCGGATGATCTGCGGCGGGCGGCGCCAAGTGGTGGGATAGGCCGGCGCGCTCATCGGGCCAGCGCCGCCATGCGGTCCCGGGCGTCAGCCTCGGCGCTGGTCTGTTCCTCGTCGCCACTGCGCATCGCGTTCCAGTCTTCCTCGCCATAGATCGTCGTCAGCGCGTCCTGTGTCAAAAGGTCGGGTGGTCCGTCGAACACGACGCGGCCCGCGCGCAGGCCTACGATGCGCTGCATGAATTGCTGCGCCAGCGGCACGTCATGGATGTTGACGATGGCGGGCAGGCCACGTTCGACGCAGATTTCCGTCAGCAGACGCATGATCTGGCGTGACGTCTTGGGGTCAAGGCTGGCGGTCGGTTCATCGACCAGCAGCAATTCGGGGTCTTGCGCAAGGGCGCGCGCGATGCCCACACGTTGCCGCTGCCCGCCAGACAATGCATCCGCGCGTTTGTCGGCATGTTCCATTAGGCCCACCCGGTCGAGCAGCTGATAAGCGCGCTGGATGTCGGCGGGGGGGTATTTGCGCAGGAAGCTGCGCCAGAACGGAACATAGCCCAACCGCCCCGACAGGACGTTTTCCATCACGGTCAGTCGTTCGACCAGCGCGTATTCCTGAAAGATCATCCCGATCCGGCGGCGCTGGCGGCGCAGGTCGGCCTTGCCCAGCCCGACAAGATCCACATCGCCCAGCAGCACCTTGCCGCCCGTTGGCTCCACCAGCCGGTTGATGCAGCGGATCAACGTGGACTTGCCCGCGCCCGACGGCCCGATCAGGCCCATGATCTGGCCCTTGGGCACGGTCAGCGACACCTCGCGCAGCGCGGCGTCGCCGGTCTTGTAGGTCTTGGTCAGACCTTCGAGCATCAGCATCCGAGGCACCCTCTCGTGCAAAAGCCCACGGGCGGCGCGGGGCCGCCCGTGGCGTCATCATGACAGATAAGGGCTCAGTTGCACTCGTAGACGACGCCGGTCAGCCTCGTCGATCGTGGCGGATCACGGCCCAGTCTTCCTGGAAGGTGATCGGGATGAACTGCGCTTCGCCGGAGTTGGCGAATTCGGCCTCAGCGCGCTGCCTTCCCAATCGAAGCTGAAGAAGGCTTCGCGGATCGACTCCTGCAGCTCAGGGGTCAGGTTGTGCGCCACGCCGTAGCCCGTGGTCGGGAAGGTCTGCGAGGTGTAGATCGTCACGACCTGATCGGGGGTGATCACTTCGCGCTCGACCATGCGGGCCATGACCGAATTGGCAATGGCGGCGGCCGGGTAATCGCGGTTGGCCACACCAAGGATCGAGGCATCATGCGCGCCGGAGAACACCGGCTCGAAATCCGTGCCGGCGACCATGCCGAATTCGCCCTCGAGCAGGGCGGAGGGTGCTTTGAACCCCGAGTTCGAGGTTTCCGAGGTGAAGGCCAACTGGCTGCCACGCAGATCCTCGATGGCTGCAATGCCGCTGTCGGGGTAGGTGATGATTTCCATCTCATAGCCGAAAGACCCGTCCTCGGCCGCCATCATGGCGAAGGGGCGGAATCCCGCGCAGGCCACGGCCAGCGGGTTCGACCCGGTGTTGAAGCCCGCGACATGCAGACGGCCAGCGCGCATGGCTTCGATCTGGGCGGCGTTGGACTGAACCGGGAAGAACTGCACCTCGCGGCCGGTCACTTCGGCCATGTGGTCAAGGAAACCCTGCCAAACCTCAGCGTAGACGGCAGGGTCTTCGACGGGCGTGTAGGCAAAGATCAGGGTCGAGGGATCGACCAGCTGGGCCGGATCGGTCGGGATGTCGGCGATCAGGTCGCCATCGGCATCGGTGAACCGTGCATCGAGCGCGAACTCGGCAAAGGCTGGCCCGGCCAGCAGCAGGGCGGCGACGGACGTGAGGGTGGTGAGCGTCTTCATGATGTTCCCCGGAGTTGATGTGTTCCGGTGCCCGATATGATCCTTGCGTGACATCTGCGTGACAAATTGGCGAAAGAGATATGACAGTCCGACTGCGGGCAATCAGCCGCGGGCCGCGACCACCAAAGGGCCGCGGGCTTGATGCCCATTGGACAGATTTCAGTCAGGTCCGACCGCTCAGACCAGCCAGGCACGCACCGACGGGCGTGAAACCAGTTCCCGCATCCGCGCCTCGGCATCAGGCACGCGGGACGCGAGCGGCGCACGGGTCGGGCCGCACTCGATCCCGCAGGCGCGCAGCGCGGCCTTCATGCCGGGCAGCACACCGACATCCAGCAAGCCGGTGACGAACTCGGCCGACACTTCCTGCAACGCGCGGGCGCGGTCGAGGTCACGCGCGCCAACCGCCTCGTGCAGTGCGGCATAAAGCCGGCCAAGGATATTGTAGGTGGTGCCGATCCCGCCATCGGTGCCCAGTGCGGCGGCCGACAGATAGATCTCGTCGAAGCCGAAGAAATAGGTGCTGTCCGGCCGCTTGGCGCGCAGCATCGTCAGCTTGAACAGGTCGGTCGAGGTGAACTTGATCCCCGCCACATTGGGCAGGTCCAGAAGGTCGACCAGCAGCTCCAGCGGCAGGGGGCGGCCGGTGCGGATCGGCACTTCGTAGACGATCAGCGGCAGGTCGGTCTCGGCGGCCAGACCCGAGTAGTAGCCAAGGATTTCGCCGTCGCTGAACGGGTAGGAATGGGGCGGCAGGGCCGACAACCCGTCATAACCCAAAGCCTTGGCATTCCGCGCCAGCTTGCGCGCATCGGCCAGCGCGGGCACGCCCACATGGGCGATCAGCCTCGCCCCGGAACCCTTGGCATCGCGGGCAACCACCGCCTGCTGCTCCAGAAGCGCCTCGGTTTCCATGAGGCCTGATTCCGCGCTGCTGCCGCCGACATAGAGCCCTTTGAGCCCCTGCCGCAGGACATAGGCGTTCAACGCCGACTGCCGTTCGGGGCTGAACGCGCCGTCATCGTCAAAAGCGGACATCAGGGCGGCATACATTCCAGACAGGGGTTTCGACATCGGCGCGGCCTTTGGGTTGGTCAGGGTTGTTTGACCAAATTCGTAATGTGGCACCTAATGTTTGTCCATCTGGTTCATCAGGTTTGACAAGAGTTGATTCTGGTAATACCAAAATTCGGAAATGAGCGCTGCGGTCATTGGGGAGACCTCAACCTTGCGGGAAACGGATGTCATCGACGCGCCACGCAGCAGCAGCGACGCCATCGCCGAGGTGCTGATCGCCGACATCAAGGCGGGCCGTCAGCCCAAGGGTGAGCCGCTGCCGACCGAACGCGAGTTGAGCGAACGCTTCGACGCTTCGCGCCCCACGGTGCGCGCCGCCCTCTCGCAGATGCAGATGCGCGGCTATCTCGATGCGCAGCCGGGCCACAGGCCCCGTGCCACCAGCCCCTCGCTCGACAGCGTCTTGCGCGGTGCCGCCGACCATATCCGCGACATCCTCGGCGATGCAGAGGCAGGGGCGCATCTTGAACAGATGCGCCAGTTCATCGAAACGGGCGCGGCCCGCGCGGCCACGATGCGTGCCGATACCGTCCATTTGGCCAAGCTGAACGAGGCGCTCACCCGCAATGCCGAAGCCATCGGCACGCCCGGATTTCGCTGCAGACCGACATCGCCTTTCACCGCGCGCTGGTGTCGGTGGTGGGCAACCCGATCTTGCTGACGTTGCACGACATGTTCGTCAGCCGCCTGTTCGCCGACCGCCCACCGGTGGCCGACCCGGTAGCAAATGACCGTATCTCCCATGAGGAACACCGCGCGATCTACACCGCGATCCTTGATGGCGACGTGGCAGCCGCGACCGACGTGATGGAGGCGCATCTGGCCCGCTCGCTGCGCCGCAGGCTCAAGGCCGCAGCTCTCGGATCGCAGGCCACCGCTGCCCCACAAACGTGAGGCCGGACCGGGCCGACCCGAAAACATCATCAGGAGGAGGACCAAAATGAGACCCTTTACGACGACGATCCTTGCCGGAGGTCTGGCGCTCGCCTTGGCCGCCCCGGCGCTGGCCGAACGCGAACTGACGCTGGGCATGCAAGACAACGAGGTGTCCAACCTCTTCGCCGGTGCGCAGGCGATGGCCGCAACGCTGGCCGAGGTGTCGGGCGGCGAGCTGACGCTGACCATCTTCCCGTCGTCCCAGTTGGGCGATTTCCGCGCGATGGTTGCACAGGTGCAGGCGGGCGAGTTGGACATGGTCACCGTCGGCTACCCCGACATGAGCTATGTCATTCCCGAGCTGAACCTGATCGGCGCACCGTATGTGGCCGATGATTTCGCCCACCTGCAAGAGATCGTGGCGGGCGAGTGGGGGCAGGAGATGTCGGCCCGCTTCGAGGAACAGGGCATCCGCATGCTGGATTTGTGGTATTACGGCACGCGCCAGACCACGTCGAACCGGCCCATCGAAAGCATGGCCGACATGGCGGGCCTCAGGATGCGCACGCCCAACGTGCCCTTCCTGATCGCCTATGCCGAAAACACCGGTGCAACCCCCGCGCCCGTCGCCTTCGCCGAGGTCTATCTGGCGCTGCAGACCAATCAGGTCGATGCGCAGGAAAACCCGCTGCCGACCATCGAGGCGATGCGCTTTTACGAGGTGCAGAGCCATGTGGCCATCACCAACCACTTCATCGCCTCCATCGCGATGATGATCTCGGACGAATTGTGGGGCAGCCTGTCGGAGGAAGAGCAGGGCTGGATCGCCGCCGCCGTCGCCGTCGGCGGTGAAGAGAACAACAGCCGCACAAATGCCGCCGAGGCCGAACTGCTGTCGACCTTCGAGGGGCGCGGCCTGACCGTCACCCGGCCTGATCTCGCGCCCTTCCGCGCGGCGATGCAGCCCTATTACGACACGCTAGAGGCCGAATTCGGCGCAGGTGCCATCGCCCGGGTGCGTGGCGACAACTGAGCACACACCCTGCGCGCGCCCGGCGTGATCCGGGCGCGCGTTTCCCAAGACCCAAGGACGGACCCCATGAGACCGAGCCGGAAGTACAGTCTCGAAGGGACCATCGCCGCCATCTTGTTCCTGATCCTGATCGGGATCGTCGCGGTTCAGATCCTCGGACGCACACCGGTCATGCGCGGCCCGGTCTGGACGGAAGAGGCTGCGCGCTGGGTCTGGGTCTGGATGGCCTTCATCGGCATCGCCGAGGTCGAACGCCAGAATCGCCATCTGCGCATGGGCTTTCTGGGTGCGATGCTGCCGCGTGTCCTGCGCAACATCGTCTTCACCGGGGTCGACCTCGTCTATCTCGGCGTGATGATGCAACTGTGCTGGATTGGCTGGAAGACCATCGACCGCACATTGGCGGCCAGTTCGGTCACCCTGCCCTTGCCCACGGCAGCACTTTACGCTTCGGCCTTCCTCTGTTCGATCCTCGTGATCCACCGCATCTTGCGCCGCATCCTGTCGGGGCGCAGCGGTGACATCGAAGGGATCGGGGCGCCATGACCCTTATCGTCATCGGCGGGTTATGGCTGCTTCTGGTGCTGGTCGGCGTACCCATCGGGATCGCCATGATCTTCGTCTCGGTCGGCTATTTCTGGTATATGGACCGGGGCATGTTCCTGGCCGTGCAGCGCATGGTCGACGGGCTCGACAGCTTTCCGCTGCTGGCCGTGCCGCT
Source organism: Roseicyclus sp. (assembly GCA_018401055.1). The sequence continues at coordinate 109,345 of JAGYLB010000092.1, forward strand.
GTTCATTCTGGCGGCCGCGATCCTGAATTCGGCGGGCATCACTCATCACCTCTTCGGCTTTGCCCGCGCCCTTGTCGGCCATGTGCGCGGCGGGCTGGGTCATGTGAACGTGCTGGCCTCGCTCTTCTTCTCGGGCATGTCCGGCTCGGCGCTGGCCGACGCCGGGGGGCTGGGGAAGATGGAAATCGAGGCCATGCGCGAGGCGGGATATGACGATGATTTCTCGGGCGCCATCACCGCTGCCTCCTCTCTGATCGGGCCGCTGGTGCCGCCTTCGATCACCATGGTCCTATACGGGGTCATCGCCAATGTCTCGATCGGGCAGCTGTTTCTGGGCGGGATCGTGCCGGGTGTGCTGTGCGCCGTGGCGCTGATGGTCATGGTCTATGTCGTGGCTGGGCGCAGGAACTACCCGCGCGACCCGCGCCAGTCCCTGCCCCAGATCACGCGCCTGTTCTGGCGGTCGCTGCCCGCGCTTCTGACGCCGCTTGGTCATCATCGGCGGCATCTTCTCTGGCTATTTCTCACCGACCGAGGCGGCGGCGGTGACGGTGCTTTACGCCATCTTGATCGACCTTGTCTTCTACCGCGAACTGACGTGGCGCAGGCTGTGGGATGCGGTTTACGAGACCTCGGCCACCGCCGCCTCGATCGCTACAATCGTTGCGGGTGTGTCGCTCTTTAGCTTCATCTTCGCCCGCGAACAGGCGCCGCAGCAGATCGCCGAGGTGTTTCTGGCCATCGCCGACAGCCCGCTGATGTTCCTGATCGCGGTCAACCTGATGATCTTTGTGCTGGGATGCTTCATCGAGGCCCTCGTGATCCTCTTGGTGATCGTGCCGATCCTTGTGCCCATCGCCTCGACGTTTGGCATTGATCCGATCCATTTCGGGATCATCGTGATGCTTGAACCTGATGATCTCGATCATGACGCCGCCGATGGGCATGGCGCTGTTCGTGGTCAGCCAGGTGGGCGGCATTCCGTTCCAACGAATGGCTTGGGCGATCCTGCCTTGGCTGATCCCGCCCATCGTGGTGCTGATCCTTGTCTGCGCCTTCCCGGTTCTGGCGACCGGATTGCCGAGCTTGATGCGATGACGCGATATCCTGACGAGACTGCAGGGCGGGCTCGATCGTGTCCTGCCAGCCGGTGCCGGACGGTCCGATGGACCGGCCCGAGATCGTGGCCGCCATGGCCGCCGCCGCCGTGGCGGGGGGCGCGGCTGGCGTGCGGACCGAGGGGGTGGCGAACTTGCGCGCCGCACGCGCCGCCACCAGCGCGCCGATCATCGCCCTGATCAAGCGCGACCTGACAGACAGCCCGGTCCGCATCACGCCATTCGCAAAAGACGTGCACGATCTGGCGAATGCGGGCGCCGATGTGGTGGCTGTGGATGCGACCGACCGCGCGCCGACCCGAAGCACTGGCTGATCTTGCTACAGCGGTCCGCGCGGCAGGCGTCATCTGCATGGCCGATTGCGCGACCGAGGCGGACGGGCGGCAGGCGCGCGAGCTTGGCTTTGCGATCCTCGGGACAACGCTTTCCGGCTACACCGAGGCCACGGCGCGCGCAGGTGACGGCCCGGACCTCGAGCTTGTGCGGCAGTTCCGCCAACTGGGCGGCTTCGTGATGGCCGAAGGGCGGCTTCATACGCCACAGGACGGCCGCCGCAGCCCGTCAGCGCCGGGGCCGATGCGGTCACGGTCGGCACCGCGTTGACCCGGCTGGAGATCATGACCGGCTGGTTTTGCGATGCCGTGACCGGCGCGCGGGGCTGAGCGATGCAAGACCCCGACCAGCCCCTTGACGGTGTCGCCGCTCGATCTGGGCGGCACCAAGATCGCAGCCGCCCGCATCGTGCAAGGCCAGATCGTCGCGCGCGCATCCTGTGCGACCGACGCCCATGCGCCACCCGAGGCACAGATCGCAGCCATTGCGCAGCTTGCAACGAAGGTAGGCTACCAGCCCGGTGCGCCCCTTGGCGTCGCTGTGGCCGGACGCATCGACGACAAGGGGCATTGGCATGCGGTCAATACAGGCACGCTGAGCGCGATTGCGGCCGTGCCGCTGGCCAGATCTGATCGGTCATGCGCTGGGACCGGCCACCTGCCTCAACGACGCCGCCGCCGCCGCGCTGGCCGAGGCTCGGCTGGGTGCGGGTCGGGGGCTGCGCAATTTCGGCTATCTGACCGTCTCGACGGGGGTCGGCGGGGGCTTCGTCCTCGGTGGGCACCTGCTCGAAAGCCGGTCGGGCCTTGCGGGCCATGTCGGGTTCACCACAGCGCCGAGTGCCGGTGAGCCCTGCGGCAGCGGCAGGCGCGGCACCGTCGAAAGCGTGGCGGGCGGGCGGGCAATGGCCGAGGCCGCCCGCAAAGCAGGACAAGAGGCCGACGCCCGCACGATCTGCGACGCCGCGCACCGGGGCGAGGCGTGGGCGCAAGGCATCGTCACTTTGTCCGCCCGCGCCATCGCCACGCTGATCGCCGACCTGACCGCGATCCTGGGGCTAGACGGCATGGCCCTTGGCGGCAGCATCGGTTTGTCGGAAGGCTATATCGACAAAGTACGCGAGGCCCTCGCCGAAGAACCCGCCCTGTTCCGCGTTCCGGTCACGCCCGCCACTTTGGGCGCGGATGCGCCGCTGTTCGGGGCGCTTCTTCGGACGGTCGAAACGCGGGGCGGGTGACGGACCTCAGGCAGCTGACCCGCTGGTCAGGACAGGCGAAGGTGTCGTCCGGACCGCAAGCTGCACATGGCGCATAAAGGCCCGCACCGGTTTCGACAGCGGGCGCACGGTCGAGACCGCAAAGGACGCGCGATAGACGAATTCCGGCACGAAAGGGCGGATCACCAGATCGGGGTCTTGCTGGCGCAGCAGCGGAAAGGGGCAGATCACCGCGACACCCACACCGGCGCGCGCCAGCGTAATGGCGCTGACGCCGGTC
>JAGYLB010000093.1 GCA_018401055.1 Roseicyclus sp.
GGCGGGAGCAAGATGGCCGTGATCGCCGCGACGGGGGCGAGCGTGTAGGAATTGAGCATCGCGGTCGACAGGGACGTGGTTTCCCACATCAGCACCCAGCGCTGGAAGGACAGCGCGGGCGGCAGCACGTCCGGGTAGCTCCACGGTGTGCCGGGATCGACGAGCGACCACAAAAGCGCCATGGCGAAGGGCACCAGAAGCCAGAGCACGAGGACCGCCGCCAGAAGCCACGCCAGAACGGTGTTGAGCCGCGCAAGAACCATGTCAGGCGCGCTCCGCGATGCGGGTGGCGATCTGGACCAGCGCGGTGAAACGCCACCGCCCCCACCAGCGACAGCCCCATCAGCGTCACGCCCACCACGGCGGCCGCGTTCCAGTCGCCGTAGCTGACGCCCTGGTATTGCACCATCAGGGTGGCAAGGCTGTTCTCGCGCGTCGGCCCGACCGTCGCCTGAAAGGTGAAATCGCCCGCCACGCTGATGAAGATCAGGATGGAGGCCGCCTGCATCGCGCGTGCGGTCAGCGGCAGCACCACCTTGCGGAAGCGCGCGACAGGCCCCGCGCCCAGATCGCGCGCGGCGTTCAGCACCGGATCGGGGATCGCCTGCACCGCGCCTTGCAACAACAAGAACGCCAGCGGCAGTTGTTTCCAGACCTGCAGCGCGATCAGCCCATAGCCGTTGCGGTCGTTTTGCAGCCGGATCGGCCGATCTGTCAGCCCGACCCACATCAGCGCCTGATTGACGATGCCATGATAGGCGATGACGTTGAGCAGCAGGAACACCGCCACCAGCCCCGGCACGAAATAGGGCGCCTTGATCAGCGCCGACAGCAGGAAGGAACCCGCAAAGGGTTTGCGCAGCCACAGCGCCAGCGGATAGGCGATGGCCAGCGTGATCAGCGACGAGGTGGTGGCGACATAGGCCGACCATTCCAGCGCGTTCCAATAGCGCCGTGTGCCCAGCATCTCGGCCCAGTGGCGCAGGCTCAGCACATCCTCGCCGTTGAAATTGTGCAGGCCGAAGGATTGTGCGACCGCCCGCCAGATCACCAGCGACATCATCACCATGACCAGCCCAAGCGCCGGGGTCAGAAGCAGCGCGACCTTGACCGCCTTAGGCATCGGCACCGTCCTTCAGCACGACCACGCCCTCGCGCGGGATATCGAAGCGGATCGCGGCCCCCTCGGGAATGTCGTGGGTGCCCGGAACTTGAAGGCGCAGGGTCTGGCCGCCTGCCGTCACGAACAGGTCGAGCCAGCCACCCTGAAACGCGACATGCGCGACGCGGCCCGACAGCGCGCCGGTGTCTGACAGGCGCACAACCTCGGGCCGCCAGCAGATCGTGCGCCGGGCGGCATCGGGCGCATCCACCGGAACCGGACCAAAGGGGGTCTGCATCGCGCCGCCAGTGATCGCGCCGTCCAGCAGGTTCGCGGCACCGATGAAATCGGCGACAAAGCGGGTGCGCGGGCGGAAATAGATCTCGCGCGGGCTGCCCGATTGCTCGATCACGCCGCCGTTCAGCAGGAACACCGTGTCCGACATGGCCAGCGCCTCGGCCTGATCATGCGTGACATAGACGGCGGTGAAGCCGACGCGCCGTTTGCAGATCGCGGATTTCGTTGCGCACCTGATCGCGCAGCTTGGCGTCAAGATTGGAAAGCGGCTCATCAAACAGCACCACTCCCGGCGCGACCGCCAGCGCGCGGGCCAGCGCCACGCGCTGCTGCTGGCCGCCCGACAGGGCGTTGGGCAGTTTGGCCGCGTGGGGGGCAAGACCCATCTGCCGGATCAGATCGCCGACGCGGGCCGACACCTCGGCCCGGGGCACCCGCTTCTGTCGTGGGCCGAAGGCGATGTTGTCCTGCACGCTGAGATGCGGGAACAGCGCGTAGGATTGAAAGCACATGGCCGTGTCCCGCGCCTCGGGGCGGATTCCGGTCACATCATGCCCGTCGAACAGGACCCTGCCGCGCGACGGGGCAAGAAACCCCGCGATGATGTTCAGAAGCGTGGTCTTGCCGCAACCCGACGGGCCCAGCAGCGTGACAAACGCGCCCTCGGGCACTTGCAGCGACACATCCTTCAGCGCGTCGACATCGCCGAATCGCATCGCTACGCCCTCGATACCGATGGCCGGCATGTGAATCTTCCCTCTGGAGTCGTGACAGGGCGGTCTGCGACGCAGTATTACACTTTGTTGGTAATATTTATCACGCACTATGTGTAAAATTGATGACGGTTAGGAAAAACTTTGAAGACCCCGCGCAAAGCCCGGATGCGCCGCTGCCAAGACTGCTGGTATAGACTGCGCTATAATGACAGGACTCTCCATTCGCTCACCCGCAACCAGCGCGCGCTTCTGGATCTTATCCGGCGGCGCTCAGCCGATCTTGCGTTCGGCCCTGACCGAACAGACGGACCTGACGCAGCAATCCGTGCACCGCCTGATCGCGCAGCTGACCGAACTGCGATCTGGTCAGGATCGAACCCGGCTGCAGCCGATTGGTCCGGGAAAGCCCAGTCCGCTGCGTGTCCGTGAACTGCCGCCGCTGCCCATGCTCTCGGGGTGCTGGTCAATACCGACAGCGTGGCCCTTTGTCTTGTCGACCTGTCGGGCGGCCTCGTGGCCGAACGGCGCCTGCCGATGGACATGTCGGTCCGCGCGTGCGCCCTGCCCAGCATCCGTGAGGAGGCGCTGCGCCTGACCGAAGCCGCCGGTATCGATAGCGCGCGCCTTTGCGCCATGGGCTTCACAATGCCCGGTTATTTTGCGGCACCGCGGTGTTTCAACGCGCCCGAACCATTGCGCGACTGGTCGCTGGTCGATCTGACCGGGGAACTGGAGGCGCTGTTCGGGCTTGAGGTGTTCCTCGAGAACAGCGCGACCGCCGGGGCCATCGGCGAGGCCCTGAACGGGGTCGGCCGCGAGGTGGCAAGCCTCGCCTATCTTGCATTCGACTATGGGTTCGGCGGCGGCATCGTGATCGACGGATACCGTCGATGACCGGGCCACAACGGCAACGCGGGTGAATTCTCCACCGTCTTTACCGGCCCGGGCGAGGATTCCGACCGGCCCGCCCTTGCATCGCTCGTGCGCCTGTTACGAGACCATGGCGTGGCTGTTGCCGGTGTCGAGGACCTCCGCCACCGGTTCGATCCCGACTGGCCCGGCGTCGCGGACTGGATCGACAAGATCATGCCGCAACTCGACCGGATCGTGGTCGGGCTCCATGGCATCCTCGACCCTGAGGCGATCGTCTTCGGCGGACAGATTCCCCCGGCGCTGGCCGAGATGCTGATCGCGCGGGTCCGGTTTCCCACCCGGTCGCGCTATGATGCGGGCCTGCCCTTGCCGCGCCTTCTGGCCAGCCGCGCCACGGGGGAACCGGCTGCCACGGGTGCGGCCCTCAAGGCGCTCAAGGCGCAGTTCTTCCTTTAGGGCGCAGCTGGCTTTTTGGATGTGCGCCGTCCGCGCATCGCCGAGACATCAAGTGATCGGTCGGTCAGGCCGATCCGGCGGAGTTGGCAGCGGCAAATTTGCCGTCAAAGTCGCGGCCGGCCGGACCTTGTTTCAAATGCCGAACGGGCGACCGATGCCGCCCGCCGCATGACGAGAACGGCATGCCTCGCTTGGAAGACGTAATGAGAGATGGGGAGATCCGCGCAGTACTCGACCAAATCAAGAGAACATCCGACGGCGCGGCCCTTGCGGATGACCGAACCCAATGCCTGCGCAGGCCAGCGCGATCTGCTCGCGCAGCCAGGCATGGGCTTGATCGCGTTCGAACCGGCGGTGCCAGATCAGGTGGTTGGCAATCGGCGCCACCTCCAGCGGAACAGGCACGCTGACGAGGGGGTAGCGCTCAACGAAGTAATCGGCCGTTCGATGGGTGAAGACGCCCACCAGATCGGATTGCAGCAGCAACTCGGGCACGATGGTGAAGCTCATCAAGGTCGCCGCGATGTTGCGCGCATGGCCGTTGCGATCCAGCACCGCGTCAAAGGCGGCTCGGCGGTCACCGGTGGAACTGACGACCAGATGCGAGAACCCAAGGATTTCCTCAAGCGCGGGGCGAAGGCCCTGTTCGAGCAACGGGTGATCCTCGCGGCACAGGCAGACGAAGCGGTCCTCGAAGGCGAAACTGCGCGCGAGATGCGGGGCTTGCCATCGAACCAGCCGATGGCAAGGTCGATCTCGTCGGCCTCGATCAGCCGGATCGCATAGTCGCGGTCGGTCGTGCGCAGGTTCAGCACGATGCCCGGCGCGACGCGGCCCAGATGTTCCAGAAGCGGAAGGAACACGGGAAGATTGAACCGGTCGGGCGCGCCGATGGCGAATTGCGCCCGCGCGGTGGCTGCATCGAAATCGCCCGGTCGCGCGATACAGGCGCCCGCGTCGTGCACGATACGCGCAACCATCGGCTGCAATTCCACCGCGCGCGGCGTAGGGCTTAGCCCTTCGGGCGTGCGCACCAGAAGGGGATCGTCGAGATGGTCGCGCAACCGCTTGAGCGCGTTGGAGATCGCCGACTGTGTCCGCCCGAGTCGTTCTCCGGTGCGGGTCACGCTGCGCTCTTCCAGCAGGACATGCAAGACCACCAGCAAGTTGAGGTCGAAATTCATCAGCATTATCAGATCACCATTAATTTGAGTGATGATATGGAACACGAGTATCCATTTCACAAATGAATTTCCATGCGTCACCCTACCAGAGGGAGAAGAGGGGGAGGGTTGATCATGACCGTATCGGGGATCGATCAGGCGCGCGCCGTGGTGACAGCGCCAGATGCCAACTACATGGCCTTTCACCCCGCCCCCTCTGCGCCCGTCTTCCGCCCACCCGCGGGTGCCGTCGATGCGCATTGCCATGTCTTCGGTCCGGCGGACCGGTTTCCTTTCTCGCCCCGGCGCAAATACACGCCCGTTGATGCGCCCGCACAAACGCTTTTCGCGTTGCGCGATCATCTGGGGCTGTCGCGCAATGTCATCGTGCAGGCGACCTGCCACGGGTCCGACAACAGCGCGATGCTGGATGCCATCGCCCGGTCGGGCGGTCTGGCGCGCGGGGTCGCCGTCGTCGATGTCGACACACCCGAGGAGGAGTTGCAGCGCCTGCATGCGCGGCGGCGTGCGCGGCGTGCGCTTCAATTTCCTCAAGCGGCTGGTCGGCGATGCGCCCAAAGGCGACTACATCCGCATCGCAGAACGGATCGCGGCGCTGGGCTGGCATACAGTGGTCTATTTCGAAAGCCATGAGCTTGCCGATCTGGCCCCCTTCATCACCGCTCTGCCCGGCACCATCGTGATCGACCACATGGGCCGCCCGGACGTTGCTGATGGCCTCGACGGCATAGGTTTCGCGCGGGTGGTGGCTCTGATGGAGAGCGACGCGCGCTTCTGGATCAAGGTCTCATGCCCCGAGCGGCTTACCGTGGCGGGCCCGCCCTATGATGACGTGGTCCCCTTCGCGCGGACACTGGTGGAGGGATTCCCCGACCGTGTGCTCTGGGGCACCGATTGGCCGCATCCAAACATGCACAGCCACATGCCCGACGACGGGCATCTGGTCGACATGATCCCCCGCATCGCGCCGACGGACGCGGCTCAACGCAAGCTGTTGATCGACAACCCGATGCGCCTCTACTGGCCCGAAGAGGCCGCAAGATGACCCAGACGGCGCAGTCCCGCTGGGCGGCATGGTCCGTCGCGGTTCTGGCGACCGCGATGTGCGTGCTGTGCATCCTCTGGACGCTTGAGATGCACACGCGGCTGGGCTTTGCGATCCTGCGCCAGCAGTACATGGCGATCCAGCTTGGCCTGGCGCTCGCCATCGCCTTCCTGCGCTTCGGGCCTAGGGGCGGGCCTGTGGTGCGGCCGAACCTGGTCGATGCCGCCATCGCCGCAACTTGTCTGGGCACTCTCGCCTATGCTGCGTGGGATTTCGTCTGGCTCCTGCGCGAACAATTCTACCGTCCGTGGCAGATCACGCTGGTCGGCACCGTGGTCGTCGTCGCGGTGATGGAGGGCATCCGCCGCCGCGCGGGCCTGATGCTCTTCTCAATTGTCGCGGTGTTCCTCGTCTACGCGCTGTTCGCGGACCGGGTGCCGGGGCGGCTGATCGGACGCGAGTTGTCGCCGCAGCGGCTGGTCGATTATGTCGGCTTCGACAGTTCGGCCGTGTTCTCAACGCCCTTGGCCGTCGGCACGATCACCGTGCTTCTGTTCGTTTTTTTCGGCCAGCTTCTCTTCGCGGCGGGCGGCGGGGCCTTCTTCACCGATCTGGCCATGGCAGCGACTGGGCGCACGCGGGGCGGCAGTGCCAAGATCGCCATCGTCGGCTCGGCGCTCTTCGGGTCCATCTCGGGCTCGGCGGTGTCGAACGTGGCGACCACGGGCGTCATCACCATCCCCTTGATGCAGCGCGGCGGTTACCGGCGGGAGGATGCGGGCGCGATCGAGGCCGTGGCCTCCACCGGCGGGCAACTCACCCCGCCGATCATGGGGGCCGCGGCCTTCCTCATGGCCGAATTCCTCGAAATCCCTTATGCGACAGTCGCCGCCGCCGCCCTTCTGCCCGCGCTGCTTTACTATGTGGGCGCCTTCCTGCAGGTCGACCTGATCGCCGCGCGCGACAACATCGCGGCCCCCGAGGATGCCGATCTGACCGTGCGCAAGGTTCTGGCCAAGGGCTGGCATTTCCTGATCCCTTTCGCCGTGCTGCTCTACGCGCTCTTCGGGATGCGGCTCAGCCCCGAGGATGCGGCGCTGATGGCTTCGGTCGCTATCGCGGCGGCAGGCGTGCTGCGCGGCTATGACGGCACGCGCCTGACGCTCAAGACCTTCGGCCGTGTCTTTGTCGAAACCGGCACCTCCATGGTCGACCTCATCCTTGTCGTCGCCGCCGCGGGTTTCGTGATCGGGGTCTTGAACATCACCGGCCTTGGTTTCGCGCTCACCCTCGTGCTGGTGGATGCGGTGGGGGCGAGCCTTCTGCTGCTGCTTTTGATATCGGCGGTGGTCTGCATCATCCTTGGCATGGGGATGCCCACCTCGAGGCGTCTACGTCCTGCTAGCCAGCCTTGTTGCCCCATCGCTGGTCGAGGCGGGGATCACGCCGATCGCGGCGCATATGTTCATCCTCTACTTCGGGATGATGTCGATGATCACGCCGCCCGTGGCGCTGGCCGCCTTTGCCGCGGCCACGATCTCGGGCGCGGGTGCCTTCGCCACGGGGCTGGCGGCAATGCGCATCGGCTGGGCCGCCTTCATCCTGCCCTTTGCCTTCGTGGCCACACCCGCGCTCCTGTTCGAGGGCTCGGCGCTCGAGGTCGTGACCGCGACCGCCCTGACGGCGCTGGGCGTCGCGGGCATCACGGCAGGCATCGTGGGCTACTGGGCGCGCAGGCTGAATATCGCGCTGCGGCTCGGCTTCACCGCGCTCGGCGCGCTGGCCCTGCCGCTGGGCTTCATCGACATCGGCGCAGCCCTGCATCTGGGCGCGGGCGGCGCCTTGCTGGCGCTGGCGGGCGCGCTGACGCTGCTGCGCCCGCGCCGCACCGCGGACAGTCAAGTCACCTGAGACCAAGACCAACCAAAGGGAGGATACCATGAACTATACGGCATTCACGACGGCGGGGCTGTTCGCGCTCGCCCTCACAGGCGGGGCAAGTGCGCAGGTCATCTCGATGGCGACCGGCGCGCAAGGCTCGCTTGCCTACAACTCGGGACAGGCGGTGGCGGTCGTCGCCAACGAGAACGGCCTGACCGTGCGCACCCAGCCGCTGGTCGGTTACATGCCGCTTCTGAACTCGGGCGAGGTCGATTTCGGCTATGCCAATGGGGCCGAAGCTGCTTTCGCCTTTACCGCAACCGGCAATTTCGACCGTGAACACCCCGAGGTGCGGCTGGTCGGCACCATGTTCAACCTGACGACCGGCGTGATGGCGCCTTGCGATCTGAACCTGCAATCGGTCAACGACCTTGTCGGGCGCAGCGACCTGCGGGTGGCCTCAGAATACACCTCCTCGACCATCATCCCCTATTACATCGAGGGCACCTTTGCGACGGCTGGCCTGTCCTATGACGATTTCGCGCAGGTCCCCGTCTCGAGCTTTGTCGACGGCATCTCTGCCCTCGGCGGTGGGCTGGTCGACATCGCGCTGGTCAGCCTGAACGCCGGCGCGGGGCAGGAGGCCGCAGTGCGCCTGCAGGATCGCGGCGGCCTGTGCTACATCGGGGTAAACGACACGCCCGAAGCGCTGGCCGCCTTCACCGAGGTGCTGCCCTCGGGCATCATCCGCGCGATGCCGCAGAACGCCAACGTCAACGGGCTGCAGACCTGGGGCGCGAACCTTGTGGCCGTGCCGTGGATGCTGATGGCCAATGCAGAGGTCGATGAGCAGGTCGTTTACGATCTGATCCGCGTCATCCATACCAACAAGGAGGCACTGGGCGCGTCCTTCGGTGCCTTCAACGGCGCCGATTTCAACAATATGGCGCCGATCAACGCCATGCCCTACCACCCGGGGGCGATCCGCTACTACGAGGAAGTCGGGATGCCGATGGGCAACTGAGCGACCATGGCGCGCCCCGACAGAGCGGGGCGCGCCATCACCGAAAACACTTGCGGGAGGCACTGGAATGATGACGGAACTGACGGCCGCGGACGGCCACAGGCTCGACTGCTGGATCGAACCGGCCACAGGCACGCGCAAGGGCGGTGTCGTGATCTTGCAGGAGATCTTCGGCATCACTGACCAGCTCAAGGGCGTGGCCCGGCACTATGGGGCCCTGGGCTACGAGGTGGCAATCCCAGCGCTTTTCGACCGTCACGAAAAGGGGGCCGTCATCCCCTTCGACCAGGGCCCGCGCGGGCGCGACATGATGTTGGCCTCCGACCTCGACCAGACCATGATGGATGTCGATGCCGCCGTGCAGGCGTTGAAGGCAGGCGGTGGCAAGGTTGGCGTCATCGGCTTTTGCTGGGGCGGCGGTCTGGCGCTGCGCGCGGCGCAGGTGCTGGATGTAGGCTGCGCCGTGGCCTTCTACGGCACGCGGCTCACCCAATACCTCGACCGGCCGCTCAAGGCGCCCCTTATGGCGCATTTCGGCACGCTTGACGACCATGTGCCGCCCGAGATGCGGGATGCCGCGCAGGCCGCCCTGCCGCAAATGGAGGTGCATCTCTACGAGGCGGGCCATGCTTTCGCCAATGACGCGCGCCCGTCCCATGTGCCGGCTGCCGCGAACACCGCGCATGCCCGCACCGAGGGCTTTCTCGCCCTGCACATCTGCTGAGACCTCCGGCTGCCCCGGTCCGTCAGGGAAAATCCGGGGAACCGGATCGTTCCACCGCCTCACTGCCCCGCGCACCGACGGGGCTCAGGGCCGGAGCGGGGGGCAAAAGCGCTCGGATATCGGCAAAGGGAAAGCGCGGCGCGAAGAGGAAGGCTTCGGCCCGCGCTTCGGGGGAAGCGTTGCATTCGCCGGCGCGGAACGCGGCCTGACGGGAGGCCATGTCGACGAAGCGGCCGGGGTCCTGGCTGGTATGGGTAAGGATGGCGGCGGTCTTGGCGGGCCAATGCGCGGTGACATCGACCCAATGGCTGGGCGCGAAGCCCGTGCCGTTCATTGTATCCATGAACAGGACCGGCACCGAAAACCCCGACGCCTGAAGCGCCGCCGCCGACAGGGCGCGGTGGTCGGCGTGGTAGTCGTTGGGCGCATGGGTCAGCAGCAAGTCCGGTCGTGTCTGATGGATCAGGTGGCGCAACCTGTCCTCCAGCGTGGCATCGGCCCGCAATGCGCCGTCGGGAAAGTCCAGAAACACCGGCACGCCAAGCGGGGCCAGCGCGACCGTCGTCTCCTGCGTGCGCAGGCGCTTCAACTCTTCCGCAGGCAGTGCGCCCCCTTTCGCGCCATCGGTCGCAATCGCCAGCGTCAGCTTGGCCCCCATCGTAGCCCAGGCGCTCAGCGTGCCGAAGGCGTAGATCTCCAGATCGTCGGGATGTGCCCCAATCGCAAGGATGCGCAAGTCAGCCCTCCATGGCGAGGAATTCCAGCACCATCGCCGCCGTCCAGGTGAATCGCCCGCCGCCCAGCGGCTCGCCGGTGATCGGGTCGTAATATTCCGCAAAGCCGCTTTCGCGGATCAGATCAAGGCTCGATGCCGTGATACGGGCGGCAGCGGGGTCCTGCCCGGCACGGGCCAGCCCGTCAGCGATCATGTAATTGACCACCAGCCAGACCGGCCCCCGCCAGTAGCGCTTGGCGTCGAACTCGGCTGCTTGCGGCGGGTGGCTGGCGACACGGAATCTTGTGCCATGTGCCTCGATGCTTGTCGCGATGGCCTCGGCGCGGACGGGCGGAATGGCGCAAAAGGCCGCCAGAAGACCCCCGACCGACGGGCTGTCGATCAGTGCGTCCGCCACCCGGTCGCGGCACAGGTATTGGCCGTGATCGGGCGACCACAGGCTTTCCATCGCGGCCAGCCCCTTGGCGGCCAGCGCCCGGTTCTCGGTAGCCAGCGCGGTCTCGCCCAAGGCCTCGGCCAGATCGGCAAGTTCCGCGCAGGACCGGATCAGGATGGCGTTGAAGCCCGGGTCGATCACTTGAAAGGGCGAGGCATCGTGCATCCGCGCCGTATCCCAGCCCAGGGCCCGGAAATGCTCGACCAGCCACAGGTAGCGGTCATATTGCTCCTTTGTCGGGCGATGCTCGGGGTTGGCGTGCTGGGTGTCTCGGCGGGTATAGGGGGCAATCCCCTCGGTCGGCACGCGGGCAAAGGGCGTGTCCCAGTCCACCGAATTGTCGCGCCCCGATTCCCATGGGTGCAAGATCGCCACCAGCCCCTCGCCCTTGGGGTCGCGGGTGGCGAAAAACCAGCGGTGCCATGCTGCTACCTTGGGCAGAAGGGCGCGCGCCTGCGCCTCGGCGGCGGGGCGGTCGGTGGCGCGGTCGAACAGGCGCTTGAGCGCGAAACCGGCGACGGGGGGCTGGGTGATGCCGCTCGTCGGCACCGGGCGGCCCGTGGCCCAGACCGTCGGCCCCGGAAAATAGCCGTCATCCATCTGGTGGAACACGATATGGGGCACCATCCCGCAGGGCCATTGATGGGCGAACAATGTCTCGATCTCGGTCCAGGCGCGGGCCTCGTCGAAGTGGCGCTGACCCAGGGCGGTCAGGCACGAATCCCAGTTCCACTGGAACGGGTACAGGCCCTTGGTGGGCACTGTGTAGCTGCCGCGATCATTCTCGCGCAGGATGGCAATGGCGTGCTCGGAAAGGGTGGTCATCGCAGGGCTTTCTGGGTCTCGGGGTTGAACCAACGGATACGGTCGGCCATGGGGGCAAGGTGGAGCACATCGCCGGGGCGGGGCACCAGCGTGCTGTCGATCACGGCGCGAAACGGCTGGCCCGCCACGGTGGCCGTCACCAGCGTGTGGGGCCCCAGCGGTTCGACCACGCACCTCCGCCTGCAGGCCGGTGTCGCTTGGGTGCAAATCCTCGGGGCGGATGGCAAATTCGGCGGCGGGCGCTTGGGGCCCGGCGAACACCTGCCCGCCGACCTGCCGATTGGCCCGCGCCTGCCGGGGTTGCCGCCAGAAAGTTCATCGGCGGGTTGCCGATGAAACTCCCGACAAAGCGCGCGGCGGGGTTGCGGTAGACCTCCACAGGGCCTGCGGCCTGCACGATCTTTCCGCCGTTCATCACCGAGATGCGGTCGGCAAGGCTCATCGCCTCGACCTGGTCATGGGTGACGTAGATCGTCGTGGTGTTGGACCCCGCCAGCACGCCCTTCAACTCGGCCCGCATCTCCAGCCTGAGCAGCGCGTCGAGGTTGGACAGCGGCTCGTCCATCAAAATCACCTCGGGCTCCATCGCCAGCGCGCGGGCGACGGCCACGCGTTGCCTTTGGCCGCCCGACAACTGGCCGGAATAGCGTTTGAGCAATTGCTCGATATGCATCAGCTCCGCCGTCCGCGTGACGCGGCGCGTGACCTCGGCCTGCGGCATCTTCTTCATCCTGAGGCCGAAGGCGATGTTTTCGAAAACGGTCAGATGCGGAAAGACGGCATAGTTCTGGAACACCATCGCGATACCCCGCTCGCGGGGGGGCAGTTGGTCCACGCGCCGGTCGCCGATCCAGACCTCGCCCTTCGACGCTGTTTCCAGCCCCGCGATGATACGCAAAAGCGTGGTCTTGCCGCAGCCCGAGGCACCCAGAAGCACCATGAACTCGCGGTCTGCGATGGTCAGGTCGACGTCATGCAGCGCGGTGAAGGTGCCAAAATCCTTGGCGACACCCTTGATACGGATCTCGGCCATGTCAGACCTCCTGTCGTTTTGGGCGGGCTTGGGTCATCGGTTGGCGATGCCCCACATGGCGAAAAGATACTTGCGCACCGCGAATATGAAGAGGAGCGCGGGGACGACCAGCGCCGCCCCGCCTGCGAATTTCAGGTGCAGGGGCGAAACGTCGAGCGATTGCAGCAAGAAGGCCGTGAGCGTCCGGTTTTCGATCGTCAGCACGGCGGCGGCAAAGACCTCGTTCCACGAGATGACAAAGGCGAAAACGGCCGAGGCCGCGATGCCGGGTGCGGCCAGCGGAAGCACCACCTTGGTGACGGCCTGCAGCCGGGTGCAGCCCAGCGTCCAGGCCGCTTCCTCCAACTCGACCGGGATGCCCGAAAAGAGGGAAAAGGTGATGAGGACGGCAAAGGGCAGCGCCAGCGTCGCATGGACAAGGGCCAGACCAAGGATCGTGTCGTCAAGGCCTGTGCGGATGAACATGACCGCCAGCGGCAAGGCCAAAAGCGGCAGCGGGAAGGCGCGGGTCATGATGACGAGAAAGCGGAACGCCTCCTTGCCGGGGAAATCGAAACGCGACAGCGCATAGCCCGCCGGAGCGCCCAGCCCGATGGCCACAATCATCGTCACGCAGGCGACCTGAACGGAGTTCCACAGCGCATCCAACACGCCCCGAAAGCCAAAGAAGAACTCGAGCGAGGCGGTATCGAAGGACGGGATTATGGATCGCGGAAAGGATGTGACCTCCTCCGGGGCCGACAGCGCATTGGCCAGAAGCAGCCAAATCGGCACCAACACCCAGGCGACCAGCAGGCCGACGCCGGTGACAAAGACCCAGTGGCCGGTCTGGCGCACACGGTCCGGGGCAGGGGGCGCGTCGGGGGTGGCAGCCTCGGTCATATCCGCGCCTCCTTCGGGACGTGCAGCACGCGCAAGATGACCAGCGTGAAGGCAACGGAAATGCCAAGGATCACCATCGCATAGGCCGCCGCCACGCCCCGGTCCTGCATGGTGAATTGCCACTGGTAGGTCTCGCTCATCAGCACGGGGAATTGCGTGCCGCCAAGCGCCACCACGACGGCAAAGACCTCGAAGGCCAGGATCACCCGCAAGATCAGCGCCGTCTGCAGGCTGGGCCTGAGCATCGGCAGGGTCACGCGTGTAAACCGCTGCCAGCGTGACGCGCCGAACACCTCGGCCGCCTCGCCGTATTCCTTGGGGATCAGGCCCATGCCCGCCACCAGGATCACCATCATGATCGCGGTCGCGCGCCAGACCTCGGCCAGCACGATCGCCAGCAAGATCACCCATGTGTTCTGGTAGCTCAGGAACAGGATGGGCCGTTCGATCACGCCAAGCCCGTAGAGCATGGAGTTGAGAAAGCCCGATTGCTCGAAGATCGCCAGCCAGATCAGCCCCGCTGCAAGGTCCGAGATGCCCAACGGAATGGCGAAGATATACAGAAGCGTCGACCGGCCCTTTTGCAGCTTGGTCACGATCGAGGCCATGGTAAGCGCCATGGCCAGCTGGATCGGCACCACGATGCCCGCCAGCAAAAGCGTGTTCCAGAACGCGGTCGGGAATTTCCAGTGGCTCGCCATGCGCTGATAATTGTCCAGCGTGACCTCACCGCCGCGGGTGACACTGTCCCACGCCACGTTTGCGAACGGGTAGAGAAAGAACACCGCCAGAAACAGCGTCGCGGGCAGCAGGAGCATGTAGGGCAAGGCGCGGGGCATGGCGCTTTCCTTGTGCGGGCCTTGTGCGGGGCGCGGGCCAGGCTTTGGAGCGTGGGCTTGGGGTGGCAAGGCGCGGCCGCCGCCTTTGCCGACCCTTCCCCGATTGGGGGAAGGGCGCTTCACATGTTGGTCTTGCTCAGTTCACTGGGCAGGGGCCGTCCGACGGCGCGTCCGGGGCCCAGCACGGGGCATTGGCCTGAACCATTAGCGCCCGCAGCACCTCGGCCTGTGCATCCAGTGTTTCCTCGACCGGGCGACCGGCAAGGATGATCTGCTCGAATGTGTCGGTGTAGATCTGGCTGAACTGACCGCCCAGATCGCCCAAACCCATCGGGAGCAGTGCCGGCAGCGCATCGGGTGCACCGGTCATGGTGGCAATCGCAGGCGCGAAGGCCTGAACCGAGGCCGGCATGTCGTCGGGCATATCCACCGGCATGACCGGGAAGAAGTTGGTGGCGCGCAAGGTGGCGATCTGCGTCTCGGGCGACAGCATGTAATCGACCAGCGCCATCGACTGTTCCGCGTCGGGGGCGGTGTTCATGACAGCGAGGCCCGCCAGCACGGGCATGTAGGCGCGCCCCTCGGGGCCTGCGGGGGCGGGGAAGGCCACGAAATCATCGGGCCGCTGGTTGAAGGCATCGGCCAGTCGCGCGACATGGTCGAATGCGATCCAGACATCCCCGGTCAACAGGGGCTCTTGCATGAAGCTGTAATTGGTCGAGGCGGGCGTGGTGTGGCTCCAGAGTTCCGCGAACACGCCCCATGCCTCCACCGCCGCCTCGGACCGGAATTCGGTCACGGTCGACCCGGTGTAGGCGGGCAACAGGAAGCCCTGAAAGAAGCGATGGCGCAGACCTTGCGGGCCAGCCGGAAAGCCGAAGCGGCGTTCTCCGGTCGCCTCGTGGACGGCGGCCGCCCATGCAATCAGCTGGTCATAGGTCAGCGCGTTCAGATCGGCCCCATCGGGCAGGTATTGCAGCGCCTCGCGGTTGGCGGCCATCAGGTAGGTGGCTTGCATCCACGGGATGTAGAGTTGCTGATCGGTGCCCAGGCGGCCCAGTTCCAGCATGGCCTCGCCGATGCCGGATGTGTCGACGGCAGACAGGTCCATGAACCCGTCCTCCAGACCGGTCAGGTCTCCATGCAAGCCCCCCAGCACCGCGATGGTGCCGCTGCCTGCCTGCATCTCGGCCTGGATCCGGGTCAGCCACGGGCCGTTGTCCATCCCTTGGTAATCGACGCCACCTTCGAAGCCGGCCAGCACCTGCTCGCGCATGGCCTGGGTTTCCTCGACCGGTTTGGCCTGTGTCGACCAGAACAGGGCCTCGGCTGCGACCGGTCCTGCCAGAAGCGTCATGGTGGCAAGGGCAACGCCCGCCTTCAGTGTATTGATTGTGTTCATGGTTCTTTCCTCCCTTTCGTTGCTTGTCATGTTGGTGCCGTACCGTGGCTGGCTCGCAAGACCAGCCTCGGCCGCACCAGCCGCTTCATCGGCGGCGTCTGCGGGTCCCTGATCCGGGCCACAAGCATCCGTGCCGAGTCCTTCGCAGCTTCATGGGTGTCGCTGTCGAAGGTTGTCAGCCCCGGCCGCGCCAAGGCGGCAGAGGCGATGTTGTCGAAGCCGATCACGCTCAGGTCTGTCGGCACCGACAGCGACAGGCCCTCGGCCTCGCGCAGCACAGCCAGCGCCAGACCGTCGAACATCGCCAGCACGGCCGTCGGCCGGTCATCCGACTGCAGCATGTCGCGGATCACCTGCGCCCGCCGCGCCGCGTCATAGCGTGGCGATGTCACGATGCTCAGGCTGACCCCAGGATCGCCGCACCGCTCCATCGCCTGCACCAACCCCTCGGTCCGGTGCAGGCGGAAGGTCATCGGTTCCTCGATGGTCAGCAGCGCAAAGCGGCGATGGCCCAGAGCGTAAAGCAGGTCAAAGGCCTCGCCAAAGGCGGTGAAGCCGTCCGTGTCGATCCAGTCATGGCGCGCGACCTCGGTCGCCACGCGCCCATGGGTGACAAAGGGAAACCCCTCTGCAAGCAGGTAGTCGACCCGCGGGTCGACCTCCGAGTCCGGCCAAGGATCAGCCCGTCGGCCCGGCGCGTCGCCACGATGTTGCGGATCACCGACAGTTCGGACTGACCTTCCGGAATCGCCGCCAGAAACAGATCGACCCCGGCCTCGGCCAGCCCATGGCCCAGACCCGAGATGTAGTCGCCAAGATAGCTGTCCTCGCGGCCATAGCCCGGATCGGTCAGCACCAGCCCGGCAAAGCCGGTGTTGCGCTTGCCGACCAGAACTTGCGCCGCACGGTTGGGCGTATATCCAAGCTTGCGCGCCGCATCCTGCACGCGGGTGCGCGTCACCTCTGGAATGCGGCCTTGCCCGGACAACGCCCGCGAGACTGTCGAAACCGACAGGTCCAGAGCGCGGGCAATGTCCTTGATCGTGGTCGAGCTCATCATGGCCCCTGCTGCGACGCCCGATTCTCATCGTTCGATGCTGTCAGGCTAGCGCTTGATCTTCAATTGAGCAAACGTTTGCTCAACCTTGCCTGTCACATGCCTCGGGTGAGGTCGGGCCCGGAGAAGGGGGCAGCATGGCACCTACGGGTTTCGTTCAGTCAACTGCGCCGCGCACAGCAAGCGCTGCACATCAAATGGCGCTCAGTTCGCGCAAATCAGGGGCACGTCCTTCGCCGAAACCAGTGCACTTCGGGCGCGTACGTCCTGACGTCAAGATGAGGGGCGCTCTGCACACGGTCTAACCGTTCGGAGTCAAGCTGTAGGACTCGGCACGCAGAGCGGTGCAACAAAGTCTTTCCGGCAGCTCCGGCCGCTATCGGACAACGGTCTGAAGAAATCGAGCTCCCCTATTCCTGGGGCCTTTCAAACAGCCATTTTCCGTCATCGACGATCAATTCGATGCTTCGCTCCGCACAGAATCTATTTACTGCGTCAATTACCCCTTGCCAATCGCTGGAATAATCGTCGCCGAACATGGCCCCGCCTGGATTGAGGATTTGAAAGTACCGCGTCAGATCCATATAGACCTCGTCTGCTTCATGGCCCGCATCGACATCGATCGCGTCGGCCATCACGTTCAGCCGCTTGAGCAAATAGGCGCTGCAGGTGGAGGTCATCGGCAAAGGGTAGATGCGGTCCGTGGCGTCATGCTGCTTCACGTTGAAGATGAATTGCCGGAACATGCTGGGGTAGCCATCGCGCAGCATCAGGCTGGCGCGAAATTCGGCGTCCAGCCACAGTCCGTCATTTGAACCCAGCCATGTGTCGACACAGATGAATCTTATATCACAGCCAAGCCGCTGGCTGAGCGCGTCCATGTGCAGGATCGATGCGCCTTTCCATGTGCCGACTTCAACGACCACCTTGGGCCGGTAAGTGTCGAACACCCGTTTGAAGATCCGGTGCTGGCTTTCCCAGCCCTGCGTGTCTTTGCTCAGGCCCTCGAAATCCATCGTGTCGTAATCTTTTGTCAGGCCTATGGATTCAAACACGGCATCAAGATCTGCCCCGGAGCCGGTCGAGGCCGTGACTCTGGGTGCCTGCTGGCGTCGGGACACTCCGTTGGAGAACAGGCCACCTTGCCTGCTGAAGGCAAGGCACCGCGATACGAATTGCTGCGCCGAATTGGGCGTGGGAAATCTCCAAATCGTTGATCAATGGATTTTGAAAAACTCAACTATTGTGACAAAGCAAAAATCAATGCCCCAAGGGGCGTGCTACTTGATGAATAGTCCGCCTGAATATGGCCATTTAACAAGTATTTTTGGTCCCGAGCGCTGTCTACAGTCAAGAAAATGCACCGAACTGATCAAATCGCGCCCTGAACGCGACTGATCTTGGCCCGGCACAAACGTTTTGCAGAGCGGCGCAAAGACCTGTTTTGCCACTTTCGTCGGGTCAGGTCGGAATGTTTCTGAAGGCCACAGCGGCGTGCGCGATGTCGGCAGATGGTTCCCATCATCGCGCGGGCAATCGCCGCATCCGCCGCTTGGCAGGTCGTGCCGCGGGCGTGCTCGGGCACCGCCGTCAAGACCACCGAAATCGACAGGCTCTCCTCGAGCCGACGCGTAAGGTGAGCACCCGATCGCCGGGACATCTGACCAGCGTAAGCGAAGCGGGCCCGTCCCGCCCGTCCCGCCCGCCTGCGATGCGGCCTGGTTCAGTCGCGCAGGCGGATCAGGCGATCGAGGTCCTGAAAGGCCGCGCGCGTGTCCCGGAACACGAGGTCGATATCGACCAGCGCATGCAGCCGGTCGGTATCGAGGCTCGGCCCCAGGGCCACGCCGATGATGGCGTGCGGCACGGCGATGCGCATCGCCACCACCAGACGCACAAGGGCATCGAGCCGCCGCTCGCCGCTCAGGGACAGGCCGATGATCTGCGGCCGGGTCCGTTCCACATGCGCGACGAGCGCGTCGTGGTCCGTGTCGGTCCGCAGGTCGATCTCCCAGCCGACGTCGCGAAACATGTCGGCCGCGATTGTGATCCCGATCCCATGATCCTCGCCCGGCACCGTGGCAAACAGCGCGCAGCGCTTTCCATCCATGGCCGGAGGCGCGGTTGGGCGCTCGGCCCGCAAGGCCCGCATAAGAGCGTAGAGGTGGCCGGTGCCGTAGGTCACCTGCGCAAAAGTCAGGCTGTCCGTGTCCCAGCCGTCGCCAAGATGGCGCGCGGCGGCGGTGATGTAGCCAAGGTAGACCCCTTGGCGCGTGATGCCCTCGGCCCTGCGATCTTGGATGAAGCGCAGCGCGACCTCCGCCTCGGGCTGGATCAAGGCTTCGCAAAAGGCCGCGATCTTGTCGGGGTCAATATCGGGCGTCTCGAAGACAGCCTCGCGCGGGAGAACCGTGGCAAGGCGGCGCACGATATCTTGCGCAAGCGCTTCGACCGCGCCGGGGGCGAAAACATCGCGCTTCGCGGCGAAAAGCGACGCCGTGCGCGTGAACACTTCCGCGTCGAACGCTCCTTGCGCTGTGTCCATTGCCTCGGCCTCCCCAAGTGCCAGCATACTTTTGTATGCGGTTCCTTCAAGTGCGTCATGTTGTTTTGATACCGGGGTGACCTCCGGAGCTGTCACGCCGCAGGCTTACGCGCGATCCCCATGTAGAGGACCACGGTCAGTGGTAAGGGACCAAAGGTCAGGTCGAACCGCCGGTTCACCCCGCGCGGGCCAAGGCCGGTGATCGGCCCCGGCACCAGCCCCGCGCCCTGCATGGCTTGGCGCAATTCGGCAGGCCGGATGAACAGCGCCGGGTCATGCGTGCCGCGCGGCAACAGCCGCAAGATGTCCTCGGCGATGGTGATCGTGGCCAGCCGCGCCAGCGGGTTGCGGTTGATGGTGTCGAACAAGAACAGCCCGCCGGGCCGTAGCACGCGGGCGATCTCGGCCATCACCTTTTGCAGATCGGCGACATGTTCCAGCACATCGACACAGACCACCGCGTCGAAGTCCGCGTCACCATAGGGCAGCGCTTCGCCCACGCCCACGTCATAGCCGATGCGCAGCCCCGTGGCGCGGGCATGGGCGCGGGCGGCGTCGATGGCGGCGGTGGCGGGGTCGATGCCCGTCACATGCGCGCCGCGCCGCCAGCGCCTCGGCCATGAAGCCGCCCGCGCAGCCCAGATCCAGCACAGTCTTGCCCTGCCAGTCGATATGGCGGTCGAACCACGCCAGCCGCCCCGGCACGAGGTTCTTGAGCGTGCGCACCCAGCGCACCTCATCCGACCACCAATCCTCGGCGACCTTGTCGTAGATGGTCAGGTCATTGCGCATGGGGGCGGTCCTTTTGGTCATGCCGG
Source organism: Roseicyclus sp. (assembly GCA_018401055.1). The sequence continues at coordinate 19,876 of JAGYLB010000093.1, forward strand.
GTCAGGCGGGGCAGGGCATAGGGCACGGCATCGCGGTAGGTCTCGAACCGCGCGCCGTAGCGTTTGACAAAGCGGCGTTCCTTGAGGCGCGGGGCCATCAGACAATAAGCGGTATAGCTGATCGCAAGGGCCAGTTGGTCGGGCGTCCAGACCGGCACCGTCCAGAGTGTCAGGGCAAAAGCCACATAGATCGGCTGGCGGATCACGCGAAACAGCCCCCCGGTCGGCATGTCGGGAAAGACCGGCCGGATGCGCGCCATCAGCGACATCCACCCCAGAGCGCCTGATTGCACCTCGGCCCCGGCGTCGAAACTGGCCTTGAGCAAGATCAGCCAGCTTGCGCCATAAAGTGCTGTCATCGCCCAAAGCGCCACGCCCTCGGCCCGCCACCAGATGATCCCCGAGGGCGTCCAGAGCGCAAACAGCGCCAGCAGTTGGGCGGAGGCGATGATCGCATAGGTGGTGGTGGCCAGCGTCGCGCCATGCGGTCCGGGGATCAGACGCGCCAAAACCCGCCCGCCGCGTCCCGTGAGCAGCAAGGAATGCACAGCCGGAAACTGCACGATCAGCGCCGCATTGGCGAGCATGGCCCAAGGCCATGGCACGGACCCAAGGCTTTCGCTCAGGCCAAAGAACATCGCCACGATCATCGCCAGAACCCCCAGCGCAAAGACCGTGTGGCAGATCACGCCGAGGCTGAGCGCCAGCGCAATCCGCCCCGCGCCGGGCGGCGGGCGCAGGCCGCCCCGATCAACGCCAGAAGCCGGGCGATGCGGGGGTCATGCAGCAGGGTGCGCAGGCTCATGTCAGGCCCGTCTCGTGCAAGATGCGGGGGATGGCCTGTTTGACCTTGAAAAACCCCGCCGTGGCATGGGGCCAGATCGCGCTGTCCCAGTCGCGCCGCCATTCGGCAAGCGTGATGCCCTTGGCGGCCAGATGGGGCCGCGCCTCGTCCAGCCAGTCGAACAGCGGGCCGCGCGTCACATAGGGCGTGACGATCTGGCGTCGCCCGGCCTTGGCGGCCCAATCCGCCAGCCCCCGGATGATCGGCGCGCAGGCCCTCGACCGCGCGCCGCCCAGCCGGGCACCGGCATCGGCCAGCGCACCCGCCTCAAAGCCGCGTGACCAGATCGGACACGGGCAGGGGATCGCAGGTGGCTGGCCGCCAGTGTCGCCACCCCGCGCAGGTCGAGGGCCGCAAGGTCGAAATCCTCCACCCGGCAATCCTCGTCGGTGATCAAAAGCACGCTGGGCCGCGCCGTGTCGGGCGCGGTAACGCCGCGCAGCGGCAAGACCGAGGGCAGCCCCTCTGGTTCTGTCGCCTCCAACCCCTCCGTCACCTCGGCCAGATCCGAGGGGCGGGGCGCAAAGCGGCCATTCGTGAAGGTGGCGATATTGTCGGCGCGCGCCGGATAGGGCTTGCCCCGCGTGTGCAGCCCCGCGACCCAGCGCCAGCCCAAAGTGTTCGACGCCGCATCGCCGTCCAGAAGGTGGCGATAGAAGAAATCGGCCCCCAGCCGCCACGGCAGGCCCAGCGTGAAGATCCAGATCGAGGCGAACCACATCCGTGCATGGTTGTGCAGATAGCCCGTCTCGACCAGTTCCGTGGCCCATGCGTCGAAACAGGCGAGCCCCGTTTGCCCGTCTATGGCGCGTTCCACGTTGCGCCTCAGGCGGCGGTCCCGCTCCAGCGCTGCCAGATCGGCCTGAAGGCCCTGCACATAGCTGTCCCAGATCTGCGGGCGGCGTTCCAGCCAGCCCTTGAAATAGCCGCGCCAGATCACCTCTTGCACGAATTTCTCGGATTGCTCGGGGCCATGCGCGGCAAGGGCCGCTGCTACCACCTCTGGTTCCAGCACCAGCCTGCGCCGGATGTAGGGCGACAACACCGACACGGCGCTGTGCGCCCCCGGCCCGTGGTCGGTGTTGCGGCCATTGGCATAGCGCCGCCCCATGCGCGGGGTGAAAAGCGCCAGCCGGGTTTCGCCCTCGGCGCGGGTCGGGGTCCAGTCGGTCATCGTCATCTTGCCTGTTGCTCTCGCGGCGGAGATGACGCGCCGGGGCGCGATTTCAACGCGGCAGATGGCACAGGGCCTGCTTCAAGATGTCCGGGCCCGATCTTGCCCCCGAGCCCGCCCCCGGGCGCTCCGCTCAGTCCGCTCCTGAGAGCCTTTGCAATCCCGCGGACATTTGCGCGAAGGCCTCGGTGTCTTCCTGCCCTTCCTTGCGATAGCCAAACAGCTGCAAGATCAGCGCGCCCCTCGGCGGTAAAGGCCTCAAGGCTCAGCGCCGGGCCGCGCCGGGTGGGCTTTCGACCAGCCACAGCTCGGCCACCTGATCAAGCCGCAGATGCAGGTTGAACCTCGGGTCGAGCACGTTTTGCCACGGCCCCATTTCCTTGAGCGTTTCGATCCGGCCGCCGTGGATCTGGATGCAGCCTGCATTGCCGACAAAGATCATTACCGGCACCGCCGACCCTGCGCAGGCGATCAGGGCGGCGTTCAGCGCCGAAGGGTCCAACGGCACGGCAAAAGGCGCACCCGCGATGCGGTAGGCCCCGAGCCGGTTTATCTTGAGGCGCGAGACCAGCCGCAAGAACTGATGCGTGTCGGTCATCTCGGCCCATGCCGCGCGCAATTCCCCCACTTTGTCGGGGCGCGCCTTGGCAGCTTCGACCGGTACAGGCAGGGGCAAGCGCCAGCCGGTCGGACGTGTCGCCGGTGGCAAGATCGGAAACCGCCCTGTCCCATGCGGCCAGATCGGTGCCCGCGCGGGGATAGATCTTGTGCATCGCCACCCCGCTGGCGTCAAAAACCTGCAGGCTGCGCGACGGACCCGTGCCGCTGTCGTTTCGGGTGGCAAAGCCGTGCACCCAATGGGCGGGAAAGATCCGCAAATCGATCTCGGGGCCCAGAACCATCGCCGCGTGATCGCCGGGGTGAAAGGCGCGATAGGTGCCGGTCCGCTCGTGCACGGCGGCCCCGTTGCGGGTCAGCGCCATAGCCTCGCCAAGCGTGCAGACCGCGAGGCATCAGCCGGTCGGGATGCGCCGCAATCTTGGTCGCTCCGTGGCCTACCTGTGCGGCCATGAGATCAGCCTCGGCCACGCATAGGCTTTGGGCCAGATCGCGCGGGCGCAAGGTCGCATCGGCCAGCGCCTTGCGCAGATCGGCGGGGCTGGGTCGGGAGTGGGCGAGGGGGCGGCCAGAGGCATGCTGTGCTCCATGTCGGGGAAACCGGACTGGGGCTGGGGCTGCGTGCAAGCAGGGGCCTCGCTGTTGTTGACAAAATTAGTCGGCTTTTGTAGCCGGATCAAGCGCGCTGTCGGTCCAATGCCCCGATGGCCCGCATCGCAAGCCCGCAAGGCGCCAGCCCATCCCGCCCCTCGATCCTGCCGGTGATCCCATGCGCCTTGTTCTCTTGACGTGTTGCCTGCTTCTGCCTGCCCATCTCGCGCTTGCCCAGGAGCCGCCCGGCCGTCTTGCGCTGGAATTGAACCGGATCGATCTGCTCGACGGCGCGTGCCGGCTGACCTTTCTGACGCTCAACAGCCTTGGCGCCGATCTTGACGCGCTGTCGGTCGAAACCGTGCTGATCGACACCTAAGGGTCGGGTCGAGCGCCTGACACTCTTTGACTTCGGCGCCTTGCCCGACGGCGTGCCACGCGTGCGCCAGTTCGACATTCCGGGCCTCGCCTGCGAGGGGCTGGGCCGCGTCTTGATCAATGGCGTGGCGACATGCAGCCCGGCCGATGGCTGCGCGATGGGGCTCGAGCTGTCGACGCGCACGGATGTTGAGGTGATCGGATGAGCGCCCTCGATCTTCTGCCCGCCCGTCTGGCAGCTTTGGCCGATCTTGGGGGGCCGGTCATCGTGATCTTGCTTGCGCTTTCCGTCGTCGCTCTCGCCTGCATCTTGTGGAAGCTCTGGCAATTCCGTGCGCTGGGCGTGGGGCGCCATGCCGAGATCTTGCGCGCGATGGCGGCGCTCGATGCAGGCGACAGGCGGGGGGCGGCGGAGGCGCTTGCGCGCAGCCCCAACCATCTGGCGCCGGTCCTGATCGCCGCCTTGCAGGGCGATGCGTCGGGCAAACCACGCCTGATCGCCATGGCCGAGGCGCGGCTGGCCGAGGTCGCGCGCGGGTTCCGCCTGCTCGACAGCATCGCGCAGGTGGCGCCGCTCTTGGGTCTCTTCGGCACGGTTCTGGGCATGATCGACGCCTTTCGGGCCTTGCAGGCGGCGGGCGATGCGGTCGATCCCTCGATCCTTGCGGGCGGCATCTGGGTCGCGCTTTTGACCACGGCGGCGGGGCTGGCCGTCGCCATGCCGACCGGTCTGGCGCTGGGCTATTTCGAAAGCCGCGCGGCGCAGGAGCGCGGCCGGATCGATCTTGCGCTCGAAACCCTGTGCCACCCGATGCGGGGCGCGCAACCCGGGGCGCTTTCGCCGACCTATCCGCTGCAGCCCGTGTTCGCTCATGTCCCTTAGGCAAACCCCATGGCGCCGCCGCCCCATCGCGCTGACGCCGCTGATCGACATCATCTTCTTGCTGCTTCTTTTCTTCATGCTCAGCTCGACCTTCACCCGCTTTGCCGAGCTGCCGCTGTCGCAGGCAGGCACAGGCGCTGCCCAAGGTGCAGCACCGCTTTTCGTGCAGCTGCGCCCCCAAGACGTCATGCTGAACGGGGTGGCTGTGCCGCTCGATGATCTGCCATCGGCCATCGCGGCGCTGGCCCCGCCCGCGGCGGAGGGCGCGCAAACGCTGCTCGTCACGCTTTGCGCCCGAGGTCACATCGCAACGGCTTGTCGATCTGCTGACCCGCCTGCGCGGCCTGCCCGGTCTTGCCGTCAGCGTGCTGGACTAGACTGATGGCGCTGGCCCCGATCCCCCCGCGCCGCAGGCCCGACCCGATGATCGCGCTCATCAACATCGTGTTCCTGATGCTGGTGTTCTTCTTGGTCGCTGCCGCCGTCGCCCCCCCGCTCGAACGTGGGGTGGCACTGGTGCAGGCCAACAGGCTGGAGGGGCGCGCGCCACCCGATGCTGCTGTCATCTTTGCCGATGGCACGATGCTCTATCGCGGGGCCGAGGATCACGTCGGGCGGCTATCTGGCGGCCCGCCTGTCCGAGACGCGCGGGGGTGCCGGGCTGCGGCTGGTGCCCGACCGCGACCTGCCCGCCGCGCAGCTGCTGGCCATCGCCACCGATCTGCGCCGTGCAGGCGCGGCCGAGATCTGGATCGTGACCGAAAGGGGCTCTGCGGTGACCCGCTCGGGCGGGGGCGGTGGCCAGCGCGGCGGCGCTGGTCTCCGGTCGGTCTGCATGCGGGCGGGTTGATCGCGCTGGCCCCGCGCCGCCCCAAACGCTGGCCGGTGGGCCGCCGCAGCTGGCGATGCTCAGCACCGGGTTCGAGGATGCGGTGGCGGGCGGGGTCATGGGCACCACCGACCCTGTGCGCACCGATCCGGTCGCCCCGCAACGGTCGATGCGCTGTCTGCACCCGTTCGAGAAACCTTGCAGGCCGTGACGCCCCCGCGCCTCCCCCTGCGCCTTCCGTGGCCAGTGTCTCCACCACTGTTCTCGCGCCCGTTCAGCAGGCCGTCGCACCGACCGTTCCAGCCGCAACGACACCAACCGCTCAAACCACCCCCGCAGCGCCGCCCGAGACCGTCCTCGCCCGCGATGCCCCTGTCGCGCAGACCCCGACCGAGGATACGCCGCGCCCACAACCGCGCGCGGACCGGCCTGATCCCCAGCCGCACGCCCAGACCCCACCCAGACAGACGGCCCCGGCCCCGCAGGGCGACGCAGCCGAGACGCGGCGCGCGGGCGATACCGGGGGCGCGGCGCAAGGCAACGCCCCGCACGCAGTCAGGCGTAGGCGGGCAGGCGGCCAGCGACGGGCGCGCCGCCGCCGAATATCCGCAACGCGTCAGCCGCCATCTCGCGCGCCTCAACCGGCCCGATGCGCGCTGACGGGGCCGCGATCATCGCCTTCACCATCGCGCCCTGATGGCGGTCTGGCAGCCGTGTCCATCGCGCAATCCTCGGGCCAGCCCGAGTTCGACCGTCTCGCCATCGCCTATATCCAGCGCGGCGCTCCCTTTCCGGCCCCGCCCGCAGGCGCACAACGCAGCTACAATGTCACGGTCCGTGGCCGCTGACGGCAAAGGCGGCCCGACCGGACAGTCTAATCTTGACAGTTTTTGTAAGAATTATTAACCCATCCCACGGACCCGCGACCCACCGCCTCCGGCAGGCCTGCATCATCTCACGCAGACAGCATACGGAGGGCGGCATGCGTCGCATCACCCATCTTTTGACCACGGCATTGGTTGCGGTCGCAGGCCATGGCGCGCAGGCGCAGACCCAAGAGCTTGGCTTCACCCTCGATCCCATCTTGCTCGGTTCGGCCTTCCGCGATGATCGCGCGCTGCTCGATGCGCCGGTCGCCGCGACCGTGCTTGACGCAGACGCACTGGCCAACCGGCAAGCCGCCGGATTCGAGGCGCTGATCGGCGACATTCCCGGCCTGACGATCGACGGCGGCCCGCGCGGCATGGCGCAAGAGCCCAATATCCGCGGCTTTCGGGACCAGCAGATCGTGCTGCGCTTCGATGGCGGGCGCTTCAACTACAGCCAGGGCCATCGCGGGCGCTTTTTCGTCGATCCCGCGCTGATCGGACGGGTCGAGGTGGTGCGCGGCGGCGGATCGACCCTGTTCGGATCGGGCGCGCTGGGCGGCGTGATCTCGGTCGAGACGAGTGGATGTGGCCGACCTGATCCAGCCCGGTCAGACCATGGGCGGGCGGGTCAACCTTGGCTACAGCAGCAATGGCGAACGGGCGACGGCAAACACCACGCTTTTCGCCGATTACGGCGGTTTTGACGCGCTCCTGTTTCTGGGCACGCGCCAGATGGGCGCCGATGTCGAAACGGGCGGCGGCGCGCACGGTGCCGTTTTCCCAACTCGACAGCTTCAACGGCATGCTCCAAGCTGGGCTTCGAGCGCGTCGCAAGACAGCCGGATCGAGCTGAGCTTCTCGCGCTTTCTCGATGACGGGCTTGTGCCCTCCAACGCCAACGGTCTTGCCGGCCCCGGAAACCCGGTCGTCGATCGCGCGGCGCAGGTCGACAGCTTTCGCCTGACGTGGGATTACGCGCCCGCAGGGTCCGACCTGATCGACCTGTCGGTCCTGTTCTATGCCGAACGGCTGGGCATCACCGAAACCCGTGTCGACACACCGCGTCTGGATGACACGACCTACGACACCACCGGGCTTGAGATCACCAACCGCTCCAGCCTGTCGCTGGGCGTGCCGGTCGATCTGGTCTACGGGATCGAGATCTTGCGCGACACCCAGCAGGGCCTGCGCAACGGCGCGCCGCGCCCGGCCTTTCCCGATGCCGAGGCGACGACCATCGCCGGTTTCGTTGAAGGCACCTTTGCGCTTGGCCCGCAATTCGACCTGATCGCGGGCCTGCGCTACGACCGCTACGACCGCGACCCCGATGATCCCGCGCTGTCTAGCGTGACGAACGAATTCCTGTCGCCACGGCTGGGCCTGAGCTACCGGCCGACCGAGGATTGGCAGGTCTATGCCAACCTGTCGCGCGCCTTTCGCGCGCCGTCCCTGACCGAGCTCTACAACAGCGGTCTGCATTTCCCGGGCAATCCCTTCGGCTTTCCGCCCAACAACTTCTTCGTGCCCAACCCCAACCTGCGCCCCGAGGCCTCGACCCAGGTCGAGATCGGCGCGCGGCTGGATCGGGCGGGCCAATGGCGCGACGGCGACCGGCTGAGTTTTGCGGCCAGTGCCTATTACGCCGATGCGACCGATTACATCGACCAGACCGTCAGCATCGCGGGCGGCACCACGACCTTCGTCAATGTCGATGCGCGGCTCTGGGGCTTCGAGGCCGAGGTGGATTACGACGCGGGCGACTGGTTTGTCGGCGCGGGTCTGGGCATCGCGCGCGGGCAATCCAGCGACGGGTTCGCGCTGGGTTCCTTGCCGCAAGACGGGCTGACGCTCACGGCAGGGTTCCGCCCGACGCAAGATTGGGAACTGGGCGCGCGCGCCACGCTGGCCGCCGAGCAAGACCGTCTGCCCGCGGGCGGCACGGCTGGACCGGGTTACGAATTGCTCGACCTGTTCGCGACCTTCGCGCCGGACCGGGGCGCGCTGGCGGGCAGCACGATCCGTATCGGCCTCGATAACGTCTTTGACGAAAGCTACACGATCTATCCCAACGGCTTGCCGCAAACGGGGCGCAGTCTGCAGATCACGGCCAGCTTCACCTTCTGACGGTGCAGGGCCAGCATAACGAAAAACCGCCGCGAGCCATCGGCGCGCGGCGGTTTTGTTTTTCTAGGGCGGGGCGTAACCGTCTCAAGCTGCGGCCGTGCGGGAAATCTGCTGGATCGCGGTAAAGCCCTCGAAGCTCGGTTGCCCCTCGTGCAGCTTGCGGGTGCTGCCCGCATTGGCATGGGCCGCGCGGAACTGCTCAGACCTTGTCCATGCGGAAAAAGCCGCCTCGCTTTCCCACACGGTGTGGGAGGCATAGAGGATTGTGCCATCCTCGCGTTCCTTGCTCTTGAGCATGTGGAATTCGACAAAGCCCTCCATCTCCTTCAGGTGGCTGTCGCGGCCCAGCCAGAGCGCCTCGAAGGCATCGGCATTCTCGGGGCGGACGGTGAAGCGGTTCATGGCTAGATACATCGGTCTCTCCTTCTGGTCTTGGTGGTGGATGTAACTCACCCCGCGCGGCGGGCCATGTGGGGCAGCACAAAGGTCGCGGGTGCGGGTGGGGTCGCGTTGATGCGCAGGCTGCAGCCATAGGCCGCGCTCAAGATGGCATCAGTGAACACGGCGGCAGGCGGACCCGCGGCAAGACAGCGCCCGTCTTGCATCAAGAGCACCTGATCGGCGTGGATCGCCGTCAGGTTCAGGTCATGCATCACCGCAACGACACCGCCGCCCCTGCGGGCATAGTCCGCCATCACCTCCATCACCTCAAGCTGGTGGCCGATGTCGAGACTTCGCGACCGGCTCATCCAGAAACAGCCAGCGCGCGCCATCGGGCCCAACCGGGTCCCAGACCTGCGCCAGAACGCGGGCCAGTTGCGCGCGTTGCTGCTCGCCGCCCGACAGTTCCTGATAAAACCGGCCTTCGAACCCGGCCAGCCCGACCCGCGCCAAAGCCTCGCTGGCGCGGGGTGCGGGCGCGGGCGTGGCGGCGGCGATCAGGCCCAGCCGCACGATTTCCAGCACAGTATAGGGAAAGGCGATGCGGCTGGCCTGCGGCAGCACGGCGCGGCGCGTGGCCAGCCGCCAGCCGGGCAGGGCAGCGATATCCACCCCGTCGAGCGTGACCTGGCCCCGGTACGGCAGATCTTGGGTCAGCGCGCGCAACAGCGTCGTCTTGCCCGACCCGTTCGGCCCCACGATCATGGTGATCTGCCCCGGCCGCGCGGTCAGCGACACACCGCGCAAGATAGGCGTTCCCGCAAGGTCGGCATGGATATCGGTCGCGCTCAGCATCGGCTCACAGGTCCAGCAGGCTGCGGTTGCGCAGCAAGATCCACAAGAAGAACGGGCCGCCCAAGGTGGCGGTGACGATCCCGATCGGCAATTCGGCAGGCGCGATGATGCTGCGTGCGATCATGTCGGCGCCGATCAGCAGCGCGGCGCCCAGCAAGGCGGCATTGGGCAGCAGATGGCGGTGATCGGGCCCGGTCAGGATGCGCAACAGATGCGGCACGACGATGCCGACAAAGCCGATCCCGCCCGAGACAGCGACGGCGGCCCCGGTCGCGCTCAGCCACCGTCAGGATGGATATGGCCTTCATCCGCTGCACCGGGATGCCCAGATGCGCAGCAGGCCCTTCCCCCAGCGCAAGCGCGTTGAGCGACCGCGCCAGAAAGGGCGTGACCGTCAGAACTAACGCGATCAGCGGGCCTGCGACCAGCACCTTGTCCCATGTCGCGCCCGCCAGCGAGCCCAAGCCCCAAAAGGTCAGATCGCGCAGTTGCGCATCATCTGCCATGTAGATCAGCACGCCCGACACCGCCCCCGCCAAAGCCCCCAGCGCGATGCCGCCCAAAAGCATGACCGCGACCGAGGTGCGCCCCCGGCTGGTCGAAATGCGATACAAAAACAACGTCGTGAGCCAGCCGCCCAGAAAGGCCGCCAGCGGCACGAGGTAGAAGCCCACCACCTCTTGCAGCGCCAGCGGTCAGCAGCCCGCCCAGCACGATGGCCGTGATCGCGCCTCAGCCCCGCGCCCGCACCCACGCCCACCAGTCCCGGATCGGCCAGCGGGTTGCGAAAGAGCCCCTGCATCACACGCCCCCGACACCGCCAGCGCCGCCCCCACCAGCAGGCCAAGCACCAGACGCGGCAGACGGATGTCGAACAAGATCAACGCCTCACGCGTGCCCATGGCCTCGCCCCGGGCGATCTGCCCCAAGGCTGACCACAGGCTGACCCCTGAGGCGCCGACCCCCAGCGACAGGGTGGAGGTAGCAAGCACCAGCGCCACAAGGCCCAGCATCACGCGTCGCGCGCGCCCTTGGCGGTCGCCCGCCACGGGGCGGGGCCTGCGCAGCGCGGCTGGATCGGTCGCAACCATCCCGGATCAGCCCTGCGCCTGCCGGAACGCGGCGCTCAGCGCCTCGACGGCTTGCGGCGTGCGCGGGCCAAAGCCCAGCAGCAAGAGGACCCGGCTGGCGCACGATCGCGCCGGTCTGCGCCGCGCGCGTGCGGCCCAGAACGGGATGGGCGAGGATGTCGGCGGCATCCGCCGCATGATCGCCCGAGCGGTCCATCATCAAGATCACATCCGGATCGGCCAGCAGCACCGCCTCGTCGCTGACCCGCTGGTAGCCGAAAAAGCCCGACAGGGCATTCACCCCGCCCGCCAGTTCGATGATGCCTTGCGCAGCAGTATCTGCGCCTGCCGCCATCACGCGCCCGCCCTGCAGCGACAAGATGAACAGCACGCGGGGCGGGGTCTCGGTCCGTCCGGCGGCGATGGCACCCGTCAGGGCCGCCTCGACCTCGGCCACCAGCCGCGCGCCGTTCTCGGGCACGCCCAAGGCTTCGGCCACGATGGTGATCTTGGTCAGGATCGCCGCCGCGTCATGGCCTTCGGGCACGGTGACCAGCGCGATATCGGCGGCGCGCAGCACCTCCATCGTCTCGGGCGGTCCGCTGCCCTCGATGGCAAGGATCAGGTCGGGCGCGACCGACAAGACCCCCTCGGGCGACAAGGCGCGGACATAGCCGACATCGGGCAGTGCCTCGGCCTCGGGCGGAAAGCTGGAGGTCGTGTCGCGCGCCACCAGCCGGTCGCTTTGCCCCAGCGCATAGACGATTTCCGTCACAGCACCGCCCAGCGCTCAGCGACCCTGTCGCCTTGGTCCGCGCGGACAGGCGACAGGGCGAGCCCCGCGATTATGGCCAACACAATCAGCCCAAGTTTCAGAGGCGCGCGTACTGCGCCAAAGTTTCCAGCCGCCATCGAGGGCCCATCCATCACGGAAAATGACATTGCGGGCTGGCTGCGTCGGGCAACCGACGTCACTGGCCGGGGCCTGTGCCCCTATCGCTGACTAAATTAGTCAAGATATGTCGGGGTGCAAGGCACCCCGTGTCTGGCGATGCGCAACAACCGCCGGTGCCGCCTGCATTGGTCTTTTGGCCGCGCCCCTCAGCGAAGTTTGTGCGCCATGACCTCAGCCGCCGCCCCATCGCCAAGAATGCGCCGCGCCACATGCTCGGCGGCGGCCAATGCCCCCTCCATCAACCCGCCATTGTCGGGCGCGGTTTCGGTGACGCACAGATGCACGCGGCCGCCCAAGGCGTTGGACAGGCCCCGGGGCAGGCCATAGGCCGGGTGGCCCGGGGCGGGGTCCGGTCCGCCGCCGTCGCGGTCAGGGGCTCGCAGGCCCAATCTTGCAACGCGGTCCCGACCGGCTGCGCGGCCTGAGGGCCAAAGAGCCGGGCAAGCTGGGCCAACGATTGCGCCGCGATCTTCTCGCCCTGTCCGGCACGTGCGGTCGCCGGAATGCCCAGAAAGCCGAAAAGCGCGGCAGGGCTGCCGTCTGCCCCGCTCGCGTCATGAATTTCGGCGAGCGGCCCCAACCGGCTGATCGCATCGCCCGAAAGGCCCGCCTCGCGCCAGAACGGGCGGTCATAGACGGCCACGAATTTGGCATGCCCCGCCATCCATGTCGGGATCGCGGCAAGACCCATCCGCAGCGCATCGGGCCACACGGCGTCTTGCAGCAGGCCAGCCGCCAGCCGGGGCGGCAGGGCAAGGACGACATGCCGCGCGCTGTGCCGCGTGCCATCGGCCATCTGCACGCTGCCATCGCCCACTGCCACCGCCCGCTGTGACTGGTGCAGACGGTCGGCGGGCAGACGCGCCACCAGCCCCTCGATCAGGCCGATCATCCCGCCGTCCAGCCGGAACGATCCCTCCATGGAGCCAAAGCCTGCCCCGCGCTGCACCACGCCCAAGGCCTGTTCGAACAAGATCTCGCCCTTTGCATGCTGGGCTAAGCGCGCAAGCCCCAGATCGGCCACCAGCCCCGCGATCCGCGCCTGACCCGGCCAGAACCACGACGGCCCCAGATCGACGCGCCCGCCCGGGGCCTCCAGCGCCGTGATGCGCCCGCCCCAGCGCGGTCGCGCCTCGAACAATTGGAAGGACAGCCCGGCCCGGTGCAGCAGGTCGGCCAGCCGCAGCCCCGACAGACCACCGCCAAGGATAAGGACATCGCTGTCGGGGGTCTGGTCCGCGCCCATGGGATGCCGCCTGTCAACCGGGGGTGTCTTGTGCCCGGCATGGCCCGGTCGGGGCGACAAAGGCAAGGCGGCGCTCAGTCGCCGCCCGCGCCGTCTTGCGCCCAATCCTGCGGTTGAATGGCGAATTTCTTGATGCGGGAATAAAAGGTGGTGGCGGGTATCCCCATCAGGGCCGCCGCCCCATCTTTGCCCGAGACCTTGCCGCCGGTCTCGCGCAGGCAATCGACCAGCGTGCGGCGCAGATCCGCCTCAAGGTCGGCCTCGGTGCGGATCGTCTTGGGTGTTTTCCGCGCGCGAGCGTCGGGTTCGGACAGGTCCACGATCAGCTTGCCGCCCTGTGACACGATGGTGGCCCGCTCGATCACGTTGCGCAATTCGCGCACATTGCCGGGCCAAGCGTAGTCCTGCAGTCGCTGCATCACATGCTGGGTGATGACCGGCGGGCGGCGGTTCATCCGCTTGCTGGCCAGCCCCAGAAGATGGGTGGCCAGCGCCGGGATATCCTCCTTCTTCTCGCGCAAGGGATGGCACAGCACCGGAAAGACGTTGAGCCAGAGATAGAGATCCTCCCGCAAACGCCCGGCTGCCACCTCCTTGTCGAGCGCGCGGGTGGAGGCCGCGATGACGCGCACGTCAAGGCTGCGGCTGCGGGTGTCGCCCAGCCGCGTCACCTCGCGGTCTTGCAGCGCGCGCAACAACTGGCCCTGCACCTCGGGCGGCAATTCCTCCACATCGTCCAGAAACAGCGTGCCGCCATGCGCCAGTTCCAGCTTGCCCGGCTTGTCGCGCAGCGCGCCTTGGTAGGCGCCGCGGATCTGGCCGAACAATTCCGCCTCCATCGCGCCTTGGGCAATCGCGCCGCAGCGCAGGTGGATCAGCGGCGGCGGCGGCGGGGGCTCGCCTCGTGGATCGCATTGGCGACCAGCGCCTTGCCCGTGCCCGCCTCGCCCGAGATCAGCACGGTCGCGTCCGTGCCCGCCACCAGTTCGATCCGTGTCAGAAGCTGGCGGACGGCGGGCGAGGTGCCGATGATCTCGTGATGCGCCCGCTCGGTGGTGATGGCTTCTTGCAGATAGGCGTTTTCCTGTTCCAGCCGGTCGCGCAGGTTGGCGATTTCATCGAGCGCATCGCGCAGTTTCTTCTCGTTTTCCTTGCGCTCGGTAATGTCTCGGAAGATCACCACCGCGCCCGCCAGCACCTGCTGGTCATAGATCGGCGTCGAGACATATTCGACCCGGATCGGGCGGCCATCCTTGCGCCAGAAGACCTCATCCTCGATGCGGTTGACCTGCTCGAACCGGAAGGAGCGATAGATCGGGCAATCATGAGAATGGTAAAGATCGCCGTTCAGATGGTGATGGTGGATGATGTCATGGATCGGTTTTCCCAACAGATCCTCGGCGGTCCAGCCCAGCATTTCTTGTGCCGCGCGGTTGAGGAACGTGGTCTTGCCTTCGGCGTTGACGCCATAGATGCCTTCGCCCGCCGCATTCAGGATCAACTGGTTCTGATGTTCCAGTTCGGAAAAGAACTGATGCGCGCGTTTCCATTCGATCAGGCCGCCGCGATGCAGGCGTTCGGTTTCCACCTGTTGGGTGCGGCGCTCAAGCTCGGCAAGGTCGAGCAGCAGCAAGAAGACGTGGCGGGGTCGGGCCCGATCCGTCTGGCGCGCATCTCGCAGCGCACGGGGCCTGCATCGGTGCGCAAGTCGATCTCGCGGGTCCAGGCGGCGCCGCGATGGTCAAGTTCCTGAATGAAGACGATGAAGCGCGCAAGGTCGGGCCCAAGCAGGTCGGAAAACCGCTGGCCGGGGCAGGCCGCATCGCCCAGAAAGCGCCGGGCCGGGGCGTTCAGGGCGGCGATGCGGTCCGTGCCGGTGTCCAGCACAAGGGCTGCCTCTGGCACCATGGCCACCATCGAATCAAACGAGAGGTCGGTATCGAGCATGGCCGCATCCTAACGCCGCATTGCGGCACAGGCTTATGAAATTTCGTAATTCACGAAAAATCATAATAGCACCTGCAAGGAACAAGATATCAAAGTCCTGATACCATTAAACATTCCAAGGATGCTGAAATTTTGGGCGGGTGCTTTTGTTTCGGGCTTGGCGTGGCCACCATAGGGTCAACCGCCAAATCAGGAGTTGCCCCATGTCCGTCAAGAGCCTTGGAAATCCGTTCTCCGACAAGACCGACCTGCGCCACGGGGCCGATTGCGGCTGCGACGGTTGCGCCAGCCATTCCCATGCCGCCGCCCCGACCGCCACGCCGATGTCATCCGAACAGATCCTTGAACGCGCCATCGAAAGCGCCGTGGTCCGCTCGGTCTTTGGCCATAACGATATCCAGCGCCGGTCCTTCATGGGGATGCTCGGCGGCGGTACCTTCGCCTCGATCCTCGCCTCGATCTTTCCGCTCGACGCGGCCAAGGCGGCGCTGCTTGACCAGCTCGGGCCGCCCGAAAAGACCGATCTCAACATCGGCTTCGTGCCGATCACCTGCGCCACGCCGATCATCATGGCCGAACCGATGGGCTTCTACGCCCGCTATGGCCTCAACGCGCAGGTCATCAAGACCGCAGGCTGGGCCGTGGCGCGCGACAAATCCTTGTCGGGGGAATACGACGCCAGCCACATGTTGACGCCCATGCCGCTGGCGATGACGCTCGGCGCAGGCTCGGTCGCGGCTCCTTACATCATGCCCGCCGTCGAGAACATCAACGGGCAGGCGATCGTGCTGCACAACGATCACCTCGACAAGCGCGACCCGGCGCAGTGGCGCGGCATGACCTTTGGCGTGCCGTTCGAGTATTCGATGCACAATTTCCTGTTGCGCTACTATGTGGCCGAACACGGGCTCGACCCCGACACCGACATCCAGATCCGAGTCGTGCCCCCGCCCGAAATGGTGGCGAACCTGCGGGCCGGAAACCTTGACGGCTTCCTGTCGCCCGACCCGTTCAACCAGCGCGCGGTCTGGGAAGGCATCGGTTATATCCACCTGCTGACCAAGGACATCTGGGAAGGGCACCCCTGCTGCGCCTTTGCAGCACCTTTGTCCTTCGCCACCGAATTGCCCAACACCTATGGCGCGCTGCTCAAGGCCATCATCGACGCCACGCAATATGCCAGCGCCGCCGAAAACCGCACGGAAATCTCCGCCGCCATCGCGCCGGAAAACTACCTCAACCAGCCGGTCGAGGTGATCCAGCAGGTGCTGACCGGCACCTTTGCCGATGGTCTGGGCAATGTGCAGCGCGTGCCCGACCGGATCGATTTCGACCCTTTCCCGTGGCATTCCATGGGCGTCTGGATCCTGACCCAGATGCGCCGCTGGGGCTATATCGAGAATGACATCGATTACCGCGCGGTGGCCGAACAGGTCTATCTGGCCTCCGACGCCCGTCGGATCATGGAGGAACTGGGTTACGAGGCCCCGGCCGAGAGCTACAGGACCCACACGATCATGGGCAAGGTTTTCGACCCGGCCGATCCTACGGGCTACATCGACAGCTTCGCCATCCGGCGGGCCTGATCCATGGCGTCGCTCAGCATCAACCAGCGCGGCGCGTTGTTGTCCGTTCTGCTCCTCGTGGTCGGCCTCCTGTTCTGGGAGGCCTCCATCCCCGAGCAGGTGCTGGCCACCGAGATGACCGAATACGAGCGTCTGATGGGCGCCGGCGCACCCAACGCCGCCATCCCGCCGCCCTCGGCCATCGTTGCCAAGGCTTGGGAGGAATTGTCGAACCCCTTCTATGACGCGGGCCCCAACGACAAGGGCATCGGCATTCAGATCGGCTATTCGATCTACCGGGTCCTGTCGGGCTATTTCCTCGCGGCGCTGGTCGCCATCCCGCTGGGTTTCCTGATCGGCATGTCGCCCGTCGCCTACCGCGCGCTGAACCCCTTCATCCAGGTGCTGCGCCCGATCTCGCCGCTCGCATGGATGCCACTGGCACTCTTTATCATCCGCGACAGTGAGGCCTCCGCGATCTTCGTCATCTTCATCTGCTCGATCTGGCCGATGCTGCTCAACACGGCCTTTGGCGTGGCGGGCGTGCGCAAGGATTGGGTGAATGTCGCCCGCACTCACGAGTTGGGGCCGTTCCGCACCGCGTTCCAAGTCATCTTGCCCGCCGCCGCCCCCACCATCGTCACGGGCATGCGCATTTCCATCGGCATCGCCTGGCTGGTGATCGTGGCGGCCGAGATGCTCGTGGGGGGCACTGGCATCGGCTATTACGTCTGGAACGAGTGGAACAACCTCGACCTGACGTCGGTGATCTTCTCGATCCTCATGATCGGCATTGTCGGCATGGCCCTGGACGCAGCCTTTGGCGCGCTCCAGCGGGTCGTGGCCTACGCGGAATAAGGAGCAGGTCCGATGACAAAACCTTTTCTCAGCGTGGAACGCCTGACCCAGACCTTTCCCGATGCAAGCGGCGGCACGACGACGGTGTTCGAGAACGCCAGTTTCGGGATCGACCGGGGGGAGTTCGTCTGCATCCTCGGCCATTCGGGCTGCGGCAAGTCGACGATCATGAACATCCTGGCCGGTCTTGGCTCACCCACTTCGGGCGTGGTCACGATGGACGGGGCCGAGGTGTCAGGCCCCTCGCTCGACCGGGGCGTGGTGTTCCAGAACTATTCGCTCCTGCCTTGGCTTTCGGCGCTGAAAAACGTCTCCTTCGGCGTCGCCGCCCGCCACCGCGACTGGTCCAAGGCACAAGTGGAGGAGCATTCCCGCAAATACCTCGCCATGGTGGGGCTGGAGGGCGACACCGTCTTGCGCAAGCCCAGCCAGCTCTCGGGCGGCATGCGCCAGCGTGTGTCGATCGCGCGGGCCTTTGCCAACCAGCCCAAGCTGTTGCTGCTCGACGAACCCTTCGGCGCGCTGGATGCGCTGACGCGCGGGACCATTCAGGAGGAATTGCTCAAGGTCTGGAGCCAGACCGAACAGACCGTCTTCATGATCACCCATGACATCGACGAGGCGATCTTGCTGGCCGACCGCATCTTGTTGATGACCAACGGCCCCTATGCCCGCGTGGCCGAAAGCGTGCAGATCACGATCCCACGTCCGCGCAACCGCACGGAAATCGTGGAACACCCCAATTACTACGCGATCCGCAACCATCTGGTGCAGTTCCTCGGCCATAGGTCCAAGGCGCTGTCGGGCCAGCCGTCAGAGGGTGCCACGCAATCGCCCGAGACGGTGGTGATCGACAAGTTGAAACCCGCCGAGGACCCGGAACCCGAGCCCCGGCTGCGTGCTGTCAACGACTGACGCCGCCCCAATTCGCAAGAGGAGAGACCGCGATGAAAGACACGTTCGAGCGTCCCGTCATGATGACCATGGAAGACGTGACGGTGATGATCCTGTCGGCCAAGAAACAGGCCGGCCTGACCTGGGAAGGCATCGCCGCCAGCATCGGCATGTCGCCGGTCTGGACCCATTCGGCCTGCATGGGCATGAACGCTTTCCCCAAGGACAAGGCGGAATTGCTGGTGGCCCAGATGGGCCTGCCGCAAGAGGCGGTTTCCGTCATGACCGAGCCGCCGACCAAGGTCTGGTCGCAGGCCGTGCCGACCGACCCCTGCATCTACCGCCTGTATGAGATCGTGGGCGTCTACGGCCCGACCATCAAGGCGATCATCGAGGAGAAGTTCGGCGTCGGCATCATGTCGGCCATCGATTTCGACATGCAGATCACCCGGGTCGAAAACCCCAAGGGCGACCGGGTAAAGCTGGAAATGTCGGGCAAGTTCCTCGGCTACAACAGCTGGTAAGGCGCGAAACGCTCCCGTCGTGACCGCGCCGCCCGGGCCGTGCCCGTGGCGGCGCGGCCATGCCCGCCCGCAAGACATTGCATGTGCCTGCCGCCGCCCGTAACCCTTTCCCTCGGGGACGAGGGGCAGGAGGGGCGGCCATGACCGACAGTTTCGCAACGACATGGGCGCGCAAGCGATGACCGGCTCCGCGCTGCGCCGCGAGGCGGACAGGCCCCGGATCGCGCGTGGCGGCGGGGCCTCGACCGTGCAGATGATCACGCCCGACACCGGCGCACGCAATATCCTCAACGGCTTCACCGATATCCCGCCTGGCGGCGGCATCCCGCTCCATTTCCACGATTGCGAGGAAAGCGTCCTGATCGTCACGGGCCATGCGCTCATCGAGATCGAGGGCGCGTTGCATCCTGCGCAGGCAGGCGATGTCTGCTGGATCGCGGCGGGGCTGAAACACCGGTTCTCGAACCCTTCTCCCGACACTGCGCTGCGCATCTTCTGGACCTATGCCTCGGCTGCGGCCACGCGCACGCTGGTAGAGTCTGGCGTGGTATCGCGCATCGCACCGGCGCAAGGCTGAGGGGGCAGGACCATGCAGGCGGCCGTTCCTGTCGCGCACGAGGCGCTGCGCGATTTCACAACCGATTGCTACCGCGCGCTCGGCGTGCCCGACGCCTCTGCCCGGCTGCTGGCCGACACGCTGGTGCAATCCGATCTCTGGGGGCATCCCTCGCATGGGGTGATGCGGCTGTTCTGGTATGGCGCGCGGCTGGAAACTGGCGCGATGCGCGCCGATGTGACCCTGCCCGCCGACCCCGCGCCGCCCGCGCTGGGCCTGATCGACGGGCAGGACGGGATCGGTCAGGTGGTGGCCAAAGCGGCCATGGAACAGGCGATCGGTGCCGCGAAACGGCATGGCATCGGCGCGGTCGCTGTGCGCAACTCCGGCCATTTCGGCACGGCGATGTATTTCACCAAGATGGCGGCCATGGCGGGCTGCATCGGCTTCATCTCGACCAATGCCTCCGCCGCCATGGCCCCTTGGGGCGGGCGGGAAAAGCGGATCGGCAACAACCCGTTCTCATGGGCCGCACCCGCCGGGATGCATGCGCCGATGATGGTCGACATGGCCAATACCGCCGTGGCGCGCGGCAAGCTCTATGTCGCCCGCACCCGGGGCGAGGCGATCCCCGAGGGCTGGGCCATCGACGCGGATGGCCGCGTGACGACCGACCCGGAGGCAGGGATCGCGGGCACGATCTTGCCGATGGCGGGCCACAAGGGCTACGCCATCACCTTCGCCATGGAGGTTTTGTCGGGCGTCTTGTCGGGCAGCGCCTTCGCCCCCGATGTGGTCGGACCCTACATGCCGGAGGGGTCCTCGGGCGCGGGCCATTTCGTGATGGCCGTCGATATTTCCCGCCTGCGCCCCGTGTCTGAGTTCGAAGCCGACATGGAACGCCTTATCGCCACGATGAAAGACGCGCCGCGCGCCGAAGGCGTGGCCGAGATCTTCTATCCCGGCGAGATGGAGGCGCGCCACGACACGCGCGCACGGGCCGAAGGGCTGCGGCTGCCTGCCGATGTCGCCTGCGACCTCGCCCAAGGGGCCGCGCGCCTTGGCGTGGCGCTGCCCTTCGGGGGCTGAAAGCGTGAGGGCAGGAGGCCAGCCCTCACCGCTCAGGTTTTGCCGGCCTCGGGCGCGTCCTCCCATAGACCGGCGGCGCGGAGCGCGTGGTCTGCCAATCCCATCCCGGCCTGATTCATCGTGGGGTAGATATGGGTAGCGCCCGCTTCTTGCAGGCGCGCGATGTCCTCGTCGAACAAGGCATGCGAGACGATCGGGCCTGAAAAGCCCCGCCGCCGTAGCGCGCGCGCCGCGTAAACCTTGGCCTCGACACTGTCCATGGCAAGGATCACTGCCTGCAGCCGCGACAGGTTCAGCCCCCGCCAGAACCCGGCATCCTCGACATCGGCAAAGGCCGCGTTGCGCCCGGCGCTTTTGTGCGCCTCGATCTTGTAGATATCGGCATCGACCGCCACGATCTTGTCGCAAGTTTGGGCCAGATGGTCATAGGCCGCCGTGCCGGTCCGCCCCAGACCCAGGATCAGGATGCGCGCGTCGCCAAGGTCTGTCGGCAATTCGTCGCGGTGCACCTGCGACGGCTCGAACCGTTCCAGCTTGCGTTCATAGCGCTCGAACAGGCTCTGGCCCATCCGGTTGAGCGGGGCCGAGATCACGAAGGACAGGCTGACCGCGACGGCGAGCGGCACCAGCCAGTCGGGCAGCACGCCCGCCGCCACGATCAGGCCGAACTCGCTATAGGCTGTCAGGCTGGCCGCCGCCAGAAACGACGTGCGCGCCCGCAGCCGGAACGCGACCAACAGGAAAAAGAACAAGATCCCCTTCAGCGGCAAGATGAGGGCAGCCACCAGCGCAAAGGCCAGATCGCTCCATCCGGGCAGGCCAGACATGCCGATCTGCAAGAAGAAGCCGACAAGGAACACTTCCTTGAGGCCCCAAAGCGCGTCAGACAATTCCTTGGCCCGCTTGTGCGTCGACAGCATCAGGCCCATCGCCAGCGCCCCGATCTCGGAACTCAGCCCAAGACTCTCAAACCCCATCCCGCCCGCGACCAGCGCCAGCAGCATCCCCATGAGCACCAGCAATTCGTCATGCCCGGTGAAATCGAGCAGCCAGTGGAGCACCGGCCTCGCCAGCGGCAGCGCCAGCAGACCCAGCGCCCAGATCGTCGGGGTCTGGCCGCCCCAGATGCCCAGAACCACGAGCGCGATGATGTCTTGCACGATCAAGATGCCGATGGCCGTGCGCCCGTAAAAGGCGCCCAGATCGCGCTTGGCCTCAAGGATCTTGGCCGAGAACACTGTCGAGGAAAACGACAGTGCGATGGCCAAGAGAAGCGCGGTATTCCAGTCCAGTTGCAAGAACAGGGCAAGGCCGAGGGTCATGAACGTGGTGGTGATCGTGAAATGCGCCACTGCGCCGCCCAGAACTTGGGGTTGCACGATCTGCCCCAGCCGCAGCTTGAGACCCACCGTGAAGAGCAGCAGCAAGACACCCAGATGCGACACATGTTCGAGGATCTCGCCACTCGCCTCGGGCAGGCCAAGCGATGGGCCGAAGGCATTGATGGCGAAGCCCGCAGCCAGAAAGCCAACCAGCGGCGGCAATCCGGCCTGCCGGACGGCAAGGCCGAAGAAGAAGGCGAAGGTGATGCAGATAACCTCGAACACGCGCGCTGCCTTCCGGATATGATGTCCGGATCTGTGTAGCGGCGCGCGCAGCTTGTCTCAATGCGCCAAGCGGTCCATTTGGCTTTCTTAGCCCCGCGCGGCCTTGATCTGCGCGTCGCGCGCCAGTGCTGCCAGCCGGTAGGCCGCGTGGGCCATCTTGGAATAGGGCAGGGTGAGGAAGAAGGCGAGAACGGTGCCAAGGTGCAGTGCGAGCAACGGGCCGACAAGCGCGGTACCCGTGGCAGCATAGAGCATAAGCCCGGTCAGGCCCGTCAGGCCCAGCAGACCTACAAAGGCGATCTCGCCGCCCCATGCCGATTGCGCGCCGAGCGCCGGGTCGGCCTTGAGTTTGAGCATGATCAGCCCGACTGCGCCAAGGGTCAGCAGGATGCCGCCGGGGATGCCTAGAAGCTTGGGCAGGCTGAAGAACCCATAGGGCGCGGGCATGTCGAAGACATAGTGCAGCACCGTGCCCGAGGAGGTCGAGGCGAAGCACAGGAGGAGCCCCCAGACGACTGCGTGATGGGCATGCTTGCGCGCGACGGTGTAGCGGTCGTCCTTTTCGTAGTTGCAGCCCTCGGCCGCGCCACCCGAGAGGTTCTTCATCCGGCCCGCATCGGCCAGCGCGGCGGTGAGGTCGGACAGGCGCAGGGGCGTGCCGCCTACCTCGGCCCAGTAGCGCCGCACACCCACGCCAAGGGCGGCCAGCGGAAACAGGAAGGCAGGTGCAAAGATCGCGACCATCGCCGTGTGCGAGAGTAGGCGTAGAAGCCCTCGCCCCCCGCCGATCCGATGGCGCGGATCGCCATAAACATCGCCACGATGCCCACGACAAGGGCTGCCGCCAGCGCCACGCCCCGCGTCTGGAACGCATGGGACAGCCCGCCCGGCCAGCTGAAGCGGTCCCAGCTTTCCACCCGCACCTCGGCGAGCGCCGCGGGCAGGTTCAGCGCGAACTCATGCGGGTCGGTGTATTGGCAGGCGTAGTAGCAGCCCCGGCAGTTGTGACAAAGGCTTGCCAGTTGCGTGATGTCGCCGTCCGAAAAGCTGCGCTCGGCAAAGGCGGCGGGAAAGACCGCGCAATAGCCCTCGCAATAGCGGCAGGCGTTGCAGATCTCGACCTGGCGGCGGGCTTCTTCGGTCGCGGTCAGGGTGGGGGTGATGTCAAGCGACATGGGCGGCGGCCTCCTGGCCTGCGATGCGTCCGAAAACGGTTCCGATGGTCATGCCGAAACCTGCCAGATAGCCCTCGCCGAGAATGGACCCGGCCATGATCTCGCCCGCGGCCCAGATGTTGTGGAGCCGCGCGCCATGGGCGGACACCCGCGCGGTGCGGTCGACCCTTAGGCCGAGATAGGTGAAGGTCACGCCGGGGCGCAGCGAATAGCCGAAGAAGGGCGGCTCGAGGATCGGGCGCGCCCAGTTGGTCTTGGGCGGGCGGATCCCTTGCGTGGACAACCCGTCAAGCTCGGTCGGGTGAAACTGCCCTTCGCGGCAGGCGGCGTTGAAAGCGTCGATGGTCTCGCGCAGCTTGTTGCCGGGCAGCCCCATACGCTGCGCCAGCCCCTCGATCGTGTCGGCCTGTTCGGGCGGAAAGACGGACGGCATGAACAGCGTGCGCGATTTCGCGTCGATGATCGAATAGGCCACCTGATCGGGCTGGGCGGCCACCAGCCGCCCCCAGATCGCGTAGCGCTTGGGCCAGACATCCTCGCCCTCGTCGTAGAACCGCTCACCGTCGCGATTGACCACGACCGAGAAGGGCACACAGTCGAGCCGCGTTACGATCCCGCCATCGAATTTGGGCGAACGGCCGTCGATGGCCACCGCGTGGCATTGCGTCGGGTCGCCCACGCTGTCGGCGCCTTGGTCGAGCATGTCGCGCAAGACCACGCCCCGGTTATAGGGCGTGCCCCGTATCAGGAAATTGCGGGCAGCCGGGCCCCAGGCATCGGCGAGCCAGTCGAGATCCGCCTGAAACCCGCCCGAGGCCAGCACCAGCGTGCGCCCCTCCACGCGGACATCCTTGCCGCCGATGCGGGCATCGAGCCCCTCGAACCGGCCCTCGGTCACGGTGATGTGGCGCACTTCGGCGTCATACAGCACGCGGACGCCCAGATCTTCGGCGGTGTTGTAATAGGCATTCACCAGCGCCTTGCCGCCACCAAGGAAAAACGCGTTGGTGCGCGACAGCGACAGCGTGCCGGACAGCGAGGGCTGAAACGCCACGCCATGCCGTTCCATCCACGGCAGGCAGGCCTCGCTGTCGCGGATGGTCATGCGGGCCAGTCCCTCGTCGGTCTTGCCCTTGGTCACGCGGATCAGGTCGTCGAAATATTCGTCTTCCTTGTAGGTTCCGGTCAGCACCGACAATGGCCCCTCGTGCATGCAGCGAAAGTTGCGGGTGTGTCGTGAATTGCCGCCGCGATAAGTCTTGGGGGCGGCCTCCAGCATCAAGACCTTTGCCCCTGTCTCAGCCGCCTCGATCGCGGCGCAGAGCGCGGCATTGCCGCCGCCCACGATCACCACATCCCATGTCACGCGGTCGATATCGGTCATCGCGGGTCCCCCCCTTCGGTCGCCTGGTCACGCAGTTGTTTGAGCCGCGCGCGGTGCGCGGCCTCGATATGGCGGCGCATCGCGGCCTCGGCGGCGTCGCCGTCATGGGCATGAAGCGCGCGCAAGATCAGCCCATGTTCATCGACCGCCGCCTGCGCGCGATCAGCTGCTTCCATCGTGGAGCGGCCAAGGATCAGCAGCGTCTTTTGTACAGCCTCTACCGAGCGCCACAAAAACCGGTTGCGCGCCGCGTTCAGAAGCACGCCGTGAAACTGTCGGTTGGCGTGGTAGAGGCGTTCGGGGTCGTTTGCCGCCGCCGCCATTTCGGCGTTGATGGCGTCCAACTCCGCCAATTCGCTGTCATAGGCGGCACGGGCGGCAAAGCGGGCGGCTGTCCCCTCCAGCACCGCGCGCATCTCGTATAGCTCCGTCACCTCTGCCAGATCGAGCCGCCGGATGCGCGCGCCCGCGCGCGGCTGGTGATCCACCAGTCCATCGCTTTCGAGCAGCCTTATTGCCTCGCGCACGGGGGTGCGCGAGATGCCCAGACGCTCGGCCAGATCGGTTTCCGTCAACCGGTCGCCGGGGCGCAACTGGCCCTGCCGGATCTCGGCGATCAGCCGGTCGTAGGCGTCGCGGCCCTGTCCGGTGTCGGATTTCGGAGGCGTCTCGGCGGCCATGTCACTCCCTCGCTTGCAAATCGCATACAGTTGGATACAGATGGATGCAAGAAGGAGTCGTTTCATGGCCAGACTTTCCCCCGCCGCGACCGACCGTGCCCGGACGCTGGCGCTGGCCTTCGGGGGGCTGGCGGTGTTCTGGGTGCTGGGCCTGCCGCTGCCGTTCCTCTTCGGGCCGATGACCGCCTGCCTGATCGCGGCGCTGGCGGGTGTCCGGCTCAAGGGGATGGGGCAGGTCTCGGTCGGCGCGCGGACCATTCTGGGCGTGGCGGTGGGTGCCTCGATCACGCCTGCGCTGGTCGGGCAATTGCCGCAGATGGCGCTGTCGGTGGCACTGGTGCCCGTCTACGTCATGGTGATCGCGGGCATCGGCGTGCCCTTCTTTCGCAAGGTCTACGGCTTCGACTGGCCGACCTCGTGGTATGCCGCGATGCCGGGCGGGTTGCAGGACATGGTGATCTTTGGCCAGGAGGCGGGGGCGGATGTGCGCGCCCTGTCGCTGATCCATGCCACCCGCGTGCTCATCATCGTGACCATCGCGCCCGCGATCCTTGTCTTCGGCTTCGGCCAAACGCTCGACATACCCATCGGCCAACCTGCGGCGGAGTTGCCCTTGGCGGAACTGGCGTTGATGGTCGTGGCGGCCTCTGTGGGCTGGAAAGGCGGCGAGCGGATCGGGCTGTTCGGCGCCTCCATCCTCGGGCCGATGATCGTCACCGCGATCTTGAGCCTGTCGGACCTGATCCATGTCCGCCCGCCCGCCGAGGCCATCTTGCTCGCGCAATTCCTGATCGGGATCGGCATCGGGGTGGGCTATGTCGGCGTCACATGGCCTGAATTGCGCCGCGACGTGGCGGCGGGGCTCTTGTTTGTGCTGATCTTGGCGGCGTTGGCCGCGATCTTCACCGAAATCGTGGTGCTGGCGGGGCTGGCTCAGCTCGGTCGAGGGGTTCTTGTCCTTCGCCCCCGGCGGTCAGGCGGAGATGACGGTTCTGGCCATCGTCGCGGGCGCCGATCTGGGCTTCATCGTCGTCCACCACCTGACGCGCATCTTGTTCGTCATCACCGGCGCCCCTATCGCGGCGCGGATTTTTGGGGTGAACGCAAAGCCGCGCGGCGATCCTTAGCCGTGATGCGGATCACTCGGCGGGGGACGTCCGTGATGTCAGCGGCGTCAGGCGTGGCGCGCGGGGCAGGGCGGGCGCTGTTCCCATCGGCAAGGGAAGGCTGACCGACACTGACAATCCGCCCCCCTCGGACCGGTCCAATGCGACCGCGCCGCCATGGGCCAGCGCCACCGCCTCGGCGATGGACAGGCCCAGCCCGCTGCCCTCGGACGGGCCTGCCTGACCGAACCGCGCCAGCACCGTCTCGACATCCTCAGAAGCGACACCGCGCCCGTCGTCACTGATCCCGATCAGCGCATGGTCTGCCCCGGCTACCAGTGTCACTGCGATCCGCCCAAGGCGCGGCCCGCCGTGCTTCAACGCGTTGTCGATCAGATTGCCCAAGGCCTCGCGCAGCATCACCGGATCCGCCAGGACGCTGATCTCGTCATCGGGCAAGGCAATGGTCAGGGCAACACCGCGCGCGCGGGCGGCGGCACGGTAGCGGTCGACCACATCCTCCAACGCCTCGCCCAGTTCAAGGGTCTCACGTTGCTCGCCCGAATGGCTGGCGCGTTCCAGCGTCAACAGCTTGTTTGCCAGATCCTTGAGGTCACGCGCCGACACCAGCAATTCGCCTGCCCGGTCGCGCGCCGCGCGGTCGGTGGGGGCGGACCGCACCGCCTCGGCCATGGCCAGAACGCCCGCGATGGGGTTGCGCAACTGATGCGCCGCGTTCGAGATGAAGCTTGCCTGCCGCGCCATCGACGCCTCGACCTGCCCGAACAGAAGGTTCAACCGTTTGACGAGACCGCGGATCTCGGGTGGCACCGGGCGGCGGATCGGCGACAGGTCGTCCGATGACCGTTGCGAGATCGCATCCTCCAGATCCAGCAAAGGGCGCAGGCCGCGCAGCACGCCGAACCAGACCACGAAGGCCACGGTGCCGATCAGCACCGCCATCACGACAAAGGCCCGCCCGGCCAGATCGCGCATCAACGCGTCGCGGACCTCCACCTGTTGCCACACGGTGATGGTGAAGGTGCCGGTGATGCCGTCCACCGTGGTCACGTCGCGCAGCCGCAGCGCGCGGACCTCTTCGCCGTAATAGGTGGAATTGTAGTAGGAATAGGGCACGTCGCCGCCCGGATCGGGCGATTGGCGCACCGGCGGCGTGGCAAAGCCGGTGACGTAATAGCCGTTGGGTGCATGGACATGGTAGAACACCGGCCCGCCCGAGGTATCGGCCAGCAGGTCGCGGGTTTCCAGCGACACCGCATTGCCGTTCGAGCGTGCGACATCGCCCTTGACCGCCAGCGCCACGGTCAGAAGGCTGCGGTCAAAGATGCCCGCCGCCTGCACGCGCGCGTCGCGCACCTGCCAGAACCCGACCGCCAGCGCGATCACGAGCAGCGGCACCAAGATGATGACCGTCAACCGCAGCCTGAGCGAGGTCGACGCCCTCATGCCGCCCCCCGTTCGCCATCGGTCAGGCTGTAGCCGATGCCCCGCTGCACCCGGATCGACAGGCCGTGCGGTTTCAGCCGCTTGCGCAGACGCGAGATATGCACCTCGACCGCCGCTTCCTCGACATCCGAGCCGGTGCCGTAGAGATGGTCGAGGATGTCTTGCTTCGACACCGACCGCCCTTGGGCGCTGAGCAGTTTTTCCAGAAGGCTGACCTCGCGGCGGGGCAGGGCGACGGGGGCCTGTCCGATCATGACCTCGCGCGCGTCGCAATCAAGCTGCACCGCGCCAAGGCTCAGGATGCGCCGGATCGGGCGCGGACCGCGCCGCGAGATCGCGCGCACGCGCGCCACCAACTCGTCCATCTCGAAGGGCTTGACCAGATAGTCGTCGGCACCCGCGTCCAGACCCTTGACGCGGTGTTCCGTCTCCGATTGCGCGGTCAAGATCAGGACCGGCCGCTCGTCATCGCGCCCGCGCAAGCCGCGCAGGAGGGTCAGGCCGTCGATCCCGGGCAGGTTGATGTCGAGGATCAAAAGGTCCCATGCCTCCTGCCGCAAGAACGGCTCGGCTTCGTCGCCACGCGCAAGATGATCGACCCCGTGCCCGAGATCTTGCAGGCGATAGGAGATGCCTTTGGCCAACGCCTCGTTGTCCTCGACCAGAACGATCCGCACCGGGCCACCCTTCCTGAAGTTTTCCCGACCCACGACAGCTTCGCGCAAGGTTCGCAGGTCACACCCGCCTCATCAAGGGCTCAACACACCTTGGACATCCGACCGCGGGGGGGAGCCTGCGGTCACTTTGGGAGGACGACATGATCAATCTTACGACCACGCGCCGCAAGGCGCTGGGCCTTGTTGGTGTATCCGCGCTTGCGCTGACCGCCGGTGCGCCGCAGATGGCGCAGGCCGACCTTTCGGGCGCCACCGTCGACTACGTGATCCCTTTCTCGGAATCGGGCGGTTCGGCTGCATGGGCAAACTTCTTCGCGCCCCTGATGAGCGAAGCGCTCGAAGGCAACCCGACCGTCGTCGTGCGCTACCGCCCCGGCGCGGGCTCGACAGCTGGCGCCAACTGGTTCGCCGAACAGACCACTGATGACGGCACGCTGATCTTCGGCACCTCGGGCTCGACCCAGTTCCCTTATCTGCTGCGCGACCCGCGCGTGCGCTACGAATACCGTGACTGGACCCCGGTTCTGGCATCGGGCACTGGCGGCGTGGTCTATCTGCCCGCCGATCTGGACGCTGCGCTTCGACGGCGACTTGGATGACCTGCAAGACGAGTTTTCATCTTCGGCAGCCAAGGCGCCACGACGCTCGATCTGGTGCCGCTGCTCGCGTTCCGCATGCTCGGCTTGCAGGTCGAGCCGGTGTTCGGCATCGAAGGCCGCGGTGACGGCCGCCTGATGTTCGAGCGGGGCGAAGCCAACATCGATTACCAGACCTCTTCGGCCTATATCCGCAACGTTCAGCCGCTGGTCGATCAGGGCCTTGCCGTTCCGGTGATGACCTGGGGTATTCTGGACGACGCCGGCAACGTCGTGCGCGATCCGACCTTCCCCGACATCCCCACCTTCGCCGAAATCTGCGAAGCGACCGCCGGCTGCGAGACCGAAGGTGTTGCTTGGGACGCATGGCGCGCCTTCTTCGTGTCGGGCTTTGCGGCGCAAAAGCTGGTCTACCTGCCCGGCACAGCATCGCCCGAGACCGTCGCGATGTATGAGGAAGCGATGGCCGAGATCCTTGCGCGGCCCGATTTCGCCGAAATCTCTGCGGCCGAACTGGGTGTCTATCCCCAGATGATCGGGCCTGCGGCTGTCGTGGCCCACGAGGCGGCGATCACTGTGTCCGACGAGGCGCGCCAGTTCGTGCTGGACTGGCTGCGCGAAGATTACGGCGTGACGCTGGAATAAGCGCGGCTGTCGATCTTTGACCCACCCTTCGTGCAAGGCACGCGGGGTGGGTCCCTTCCTGACGCGCTTCGGCGGAGACCCAAATGGACATTCTGAACGTTGCCTTGCCAGCCCTTGGCGAGGCCCTGATACTCGTATTCCAGCCCTCGCAGCTCATGTATCTCATGGCGGGCGTGTTGCTGGGTCTGTCCATCGGCGTTCTGCCGGGTTTGGGCGGCATCGCCGGCCTGTCGCTGGTGCTGCCCTTCATGTTCGGGATGGACCCCGTGTCGGGTCTGGCCCTCATGGTCGGTCTGATCGCGGTGATCCCGACCTCTGATACGTTTTCCTCGGTCCTGCTTGGCATTCCGGGCTCGTCGGCCAGTCAGGCCACCGTGCTCGACGGCTTTCCCTTGGCCCGCAAGGGCGAGGCGGGGCGCGCCCTGTCGGCCGCCTTCATCTCCTCGCTCTACGGCGGCCTTCTGGGCGCGGCGGTGCTGACCGTCATCATCTTCGGCGCACGCCCCCTGATCCTTGCCTTTGGCCTGCCCGAGATGATGATGATCACCATTCTCGGCATGTCGATGGTCGCCATCCTTGCCGGCCGTGTGCCGATGAAGGGCGTCATCGCCTGCGGCATCGGCCTGCTCTTCGGCACCATCGGATCGGCCCCCGCGGGCGGGTCGCTGCGCATGTCGACCTATGACATCCCCTATCTCGTCGAAGGCTTCCAGCTGGTCATCGTGGGTCTTGGCATCTACGCCATCCCCGAGGTCGTGTCGCTGCTCCGCCAAGACAGCTCCATTTCCAAATCCGGCGGGCTTGGCCGCGGCTGGACCCAAGGCCTGCGCGACTGGTGGAACAACAAGTGGCTCTCGACCAAATGCGCCACCATCGGCGTGACGGTCGGCATCATTCCCGGCCTTGGCGGATCGGTCGTGGACTGGATCGCCTATGGCTATGCCGTGCAATCGGCCAAGAACCGCGACCAGTTCGGCCAGGGCGACATCCGCGGCGTGATCGCGCCCGAAAGCTCCAACAACGCCAAGGAAGGCGGCGGGCTGGTGCCTACGCTGATCTTCGGCATCCCCGGTTCAGGGTCGATGGCGGTGTTTCTGGGCGGTCTGGCCCTTCTGGGCATGTCGCCGGGGCCTGCAATGATCCGGCAAGACCTTGACATCACCTACACAATCGTCTGGTCGCTGGCGCTTGCCAACGTGCTGGGTGCGGGTCTGTGCGTGCTTTTGTCCGGGCAAATCGCGAAACTCACCACCATCCGCTTCACGCTGATGGCGCCGTTCCTGTTCATGATGATCGCCTTCGCCGCCTTCCAGTCGCGCCAGTCGCTGGGCGATCTGGTGGCGCTGGTGGGCATCGGGGTGATCGGCATCTTGCTGCGCCGCTTCGATTTCTCGCGACCTGCCTTTCTGATCGGCTTCGTGCTGTCGCATCAGGCCGAGCAGTTCACCAACATGGCCACCCAGATCGCCTCGGCCCGCTTCCGCCGCAGCTTCGAGGCCGGGATCGACTACATAGTGACCCCCATCACGGTGACGATCTTCATCCTGACGGTGCTGTCCATCATCATCGGCATCCGCCAGTCCAAGAACATCCGCGAGAACATCGACACCTATACCGGCGGCAAGCGCGCGCCCTTCGTCTTCTTGCTGGCGATCACGGCCTATGTCGCGATCTCGGTCTTTGACGCCGCCTCCATCAGCCGCTTCGGCGACAAGGTCTTCCCGCTGACAGTGGGTATCGTCACCCTGATCGCCTGCCTTGCCATGCTGGCCAAGATGATGCGCCGCCCCGAAACCGATGATCTGTTCATCGATCTTGAAAAGGGCGGGGCAGATGGCGCGGCGCCGCATGGGCTGTGGGGGACGCTGTCATGGTTCCTTGGCCTTTTGGTGCTGACCGGCCTCTTCGGGCTGATCATCGCCCTGTCGCTGTTCATGGTGGCCTTTTTCCGGGTGCGCGCGGGCGTGTCGTGGTTGGGCAGCGTGCTTTATGCGGGCGCAGGCGTGGGCTTCATCATCTTCCTGGCCTGGGTTTTGGGCCGTGAATTCCCGCCCGGTCTGCTGCAAGATGTCGTCGACATGCCCTGGCCGCTGAGATGAGCCTGCGCTTCCTTTCCCTCGCCGGGGACGGGATCGGACCCGAGATCGTCGCGGCCACGGAAGAGGTGGCCGTGGCGGCCTGCGCGGCGCATGGCGTGGCGCTGGAGTTCGATCGGGCCGAGATCGGATTTGACGCGCTCGCGCGCCACGGCACCACCATCCCCGATGCGGTGATTGCGGCGGCACGGGCAGCGCAGGGCATCCTCCTTGGCCCCGTGTCGCACAACGCCTATCCGCCCGTCGCCCAAGGCGGGCTGAACCCCTCGGGCGTCTTGCGCAAGACCTTGCAGCTTTACGCCAACATCCGCCCCGCGCGGTCCCGCCCCGGTGTGCCGACGCCCACGGGCCATGCCGTCGACATGGTCGTGGTGCGCGAGAACCTCGAAGGCTTCTACGCTGACCGCAACATGCACATGGGCCCCGGTGAGGTCATGCCGACCCCGGATCTGGCCATCGCGATGCGCAAGATCACGCGCGAAAACAGCACCGCCATCGCCCAATCGGCGTTTGCGCTGGCCGAACGCCGCCCGCGCAAAAGGGTGGCGGTGGTCCACAAGGCGAACGTGCTGCGCCTCTCGGACGGCTTGTTCCTCGAGGCGGTGCGCAGCGTCGCCGTGCGGCACCCGCCATCGCGGTCGAGGAAATTCTCGTCGACAGCGCCGCAGCCCTTCTGGTGCGTGACCCGACCCGTTTCGACGTGATCGTGGCCACCAACATGTATGGCGACATCCTGTCCGATCTGGCGGCTGAGCTGGCGGGCGGGCTTGGGCTGGCGGCCTCGCTCAACCATGGGGCCAGCCATGCCGTCGCGCAGGCGCAGCACGGATCGGCCCCCGACATCGCGGGGCAGGACCGCGCCAATCCCGGCTCGCTGATCGGATCGGTCGCCATGCTGCTGGCCCATCTGGGCCATACCGGCCCCGCCGACACGATCATGGCGGCGCTCGACGCAGCCCTTGCCCAACCCAACACCCGCACGCCCGATCTGGGCGGCAGCGCGGGCACGCGGGCGATGACCCGCACCATCCTTGACCATATCGAGCAGGCAGACAGATGACTCAAACGGCAATCCCCTTTCACTTCATGCGCGGCGGCACCTCGCGCGGGCCCTATTTCAACCGCGCCGATCTGCCCGAGGACCGCGACCGGCTGGCCGAGGTGCTGATCGCCGCCGTGGGCGCGGGCCATCCGCTGAACATCGACGGCGTCGGCGGCGGCAATGCCGTCACGACCAAGGTGGCGATGCTGTCGCGCTCTGACGACCCGTTGGCCGACATCGACTATTTCTTCGCTCAGGTCTCGGTGACCGAACGCATGGTCGATTTCGGGCCGACCTGCGGCAACATGCTGGTGGCCGTCGGCCCTGCGGCCATCGAGATGGGGCTTGTCCCGTGACCGGTGAGGTCACGCCCGTCCGCATCCGCGCCGTCAACACCGGCGCACTGGTCGAGGCGCAGGTGCAGACCCCCGGTGGCCGGGTGAATTACGCCGGCGACACGGAAATCGCGGGCGTGCCGGGCACGGCGGCCCCCGTGGCATTGAACTTTCTCGACGTGGTGGGGTCCCGCACCGGCAAGATGTTCCCGACCGGCAACCGCATCGACGTGATCGATGGGGTGGAGGTGTCCTGCGTCGATGTCGCCATGCCCATGATGATCGCGCGCGCCGCCGATTTCGGCGTGACGGGCTACGAGACGGCGGCGGAGTTGAACGAGAACAAGGCGCTATTCGCCAAGATGGAACCCATCCGCCTGAAAGCGGGCGAATTGATGGGCATGGGCGATGTCACCAAATCCGTCACGCCCAAGCTGGGCCTGATCGCCCCCGCGAAAGCCCCCGGCGCGCATTTTGCCACGCGCTACTTCATGCCGTGGGATACGCATCCGTCGCTGGCGGTCACCGGCTCGCAATGCCTTGCCGCCTGTGCCATCGCGCCGGGTACTGTCGCCGAGGGCATCGCGGCGCCTGTCGCGGGCAGCCCCCAGATGATCCATATCGAGCATCCGATGGGTGTGATGGAGGTTCTGGTCACCTTCACACGGCAAGGCGACGCTTTCGAGTTTCATTCCGCAGGTGTCGTCCGCACCGCCCGCATGATCGCGCGGGGCGAGATCTTCGTGCCATCCCATCTGATGGAGGGCTGATCCGTGGCGCATGGCAGCGGCCCGATGGTCTTCGACATGCTCGCCCGCGCCATCGCGCAGGAGGGGACGGGCACCTGTTTCGCGCTTCTGGGGGACGCGAACATGAATGTCGCCACGCGGCTCTCCGAGATGGGCACGCGGATGATCTATGTCCGGCACGAACATTGCGCGGTGGCCGCCGCCATGGCCTATGCCCGCAAGACCGGCGAGGTGGGGCTTGCCACGGTCACCTGCGGGCCGGGCGTGACGCAACTGATGACCGCGCTGCCCGCCGCCGTGCGCGCGAAGATTCCGCTGGTCGTGTTGGCGGGCGAGGCGCCGATTTCAAGGGCTGGTATAACCAAGCCATTGATCAGGCGCCCTTTGTCACCGCCACAGGGGCCACCTATCGCGCGTTGCACTGGCCCGACCGGATGCCCACCGCGATCCGCGACGCTTTCCTCGAAGCACGGATGACGCGCAAGCCCGTGGTTCTGGGTGTGCCGTTCGACCTGCAGCACGGCGCGTGGACCGGGCCTGCGGACCTGCCCGCGCCGTCGACCGCGATACTGCCCCGCGTCTCGCCCATGCCGCCCAACCCAGACGACGTGGCGCGCGCCGCCAGAACTGGTCGCGGGCGCGCGCCGCATCGTCGTGATGGCGGGTCTGGGTGCCGCCGAGGCGGGCGCGGCGGAGGCCTGCCGCGCGCTGGTCAAAAACTCGACGCGCCCCTTGCCACCACGCTGCCCGCGCGCGGGCTATTCGCAGGCCATCCGCATTGCCTTGGCGTTGCGGGGGGCTTCTCCTCCGACGTGGCGCGCGCGGTCTTTGCCGAGGCTGATCTGATCATCGCCGTGGGCTCCTCGCTTGCCTCGCACAATTCCGATGCGGGCAAGCTCTGGCCCAAGGCGCGCGTCCTGCAGATCGACACCCACCCGCAAGCCATGTCGCAAGGCCGCCTCGCCGCCCATGCCCATCTGCGCGCCGATGCGCGTCTGGGGGCCGAGGCGCTGGCCACAGCCGTGGCAACCCGGTTCGTGACGCAATGCACCCCCGCACTGGCCGAGCGCATCGCCACCACCCCCGCCGATGGCAGCCATTTCGCCCCGGAGCCCGGCCTGCACGACCCGCGCGACGTTGTGTCGGCGCTTGAAGAACATCTTCCAAACCATTGGCAGATGGTGAATTCCTCAGGTCATTGCTCTTACTACTTCGCCCATATGCCGTCGCGGCCCCATGAGACGTTTCTCACGATCCGGGAGTTTGGCGCCATCGGCAACGGCACCTCCTTCGCCATGGGCGTCGCCGCCGCCAAGCCCGGCGATACCGTGGTTCTTTTCGACGGCGACGGCAGCCTGCTGATGCATGCGCAGGAGCTGGAGACGATCCGTCGCCACGGCCTCAACATCCTCATCATCGTCCTGAACGACCGCGCCTATGGGTCCGAGATCCACAAGCTGCGGGCCGAGGGGCTGTCGGATGTGGGCGCGGTGTTCGGCCCCACGGACCTTGCCGCCATCGCTCGGGGCTTCGGCATCGGGGGCGAGACGATCACCGATCTGGCCACACTCCCCGCGCTGATCGCCGATTTCGCAGCCAAGGGCGGCGCGGCGGTTTGGGACGTGCCGATTTCCGACCGCGTGTTCTCGCCTGTCATCCGCCGCGCGCATCCCGAACTGGCGGCGGAGTGACCCCGAAGACCGCTTGACTTCGATACGGTATACCACAGTATGCCAAACACGGGCGTCGCCCCAGATGACTTCAAGGAACGCTCCGGTATGAAGGTCCATATCCTCGATGACTGGTTCGACACGCTTCGGACACTCCCCAGTTTCCGCCTGCTTGACGGGCATGAGGTGACGGTCTGGACCGACCACACCGATGACGTGGCGACCCTTGCCCACCGCCTTCAACCGGCCGAGGCGCTGGTGCTGTTCCGTGAGCGCACGGCGATCACGGGACCTTTGCTCGACCGCCTGCCGGGCCTGAAACTCATCAGCCAGCGCAGCGTCTATCCGCATGTGGATGTGCCCGCCTGCACGTCCAATGGCGTAGTTTTGTGCTCCAACATGCATCGCCGACGGGCCGTCCGTCGCTGCCGCCGAACTGACCTTCGCGCTGATCCCTCGCCTCCGCCCGCCAGATCCCGCAGCAGATGGCGGCGCTTCGGGCGGGGGACTGGCAGCTTGCGCCCGGCCAGTCTTTGCGCGGCCGCACGCTTGGGCTTTACGGCTATGGCCGGATCGCCAAACAGGTCGCAAGCTATGCGCAAGCGTTCGGGATGACCGTGGTTTGGTGGGCCTCCGAAGCGGGCCGCGCCAAGGCGCTGGCCGCGGGCGAAACCGTGGCCGCCAGCCGCGACGCGTTTTTCGCGGGCAGCGATTTCGTTTCGGTCCATGTCCGGCTCAAACCCGAGACCAAGGGTATCATCACCAAGGGCGATCTTTTGGCGATGAAACCGACTGCGAGCTTCATCAACACATCGCGCTCGGGCCTTGTGGAACCGGGCGCGCTCAGAGGCCGTTCTTGCGGCAGGCCGCCCGGGCCGCCTTGCGCTCGATGTCTTCGACCGCGAGCCGATGACCGCCCCGGTCGACCCGCTGGTCCTGCACCCGAACGTGATCGCCACGCCCCATATCGGCTATGTGACCGAGGATGAGCTCGACCTGCAATTTGCCGAGATCTACGCCCAGATCAACGCCTATGCCGCAGGCCAGCCCATCCACATGATCAACCCCGAGGCGCGGGGGTAGGGCGCATGTCAGCCGGGCAGGGGCAGGCCCTGCGGGATCACCAGCGCACCATAGCCCACGATCAGGTTGCCGGGGGACATGCGCCCGCCCTCGATTTCCAGCAACAGACGGTCGAGGACATGATCATGCAGATCGCGGGTCGGTGTCATGCCGTCTCTCCTGTGCGGGGCGCGGAGGCCCCCAATTGATGGAACTTCTCTTCACCTTGCCCGAGGGCCTTTCGACCGTCGCCTTCTGGGTGCTGATGGTCTTCAGCTTCATCGCCTCGCTGATCACGGTCGCTATGGGCATCGGCGGTGGTGGCTTGCTTCTGGCGGTCATGGCCAGCCTTGTGCCGCCCGCGGCGCTGATCCCCGTGCATGGCGTGGTGCAACTGGGGTCAAACGGCGGCCGAGCCGTCGTAGCTTTGGCGCAACATCAGTTGGGCCGCCGTGATCCCCGGCTTCCTGATCGGGTCGCTGGTGGGCTCGGCCATCGGTGGCGCGGTCGTGGTCGAACTGCCGCCCAATGTGGTGCAGATCGGGGTGGGGGGCTTCGTCATCTATTCGGTTTTCGCCAAGCCGCCGAAATGGTTGTCGCGCTGGCCTTGGCTGACGGGCGGCGTGTCGAGCTTCCTGACGATGTTCTTTGGCGCCACGGGCCTGTTCGTCGCCAATTACACCAAGTCGCTGGGCTTGCCGCGCCACGATCATGTTGCGACGCACGCGGCCCTGATGACAGTGCAGCATGCGCTCAAGGTGGTGATCTTCGGCCTTCTGGGCTTTGCCTTTGGCCCTTGGGCCATTGTGATCCTGGCTCTGGTCGCGGCGGGGTTGGCTGGCACGCTTGCGGGGCGGCTGGTGCTCAACCGGATCAGTGATCACAACTTCAAGCTGGCGCTCGACGTGATCTTGGTGCTGATTTCGCTGCGCCTGATCTGGCAGGGTCTCACCGGCTAGGGCCGGGAAAGACCAACCCGTCCATCAGCTTGCGCGCGGTGCGCACGACGCCTGCGCGCAAGACCGTGCCATCTTGCGCCATCTCCAGCAGGACTTCGGCGGCCCCGGTCGGGTGTTCGACGCGGAACATACCGTCATCAGGCAGGACCGCCAGCGGTGCAGCGGGGCTCTCTCGCAGGGCGCAGGCGGTCGCCACGCTGACGGCGGCAAAGACGCCGATGGTGGAGTGGACGCGGAAGGGGATGAAGCTGCGCGTGGCGATGGACCCGCCCGCGCGGGGGGCTGAGACCAGCGTCATCTTGGGCACGGATTTCGACGCCACATCGCCCAAGGCCATCATCGGCCCGGCCTTGAGGCGGATCGCCTCGATCCGGGCTTTCAGCTTCGCGTCCCCCTCCAGCACTTCGGGCGCCTCATGGCCGGTCAGGCCAAAGGCGCTGGCGTCCATGATGACGCAAGGCATCCCGTTGTCGATCAGCGTGCAGGCGATACCGTCGATCATGTCGACGGCGCGGCCTGTGGGCAGAAGGCTGCCGCACATCGACCCGCCACATCGCCAAAGACCAGCGGCACGGCCGCATGCGCGCCCGGAACCCCGTCGATCCGCGTTGAGCCCTCGTAATCCACAAGGCCGCCCGGCGTCTGGATCGTCGCGGTGGCGATCTCGCCGGTGTTGACCATGTGGATGCGCACCTCCGTTTCGCCATCCTGTGCCGTCACCAGACCGCGTTCGATGGCGGCGTGGCCGACGCCGGCCAGAATATTGCCGCAGCCCTGCGCGTCGCTCACAAGAGCCTGGTCGACGAAAACCTGCAAGAACAGGTAGTCGACATCTGCATCCTCCCGCGTCGCGGGCGACAGGATCGCCACCTTTGAGGTCAAGGGGTCCGCCCCCCCGATCCCGTCGATCTGGCGCGCATCGGGGCTGCCCATGATCCTGAGCATCAGCGCGTCGATCGCTGCCCGCCCCTCGGGCAGATCGCGGGCGAGGAAATAGGCCCCCTTCGATGTGCCCCCCCGCATCCACAGGCACGGGATGCCGTCAGACATACGTCGAGGCCTTTCTCGGCCAGCCGCGCCCGCATGCCGTAAAGATCAAGCCCCAGCGCGCCCGAGGCCAGTTTCTCGCGCTTGGCTTCCTCGGCGGCCAGCCGTGCCTCGGGCGGCGGCCAAAACTGTCTCGGCCTCCTCGCGGCGCACCACGCAGACGCCGTCGTCATCGGCCAGGAATGATGTCGCCCGCGTTCACGATCTGGCCCGCGCAGACGATGGGCACGTTGACCGACCCCAGCGTTTCCTTGACCGTCCCCTCGGCGCTCACGGCCTTGGACCAGACCGGAAAGCCCATCGCGGTCAGATCGCGCACATCGCGCACGCCCGCCTCGATCACCAGCCCCTTGCAGCCCCGCGCCATGGCGGAGGTCGCCAGCAGGTCGCCGAAATAGCCATTGTCGCAAGGCGATGTGGGGGCGAGCACAAGGATGTCACCGTCTTGCAGCTGTTCGATGGCGACGTGCAGCATCCAGTTGTCGCCGGGGGGCGCGCTGATCGTCACTGCCGAACCGGCCACCTGCGCGCCCGCATAGATCGGCCGCATGTATGACCCGAGGTATCCGCGCCGCCCCTGCGCCTCGTGGACTGTGGCGACACCCGCTGTCCGCAGCTTTTCGATAACGGCGCGATCCGCGCGCGGGATGTCTCGAACGACGACATGCATGTCCGGTTCCTTTTTCAAAGTTCATCCACGGTGCGCGGAAAGATCGACTGGAACCCTTCGGCATATTTGCAGTCGCGTCCACCCGATTGGCCGCCTGAATTGCGCTTGAAATGGTTGGCGCGTTGCTGGGCCACGCGCGTGTAGAACTCCCACAGATGCGCTTGCCCGTTCATATGCTCCATCGCGGCGCGTTTCTTGTCCCACACAGGCGTGATGTCGAGGAAAGTGTCGGGCTTCCAGCCCATCTGCTCGGTCTGGTGCGGCTCGAAGAGGTAAAGCTGCGGCGCGCCCAGCACCTTTTGCCCGGGGTTGTGGCCCCAGGCCTGGGCGACCATCCGGGCCTCCAGCGCGACTTGCGTCATGTACATGTGGTCGGTGTTGTAGGGGTCGTATTGGCTATGGCTCATCATCCAGGCGGGCTGCACCTTGCGGATCAGATCGACCAGCCGCATCTTGTCGTCCCGATCCAGCGCCAGCGGGTAGTCGCCCAGATCGAAACATTCGAGGTGATGGACACCCAACACCTCGGCGGCCGCCTCGGCTTCGGCCCGGCGGATCGCCTTGACCTCGTCGAGGCTTTTGCCTTCCTTCCACAGTTTCGCGCTTTCACCGCGCTCGCCAAAGGACATGCAGGCTACCGTCACCTCATAGCCCATTTCGGCATGCAGCGCGATCGCGCCGCCGCAGCGCCAGACGAAATCGGCGGCATGGGCCGACAGGATCAATGCGGTTTTCGGGGTGCTCATCTGAGGGCGCCTTTCCTTCGGTGTCTGGGGCAGAG
This sequence comes from Roseicyclus sp., assembly GCA_018401055.1. The sequence continues at coordinate 59,874 of JAGYLB010000093.1, forward strand.
GAATATGGCGGCGGGTGGTGCTGGCAATTCACTTTCGCCGCGTAATCCATAAATTTCAAGCATAACGAATGGCAGCATCTTGTCGAAGATGGCAGCCTGACCCAAACTGCATCGCAACGGGGAGGTGAGGCGCATGACCATCGGAAACCATCATATTTCCTTTATCGGATTTGGAGAGGCAGCGGGGGCCTTTCTGTCGGGCTGGGCGCTGCCCGACCCCGCCCGCGTCGCCGCCTATGACATAAAGATGGAACAGAGCAGCACGGCTGATGCGATGCGCGCCCGCTATGCCGAGACAGGCATGCGCGGCTGTGCCTCACCCGCCGAGGCACTGGCGCGAACGGCCATGGTCTTTTGTGTCGTCACCGCCGATCAGGCGCTGGCCGCGGCTGAGGCGGCGGCCCCGCACCTGCCCCAAGGCGCGTTCTGGTTCGACTGCAATTCCTGTGCGCCTGCCACCAAGCGCCGCGCGGCCGAGGTGATCGAGGCGGCGGGCGGGCGTTATGTCGATGTCGCCGTGATGGCGCCGGTCTACCCCAAGCGCCACCATGTGCCGCTCAACATCGCGGGGCCACATGCCGAGGCGGCGGCGGATGTGCTGCGCGGGCTCGACATGAAACCCGTGATCACGGGGCCGGAGGTCGGCCATGCCTCCTCGATCAAGATGATCCGCTCGGTCATGATCAGGGGCTGGAGGCGCTGGTCGCCGAATGTTTCCTGTCCGCCCGCCGCGCCGGCGTGGAGGAACAGGTGCTCGCCTCGCTCGAGGCCTCCGACCCCGATATCGCGTGGCGCAAGCGCGGGGCCTACAACCTTGAGCGGATGATGGTCCATGGCGCGCGTCGCGCCTCGGAGCTGCGCGAGGTCGCCATCACGGTCGAGGATCTGGGCTTGCCGGGGCTGATGTCGGCGGCCACGGCGGACTGGCAAGACAGGATCGCGGCGCTCAAGGCCGACCCGGCCGAGCCTGACCTGACCGCGCGGCTGGATGCCATCCTGACCCGTCTATGAGCCTTGCCAGCCTGCGTCACCTGCGGCTGTTTCTGGCGGTGGTCGACCTGAAGTCGCTCACGCTGGCGGCCCAAGCCTGCGGCGTAACGCAACCGGCGGTGACGCAGGCCATGGCCAATCTGGAGGCGCGAGCGGGCGGCACGTTGTTCCAGCGCTCGCGCCACGGTGCCTTTGCGACCGACCGGGGCGTGGTGCTGGCCCACAGGGTCCGGCGCGCATTGGGGCTTCTTGATCCCGCGCTGTCGGATGTGTCGCCGCGCCTGCCACTGACGGTGACCCGCACGCAGATCACCGCGCTTGTCGCGGTGCGCGAGGCCGAGAATTTCACCCTTGCCGCCCGCAGGCTTGGCCTTGGGCAGCCCAGCGTCCACCGCGCCGTGGCGCAGGTCGAGCAGGAGGCCGGTCGCCCGCTCTTCGAGCGCAGCGCGCATGGCCTGATCCCGACGCCGGGCCTGCCGGGTGCTGGCGCAGCGGCGCGGCTGGCGCTGGCGGAACTGGATCAGGCCGAGGCCGATCTTGCCGAAATGGACGGAGCCGAGGCCGGGCGCATCGTCATCGGCGCGCTGCCGCTGTCGCGGTCGGCGATCTTGCCACGTGCGCTGGCCTGCTTTCGCGAGGCGCGCCCGCGCCAGCCCGTCACGGTGATCGACGGTGTCTATGGCGAGTTGCTGGCGGCGCTGCGGCGGGGCGATATCGACGTGATCGTGGGCGCCCTGCGCGACCCCGCGCCGATCGGCGATGTGGTGCAGGAACGGTTGTTCGACGACCGCCTTGCTTTCATCGCGGGGCGTTCGCATCCGATGGCGGTGCGCGCGTCCATCGCGGTTGCCGATCTGGCGCGCGAGCCTTGGGTGGTCCCGCGCGCAGGCACGCCCGCGCGGGCGCAATTCGACGGCATCTTTGCCGCCGCCGGCCTTGCCCCGCCGGTCAGTATCCTGGAAAGCGGGTCGATCCTGTTGATGCGCGAGATGCTGGATGAGGGGCGGCTTCTGGGCTGCATCTCGGGCGCGCAGGCCGAGGCCGAGATCCGCAAAGGGCTGGTGGCGCGTCTCGATGTACGGGTCGATCTGCCGGGGCGGCCCATCGGGCTGAGCACGCGCAGCGACTGGCACCCGACGGCGGCACAACGCCTGATGCTCGACCTGATCCGTGCCGAGGGGCACAAGGCCGCGGCGGGTGATGCCCTTCTTTCCGGTGTGGCGAAGGGTTGCGCGCCGGGCTAGGCTTTCGGCCAAGCGGATTAGCAACGACCAAGGGGGCAGGATGGGACAGCATGTGACGATCGCGCAGCGCCGGGCGGTTCTTGCCGAACCGCATGACTGCACCGATGCGGCCGATGAGTTGACGATCCAGCACGCGTTGTTTGACACGCTGGTCAAGCGCGTGGGCCAAGACTTCGTGCCGCATCTGGCGACGGGCTGGACCGTCAGCGCTGATGCCCGCAACTGGCGGTTTCATCTGCGCCCGGGAGTGATGTTCCACGATGGCACGCCCTGCGACGCGGCGGCGGTGGTGGGATCGCTCGCGCGGATGGCGCGGCCAGACAAAGGCTATGCGCTGGGGGCGCCGGCTGTCTGGCGGCAATATCTGGGCGAGGCGCGGCTTTTGGCGACCGACCCGCTGAGCGTGGTGATCGAGTTGCCCGAGCCGCTGGCCGATCTGCTCGACATCCTCGAACAGGGTTTCATCCTGTCGCCCGACAGTGCAGCGGCACTGGACCGGGGGGAGGATGTGGCCCCGGTGGGCTCAGGGCCTTATCGCCTGACCTCGCGCGGCCTTGACCGCATCACCGCCGCGCGCGTGGCGGGGCATTTCACCCCTGGCGGACCGGCGCAGGTGACATGGCGCGCGGTGCCCGATCCGGCCGAGCGTCTGGCCTTGCTGCTGGCGGGCAAGGTAGAGGTGGCGACGCTTCTCGATCCTGCTCTGCCACCGGCGCTGGCAGCGGCGGGGCACAAAAGGCACGATTACCTGTCGCCGGTCGCGATCATCTACCTGCTCAATGCCGCGCGTGGTCCGCTGGCCGATGCGCGGCTGCGCCGGGCGCTCAGCCTTGGCATCGACCGTGCGGCGCTGATCGAAAGGGTTTTGGGCGGCATGGCGCGCCCGCTCCGCGGCTTTGTCAGCCCGATGCACTTTGGCGCGGGCGAGGCATCACGCGACCCGTTCGACCCTGATCAGGCACGCGCACTCATCGCCGAGGCGGGTTTTGGGACAGGCCTGCGCTTGAGCGTCGATTGCCCCACCCGCCTGCCAGACGAGGCCGAACGCCTGACGGCGGCACTGGCCGAGCAACTGGCGCCCTTGGGCATCACGCTGGATGTCACGATCCACACCGACCGCGAAGGCTACGCCCATATGGTCCGCCGAAAGGAGATCGGGGATATGTGCGTCTTCGACTCCAGCCCGATGAGCACATTCCGCGTGCTCTATGAAAAGATCGACGCCCGCGTGGCCGGGTCGTGGTGGCAGGGCTACCATAACGCCAGCGCCGAGGCCCTGCTTGACCGGGGCCGTCGCGAAGCCGACAGCGCCGCCCGCGCCGCGATCTACACGCAGGCCTACCGCGTCTTGCAGGACGACCCGCCGTGGCTCACGCTCTACAACCCGCTGCGCACCATGGGCCTGGCAGGCGCGCATCCGGGCTACGCCATGCCCGTCGACGGGGTCATCGACGTGACCGCGCTGCCCTATGCCTAGAGGATATGCGACAAGAAAGCCTGCGTCCGGTCGTAGCGTGGGTTGGCAAAGAAGGCCTCGGGCGTGTCGGATTCCACGATCTCGCCGCCATCCATGAACACGACCTTGTCGGCGACCTGACGGGCAAAGCCCATCTCGTGGGTCACGCAGATCATGGTCATCCCGTCCTCGGCCAGTTCGACCATGACATCGAGCACTTCTTTGATCATCTCGGGATCAAGGGCGGATGTCGGCTCGTCGAAAAGCATGATCTTGGGCTTTGTGCACAGCGAGCGCGCGATGGCCACGCGCTGCTGCTGGCCGCCCGACAATTGCAGCGGGTATTTCTTGGCCTGATCGGCGATGCCCACCCGTTCCAGATGGCGCATCGCGGTCTCCTCCGCCTCCTTGCGGGGGGTTTGCAGGCCCAGTGTCGGGGTCAGCGTGCAGTTTTCCAGAACCGTGAGGTGCGGGAACAGGTTGAAGCTCTGGAACACCATGCCGATGTTGCGGCGGATCAGGGACTGGTTCTTGCCCTTCTTCTCCACCTCGACGCCGTCGACGACGATGTCGCCCTCCTGATGGTGTTCAAGCTGGTTGATGCAGCGGATTAGGGTCGATTTCCCCGATCCCGACGGGCCGCAGACCACGTAGATCTCGCGGTCGCGGACGGTCAGGCTGACATCCTTCAGCACATGGAACGGACCGAACCATTTGTTCAGCTTGATGATCTCGATCACCTTTTTCGCACCTTCGGTCCGGCTCATCGGTCGCGCCCCGCAGACAGTTTTCGTTCAAGCCCTATGGAATAGGACGACATCGCAAAGCAGAAGACGAAGTAGATCAGCGAGACCACGAAGAAGGGCTCGATGAACAGACCCAGCCAGTCGCTGTCTTCGCCCACGGCGCGGGCCATGTTCATCAGGTCGAACAGACCGATGATCGAGACCAGCGTGGTATCCTTGAACAGGCCGATGAAGTTGCCGACGATCGTGGGGATCATGATCTTGAGGGCTTGGGGCATCACCACCTGCGTGGTGGTCTGCCAATAGCCCAGGCCGAGCGATGCTGCGGCCTCGTATTGCCCTTTAGGGATGGCCTGCAGGCCCCCCCGGATCACCTCGGCCATATAAGCGGCGGCGAACAGGCAGACGGCCACGATGGCGCGGATCAGCTGGTTGACCGATGTGCCTTCGGGCAAGAACAGCGGCAGCATCGTGTTGAACATGAACAAGATCGTGATCAGCGGCACCGAGCGGAACAGCTCGATGAACAGCGTCGACAGAAGCGAGATCACAGGCATCTTCGACCGCCGCCCAAGCGCCAGCAAGATGCCCGCGGGCAGGGAAAAGGTGATCCCGATGCCCGAAATCACGAGGGTCAGAAACAAGCCGCCCCAGAATTGCGTGCGGACCTGGGGCAAGGACCAGATCGAGACGACGCCGAAACAGGCCAGAAACAAGATCAGTGCCGCGATCTGGCGCACACGCTTTTGCTTCACATCCTCGGTCGGGCCGGCAAAGCGCTGGCCGATCCATTCGCCGACGCTCAACCCGGTGATCCGTTCGCAGATCGCCGTGGCCCAGACCCAGACAAAGCCGGACAGGCCCAGCGCGATCAGCGCGCTCCAGACCACGCCCTTGTCGCCGCCCAGAAAGAAGTAGCTGGCCAGAAACGGGTACAGAAGCACCGCGCTCAGGCCGATGAGGACCTTGGATTTCACGCCGCCCATCCACAGGGGGATCATCCACACGATCAGCGCCAGAAAGCCAAGGTTGATGCGCCAGACCTGATCCTTGGGGTAGAGCCCGTAGATCATGTTGGGCAGCCACTTGGCCACGCCCGGCCAGCACGCACCGGACCGTCCCACTAGGTCGAGACATTCGCGGCGGTTCTCGGCATCCCACACGGCGTTGAACAGCGCCCAGTTCAGCACCCAGCCCACCACCGTCACGGCGATGTAGAGGCCAAGGATGGTCATGAGCGTGTTGGGAATGTCCTTGAACAGGTTCTGGCGCAGCCATGCGGCAGGCCCGACCACGGTCGATGGGGCGGGACGGCTTGGTTTGGGCTGGAACACGATGGTCATGGCTCAGCGTTCCTTCAACTGGACGCTGCGGTTGTAGCGGTTCATCACCAGCGACACCGACAGGCTGACGATGCAGTAGAACGCCATGGTCATCGCCACGATCGGGATCGCCCGGCCCGACTGGTTGAGCGAGGTGTTCATCCAGACGCTGACCAGATCGGGAAAGCCAATGGCGATGGCGAGCGAGGAATTCTTGGTGACGTTGAGGTATTGCGAGATCAGCGGCGGGATGATGACCCGCATCGCCTGCGGCAGCACCACCCGGCGCAGCGTCCAGTTCGCGGGCAGGTTCAGTGCGCCCGCCGCCTCAAGCTGGCCCTTGCCGACGGACTGGATGCCCGAGCGGACAATCTCTGCGATGAAGCACGAGGTATAGGCCGACAGCGCCACGATCAGCGCACAGAAGCTGGGGGGCACCGAGATGCCGCCGACAAGGTTGAAGCCTTGCAGGACGGGCATCGTCCACTCCATCGGGCTGCCAGTCGCCAAGAATACGATCATCGGCAACAAGATGATCATGGCGATCCCCGACGAGATGGCGGGAAAGGATTTCCCGGTCCGGTCGCGCCGGGCCTCTTCGTATTTGTAAAGCGTGATGGCACCGATCAGGGCCAACACGAAGGCGGCGACGACAAGGCCCCAGCCGTCTTGCGGCACCGGCCCGGGCATGTAGAAGCCACGGTTGTTGAGCATGAAGCCTTCGACAATGACCACGCTGTCGCGCGGGCGAGGCAGCAGGTTGAACACACCGAAATACCACGCGATGATCTGCAAGAGCAGGGGCGTGTTGCGCAGCAGCTCGACATAGGCGCGCGCGACGCCCGAGATGATCCAGTTGGTCGACAGGCGGGCAAGGCCCACCAATAGGCCAAGGATCGTCGCCAGGATGATGGACACGACCGCGACCAGGAGCGTGTTGAGGATGCCGACGACGAAGACCCTGAGGTAGGTGTCGCCTTCGGTATAGGAAATCAGCGTGAAGCCGATGCCGAAGCCTGCCGAGACGTCGAGAAAACCGAAACCGGCAGACAGGCTGCGTGCGGCAAGGTTGGTGATCGTGTTGTCCACGAGCCACCAGAAAAATCCGATCACGCCCGCCAGCGTCAGGATCTGAAATACGATCGACCGTATGCGGGCGTCGAAGAACGCCTTTGCCAGTCCTGATCTTTCGGGGGGGGATGTCGAGGAACGACTGTCGGTGATGGCCATGGCCGTGCTCCGCCTGCTCAAGGTGCCGGTCAAGGGGGGATACGTGCCCGCGCAAGGGGCGGGCACGTATCGTAGGGTCAGAAGGTCAGACGACGATCAGCGGAACGGGGGGGCGTACATGATGCCGCCGTCGGTCCAGAGCGCGTTCAGCGTGCCGTCGCGCGGGATGCCGATGGGCGTGTTGACGCCGATGTGACGCTCGTAGACCTCGCCGTAATTGCCCACGGCCGTGATCACGTTGACCATGAAGTCCGCGCTCAGGCCAAGACCTTCGCCGATATTGCCCTCGGTGCCCAGCAGGCGGGCGATGTTGGGATCGGCAGAAGCGGTCATTTCGGCCACGTTCGCGGAGGTCACGCCCAGTTCCTCGGCGTTCATCATGCCGAAGAGAACCCAGCGCACGAGGTTCGCCCAAGCGTCATCGCCCTGACGGACGACCGGGCCAAGCGGCTCTTTCGACACGGTCTCGGGCAGGATCACATGGGCCGTGGGATCGGGGAACGCAGACCGACGTGCGGCCAGACCGGATTTGTCGTTGGTGTAGGCATCGCAGCCGCCGCCCAGGTAGGTTTCAACCAGAACGTTGACGTTCTCGTTGGTCACCGGTGTGAAGGTCATGCCATTGGCGCGGAAATAGTCGGCGAGGTTCAGTTCGGTCGTGGTGCCGGTCAGAACACAGATCGTTGCGCCGTCGAGTTCCAGCGCCGAGGTGATTCCGCTGTCGGTGGGCACAAGGAAGCCCTGACCGTCGTAGAAGTTCACGGCGGTGAAATCGAGGCCCAGCTGGGTGTCGCGCACGGCGGTCCAGGTGGTGGTGCGCGAAAGCATGTCGCTTTCCGCGTTCGCCAGCGCGGTGAAGCGCACGGCCGAGGTCACCGACTGGTATTCCACCATGTCAGGGTCGCCGAAGATCGCGGCGGATACGGCGCGGCACATGTCGACGTCGATGCCCGACCAGGTGCCGTCATCGGCCAGCGCATAGAAGCCCGGGGTCGGCAGACCGACCTGGCAGTTCAGCATCCCGCGTTCCTGTACGGTCGCAAGCGTGGCTTGCGCGAATGCGGGCGCGCCTGCGCCCAGCATCAGCGCGCAGCTGGTGATAGCGATAAATCTCATATTGGTCTTCCCCATTGGTTGTTTTTTCATGGAACCCGCGCCGCAGGTCAGATCTCCACCCTAGGCACGCGTCTCGTTTAACAAAGCCGAGCGGGTGCGATTTGTCACTAGCGTTCGGCTGGGAATATTTCTTACGCGATGTATTATGTGTTTGCACCAAAATTAAGCACCTAGAAAAGCCCTCGGGCTTCGCGGGCGGAGAATCCCCCCGTTTGCTCTGGGATCGAAGGCTTGGGTCCGCTACGGCTTGGGGAAGATGTGCTGACAGGCGCGGCGGGGCGTGCACCCCTGTGACGCCGGAGATGAAGGGAGCGATCGAATGACGACGTTTGACACTGCGTTTGTGCAAGAGAATTTTCCGGCGCTGGGCATGGGGCAGGTCTTTCTCGACAATGCTGGCGGGTCGCAGGTCGCACGACAGGTCGCGGACCGTCTGAGCAATTACCTGTTCACCGCCAACGTGCAGTTGGGGGCAAGCTACGGTGCTTCGGTGAAGGCCGGCGCGATGGTGCAGGAGGGGCGGCAGGCGCTTGCCACGCTGTTCAATGCCGCGCGCGCGGAAGAGGTGGTGATGGGGGCCACCACGACGCAGCTGTTCGACCAGTTGGCGCGGGCGCTTGTGCAGACATGGGCGCCGGGCGACGAGGTGATCGTGACCAATTTCGACCATGAGGCCAATATCGGCCCGTGGAAGAAGCTGGCCGACAAGGGCATCGTGATCCGCGAATGGAAGATGCGCCCGGGCGCGGACAGGCCCCATCTGGAGGATCTCAAGGCGCTGATGACCGAGCGCACGCGGCTGGTGGCCGTGACGCATGCTTCCAACATCTACGGCACGATCAACGACGTGCGCGCCATCGCCGATGTGGTTCATGCGGGCGGCGCGCTGATCTGCGTCGACGGGGTCGCCTATGCGCCGCACCGGGCCATCGACGTGCAGGCACTGGGCGCGGATTTCTACGCGTTTTCCGTCTACAAGGTCTATGGGGTGCACTTTGCGGCCCTGTATGGCCGGCACGATTTGCTGCTTGCGGCGGGCAACATCAACCACAGCTTTTTCAGCCCCGACAAGGTTCCCCAAAAGCTGGAGCCCGGGAACGCCAATTACGAAGCCGCCTATTCTTGCCTCGGCGTGATCGACTACCTTGAGACCTTGGCGCAGGCCCATGGCGTCAACACCAAGGGCCGCGCGGCGGTCGAGGCGGCGTTCGGCCTGATTGCCGCGCATGAGGAGGTGCTGTCGCGGCGCCTGCTCGACTATCTGACCGCCCGCGCGGATGTCACGATCATCGGCGACCCGTCACCCGATGCGGCGCGCCGGGTGCCCACGATCTCCTTCGTGATCGCGGGCCAATCCTCCGAGGCGGTGGTGCGCGCCGTCGATCCCACCGGCATCGGCATCCGCTTTGGCGATTTCTACTCGCGCGGGCTGGTGCAGGATCTGGACCTGCCCAACCCCGATGGCGTCATCCGCGTCTCGGCGGTGCATTACAACACGATAGCTGAGATCGACCGCCTGATCGCCCGGCTGGAACAGATCCGCACCCAAGGGCTGGAGGCTGTCGCATGATCCCCCTCGACACCATCATCCGCGGCGGCACCATCGTGACCGCCAGCGACACCAGCCGGGCCGAGATCGGCATCAAGGACGGGCGGATTGTGATGATCGGCGAAGACCTCGGCGATGCGCCTGAGGTGATCGACGCCACCGGCCTGATCGTTATGCCGGGCGGCATCGACAGCCATGTCCATATCTCGCAACCGGGCGAGCCGGGCGTTGTCATCGCCGATGATTTCGAGAGCGGCACCCGTGCCGCGGTCTTCGGCGGGCTGACGACCGTGCTGCCCTTTTGCCTGCAGGCCAAGGGCCAGACGCTGCGCGAGGCGGTCACATGGTATCACGGTCTGGCCGAAGGGAATTGCTATTGCGACGTCAGTTTCCACCTGATCGTCACCGACCCGACGCCGCAGGCGCTGGGGCAGGACCTGCCCGCGCTGGTCGCCGACGGCTACACCTCGATCAAGCTTTTCATGACCTATGAGGGGATGAAACTGTCGGACAAGGACATCTTGCGCACGCTGGAGGCCGCGAAATCCTCGGGCGCGCTGGCGATGGTGCATGCCGAAAACGACGACATGATCGAGTTCCTGCGCGACGGCGCCGAGGCCCGCGGCGAGACAGCGCCGAAGTACCACGCCACCACCCGCCCCATACCCGCCGAGCGCGAGGCGACGCACCGCGCCATCGCGCTGGCCGAGGTGATCGGCACCCCCATCGTCGTCGTCCACGTCTCCAACCGCGACGCGATGGAGGAGATCCGCGCAGGCCGCGCGCGCGGCAGCGTGGTTTATGGCGAGACCTGCCCGCAATATCTGGTGCTGACGGCCGATGACATGGACCGGACCGGGTTCGACGGGGCGAAATACGTCTGCTCGCCCCCGCCGCGCGACACGGCCCAGCAGGCCGCCTGCTGGGAGGGGCTGATGACCGGGGTCTTCGACCTCTATTCCTCCGACCATTGCCCCTATCGGTTCGAGGATGAGCAGGGCAAGAAACGCCCGGCCGGTCTGAAAAGCTTTCGGTATGTGCCCAATGGCATCCCCGGCGTGGAAACCAGCCTGCCGATCCTGTTCTCCGAAGGGGTCTCCAAGGGGCGGATCGACCTCAACCGTTTCGTGGCGCTGACCTCGACCAACCACGCGAAACTCTATGGTCTATACCCGCAGAAGGGCACGATCGCGGTCGGTTCGGATGCAGATCTTGTGCTTTGGGACCCGGCTGAGACCCGGACAATCCGGCAAGACGACCTGCACCACGGCGCCGATTACACTCCTTACGAGGGTTTGGAGGTGACGGGCTGGCCGGTCCGCACGATCTTGCGCGGCAAGACGGTGATGGCCGATGGCGCGTTGCGCGCGGACAAGGGTGTGGGCCGGTATCAGGGCCGGACGCCTCATCATCGGGCCGCCGCGCCCTGATCGCGCACAGGGTCAGACACCTTCGTGGGTCAGAAATGATACTTTCGATACAAATTCCTATCCTTTTGCGCCGAGAAGTACTGCCTGTCTTGAGGTAGTTTCCGCTCCAAAGGAGTGTCGAATGGATATCATCACCGCACAATCGCGCGAAGGCCATGTGGCGAAGGGCGTTGCCGAAATCCTGTCGAGCCTCGACCTGCCGCGACGTGGCCCTCCCGATTTCATCGCGGTGCATTTCGGCGTCGGTCTCGATGCGGCAGAGTTGCGCGACGCGCTGCGCAACCCGCTTGGAGAGAGGGCGCTGCATGGCGGGTCGTCGTGCCTTGGCATCATGGGGCGGGACGGAGTCGATATCGGTGGTGCCGGTCTTGGGGCCTTCGCGATCTGGGATGCCGAGGGCAGCTATGGCACCGGCGCGGCCGATCTGGGGCAAGATGCCGAAACTGCGGCACGCCACGCGGCGTTGGCGGCGCTAACGCAGGCAGGCCGGTCTGGCGAGATGCCCGACATGGTCTGGCTGACCGTCGCGCCCGGGCGGGAGGAGCAGGTTCTGGCGGGCCTCCGCTCGGTCGTGGGTGCGGAAACCCTGATCGTTGGCGGCAGTTCCGCCGACAATGACATCAGCGGCAGCTGGGCGCAGTTCGGCCCCGACAGCCTGCATGGCGACGGGGTGGTGGTGTCGGTGCTGTTTCCCAGCCAGCCCATCGCCTCGGTCTACCAAAGCGGCTATGCCCCCACGGGCGCGCAAGGCCATGTCACCCGCGTGGAGGGCCGCTGCCTGATCGAGATCGACGGACGCCCCGCCGCGCAGGTGCTGCACGACTGGTCGGGCGGTGCTGTGCCGATGGCCGGGCAGGAGCCCACCTCGATCCTTGCGGCCTCGACGCTCTGGCCGCTGGGCCGCGTGACGCGCCATCTGGCGGGCGTGCCGTTTCACCTGCTGGCCCATCCGGCGGTCGCCCATCCCGACGGGTCAGTGGATCTGTTCGCCGATGTCGCCCTAGGCGATCAATTGTGGCAGATGCAGGGTCCGCCGACAGCCTCGTGGCGCGCGCGGGCCGGGTCGCGGCGCAGGCGCGCGACACCGCCGGGGGCGAGGTTGCAGGCGCGCTGGTCGTTTGTTGCGGCGGCTGCATGCTGGCCGGTGCGCGACCGCATGGAGGAGGTGTCAGCCGGGATCGAGGCCGCGCTGGGCGATGTGCCATGGCTGGGGGTCTTCACCTTCGGGGAACAGGGCGTTCCCGTCGGGGACGAGGCCAAGCATGGCAACCTCATGATCTCGTGCAGCGTGATCGCGCGGCACAGTCCATGACCGCGGCGCAGGCCACCTTGCGCGACGGGTCCGGACGCCGTCCCCTGCGGCGCGTGATCGCAACCCGGGTCACGCCCTTTGCTGGACAGGGCAAGGCGCGCGACGCAAGATGGCGTACCTGATGAGCGGGGCGCCGGACGGCGTGCGGGATGGATCAGATGCATGAATGACGCGACCAGCGACAGGCCGGTGTCCCGGTCCGACCTCGAGCGAGAGCGGCAGGCCCGTCTCGCGGCCGAGGCGCTGCTGGAAGCCAAGAGCCGCGAACTGATCGCCATGAACCATCGCCTGATGGCCGAGACCGAGGCCGTGCGCGACGCGCTGGCGGATATGGAGGCGCTGCGCCAGCGCGAGGTCTGGGCGCTCAGGAGCGTTCGATCCTGTCCGGGCGCTCAAAGCCCTGACCGGCAAGCCCGGGGCAGATGAGGCGCTGCAGGCTCTGCTTGACGTCTTGCGGCGCGACTTCGAGGTCTGCGACTGCTTTTTCGTGCAGGCCCAAGGCGCGCAGATCGTCGTCTCTGCCGCGGCCCGGACGGGCGTCGTGGGGCATGTCCTGCCTTTGCCAGCCGCCGTGATCGAGCGCGCACGCCGTCTTGCCGATCTGTCTGCCCCGAAAGGCGATGCGGGCGTCTGGCCCGAGGCGCTGCGCGATCTTTCCTCGGCGCTGGTCGCGCCCCTGACGGTGCCCGGCGAGGCGCCCGGCGCGCTTGTGCTGGCCTGCGAAAGGACCGGGCGGTTTCGGCCGGTGATCTTCGGGTACTGGAACAGGTGGCCAAGCTGGCGGCGCAGGCGCTGCAGGCGCTGCGCGAGGCCCGGCGCAACGCGCTGTTGATCTCGCTCGTCGAAGGCAAGCCGCTGGAAGGCGGCGAGGCTGTGATCGACGCGCCGCTGGAAGCGGTCCACAAGGCCTTCACCCGCCTGACCGAGATGCAGGGCGAGGTGGTGGGCATCCTCGATGCGCTTCTGGGTGCACCGCTCGACCATATCGACACCGCCATCGACCGGGCGCTGGAGCGGATGGGCGTGCTGACCGACAGCGACCGGGTCTATGTGTTCCGGCTTCGCGCCGAGGGTGGTTTCATCGACAATACCCACGAATGGTGCGCGCAAGGCATCGAGCCGATGCGCCACATCTTGCAAGACATTCCCGCCGACATGATCGACCACTGGCGCGCTGTCTTCGAGGCGGGCGAGGAGGTGATGATCCCCGATGTCGCGACCATGCCCGATGCCGCCCCGGAAAAGGAGATCTTGCTCGAACAAGGCATCCGGTCGCTGCTGGCGGTGCCGATGGTCAGCGACGGCAAGTTCCGTGGCTTTGTCGGCTTCGACGCGGTGCGCGCGCTGCGCAGTTTTCTGCCCGGCGAGGTCTATCTGATCCGGTCGGTCGCCAAGGTCATCATCTCGGTTCTGGCCCGCCGCGACGCCGAGGAACGGCTGGTCGCGGTCCATGCCGAGACCCTGTCGCAGCGGGCGCGGATGGAGGCTGTCCTGTCGGCCATGCCCGACCTCGTGGTGGAACTGGACCGCGAGGGACGTTTTGTCTCGTGGCATTCGGGGGGCATCGCCGTTCCCGATCAGGTCTACCACTTCTTCCTCAACCGCACGCCCGAGGAAACCCTGCCCCCGGACCTTGCGGCCATCGCGCGCACCAAGCTGCACGAACTGGATGCGGGCGCGCGCAGTGTCAGCCATGTCTTCCAGCTGGCCCTGCTCGACCCGGTCGAACGCTGGTGGCAGATGTCGGCCACCGCCATGGGCGATCAGGGCTACATCTTCGCGCTGCGCGACATCACCGAAGTGCGCGCGCAAAGCGCCGAGATCGAGCGTCTGTCGATGATCGCGCGGCGCACCACCAACCTTGTGATCGTCACCGACGCCAAGCGCCGCATCCAATGGGTCAACGCGGCCTTCGAACGCACGACCGGATGGACCCTGGACGAGGTGCGCGGGCGCAACCCCGGCCATTTCCTGCATTGCGAAGACACCGATCAGGCCACGGTCGCCCGCTTCCGCGCAGCGCTGGATGCGGGCCTGCCGGTGCAGGGCGAGATCCTGAACCGCTCGCGCAGCGGTGCGCGCTACTGGCTGGCGGTCGACGTCAGCCGGTTGTGACGCCACAGGCGCGGCGGCGGGTTCGCTTGCGGTTCAGGTCGACATCACCGAACAGCGGCGGCAGGCGATGCCTGCGCGACGCAGCCGAGCGCGGCGGCGCGCGCCCGCGCCACGCTGGAGACGGCGGTCGAGGCGCTGCAAGACGGGTTCGTCTTGTTCGACGCCGAGGACCGCATGGTGCTGTGCAACAGCCGCTACCGCGAGCTCTACGCACTCTCTGCCGAGGTGATGCGACCCGGCGCGACCTATGACGCCATTTTGCGCTTCGGGCTGTCACGTGGCCAATACCCCGACGCCATCGGCCGGGAAGAGGCATGGCTGGCCGAACGGATGGAACGGCATGCCCGCAACGACACCGAATTCGAACAGCAGCTGGTCGATGGCACCTGGCTGAGGGTCTATGAAAAGGCCACGCCCGACGGGGGCCGCGTGGGCTTGCGCGTCGACATCACGGCGTTGAAACTGGCCGAGCAACGCGCAATCGCCGACCGCGCCACCGCGATGGAGGCAAGCCAGGACGGCATCTCCATCACCGATGCCGGGGGGCAGTTCGTCTACATGAACCGCGCCCATTTGGAGATGTTCGGCTACACGCAGGAGCGCGAGGTTCTGGGGCGGCACTGGTCGATCCTCTATGGCCCTGAAGAAACCGCATGGATGGCCGCGCATGCGATGCCCGCGCTGATGCGTGACGGCGGCTGGTCGGGTGAGATCATGGGGCTGGCGTGCGACGGCACACCCGTCGATCAAGACGTGTCGCTGACCCTCAAGGAAGACGGCGGTCTGTTGTGCATCAGCCGCGACATCACCGCCCGCCGCTTTGAGCGCGCCGAGCGTGACCGGCTGCAACACGAATTGCAGCTGGCGCAGCGGCGCGAAATGATCGGCCAGATGGCGGCCGGTTTGGCGCATGATTTCAATAATTTGCTGGCAGTGATCGCGGGGGGCATCGCTGATCCGCGAAACGGCCTCGGCCGATGATGCGACCGCGGTGGGGGCTGCGCGCATCCTTGCGGCCTCGGATCAGGCGGCGGGTCTGGTGCGGCGACTGCTGGCGCTGGGGGCGCGTCAGCCAGAGCGGGTGGCGCTGGACCTGCGAGATCCGGTGCGCGAGGCGGCCGAGCTGGTCCGCTCCAGCCTGCGGGCACCGATGCGGCTTTTCGTGACCCTGCCCGACACCCCGATCGAGGCGATGGCCGATCCGACCGACATCTTGCAGGTCGTGCTCAACCTTGCGATCAATGCGCGCGACGCGCTGGCCGAGCGGCCCGGGTCCATCGCCATCAGCCTGACCGACCCCGATTTCGCCAGCGCCGACCAGCCGCTGGCGGTTGGGCGGCTCGACCCCAAGCGGCGTTATGCGCGCCTGTCGGTGGTCGATACCGGGCCGGGCATGCCGCCCGAGGTCGCGGCGCGCATTCTCGACCCCTATTTCAGCACCAAGGGCGACAAGGGCACCGGGCTTGGTCTGGCGGTGGTCTCGACCGTGATCGGCGACAATGGCGGCGCGATGCACCTGCAGACATCGCCGGGTCAGGGCACGCGCTTTGATGTGTTCTGGCCCGTCGAGGCCGAGCTTCCCGACACGGCCGCGACGGTCAGCGCCGAGGCCGTGACCGGGCGGCTGGATGGCAAGATGATCCTTGTCGTCGATGACCAGCAAGATGTGCTCGACATCCTGACCGCCTATCTGGAGGCGGCGGGCGCCGAGGTCGCCCCAGCACGGACCCGGGCGACATCCTCGAGGCGCTGGCCGATGATGCCGGGTCCTGGGATCTGCTGGTCACCGATTACGACATGCCCGGCATGACGGGCGCCGATCTGGCGCGCGCGGCGCAGGACCATGCACCCGGTCTGCCGGTGTTGCTCGTCACTGCGCTGGCCGGGTGAGGCGGGGCGGTCGGGCGCGGGTTTCGCCGCCGTGCTGCCCAAGCCGGTAGACCGCGCGGCGCTTGTCTTGCAGGCCGAACTGGCCCTTTTGCGTGTGACTGATCAGGAAAAGTAACGATGCGCCTGTTGATTGCCGACGATCACGACTTGTTGCGGGACTTTTTCGATGCGTGGTTCCAGAAGGAACAGATCCTTGTCACCGCCGCTGGTGATCTGGCAGGTGCATTGGCCGCGGTCGCCGCTTCGGACCCGTTCGATCTGATCTTGCTCGACTACCGCATGCCCGGGATGGACGGACTGGAAGGATTGGCGCGCATGATGGCCGCGTCCAAGGGGGCCCATGTCGCGCTGATGTCGGGCAATGCCCCGCGCGAGGTGGTGCAAGAGGCGCTCGATATGGGTGCGGCCGGGTTCTTGCCCAAGACGCTTGCGCCCAAATCCTTTGTCAATGCGGTCCGCTTCATGGCGATGGGGGAACGCTACGCGCCGACAGAGATGATGAGCGAGGCCCGCCCGCAGGCTCCGGTCAACGCCTTGGCGCAAAAGCTTACCCAGCGCGAATTGCAGGTGCTGGAAAAGCTCTGCAAGGGCTTGGCGAACAAGGAAATCGCCAATGAGCTTGGCATCAAGGAGCCGACCGTCAAGCTGCACATGAAAACGCTGTACCGCAAGATCGGGGCCACCAACCGCACGCAGGCCGCGTTGACCGCCAAGGAGGCGGGCCTGTTTTGATCTAACCCCCGATCGGGTTATGGCAAGCCACCGCATGCCCTGACTCCGCTGGGGCAAGGGCGGGCACCAGCTTTCGGCACAGATCGGTCGCGCGCGGACAGCGGGCGCGAAAGGCGCAACCCTCGGGCGGGTTCAGTGGATCGGGCAGCTCGGTCTCGGCACCTTCGGGCGCGCGCAGCGGGCGGCCCACGACCGGCGCGCTGTCGGCCAGCAACCGCGTGTAGGGGTGGCGGGGGGTGCGGAACACATCCTCGGCGCGCCCCAGTTCCACGACCGATCCGAAATAGAGCACCGCGATGCGGTCCGACACGGCCTCCACCACGGCGAGGTCATGGGAAATGAACAGGTAGGTCAGCCCCAGCCGCGCCTTGAGGTCGGCCAGCAGGTTCAGCACCTGCGCCTGCACCGACACATCGAGCGCCGAGACAGGTTCATCGAGGATCAAGATGCGCGCCTCGGCCGCCAAGGCCCGCGCGATGCCGATGCGCTGGGCCTGCCCGCCCGAAAACTCGTGCGGATAGCGGTCGAGGAAATCGGCGCGGAGCGAGACCGTCTCGAAAATCTCGGCGATGCGCTTGGCGCGCGCCGGGCGGTCCATACCGTGCAGGAGTTTGAGCGGCGCCTCCATGATCTGGCGGATGGTCTTGCGCGGGTTGAGACTGCTGATCGGGTCCTGAAAGACATACTGGATGCGTTTGCCGAAGACGGCGGGGTCGGCATTGTCGAGCGCCGCGCCTTCGATCTCGATGGTGCCGGTCGTGGGCGGGATCAGACCGACCAGCATGCGCGCCAGCGTGGACTTGCCGCAGCCGGATTCGCCGACGATGCCAAGGGTTTCGCCGGGCATCACGTCGAGCGTGACGGGATGGACGGCCCGCACGCCGGGACGCTCGGGGCCGAATAGGCGGCGACCCAGCGGGAAGGTTTTCGACAGGGTGTCGAGGCGGAGCGCGGGGGTGGTCATGCAAGGACCCCCCTTGCGTCAACGGGGTGAAGGCAGCGCAGCGCGCGGTCGCCCAGATGGTCGAGTGTGATCTCGCCCGTCCGGCAGGCGTCGGTCGCGCGGTCGCAGCGCGGCGCGAAGGCGCAGCCGGGCGGCAGGTCATCGACGGCGGGCGGCAGGCCGGGGATCGCTTCCAGCCTGCGTTTGCCGCCGCCAAGTTCGGGCACGCAGGCCATGAGCCGGGCAGTGTAGGGGTGGCGCGGGGCGTCGAGGATGGCGCGGGTCGGCCCCTGTTCCACGATGCGGCCAGCGTACATGACGGCGACACGGTCGCACAATTGCCCCACCACGCCGAAGTCATGCGTGATGAAGACAATGGCCAACCCCCGCTCGCGGCGGAGGTCATCGAGCAGCGACAGGATCTGCGCCTGCACGGTGACGTCCAGCGCGGTGGTCGGTTCATCGGCGATGATGACGTCGGGATCATTGGCCAGCGCCATGGCGATGCCGACGCGCTGGCGCATGCCGCCCGACATCTCGTGCGGGTAGTCGTTGATGCGGGAGGCCGCGTTGGGGATGCGGACGGCTTCGAGCAGGTCGATTGCCTTGCGGCGCCCCTCGTCGCGGGACAGGGGGCGGTGGGCTGTGATCGCCTCGATCAACTGGTCGCCCACGCGATAGAGCGGGTGGAGCGTGGCCTGCGGGTCCTGAAAGATGTAGGCGACCTCGCGGCCCCTCAGGGTGCGCAGGCGGCGGTAGGGCGCGCCGACCAGATCTTCGCCCCGGTAGTGAACCGATCCCCCGGTGATGATCCCCGGCGGCGAGGCGACAAGGCCCATGACCGACAGCGCGGTGACGGATTTGCCCGAGCCCGACTCGCCGATGATGCCAAGGCATTCGCCGGGTTTGACCGACAGCGACACACCGCCCACGGCGCGGTAGATGCAGTCGCCGACATGGAACTGCGTCTGCAGGTTGTCGAGGGTCAAGATGCCCTCGGCCTTCGGCTTGGCCGGTTTACGGTCCTTCGCCACCAGCGTGGCGGGGAGGGGGCGGTTGAGCGCGCCGGACTTGAGCCGCGGATCTAGCGCGTCGCGGATGCCGTCGCCCAGAAGGTTGATGGCCATGACGATGACAAGGATCATCAGGCCCGGCACGATGGAGATGTGGGGGTTGGTGATCAGCGCGGCGCGCGCCTCGCCCAGCATGGAGCCCAGATCGGCGACGGGCGGCTGGCTGCCCAGGCCGAGAAACGAAAGGCCCGCGGTTTCCAGGATCATCCAGCCCACGGTCGTGGACATGGCGATGACGATGACGGGGATCACGTTGGGCAAGATCTCGGTCAGGATGATGCGGGCATCCGACATGCCGGACAGGCGCGCGGCATCGACGAATTCCTTGTGCGCGATGCCGACCGTGATGCCCCGGATGTTGCGGGCGAAAAACGGGATGTTGACGGCGGCGACCGCGATCAGTGCGTTGATCAGGCCGGGGCCAAGCGCCGCGACGATGGCCAGCGCGAGCAGGATGTAGGGAAAGGCCATCAGCATGTCGACGCCGCGCATGATCACGTTGTCGGTGCGCCCGCCGTAATAGCCCGCGACGATGCCGATGGCGGCCCCGATGGTGGCGGCGACCACAGCGGCGGCGAAACCCACGGCCAGCGACAGCCGGGTGCCCCACATGAGACGGCTGAGCAGGTCGCGGCCAAGGTGGTCGGTGCCGAGGATCGCGCCTTGGGAGAAGGGCGGCACGAAGCGGTTGGAGGTGTCGGTGATGTTTGGCGGTTTCAGCGGCAGGATCGGCGTCAGCAGCGCCAGAAGGACGACGAGGCCCATGACGATAAGGCCGCCAAGCGCAAGGCGGTTGCGGACCAGAAGCGCAAGCGACCTCACGTCTTGATCCTCGGGTCGAGCAGGCTTTGGGCGACGTCGACCACGATGTTGAACAGGACATAGCAGGCGGCGACGAAGACGACGCCGCCCTGCACAAGCAAGATGTCGCGGCGCAGGATGGCGTCGACCAGCATCCGGCCGATGCCGGGCCATTGGAACACGACCTCGATATAGACCGCGCCCGACAGCACGAAACCCGCCTGAATGCCGAGGATCGGGATGATCGAGACCATCGCCGCGCGCAGCGCATGGCGCCAGATCACGCGCCGTTCATGCACGCCCTTGGCGCGGGCGGTGCGGATGAAATCCTGGCGCAGCACCTCCAGCATGGCGGAGCGGGCGAGGCGCGCGATGACGCCGGTGGCCACGACCGACAGCGCCAGTGCGGGGAGCGTCAGGTGGCGCAGCAGCGCCCAGATGTCCCGGTCGCCCCAGATCGGCCACATGCCCGAGGCGGGAAGCCAGCGCAGGTTCACCGCGAAGGTGAGGATCATCATCATGCCCAGAAAGAAGGACGGGATGGAGATGCCCAGCAGGACGACGAAGGTGATGCCCTTGTCGGCCCAGCCGTATTGATTGGCGGCCGACACGACACCCGCAACGATGCCGAGAAGCGAACACAGCACGAAGCTGGTGCCGGCGAGGACCAGGGTGGCGTTGAAGCGTTCCAAGACCTCGTCCAGCACCGGCCGGTTAAGGTTGAAGGAGCGCCCGAAATCGCCCTGCAGCATGTTGCCTAGCCAGATGAAATATTGCTGGATCAGGGGCTTATCGAGCCCCAGATCCTCGTTGAGCCGCGCAACATTCTCGGGCGTGGCAAAGCTGCCAAGGATGGCCAGCGCCGGGTCGCCCGGGATCAGCGCCATGATCGCGAAGACGATGACCGAGATGCCGAAAAGCACGGGGATCGCAGAGAGCAAGCGGCGGAGGATATAGCGGGTCATCTGGCCTCATGGCGGAAGCAATTGCTACGAGAGAGTTCTTGCGGAATTCCTCGGAATTCTGGTCGCGGCGCGGGCGTACGTGCCCGGCGCAAAGGTAGGTCCAGTTCTTCACGACATCACCCAGCAGCAGGAAGAACGACGGCTCAAGCGTGAAATTCTCCACCCGGTCCGAGGTCACGGCGTTCTGCACCCAGTTGGCGACGAAGACCCAAGGCGCATCTTCCTGCACGATCACCTGCATCTCGCGGTAAAGCTCGCGCCCGGCAGTCCTGATCGGTGGCGGTGCGGGCTTCCTCCAGCAGGGCGTCGACGGTGGGGTTGGAGTAATAGCCGGAGTTGAAGCCGCCATTCTCGGGCCAGGCTTCGGTGCGCAGCGCCAGATAGGGCAGCGTGTCGGGGTCGTTGGTCATCCAGGCCATCTGGGCCATGTCGGCCTCCCCCTCCAGCCCGGGGTTCACGCGGCCGAGAAAGGTGTTCCACTCATAGGTTTCGATGGTGACGTCAAAGCCCACGGCCTCCAGATCGGCCTGAATGGCGGTGCCCATGGCGACGGGGTCGAGCATGCCCGATCCGCCCTCGGTCACGTAGAAAGTGATGGCGGGGTTCTCGACGCCCGCCTCGGCCAGCAGGGCGCGGGCGCGGTCGGGGTCGTAGGGGTAGGGCTCCAGATATTCGTTATAGGCCCATGCAAAGGCGGGCGGCGTGGGGCCAGCGGCGACGGCGGCGGTGCCCTCCAACACTTCTTCTACAAGAGCGGTCTTGTTGATGGCGTAATTGGCGGCCTGTCGCACCAGCTGGTCGGTGAAGGGGCCTTCGCGCAGGTTCAGGATCAGGAACCAGACATGCGGGCCAGCTTGTTCCACGATGCGGAAATCGTCACTGCGGAATTCCGACAGCGCCACGGGCGGCACCTCGACCATCATGTCGATCCCGCCGGACAGCATTTCGGCGACGCGGGTGTTGGCATCGGTGATCGGGCGGAAGACGACAGCCTCCAGCGCGGGGGCGCCATCCCAGTAGTCGGCGTTGGCCTCGATCACCACCGCCTCGTTCGAGCGCCATTCGGCAAAGCGGAATGGCCCGGTGCCCGACGGGTTGCGGCCGAAATCCGCGCCATGCGTTTCGACCGCTGTGGGTGAGACGATCAGGCCGGTGGGATAAGCCAGGTTCGACAGGAAGGGCGCATAGGGACCATCAAGCGTGAAGCGGACGGTCAGCGGGTCGACAGCTTCGACGGACTGGATCGACGAAAAGAAGAAGGACAGCGGGAAGGGACCGGTGTCGTGGAACGGGTGATCCTCGTTCAGCATCCGCTCGAAGGTGAAGACCACGGCATCTGCGTTGAAGGGGCTGCCATCATGGAAGGTGATGCCGTCGCGCAAGCTGAAGGTGTAGACGGTGCCGTCGTCGGACACGTCCCACGCGCTCGCCAGTGCCGGTTCGACCTCCAGCGTGCCAGAGGCATAGCGCACAAGGCCGTCATAGACATTCATCAGGATGCGGAAATCGTTGACGGCTGTCACGGCATGGGGGTCAAGCGCCTGTGGCTCGGCCACCTGACCCACGATCAACACGCCGGGTGGCGTCTGGGCAATTGCAGGGGTCAGCGACGAGAGGGCCAATGCAAGGGCGGCACCGCCTGCAAGGGCCGCGCGCCGCGTCAGGGTCAGAAGTGTCATGGTCTTACCTTTCCTGTCGGGTTCTTGAATTTTTCACTATCAATTCGATCAGGCCAAATTATCATGATAAATGCAAGACCGATGCAGCGGAGGCCCCAAGGTGACGATTTCCATCCTCGCATTTGATGAAAAAGCAGGCCGGATGGGGGCTGCGGCCACTGGCAGCCTGTGCGTGGGGGGCTGGGTGCTGCGCGGACACCCCGAATCGGGGATGTCGGCGAGCCAGGGCACCGCGCCCTCGACGCTGTGGGGCGAGGGGGTTCTGACGGCCATGGCGGGCGGGTTGTGCGCGACGGATGCTGTGGCGGCGGTGACAGGCCCCGATAGCGGCCGGGCACACCGCCAGTTGGCGGCGCTGGACCCGCGGGGCGGCACGGCGGCCTTCACCGGGGCGGCGAGCATCCCTCATGCCGGATCGCAAGACGCGCCCGGGCTGGTCGTCGCGGGCAACATGCTGGCCGAGCCGCAGGTCATCGCGGCGGCTGTCGCGGGCTTTCATGCCGCCGCCGTGATGCCCTTTGCCGAACGGCTGATGGGCGCGTTGGGCGCGGCAGCGGCGGCGGGCGGGGATGCGCGGGGGCTGAAATCAGCGGCGCTTTTTGGTGGTTGGGCGCGACATGGCACCCTGACGCTCAGGATCGACCATTCGGTCAACCCGCTGGCGGCGCTGGCCGATCTCTACCGCGTCAGTCAGGGCGAGCCCTATCACGGCTGGACCGAGGTGGTGCCGGTGCTGGATGACCCTTACCGTGCGCCCGCGCCTGAATTGGTCCCGGAGGTGCCCGAGCCGATCATCGAGGGTGGTCCGGCGATCCGCCGTTGAGGCAAAGCCTGCCGCTTATTCCGCGATGAAGCGGCGCATCACCTGCGCCTCTTGACGCTGCATCAGCGCCTCGGCGCCTTCCATATGGGCGCGCATGATGGCACGTGCCTCCTCGGCGCGGTCTTCGCGCAGGGCGGCGATCAGCGCGAGCTGACTGGCGCGGCCCCGTTCGTAAAGCGTCCGGTTGGGCGGATCGTAAAGACGGCGGTAGACGGTCAGGTCGGCCAGGATGCTGGCCATGAAATCGACCACGAAACCCAGCAGCGGGTTGCCCGAGAACTCGGCCAGCTTGCGGTGAAAGGCCAGCGAGGCGACATGCTGGTCGCGTTCCTCCTCGGCGCTTTCGGCGGGGCGGGGGTAGCGGGCGACAATGGCTTCCGGTGCAGTGATCTGGCCTGCGTCGAGGCTTGCCTGCCAGCGTGGCGGCAAGTTCGGGTTCAAGCGCGCGGCGCAGTTGATAGATGTCGGCGACGGACAGGTCCTTGAAGTAGAAATAATTGGCCAAAAGCGCCTTGGCGCGGTCGGCCGTCACCTCACCCACGAAACTGCCACCGCCGGGGCCGGTGCGGGTTTCGATCAGACCTTGCGCCTCGAGGATGCGCATCGCCTCGCGGATCGTGCCCTTGGCCATCGCGAAGCGCGCCATGAGTTCCGCCTCGCCGGGCAGGCGGTCGCCGCGCCGCATGTTGCGCTCGACCACCCATGTCTTGATCGCCTCGGCCACCTGCACCGGGCGCGACCGACGCCCGGGCCTAGGCGTCGTATCGGGGTCGGGCAGGGGGGTGGGGCCGGGGTCTGGCATAAAAAGGGGCCGTCGCGTCCGGGTCACTGGTTGGGGCCCAGACAGGCGGTGCGGGCGCGCCTGCCGCGATGCAGCCCGAAACCCGCGCTGCTCTGTGAGGCGGGTGGCGGCGGGCAAGGCGAAAGCCTCGGCCGCGCTGAGGCCCTCAGCCAGACCGGCCTCCCACATCGTTTCGCCTGTCGGCTTTGGCCTGCACCGGGCCGAGGCCATCGCGCAGGGTCGCAGGCGGCAAGCAGACCAGCCCGTCGTCATCGCCGAGAATCACATCGCCCGGGTCGATGCGCGCGCCGCCCAGCGTGATGGATGCGTTGATCGTGCCTGCCGCCGCGCCCGTCGGCCCGCGCGGGGTGATGTGGCGGGCGAAGACGGCAAAATCTGCCCCACGCCGCCAGCGTCGCCACATCGCGCACCGCCCCGTCGAGGATCAGGCCCGCCACCGCGCCGCCACCAACTGCGCCCGACAAGATCTCGCCGATCATCGCCCATTGTCCGTCGCCGCCCGCATCGACGCACAGCACGTCGCCCGCGCCGACATGATCCAGCACATGCAGCATCGCGCCGAAATCGGGCGGGCTGACCTTGACCGTCACCGCGCGCAAAAAGCCGCGGCTGCTGCCCTGCGGGTCTGAGCGGACGGATCGCGGGGTCGATCTGGCGCGCGCCCGGTGCGCAATCGACGGCCAGCGCCACGGGGACATCGCGCCACGGCGCCAGCGCGTCATCGGTCAGAGGGGCAGGGGCAGGGTGGATCGTGACGGTCATGGGCACACCTCAGGCATGGCGTTTGAGGGCCGCGCCGAGGGCTGCGATGCCCTCCTCGATCCGGGCCTCGGACTGGGCGGAATAGTTGAAGCGCGCGGTGTTGGCCCGCTCGGTGACAGGGTGAAAGCTCGCACCCGGCACATAGGCCACACGGGCCTCGGGCAGCGCCACGTCGCGCATGAAGGCCGTGGCATCGAACCCTTCCCGAAAGGTCGCCCATGTGAACAGCCCGCCTTCGGGGTCGGTCACGCGCACATCCTGCGGGAAATGGCGGCGCATCGCGTCCAGCATCACCGCCTTTTTCCGCGCATAGGCGGCGCGCAGGATGGCGACATGGGCGGCAAGGTCGTGGCGGTCGAGATAAAGGCTGGTGGCCGCCATGTTCAGCGTCGAGGTCTGGGTGTCATTGGCCAGTTTCAACAGCGCCATCTTGCCCAGAAGCGCGGGCGCGGCCACGGCCCAGCCCACGCGCAGCCCCGGCACCAGCACCTTGGAGAAGGAGCCGAGGTGGATCACGCGGCCTTGCGTGTCGAGCGATTTCAGCGTCGGCAGGGTCTCGCCCGAGAACCGGATCTGGCGATATGGCGTATCCTCCAGCACGATCACGTCATGGGTATTGGCCAGTTCGATCAGGCGCTTGCGGCGGTCGAGCGACAGGGTCACGCCGGTTGGGTTCTGAAACTCGGGGATCGTGTAGATCATCTTGACGCGCGGCGTGGTGGCCAAGACCTGTTCCAGCACATCCATCCGCATGCCATCGGCATCCATCGGGACTGGCGCATAGACGGGCTCGCTGGGGTCGAAGGCGATGCGCCCACCCAGAAAAGTCGGGTCCTCGGTAACGATCACATCGCCCGGATCGACCAGCATCCGCGCGCTGAAATCAAGGCCCTGCTGGCTACCCTGCAAGATCAGCACATCCGCAGCGGTGCAAGGCGTGCCATCGGCGGTCATCAGGTCCGCCACCTGCGCGCGCAGCCGTGGCCAAGCCATCCGGACGGCGCGTATTGCATCGCCAGCCCGCCGGGCGCGCGGATGACCGCGTCGAAGACCTGCGCCAAGGCCTCGGCCGGAAACAGCGTCGGGTCCGGGTAACCACCCCGAAGGAGATGATCGCGGGATCAGCGCCAAGCGCCAGCAACTCGCCGATGGCATTGGGCACCACGCGGTCCATGCGGCGGGCAAAGGTCTGGGTCATGGGTCTCTCTCCTGCTTACGCCCAGACAATACCGCCCCGGCGGCGGGCGCAAGGGCTAGAACCCCTCGGCCCCCAAGGTCAGCGCCACCCGGTCGCCCGCGAACCACGTGCGTCCGAATTCGACCGGCTGGCCCTCGGCATCCACGTTGATGGCCACAGTGCGCAAGATCGCGGCCCCCGCGGGCAGGTGCAATTGGGCGGCCAGCGTGGGGGTGGCGGGTTTGGCGGTGATCTCGGTCGAGGCGCGGGTATAGTCGGCCAGCCCATGCGCGGCGAAGGCGGCGGTGATGGAATGATTTTCCCGCAGTGCGTCCAGCATCCGAGGCAAGCGCGCCGCCGGAAACACGGAGCGCGCCAGGGCGATGGGCGTGCCGTCGGCCAGGCTCAGACCCTCGTAGACATGCACCTGCGTGCCAAGGTCAAGGCGCAGCGCCTGCGCCTCGTCGGCGTCGGCCGCGCGGGTTTCCAGATGCAAGATGCGCCGCTCGGGCACCCGGCCCGCCGCCGTCAGGTTCTGATGGAACCCGACGCGTCGGCCAAGCGGATAGGCCGTGGGCCGGTGCCGCACGAAAACGCCCGCGCCGCGGCGCGCATGGACCGTTCCTGCCTCGGCCAGATCGGCAAGCGCGCGCCGCACCGTGTGTAACGATTGACACGCCAGCGGTCGGCCAGTTGCGCCTCGGTCGGCAAGCGGTCGCCGGGCGCGTAATGGCCGCGGGCGATTTCCTCCGGAGATGTCGGGTCGCGGATCGAGGCCAGAGCGGCGGGCGGCCCATCGGTGTCACCAAACCTTCATGGGATGGCCCCCCGTTCACTCTTGTATCGACTCGGGGGGTGTGAGATCAGATTTGTATAGTTGTATAAATAAATGGACAACACCGGCAAGATGTCTGGAACCGCCCGCCAAACCGCCCGCCGCGACCGTCTTTC
>JAGYLB010000094.1 GCA_018401055.1 Roseicyclus sp.
CAACGGGACAGGTCCCAGATGTTGTAGGTGACAGGGATGTCGCCGATCTTGCCCGCCACGACGGCGTCTGTCCGGGCATTGTAAATCCCGTTGGTGATTAGGATCAGCTTCACCTTGGTGACGGAAGGCCAAGCCTCGGCGATCATCGTCGCCGTTCCGTAAGCTGGTGTGTCGACGTGCAGACTGTCTAGAAACTCCTGCCTACGGGCAGCGGCAACAAAGTTGATCAGATGACCAAACAGTTTTTTCGCATCGGCAGCATTGAGGCTTGGCGGTTGATCGACGTCGAATATTTCGCTGACGACAACACTCAATACCCCTTCTGTTTCTCGCGGATCGCCACCATGACCGTCGATTCTCAACGTTTTCCCTGGCGCAGACCCGATCCAACAGCAGCGCTCAGATGTGTCCAGCTCGGCCTCGGCTTCTAATGTCGCGCAAAGCCGATCAAAGGCCAGATCTGCCAAAGGCAGCCCTGTCATTTCGCCGTCCTGTTTGAGTTCGTCAATCAGATCCCTGTTGAACTCCAGAAGATGCTCCATCGGGTTCCTCGCCATTCAAACACTCTTGAAGCGTTCTTTCTTCTCTACGCTAGATCGCCGCAGTGCCAAAATAAAGGAAAGGTTCGAAATCTGGGCAAGAAAGGAGGAATTCTCAAAGACTTGCCACCGTGACCATGGCGATTCGAAGTGGCCACGTCATGGTTGTTTGCACCTCGACTACCAGCGCGGAAGGATGACGCCGTGCCCATGTCACCCACCCAACAGTGGTATGCCGCTCTATGTATGCCCCCGAAAATACCGCTCGACCGCCACCGCCAACACAAAGGCCGGAGCGACCAGCACCACCACAGCCGCAGACACTGCCGCCACGACCACCATCGCCCCTGCACCAGCCCCAAGTACCATCACCACCGCCCAGCTCGCCAGATAGGCCACCCCGCACAGCCCCACCGCCCGGATCACCGGATGGGTATACCGCGCGAGGTCACGCTGCATCCGCTCCACCGTCGCCAGTTGGTGCCGTTGCCAGGCATAGCTCTTCTCGATTTTCATCATCATTCTCTCAACAATTCGATCCAGGTGTGGACGTCGTCCATCGGGATTTCCTTCCCTTCCAGGAACGACCGGTACCAGCGCGCCACGATCGCCCCGCGCTTCTCGCTTTTAAGGCGGATGCCTGTCGCGCCCAGGTGACGGTCCAGCGCCGTCTCGAACCCCTCCAGCGCCGCCAGGTCATGGCCCGGGCGCACCGCCTCCACCCCCAGCAGGATCCAGTTCAGGTCCACGCCGAACTGGCGGTGCATGTCGACCAGCGCCTCGACCGGCATCGAGCGTTTGCCGGTCTCGTAGCTCTGATAGGCGCGCTGCGACATGCCGAGAGCCTGGGCCATCCGGGCCTGCGACAGGCCAAGCTCGTTGCGCGCGATCGCCATGCGCGCGCCGAGGCCGCCGAGGTAGGTATCCGGACGATTCACCATTCTTGCCATCAATCAGCTTGCCATGACGCATGAACGCATATAAGCGCACATTTGTGCGTTAATGCCTGCGTTCCACCATCGAACCACGGCCAAGCACCGCATTCAATGCGTTTTCGTCCAATTGCAGGAAAGGAGAGGGATTTGTCACAGGAAAAGCTGCTGTCGCCCAAGGAACTTGGCGCCCTTGTGGGGCTCAGCACGGCGCAGATTCGTGCCTTGATGAACGACGGGCGGCTCGAATTCGTCGAGATCACGCCCAAGACCCGCCTCCTGACTATGACCGGCTGGGAGCGGTTCCAGAAGCGCGCCACGAAGCTGCGCGGGGACGAGAGGGAGAGGGATGGTTCGGTGTCGAGTGTGAATTGATCAGGGGGAGAGCCGATGGGCACGACCAATCTCAACATCAGCGTGATCGACAAGCGCATGCTGAAGCAATCCGAGGCCGCCAGTTACACGGGCCTTGCCATCAAGCATTTCAAGGCGAGCTGCCCGGTGCGGCCTGTCGAGCTGGCGCGGGGCACCCTGCTGTGGGACCGGCGCGACATCGACCGCTGGATCGACACGATGAAGGCCGACCATGTCGAGATGACGCGCGACGACATCCTGGACCGGCTGTGATGACCCATGTGCGCGTCAAGGGGTTCAAGATATTCAAGGATCGCCACGGCCGGATGCGCTGCTACCACCGCGCGACAGGCCACAAGATCGACCTGACCGAAGCGCCGCTGGGATCGGCCGAATTTCTGGCGCAATGCGAAACGATCCGCGCCATCGCCGTGGCGCAGAAGGAGAAAGGCCCCGTGCGGGAACACTTGGCGGGCTGATCAAGGGCTATTTCGAGACCGGGCATTTCGCCAATCTGGCCGAAGCCACGCGCCGCGATTACCGCAAGTGCGCAGATTTCCTGGTCCCCATCCGCGACACGCCGGTCCATGTGATAGACACGCCGCTGATCGCGGGCATCCATGACAAGGCCGCGAAAAAGATCGGCTGGCGGCGGGCGAACATGGTGCGGACCCTGCTGAGCGAGGTGTTCCGCCATGCCATCCCCCAAGGTCTGATCGCGGCGAACTACGCCAAGGACGTGATCCCCAAGCGCCGCCCGCGCGACCGTGCCTATGCAAACCGGCCGTGGAGCATCGAGGAGCGCGACATCGTCCTGTCCCGCGCCAAGCCGCATGTGCGGGTGGCGCTGGCGCTGATGATGAACACCGGGCTCGATCCATCCGACGCGTTGAAGCTGCGCAAGGACCAGATCGATGGCGACACGATCTGGGGCGTGCGCGGCAAGACAGGCGAGGAGGTGGCGATTCCCGTCAGCCCGACCTTGCAGGCCGCCCTCGACAGCATCCCCGCGCATGAGGCGGCTACCGTGCTGGCCAGCTCGCAAGGCGGGCCTTGGACCTACAACGGGTTTTCGACCGTCTGGCACCGCTTCAAGACCGGGTTGGAGGAGGAAGGGCTTATCGCGCCCGGCCTCACGCTCAAGGGCCTGCGCCATACCGTTGCGACGACGCTGCGCGAAGCGGGGCTGGATGAGCGGCGCATTGCGGACCTCTTGGGGCAGAAAACGCCCTCCATGGCGCGGCACTATTCGCGGTCGGCGAACCTGCCGACAAGAACCGCGAGACGATGGCGACGCTGGAAAAAGAGAACGCGCGGCGGGCGAAGATTGTCAAACCTTCCGCCGAAAAGCGTCAAACCCGATCCGAGTAAGGACCAGACATGACCACAAAACCAAACGATTTCATCTTGTTAAGTGGTGCCCGGGGGCGGAATCGAACCACCGACACGAGGATTTTCAATCCACTGCTCTACCCCTGAGCTACCCGGGCACGGGTTGCGGTGCGCTGTGGACGCCCGCGGGTGAGCGGCGTTCTAGGGCCAACGCGCGAGGCTGTCCATAGGGGATTGCGCGTTTTTTGGCCGCCCCGACGGGCATTTGCTCAGTGCGGTTTGCGCGGCTCCGACGCAAGGGCCTCGGCTGCGGCCTGCAGGTCTTCGGGGTCGTCGGACGGGATCGCATAGGACCCTGTCAACCAGCGCGCCAGATCCACATCCGCACACCGGCGCGAACAGAAAGGGCGGTAGGACGCGCTCGTGTCCTTGCTGCAGATCGGGCAACTCATCTCGGGCTCCGTTGGACTGATGCGGCGGACTATGGGCCGGACATGGCCGGATCGCAAGCCACCCGGCCTTGGGTCCTTGCGAGCAACCGCCCTCAGGCGCTAGCACTGAGCTAAATCAGGCAAGGATCGACGCAGATGACAAGCTGGACACGCAGGACGATCTTGGCGGGCGGAACCGCGACGGCGCTGACTGGCTGCATGCCGTCGATCGGCGGCAGTACGGGGGGCGTAGGCGCGTCCGGTCCCAGCACGGACCCCGATTTCCGCCCTCAACCCAATGCAGATTACGACGCTTGGGTCGCGGCCTTTCGGTCGCGAGCGCTGGCGCAGGGCATCACGCAAGCCACGCTCGACCGCGGCTTTCGCGGCCAGGGCTTCTTGCCAGGCGTCATCGACCGCGACCGGAACCAGACGGAATTCCGCCGTTCGACCGAGGATTACCTCGCACTGGTCGCTTCGGATGAGGACCTTGCGCTGGGGCGGACCCGCGTCGGACCACAGCGTTCGACCTTGGCGGCGATCGAGGCGCAAAGCGGGGTCGATGCCGATGTCATCGCCGCCATCTGGGGGCTGGAGACGCGGTTCGGCACACGGCTGGGCGACATTCCCGTGATCTCGGCAACCTCGACGCTGGCTTGGGAGGGGCGGCGCGGGCGGTTTTTCGAGGCGCAGTTGATCGCGGCGCTCCGGATCTTGCAATCGGGCGACACCACGACCGACCGGATGCTGGGCTCTTGGGCCGGGGCGATGGGGCACACGCAATCTCATGCCGACCGTCTACGAGGACTATGCCGTCGATTTCACCGGCGACGGGCGGCGCGACATCTGGGGCACGGACCCGAGCGATGCCTTGGCTTCCACCGCCGAATATCTGCGCCGGGCGGGTTGGCGCACGGGCCAGCCCTGGGGGGTGGAGGTGGTGTTGCCCGACGGGTTCAACACGGCCGCGACGGGACGGGACACTCGGCGGGCCGTGGCCGACTGGGCGGCGGCGGGCGTTCGGCCCGCGCGCGGCGGTAGCCTGCCCGAAGCAGGCGCGGCCGCGATCCTTGCACCGGGCGGCGCGGCGGCGCTGCAGCGTGGATCGCCTACCACAATTTCACGATGATCCTGCGCTACAACCCCTCCAACAATTACGGGATCGGCGTGGGCTACATGGCCCACCGGCTGGCAGGCGGCGGGCCCCTGTCGCGGAGTTGGGGGCCGGACGAGACCGGGCTGACGCAAGACGAGCGGCGGGAGCTTCAGACGCTGCTGAACCGGGCGGGGGTATGACGTCGGAACGCGCCGACAGGGTGGTCGGGCGGCGGACCGAAGCCGCGATCAGCGCCTATCAGACCGCGCGCGGGCTGGCGGTGGATGGGCGACCCTCGCCTGCCCTGCTGGCGGCACTTCGGCGCGGGTAGGGTGTGGGGGGGTGCGCCTGAAGGCGCAGCCTACCTCTTGACTACGCTGGATAGGGCCACAGCCCCGACAGGGGCGGGCGGTCACGCTTTTTCTGCAATTCATAGCAACCCAGCGGCGTCCAGCCTGCCAGAACAACCTCGGCCCCATCCTCGCGGAAGGCGCGGCGCAGCGCATCCTCCAAAACGCGGCGGTCTTTCTTGGGCATCGGGGCCAGATCAAGCGTGATCTGCCCGCCAAGGCCCTTGATCCTGAGCACCCGGGGCAGCCCACGGACCAGCGCCAGATTGGCCTTGAGCCCGGCCGCAAGCGAGGTGTCGCCGCCGGTGTTCACATCGACGGCGACCAGCGCGCGGGTGGGTTCCACATAGGCGGTCGCGCCGCCTGTCAGATCGACGCGGGGTGACAGGGCGGCCTCCACGGCCTCGATCACGCCATGGGTCTCGAAACAGCCGGGCGCGTCGATCACCTCGTCGGGGTCGGGATCGGCCCAGTCGCGCCAAGCCAGATGGTGGGCATCCGGCGCATCGACCAGAATTTCCGGCGCCCCGTCCCTATCGGCCATGACGGCTGTGGCCAGATCACGCATCGCGGCGATATCGGCCTCGAGCGCGTCGTCGTCGACCTCTTCGGCGGCGCTCCGCAAGATGGCACCAAAGCCCTCGGGCGCGCCCTCCATAGCGGCATGGGCAACTTCCAGCAGCCGGTCACGCTCCGCCTCGTCGCGGATGCGGCGCGAGACATTGATGCCGGGCGCGTCGGGGGTGACGATGGCGTAGCGGCTCTTGAACAAGATCTTGGTGGACACAGGCGCGGCCTTGCCGGGCTCGGCGGGGCCTGTGACCTGCACCAGCATCTTGTCGCCGGGCGAGACGCCGCCGGCCTGTTTCAAAAAGCCCTTGGCCGTGCCCATGGAAACGGTCACACCGCCCTGCCCCTTCATCGGCCGATCGGCCACGGCGCGGTAGATTGCGCCGGGCATCGGACCCGCGTCCTCGGGCGGATCGACGAGGATGTCGGCCAGATGGCCATCGAGCATCAGCGCGGCCGCCGCGCGGCCCGCGACCTGATCAAGCAAGACGACGCGACCCTTCACGATCTTCCCCAGACCGGCAGGCCAGCCGCCTGCAACAGTTGCGCGGTCTCGGCCAGCGGCAAGCCCACGATGGCGCTGTGGCTGCCCGAAATCCACGGGATGAAGGCGCCCGCAGGCCCCTGAATGGAATAGCCGCCCGCCTTGCCCTGCCAGTCGCCACTGGCGATGTAGCCGTCGCGTTCCAGCTGCGAAAGACGTTTCATCTGCACGCGGGACTCGACCAGCCGTTCCCAGACCTTCTCGCCACGCCGGACGGCGAGCGCTGTGTAGACCCGGTGGCGGCGACCCGAGAGCAGGTCGAGAAAGGCGCGCGCCTCCGCCTCATCCGCCGGTTTGCCCAAGATGCGCCGGCCAAGCGCCACGGTGGTGTCTGCAGACAAGACGACATCATCGGGATTGGCGGGGATCGCGGCCAGTTTTTCCCGTGCGATCCGGGCGCAATAGGCGCCCGGCAGCTCGGTGCGGTGCGGGGCCTCGTCAATGTCGGGGGGCAGAACGGCGTCGGGCACAAGACCAAGCACCGCGAGCAATTCCTTGCGGCGGGGGCTGCCGGACCCGGAGGATGAGGCGGGGATGTGAACCGTGGGTCATTTTCAGCACCCGGAACGGTAGAGGTGCCGGGCCGCGCGTCGCCTGCGGCGCCACGCTCACCCGCACTGGGCGGCGTCAAGACGCCGCCCTACTTGAAACGATAATTGATACGGCCCTTGCTCAGATCATAGGGCGTCATTTCGACTTGCACCTTGTCGCCTGCGAGAACCCGGATGCGGTTCTTGCGCATCTTTCCTGCCGTATGCGCGATGATCTCATGGCCGTTTTCAAGCTCGACCCGGAATGTCGCGTTGGGCAGGAGTTCCTTTACGACGCCGGGAAATTCGAGCATTTCTTCCTTGGCCATGGTCACTCCTTGTCATGCGCACCGCGCGGCGGTGCAGGTGGCGGGTAGATGCGCCCCTCGGGGCAGATTTTCAAGGCAAATCTGACCTGCGCCCCGCATCATCGGCGCGCAAGGCGCTTTCCGGCCAATGGGCGTGGTTGAACACGGCCCCCTCGGCCCTGACACGGGCGATGGCGGCAAGGTCGATCTCGGCCATGACCCAACCGGGGTCGTTGAGCGCACCCTGCGCCAGAATGCCGTCCTCGGGGAAGCCCAGATCGGACGGACCGAAGATGCCTGCCGCCCCCACGTTCTCGTCCACTGCGGGCGACCAGGGCGCATCGCCCACGGTTGGGGATTGCACGACGACGCATTGCCCCTCGAGCGCGCGGGCCATGGCGCCGATGCGCACACGGTTGTAGCCGTGGACAGTGTCGGTGCAGGACGGGACCAGCAGGATTTCGGCACCCTGATCGATCAAGGCGCGCCCAAGCAGCGGGAATTCCGCGTCATAACAGATAAGGATGCCGATGCGGCCAAGCGGCGTGTCGATCACCTCGAGCGGATCACCGGGTACGACATTCCAGGTCTCGCGTTCGAAGCGGGTCATCACCTGTTTGTCCTGATAGGCGACAAAGGGCGCGTCGGCATCGGGCCCCACCAGCCAGGCGCGGTTGACGGGACGCGCGCGGCCTTCGTCGAATACAGGACCGGAGGGGCACAGGATATGGACGCCGTAACCTTGTGCCAGATCGGCCAACAGGTGGTCGGCGCGTTCGGCCAATCCGGCGGCGGCGTGGAGCGATGCCTCGAGATCATGGGCGGCACCTGCAATGGCGGCCAACTCCATGCGGGCGTATTCGGGAAAGACCAGCAGGTCGGCCCCGGCATGGGCGGCCTCGCGCACCCAGGCGATCTGCTTTTCGGCATAGTCGATCCAGGTGTCGAAGCGGTCGAGCGGATAGGCGGCGGTGGCGATCTTCATAGGGGCTTGATCCAGACCTTAAGGGATTTGGGGGTCTCCATCGCCTCACCGATGTCGCGCCAACGGATCGTGGTCGTCACGCCATCCAGCGGGGCGTAGCCGAAATGCCGCCAGACCGGATCGAGGGGCATTGCAGCCACAGGCCGCATCGGGTGGTTATCGGGGCGGATGACAGCACAAAAGATTGCATAAGTGCAACCGATCAACTTCGCATGCGCCTCCCGAAGGGCAAAGAAAGACCGGTAGGCGCCCTGACCCCTGCCCGATTCAAGCATAACGGATTCAGCGCAATAGTAGACGTTCTTTACGTCGATTGGCAGCGCCTTCTCCAAATCTGCCGCCACCTCGGAATGATCGGATAAAGGCAATCCTGTCGAGCCGCCGACAAGCGTGTCACCATCGAAGGCCGCCACCATAAGGCTGTCGGAGCGGGCGTAATCG
>JAGYLB010000095.1 GCA_018401055.1 Roseicyclus sp.
CAATGGGAAACGTTCATCGGTCTTGCTCCGAGGTTGGAATGAAACGCAAGTGACGTGAAAGCCCATTCAGGCTGCGCCTCTTGCCGATTCTCTCACCAACGGAGGTTTCCCCGCATTTCTGCGGGAAACCCCAAGCAAGTTACCCCAGACGGCCCTTGACCATCGGACCCACCGCCCCGAAATCCATCTGGCCCGTGTATTTGGCCTTCAGCGCCGCCATCACGCGGCCCATGTCGCGCAAGCCCTCTGCCCCGGTGTCCGCGATCGCGCGCGTCACGGCGGCCTCCACCTCATCGACGGACAACTGGCGCGGCAAGTATTCCTCGATCACGCCGATTTCCGCGCGTTCCTTTTCGGCCAGTTCCAGCCGCCCGCCTTCCTCGTAGGCGCGCGCGCTTTCCTGACGCTGCTTGACCATCTTGCCCAGAATGGCCAGCACCCCGGCCTCATCAACGCCTTCGGGCCGGCCTTCGCCGCGCAGCGCGATGTCTTGATCCTTGATCGCGGCATTGATCAGGCGCAGCGTGCTCAGCCGCGCGGCATCCTTGTCGCGCATCGCGGTCTTGAGGCCCGCGCCGATCCGTTCTCTCAGATCCATGCCCATGGCATCCCCCATGATATGTCCAAGCGCGCTAGATAGGGCAGACGGGGCGCGGCAACAACACCAAGCTGCTGCGCCTTGACCCGCCCCCCTGCCCCCCTTAGACCACGCCAAGTTTGCCCGGACCCTAGAACGGAGCTGCCGCCATGCCCGCAAAACCCACCGCCTGTCTCGCGCTTGCCGATGGCACGCTGTTTTTCGGGCGCGGTTTCGGCGCGACGGGGATGCGCACCGCCGAACTTTGCTTCAACACCGCGATGACCGGCTATCAGGAAATCATGACCGACCCGTCCTACGCAGGGCAGATCGTGACATTCACCTTTCCCCATATCGGCAACACCGGCGTCACCCCCGAGGATGACGAGACCGCCGATCCAGTCGCGGCCGGCATGATCGTGAAATGGGACCCGACCGAGCCGTCGAACTGGCGCGCCACGGGCCATCTGGTGGGCTGGCTGGAAAAGACCGGACGCATCGGCATGGGCGGCATCGACACGCGGCGTCTGACCCGCGCGATCCGCCAGCAGGGCGCGCCCCATGTGGCGCTCGCCCATGACCCCGAGGGGAATTTCGACATCGAGGCGCTGGTGAAGGCCGCGCGCGGTTTTCCGGGGCTGGTGGGTCTCGATCTGGCCAAGGATGTCACCTGCGCGCAGAGCTATCGCTGGGACGAAAAGCGTTGGGCTTGGCCCGAGGGCTATACCCGCCGCGAGGGGCCCGCGCCCAAGGTCGTGGCGCTGGATTACGGCGCCAAGCGCAACATCCTGCGCTGTCTGGCCAGCGCCGGCTGTGATGTGACCGTCATGCCCGCGACCACCAGCGCCGATGAGGTGCTGGCGCAACAGCCCGACGGCGTGTTCTTGTCGAACGGCCCCGGTGATCCGGCCGCGACCGGCGCCTATGCCGTGCCGATGATCCAGGGCGTGCTGCAGACGGGGCTGCCCATCTTCGGCATTTGTCTGGGCCACCAGATGCTGGCACTGGCGTTGGGGGCAAAGACGGTCAAGATGAACCACGGCCATCACGGCGCGAACCACCCGGTCAAGGATCTGGAGACCGGCAAGGTCGAGATCACCTCGATGAACCACGGCTTCACCGTCGACAGCCAGACCCTGCCCAAGGGCGTGATCGAGACCCATGTCAGCCTGTTCGACGGGTCCAATTGCGGGATCCGCATGGCTGACCGGCCGGTGTTCTCGGTGCAATACCACCCCGAGGCAAGCCCCGGACCGCAAGACAGTTTCTACCTCTTCGAACGTTTCGCCCAAGCGATCCGGCAGCGCGCCACCGCCTGAGCGCCGCAGCGCGGCGTTAACCAAGCCTTAATCCCTCTGCCCGATGATTACGGCGACGCGTGGCGGTCTGTCGCCTTGCGCGACGAGGGATGAGGATGGACGGCGAGCTGACGCCCGATAGCGCTGCGCTGTATCGCTTTCCGTTCGGCGCGGCAGCGGGTACCTGTCCCGACTCCGACGCCAGGGCGATGGCCCTCTTGTCGCGAGCGCGCCTTGGTGAGCGGTTGCGCAGACCGCGGCCCGGTGCCGCCGCGCTGGAGGCCTTGCTGCTGGCACGCGGCGCGATCACGGTCGCCGATCTCGCCGCCGCGCGCGAGGCACGGCGGGCCAGCGATGTGACGATCGGTGACATTCTGCTTGCCCGCGGCGCGATAGGCGACATCGACCTGATCTCGGCCTTGGCCGAGTGCCATGGCTATGGCCTGTCGGACCTTGCAAACCGCCCGCCCGATCCCGCCCTCGGCCACCACCTGCCAGCCGCGACCGCGCTGGCGCTCGAGGTGGTGCCCACCGAACGGATCGGTAATATCCTCGTGCTGGCCACCTGTCGCCCCGACCGGGCCGAGGCGATCCGCGGCGCCTTGCCGCCCGGCCTGCGGATGATCCTGACGCTAGCGCCGCGCGCCCAGATCACCGCCGCGCAAATCGCGCTTTATGGTGAAACCCTTGCCCGGCTGGCCGAGGGGCAGGCCTCTCAACGACAGTTGCCGCGGTTGGCGGCCGCGCGTTGCCGCGCGCGGCCTTGTGCTGGCGGCACTGTCCCTTGCCGCGCTGGCGATCTTTCTGCCGGTGGCGGCGATCGGCCTCATCTTCGGGCTTGCGCTGCTCATCTTCGGGGCGAACATGGCTCTCAAAGCCACGGCCTTTGCCTCGGCTTTGCGCAGCGACCGTCAGCCGGACCGCCATGAGGAAGGGCACCTCGCACCGACCCTATTGCGACCACCCATCGTGACCCTGATCGCACCACTTTATCAAGAACGCGACATCGCCGCGACGCTGGTCGCACGATTGCGGCAACTCGACTATCCCCCCGAACGGCTCGACGTTTTGCTGGCGGTAGAGGCCGATGACACCACCACCCGCGCGGCACTTGCCGCGACCCATCTGCCGCCCTGGATAAGGGTCATCACGGTGCCCCCTGGTCAGCCGCGCACCAAACCGCGGGCGCTGAATTTCGCGCTGAACTTCGCGCGCGGCGATATCATCGGCATCTACGATGCCGAAGACCGCCCCGACCCCGACCAGATCACCCGCATCACCGAGCGCTTCGCCAGTCGCCCCCCAGTCGCCTGCCTGCAAGGCAGGCTCGATTACTACAATGCCCGCCACAACATCTTGTCGCGCCTTTTCGCGCTGGAATACGCCAACTGGTTCCGCGTGCTGCTGCCCGGCGTGCAGCGGCTGGGCCTGGTGGTCCCGCTTGGCGGCACGACGCTGTTCCTGCGTCACAAGGTGCTGGTCGAGGTGGGCGGCTGGGATGCCCATAACGTGACCGAGGATGCCGAACTGGGCCTGCGGCTCGCGCGGCGCGGCTACCGCACCGAGATCATCGACACCACCACCTATGAGGAGGCGAATGCCGCCGTCCTGCCCTGGATCCGGCAACGCGCCCGCTGGCAGAAAGGCTACCTGATGACATGGGCCATGGCGATGCGCGCGCCGCGCGCGCTGTGGCGCGATCTTGGGCCGTTGCGATTTGCGGCCCTTCAGGTTCAGATGCTCTTTGCGGTCGCCGGTTTCCTAGTCGCACCGCTCTTGTGGTCGCTTATGGTCAAGCCCTTCGGGGCCGCCCATCCGCTGGATGCGCTTGTCGGGCCGATGGGCTACGGGATCATGGCCGTGGCGTTTGTCGCCAGCATCGTCTTGTCGGTTGCGCTGTCGATCCACGCCACACGGGC
The DNA here is from genome assembly GCA_018401055.1 of Roseicyclus sp. The sequence continues at coordinate 3,795 of JAGYLB010000095.1, forward strand.
GGCGCATCTGCGCCACCTCAGGCCGTGGATCTTGTTGTCGGAACTCTATTTCCTGCTTGCCACGATTTCGGCTGTACGGGCCGCTGCAGAAATGCTGATGCGCCCCTTCTGGTGGGCCAAGACCACCCATGGCGGCTTTGGCGGGGTCGCGAGCGACCGGAGCGCGGGCGATGCGGTCAGGCCTGAACCTTCTGCGCCTCTTCCTTGAGGCGGACCACGAAGGCAATGGACAGATGATCCTTGAGCGCTTGTGCCGCGCGCGCGCCATCGCGGGCGGCGATTGCCTCCACGATCTCGGCATGCTCGGCCAGCGCCTTTTCCCCCCGACCCTGCGCCGCCAACGAGGTGCGCGCCATCAGCGCCATCGAGCGATAGACCAGATCCAGCTGCTGCACGAGAAAGCGGTTGTGGCTGGCCAGATGGATCTGATGGTGAAACCGCCGGTTCGCCCGCGCCAGCGCCTGCGGATCGTTCAAAAGGGCACGATCGGCCTCGACCATGCCGCGCAGAACCTCCACCTCTTCGACTGCGGCGTGCTGGGCGGCCAGCCGCGCGGCCAGCCCCTCCAGTTCCTGCCGGACGGCGTAAAGTTCGGCCATCTGCGCATGATCGAGAGAGGCAACGATCAAGGACCGCCCGTCGCGGGTCAAAAGGCTTTGCGTCTCCAGCCGCTGCAACGCCTCGCGGATCGGTGTGCGGCTGACCCCGAAGCGGTCGGCCAGTTCCGATTCCACCAACCGGTCGCCCGGTCGATACACCCCCTGATCGATGGCATCGAGGATCAGGGCGTAGGCATCCTTGTGCGGATCGGGGGCGGGTCGCGTGGCCATCTGGTGCGGTATCCTCTCGTATGCCGCAAGACGCTAGGCGGTGGCGGAGCCTCTGTCCAGACTTGCGGCGCAAGGCGTAGCATCCTAGGCGTTGCAGCATGACGCGTACGCCCCTGTCCCCCGAATTCACCCCCGATTTTTCCCATGTCGAGACCTGGGTCTTCGACCTCGACAATACGCTCTACCCACCAGAGACGCGGCTGTTCGACCAGATCAACCTCCGCATGACCGATTGGGTGATGCGCGTCGCGGGTGTGGATCGCTTGGCGGCCGATACCTTGCGCCACACCGCTACTGGCGCGACCATGGCACCACGCTGGCGGGCCTGATGCGCCACCATGCCATCGACCCTGCCGCCTATCTGGAGGAGGTGCACGAAATCGATTTCTCGGTCCTCACGCCCGACCCGAGGCTTGCGGCAGCCATCGCCGCGCTGCCGGGGCGCAAGATCGTCTACGCCAACGGCACGCGGCCCTATGCCGAGCGTGTCATGTCGCTCATCGTGGACTGGGCGAGGTATTTGATGCCGTCTACGGCGTTGAACACGCAGGCCTGATCCCCAAACCCGAGCGCGCCGCCTTTGAGACGGTTTTTGCCGTCGACGGGCTGACACAGGCCCGCGCCGCGATGTTCGAGGATGATCCACGCAATCTTGCCGTGCCCCATGCGATGGGACTGCGCACCGTGCTGGTCGCCCCCGAACCCGAACCCGCCGATTTCATCGAACATCACACCGACGATCTGGCGGGCTTTCTGGCGAGGCTGGTCTAACGCCCGCAATATTAACGAATTTGCGGACCACTCGATTTTTTGCACCAAAATCTTCTTGGGACAGCCTGTCGCGTCGCAGGCCCCCATGACGCGCCCTACATTCCTCCCATGACCCAGATCACACAGACAGACATCTTCATTTCCGGCGGCGGTGTCGCCGGGCTGACCGCCGCTGCCGCCTTCGGACAGGCGGGGTTCTCCGTCATCTGCGCCGATCCGTCGCCGCCGATCACCGATGCCGCAACCGAAGGCTCCGACCTGCGCACCACGGCCTTCTTGCAACCGTCGCGGCATTTCCTCGACCGTGCAGGGTTGTGGGACAGGCTGGCGCCCCACGCCATGCCTTTGCAGGTGATGCGCATTGTCGATGCGGGCGGCGAGGTGTCCGAACCCCGTGTCGCCCATGATTTCGACGCCGCCGACATCTCGGACCTGCCCTTTGGCTGGAACCTGCCCAACTGGCTGCTCAGGCGCGAGATCGTGGCCCATCTATCCGACCTGCCCAACGTCGATTTCCGCCCCGGCACCGGTACGGCAACGGTGATGACCCGCGAGGCCGAGGCCCGCGTGACCCTGACCGATGGCGACCACGTTGTGGCCAAACTGGTGATCGGCGCAGATGGCCGCACCAGCCCGGTGCGCGAGGCCGCGGGGATCGCTGTGACCACCATGCGCTACGGTCAAAAGGCGTTGGCCTTTGCCGTCACCCACCCGATCCCGCACGAGAATGTCTCCACCGAGATCCACCGCTCGGGAGGGCCCTTCACCTTGGTGCCGCTCCCCGATCACGACGGCCGCCCCTGTTCCGCCGTGGTCTGGATGGAGCGCGGCCCCGAGGCGCTGCGGCTGGCCGCCCTGTCTGAGGAGGCGTTCAACGCCGAGATGACGGAACGGTCCGCCCATCTGTTCGGCCCGCTCACTCTGGTGACGCGCCGCACGCTCTGGCCGATCATCAGCCAGATCGCCGCGCGGATGGAGGCCGAGCGCGTGGCGCTGGTGGCCGAGGCCGCCCATGTGGTGCCGCCGATCGGCGCGCAGGGGCTGAACATGAGCCTCAAGGACCTGCGCGTGCTGCTGGATCTGGCCGAGGCAAACCGTGCCGATCCCGGCGCACGCGACCTATTGCGGAAATACCACCGCGCCCGCCATGCCGAGGTTATGGCGCGAGTGACCGGCGTCGATGCGCTCAACCGCGCCTCGATGGCCGAGGCACAGGGTCTGCGCGACCTGCGGATGCGGGCGCTGAACGCGATCTATTCGGTGACGCCCGTGCGCCGCGTCATGATGCGCGCGGGGCTCGGCGCGACGGGCTGAGGCCAGACCGGGGGCTCTGCCCCGGACCCCGGAGTAATTGCAAAGCAAAGAGGGCAGGCGCGGATCAGCCCAGA
>JAGYLB010000096.1 GCA_018401055.1 Roseicyclus sp.
CTCCGGCTGAACCGGGACTCGGGGCGGAGGAAGATGGCCCCTGCCTTGTCATAGTCAACCTTGCCGATCCGCCTTCTGCCGGTCTCGCTTGGGCTACCAACGGGGCCTACTTCTCGCTCGACATCCGCGAACCGCTTTTCCGCATAGCGCAGAAAGATCAGGCCGAGGACGGGGGTCGAGAACTGGCTGGGCTTCAGGCCCGTGTTGGCCCAGAGCTGGTCCGCAGCCGACCACAGACGCTTCGCTACATTGCTATCTACCATGTCGATACTCCCTCACCCATCAAGGCGCTCAGCCAAGAGCTGTTCAACCCTATTCTTCAAGAGGTACTCGACTTTGCTCAAGGTCATCGGGCCACCTCGACATGAACGAACACCAGCACGACGAAAGGCTTGATAGAGCAGAAGGGTGGCTGCCGGTCGGTTTTGCTTCCTGTATCGAGCTATCAGTTCAGCAGAAGCCGCAACAAACTGATCTGAGTAAGTGGTAGCGAAGGAGGTTCTTGGATGATGCGACGCCAAGTATTCGCCAGAATGGGTCTTGCACCAATGAAGCAACCCATCTTCCGACATTTTCGCTAGGTCCATCTCAGCCTCCAAAAGTCACCATCCCTCCAGGAAGACCACGGCTGCTCGTGATCAACAAGCTGTGGTGGACGTCCTCACCCCCGACGATCTGGAGGACCCACTCCCCACCGCTGCATGATTCCCGTCAGTTGCCCCTTAAGGGATAGGGGGAGGGGATATCTCTTTGTTGTTGAGGGAGAGGATCACATCACTATCACAACAGGCAACTCCCCATAGGGGGACCCATAAGGGACGCCTGCTGCACACGGGACCCGTAAGGGATAGCTGATGCGACCTCCCCCCGCCGTACCCTGCAGGGACCCCAGACGTTTCAAGGGTCACATGTCTGAGCGGCCTACCTTTCCCTTGCGTGTCGGCATTGTCCCCCCATGGGGTGGGGGGCTTCAGCGAGTGGCTGTCAGATCGCCTGACAGGGCACGGGAGCCTCCGACGAATGGGAAGTGCCCCCGACACCGCACGGGGCCTCAGGGGGCGACTGAGGGCCTCCCCGGCACCGTAGACCAGATCGTAGACCAACTGGTGCCCCTTGACCCCGAGGATTCCATGCGGTTACCCCTTGTTTTACTGAAGGGAAGCCCTGCGAGGGTGCCTGTAACGGGAACGGAACCACCCTCTGGGGGCACCATTCCTACAGGTAACCTGCTGTTTTCCTTCAGTTTTCGCCAATGAAAGCTGGAGCGTAGACCATGCTGGAGTTACGCTGCCGCTTCCACCCATTTGGCCAGCACTTCGAGCGGGTAACCGCGTCCGTAGCTGTGGCCTACGCCCTCGGTTTGCCACCCTCCGATCTGGTCAACAATGTCTGAGGGACACTCGACAGCCCGCAGCCTGTCGCGCATTGAATGGCGGAAGCCGTGCATGGTGCATCCTTCTGGGGCATGTTGCTTCATCCATTTGTTCAGCGCAGCACTCGCGGAGTTGGCGTTCGTATTGTCGGTTCGATTGTAGCGAGGAAAGGCGAAGCGGCTGTCGCGAACCTCTGCGACGATGCGCTGCGCTGCCCAGAGCGCGGCTCCTGCGAGCGGGACTGTTCGGGCGCTGCCCGTGGTCTTCAGACGACGCCATTGATGCTCTCGCACCACGACATGCGAGATGGGACCGGAGAGCTGGATGTCGTCAATCAGCAGATCCGGTCGCGCGCGCTGGCCGTCGACGGGTTGGAAAAGGTGCGGGCCGACCTCGATGAAACCTGCCAGAAGCTCGGCTTCCGGGTGCCGCCTAACGGTGTCAGCATCGGACGGGTCGATTTCGCCGTCGATATCCTGGCGCCCGACTTCGTCCTCGACCCCCATGCCTTCATTGCGCATGCGAGGGTGAATAAGCGGCGGATCTGCGAGTTCGACCTGGGCGAGATCAACGGCCGCTCGGCCCGCGACACGTCCGCAACCCTGGGCAAGATGCCCGGCCGACAAGTCATCGTCTATGACAAGCGCGAAGAGGTCATGGTCAAGCGCAAGAACGAATGGCCGCTGATCTGGAATGCCGCCACTGGCGGCGCAGTCCCTGCCCCCTCTCGACCTGACGGACAGCACCCACAGCCGGGTCTGGCGGGTCGAACTGCGCCTTGGCAGAACGGCTCTGCGCAACAGGGCGGATATCCGTGGCTGGGGATCGTTTTACGCCCGCCTGCAAAGGGAGATGGAACAGCTATCGCAGGATCTGTCGCTGCACATTCCCACCGGCGACAGTAACCGTTCACGCTGGCCGCTTCATCCGCTTTGGCGAATGGTTCAGGACACCATCGCCGAGCGCATGTTTCAGCATGACGCGCGGGTACCGCCCGAGGTGGTTCGACAGATCGACCTTGAGGAAAAGCAGCGCGACCTGCTCAAGCTGCTGGCCGCGCATTCGGTCACGCTTGCCTACCTCGATGGCAAGAGCGCCCCAGACTACGCGGCGTTCAGCGAGACCCTACCGGTCCTGATGCAGCGCTACCTCGATCAGCACCCGCGCGGGATCGAGGAACGGCTAGCCGAGGCGGCGGTGAAGTATGGCGAGTTGATGGGTGATTAGTCAGTGGAGATCTTGCGATTTGTGCAGCCAGTACCGGCCCAGAGCAGACATTTGGACAAGGGGCAGCGATCGGCTGCTTCGCTGAAACAGGATATTTATGCACCACTGAGCGCAACGAAGTTCCGCTCGCGGACGTCAGTCGTTGCGGGCTAGACCGGTATGAATAATGGTTAGAAGGTGGGCCTTCAGTCAGGTTTGCGCCTTTGTACAAAAATATACTTGGCGACAAGGCACGCAGCTTGGCCAAGTGATGTCCGATGCAGGAGCAGCGGTTTCACTATGTCCAAGACCGCCATCAATCCAAGATCGGCAAAAAAATGAACAACAGTTCGGCTAATTCGGGGTGCTTGCAACAAGACCGGGCGCGGCGAACATAGCGTTCGCAAGCGTCAGTTGTCCCACATGGTTCGTGCGTGTTTCGAAAATATTGATGAAGACGTAGCCGTGTCCCTCCATCACCTCAAGGAATTGCCGGAGGCTGCCCTGCCCATCGAAAAGTGGTTTCATCAGGATTTCGACATAGACAAGGTCAATTGCTTGATCCCGTAGCATGCTGTCCGCTCCTTGAAGCACCATAAGGTCTGCGCCCTCGGTGTCGACCTTCAAGATATCGATCCGCTGGATGCCGCGTTCCATACAGAAATTGTCTACGGTTTCGCAGTCAACCTGCTCGACGGCCACATGCTCGACGTTCGCCCAGCCATCCGAACGCGCATCTTTGTTCAGTAGCGAATGATTGTAGGACGGGTCGGAATTGATATTGAAGTCGACTGTGCCAGAACGGTTTCCCATCGCCATCCGAACTGGGATCACCAAGCCGCCTTCTGGCCATTTCTTACACAAGTTTTCGAAATGGGTCTTGATCGGTTCGAACGCGTAGATGCGTTGTGGCGCTAGATCCTTCAGCACCTGCTCCGAAAAGCTTCCAAAATTCGCACCTATATCGAAGACCGTTCTTATCGGTCGCTCGGTGAAGAGCGCCTGCATCACCTGCACAGGGGACTGCGACATGGACCGCCTGCGGCGGCGGTCGTTCCGGGCAAAAATCTTCTGCAAGAGACCGGTCATTCTGTTTTCCTTAATCAGGCCATGGAGAACTTTGGGGGATCGAATCGAAGGTGCATGGTGTGCGCATGCGCCAAGAGCTGGCCCCAAAGTCATTACTGGTTTCAATCCAGACTGGGCTGCCCATTCTGAAGGGGTCCGGGCCACTCGCGAGTCATGAGCAGATTTCTGTGCATGTCATGCTCGATACGGAATCCCAACCCGAGTACATACGCGGTCATCTTGTCGACTTGATCTGCGCCGGTGACGCGCGCGTGGCACTCCACGAGGATGGCTCTGATACCAGTCAAATCTGAAGCCGGAAGCAGGTCGACTTCCGAGCCTTCTGCGTCAATAACCAGGACCGTCGGTTTGGTACTTTTGATCGCATCTTTGATAGCCATACTTGCGACAGTAACGGGCCGCGCTTCACCTCGATCGTATACCGAAGAAGACAACAAAGAGGGGGTCACGTTGAAAGAAACTGGAGCCCCATCTGGCGTAATCGCTTTCATGATTAATTCAGGGAAAAGCCCATTGAGCGCATAATTTGTGCGAATGAGTGGCTCCAGCTCGGGATTGGCTTCAAAGCTTGTGATCCGGTCTTGCCCGATGATCCTCGCAACTGTCAGACCGACTGCCCCCATCCCGGCGCCGATTTCGAGCACCCTATCATCCGGTCGCAGAACATGCGCCACCAACTGCAATTCGGCGTACTCGTAGTCCCCTCGATATAGCAGGCGCTGAACATCCTTCCCAACAAGCGCATCATCGGCCGTCAGCCGGATTGCTCCGATCCTGACATCCTTGCTGCGCATCATCCGGTGCCATCTTTCGCGCCATGTGCGCATCCGGGGGCGTGACCTCATCCAAAAAATCCTTGCAGGCTTTTCGTTCCAGTGTAGCGTTTCGTTCCGATGTAGACCGGGGACTCGCGCTCGTGATCCTCCACCAGGTGGTAATACGCAGCCTGGCTGTAGTGCTGACCGCGCTGCGCCGTGTATCTCGCGCCGGTCGCGCCCCGTGTCAGGGGGAAGTGCATCAGAACTGCCCGCTCGCTGGACAGTTTCAATGGAAGGTTCAGGTGATGGGCTCCGCCATTGAACTTGCCTCCTTTCTGCCACTTGAGAAGCGGCAGCTTCGTTAGATTGAGGGGAGCCAAGGCCCTAGAGCGCCAAGTCAACAGGTAAACAAGTCGCGCGCGCGCGAGGGTCATACCTCGGGGTTCATGGAACTTGTGGATCGAGTTCCTTAATAGGGTCCGGTAGAGCGCCGTCTCGTCTGCTCGCCCATTCATGAGGACCCGATCGCGCATTCCCCCAGTAATGATCATCGTGGGAGTCGGATATTTTCCTCTGAACGACTGGCTCGGAAGGCGAGACCGATAGGCTAAGGGATCAGTCGCGGGATCGTCGAACAAAGGAAAATCCTCCCTCAGAGGACTGCCCGTACTGACATGCTCTGAAATCGGACGGTCGCAATACATGTCGACCATGACAGCGGACAGGCCCTGGACACCCTCCTGTTCGAGGTCGGCGAGTAGGGCCGTGAAGGGCCTAGTTTCTGCATTCTTCCAGACCAGATGCTCGTCTACATCCGGTACAATGCACCATCGGCCTTGCGCGTATAGGTCCAGCGGTTCGCTGCGCCACTGCTGCTTATGCTGGCGGTAGGTAGAGCCGGGCCTCGGCGTGAACAGGGAGACGTCCGGTTGCGCTTCCAAGTATGCACGCGACCCATCGGTGGAACGATCATCAATCATGAGGAATTGGATCGGTCCGAAAGCACGGTAATGCTCGAAGAACTGCGGCAGGATGTTGATCTCGTTGTGCACCATCGCAATACAGAGTGGCTCCGCTCCAGTCGGCGCCGGACCCGCGCAATGCGTTAGATATGGCGTGTCTAGACAAGGTGTCACAGCTGTTGGGCCTAAGGTCTGGGATATTGGCAAGCGCGTAACAGCGTTTGACAAGAAACGCGACCGCATTCTTGCCCTGAACTGCGCGTTCCCGGACGCTGGATCTGCGTATCTTCAGTGGACACGGCCCAGCGCCCGTAAGGGATGTCTTGCCGCAATCCAGCTAGATTCCGTGGACGGACTAGGGACGAAAATGGTGTTGCGCCCCTTGACCTTGGCGAGGCATGTATGCCCGATGCATGCGGATCAGAGCAGCAAAAATTGGACTTTCCATCATGTGCGGTATCATTGGCCTCTGTTCACGTCAGGACATGGGTGTCGAACACTTTGATGATGCGCGCGATGTCATGCGGGCGAGAGGTCCGGATGCGTACGGCACCGAGCAATTTACGACCGCGAACGGCCGCTCGGTCAAGCTTGGTCATCGCCGCCTCTCGATCCAAGATTTGAGTAATGCCGGCCACCAGCCCATGACCTCGGCTAGCGGACGCTACGTTATTGTTTATAATGGCGAAGTCTACAATGCGCCGGATCTCAGAAAGCAACTCCAGGCGGCCGGTTGTTTCTTCCGGTCGAACTCGGACACGGAGGTCATCCTGGAAGGTTTCAGCTTTTGGGGACCCTCCGTTGTCCAGCGGTTGCACGGCATATTTGCGTTTGGCATTTGGGACACCGTCGAAGAGTGCCTCTTTGCCGCCCGCGACCGCGTTGGAGTCAAGCCTTTCTGCTTTTGGCAGGGCAACGGAGAATTCGCGTTCGCGTCGGACGCGAGGGCATTGCGCGCACTCGGCTTTGGTCAGGATATCGACGAACAGTCCATGGCCCTCTACCTATGCCTCGGTTATGTTCCCAGCCCTCGGTCGATCTGGAAAGGTGTCACAAAGCTGGAAGCCGGTTGCACGTTAGAATGGTCGCCGACCGCTGGTGTCAGAAAGGTCCGGTACTGGGCTGCTCCAGACGACACCGACTACGTCGCCAGTTCCGGACCGCTGGAGCAACTGCTCGATGAGATCGTTGAGGAGCAGCTTCTGTCGGACGTCCCGATCGGGCTATTTCTGTCGGGTGGGCTTGATTCAAGTGTGATCGCATCGTCCCTGGTTGGCCTTGGCGCTTCAGCAAAGGCGGTGACAGCGCTTTCGGTCGGGTTTCCGGGCAACGAAAGCGCTGACGAGTCGCCCGTGGCAGAGAAGACGGCGAAGCAGCTTGGTCTGAGATACCGAAAGCTGGAGTTGGCGGCAAATACGAGACCCTACTATGCCGAAGCGGTAGCGGCACTTGACGAGCCGTTGGCATATTCAGCAATCGTGACCCAGACGGCAATCTCCAAGCTGGCAATGGAGGTTGGCCTGAAGGTCGTGCTTTCGGGAGACGGCGGAGACGAGGTCTTTGGAGGTTACCGTTGGTATGCGCGTACGCTGGGAGAGATGAAGACCTCAATAATCGAAGGTGGTCCTCCGATTTCTCCGTTCACAGCCCTGTTTCCCTTCCATCGAAAACGCCAGCAAACGCACGAACGAACGGCGGCTTTTCTAGCTAAGGACCCCTTGTTTGCCCATGCGATCGGCGTGTTCAGAGGCTTGCTTCCGGTACAGGTGGCGGAGATGTACCCAGCGGTTTCGGAGCCCGACATAGTCGACCTTCTTTGGGAGACTCTGACGCGGCATGACGCTCCGAGACTTGCGGAAAAGCGGCGGCGTCAGCGGATCGACCTCTACACCTTCTGTCAGGATGTCGTCCTGCCCAAGGTCGATCGGGCGGGAATGGCCTACGGGGTAGAAGTACGACCGCCCCTGCTTGACCACCGCCTCGTCGACTGGGCGCTATCACGCCCGATCAGTGATGCCGACGACGCGGCCCCAAAAAACGCATTGCGTGAAATAGTCAATAGGCGTGGACTTGGTTTCCTTCTAGAACAACCGAAGCGGGGGTTCAGCCTGCAGTCGCGCAATCGCATGTCGCGGTTCTCGATGAGGGCCGACATTTCCCAGCGGGCGACCAAGATCGGGTTGTCAAGGAACTGGGCTCGCCACCTTCGCAGTCGGCGCGGCGACCGACTCGAACTCGACACCTTGTTCTTTCTATCCTCATGGCATGAAATGATCGAAGTGCCGCCGGAACGGACTTGAGAGGCGCGGCGCTGAGCTGGTCACGACGACTGTATCGGCCTGATCACGAAAATCCAGATGTCTAAGTCGGTCTCTTCCCGGGTGCCATTGGTGGGTTTCCAGTGCGGTTTCTTGTGCGGCGCCTTGATCATGTCCTGTACACAATAAGCGCCCTGTCCCCATTCCAGGACCAGATATGGCATGATCCAGGGATCCGCGCCGAATGGGTCCGAAGAGCTTGTGCCCTGCGGGCCATGCAGCATTGTGTGTTCAATGAAAATCAGCCCACCAGGCGCAAGTTGCTCAACCCAAGTATCGAGCGCCTTTTTGGGGTCGAAGGAATGATCCAGCGCATTTGTGTATATGACTGACGCGCGGTTGATCCAATCCTCGCGTTGCTCGTGGAAGTCCCACTCTACTACGCCGTTAGCGGCCGTGGGGGGAGCGATGTCAGTGCCCACTGCCTCGCAGGCCAGCTTGTCACCGAGATAGACGGATTCCATGCCCGACTTGCTGCCGTGGCAAAGGATAAAGCTTATCTTCGGTACGTTTGCTTTCGCGTAATCGGAGATCAGATCCAGCGTTTTTGGATCCGCCCACGTATCGTTACTGTCGGACCTGGCCTTGCCGATCTGTGCTTCACGATAGGCTTGGTAGTCAAACTGACCGCCTGACTCATACTTGTGGAACTGCACTAGTGCTGCCCGCTCCGCCCGCTGAAAGCTATGTTTCTTGCGGCGCAGCCATTTTTTCAGTGCCATTGGTATTTATCCTTATGCTTCACTAGGTGCTTTTTGCGAGATCGTTTCGCCCTTAGGACACATTATTGGTGAGGCCGCGTGAGACCGAGCGACTTGTGCATAACCAAGGATTGGTCGTAACGGCTTCGAATGGCCTGGTCTAGTTGGGAAGTTCTTGCGCCAGAGCGGGCGCTCCCAAAATACCGGGCATCCGCGTTGCGGACTATGCCAGCCAACATCTATTGCGTACCGCACACCGGACTTCGTCCCGGCTGCAGCCCATGGCGGATTTCCGCCCTTCAATGTCCAACCACTGCTGTTCCCACATACTCAGCGACAAAGCTTCTAGTCATTCCCCGTCGCAGCCTCTCGCAACACGCACAACGGCGCAACCAGCGGGACGCTTGAGGCTGCGCACAACACTAGGCGGCTGTCGCGCGGAGACCCTCGATATCGCAGCGCGTCAGCCGCCGGGCCGTTGCGCGAAAGACACGAACAAAGGGGCTACAACTGCTTCCACAGTGCTTCCACGGGTTTGAAAAATGGGTAAGCGCTCGACAGCTGAGTCATCCAATAGCTTGATTATAAATAGAAAAATGGTGCCCCCAGAGAGACTCGAACTCCCGACCCTCTGATTACAAATCAGATGCTCTACCAGCTGAGCTATAGGGGCTGCCGCGACCCGCATACGACATGGCTCGCCGTCGTGCAAGCATGGGCGGGTTTGCACCGCGCGCGCGGGCGGTATAGGGTCCCGCGCGGGCAGGCAGGCGGATCAGGGTCGAACACAGAATGCAGGTCGTCTTTCACCTCGGCGCGCCGTGCACCGACCAAGGCCTGTTGCTGCAATCGCTGGGCAAGAACCGGGCGCGGCTGGCCGAGGATGGCATCCTCGCCCCGTCCATCGCCCGTTACCGCCCGCTCTTGCGCGACACGCTGCGCGCCCTCAAGGGTCAAACCGCCAGCCGCGACATTCAGGAGGCGCTGCTGGACGCCATCATCGACGAGATGCCGGCCGATCGGCTGATCTTTTCCGATCCGCGCCTTGTCTGCATCCACCGCCTTGTTGTGCAGGGGCCACAGATCTGGGCGATGATCGACCGTCAAGTCGCGGCGCTCCGCGGGCTTTTCCCGCAGGCCGAGCCCGAGGTCTTCATCGGCATGCGCAATCCGGCAACCCTGATCCCGGCGCTTTTCGCCGCCTCCAAGTTCAACGATTTCGTTGAATTCAGCGAGAACATGCAGCCCCATGCCGTGGCATGGTCGGAAATGCTGAGCCGGCTTCGGCTGGCCCATCCCGATGTGCCGGTGACCGTCTGGTGCAATGAGGATACCCCGCTTTTGTGGGGGCAGATCCTGCGCGAGATCGCCGATGTCCCCTTCGACTACCCGCTCAAGGGCACCGACGACCTGATCGAGACGATCATGGACCCCACCGGCTTCAAGCGGTTGCAACGCTATCTGGCCGACAACCCGGCCCAGTCAGAGATTCAGCGCCGCCGTATCACCGGCGCCTTCCTCGACCGCTACGCCATCGACACCGCCATCGAGGAGGAACTGGACCTGCCCGGCTGGACGCCCGACCTGATCGAAGAGATCAGCCTCGCCTATGACGATGACATGGCCGAGATCGCGCGCATCCCCGGCGTGAGCTTGCTGACGCCATGACGCCCCGCTTGCCCGAGGTCTGGTCTGCGGGCGCGGTCACGGCACGGCGGCTGTGTGCCTCGGACCTGCTCTTCGTCGGGGCGCTGATGGCTGATCCGGCGATGCATCGCCACAATCCGCCTCTCCTGCCACCCGATCCGGCGCAGGTGACGGAGGACTTTTCCCGCGATCTAGCTCATTGGGAACGGCACGGGTTCGGGCGATGGGTAAGCCCTGCACAACGGCGCGCCCGTCGGGCTATGCGGCCTGACGCCCCTGGCGGGCTATCCGGGGCTGAATATCTCCTTCCATCTACTGCCTGCTGTCTGGGGCCGGGGCTGGGCCAGCGATCTGGCCGCCTCTCTTGTCGATCTGGCTGAGGCAGGGGCGCTCACACCCTATCTTCATGCGCTCGTGCGCGCAGCCAACCCGGCCTCGATCCGGGTGCTGGACAAGCTGGGCTTTCGCGATCTGGGCCACGTGCAGCACGATGGCACAGACAGTCTGCTGCGGGTACGCACGCTCAGGGGCACCGCGCCCTTGGTGCATTACGGCGGCGCCTGGAAACCGATCGTGTCCGAGACGCCCGATAGCCTCGTCTACGCGATCCCCATCAGTTCGGGGGTGGTCGATTTCAATGTCGATCTGCCGATCACCGCCACGGACCTCGCGGTCCTGCGCGCCGATCCTGACTGCGCAGCGCTGGCCTTCGCCGTGCTGCATGAGATGGGTCAGGCCCTGCGCGCGACGGGCCAAAAGGGCGAGATGGTCACAGCGCTGCGCCACGTCTTGCACGTCGACCGCGCCGATCTGATGCCTTGGCTCACCGCCCGGGACCGCGCCGCGCACGGCGCGATCTCCAACCTGCTGCCCATCACCGAGGGCGCTGACATGCATGCGCTGCGGCAAGGCGCGTGGCTTGCCCTGCCACGTGCCACCCCCGCCAGACCGGTCAACCGCGCCCTGAGCCTCAGCTCATCCCCAGCGCTTCCTTGTACATCTCCAGCACCGCCTCTTCCTCGGCGATGTCGTCGGGCTCGCGCTTGCGCAGCGCGATGACCTTGCGCATGACCTTGGTGTCGTAGCCCGCGCCGATTTCGCCTCGGCCATGACCTCCTTTTGCTGGTCGGCGATGTCCTTCTTCTCGGCCTCCAGCCGCTCGAACCGCTCGATGAACTGACGCAGCTCGTCGGCGGTGACGCGGTAGGTGTCGGGGCGGGCGGCGCTGTCGTCGAGCGGTTCTGTCACATCCATCGGGGATCTCGCATCTGAAGGGGGAATTCCGGACCCCCGATCTAGCGGCAGCGGGCCCGTGCCACAAGCCTTGCCAGCCGCGAAATGCTGGACTAGGTCAATCACGGATCGCTAGGGAAAGGATGCTGCATGGCCGCTGTGGTCTATGTTGGGACGGCCATGGCATTTGCGGGGCTTGTGGCGTTGGCCTGGTGCATCTGGGCGGCGGTCGCGGCCAAACGGGCGGGCCTGCCCGATGCCGAGCTGCGGGTCCGCCTGCAGCGCATCGTCACCATCAACATGGGCGCGCTTCTGGTGTCGGTTCTGGGCCTGATGGCGGTCGTGACGGGCATCTTTCTGGGCTGAGAGCTTGCGCTGGGGCGCAATTTCACGGCAAGCCGTCCACCATGAGCAGCATCGACAGCCTTCCCCCCCTTCGCGAGGTCATCGCCACACATGACCTGTCCGCCAAGAAGGCTCTGGGGCAGAACTTCCTGCTCGATCTCAACCTGACGGCCAAGATCGCGCGCGTGGCGGGCGACCTGACCGGTTGCGACGTGCTGGAGGTGGGGCCGGGCCCCGGCGGGTTGACGCGCGGGCTCTTGGCCGAAGGCGCGCGCCGCGTGGTCGCGGTGGAAAAAGACACCCGCTGCCTGCCCGCACTGGCCCAGATCGCCGCCGCCTATCCGGACCGGCTCGTGGTGCTGAATGCCGATGCGCTGGCGCTTGACTGGTCGGCGCATCTGGCGCCCCCGATCAAGATCGTGGCCAACCTGCCCTATAATGTCGGGACGGAACTGCTGGTGCGCTGGCTGACGCCCCCGGTCTGGCCGCCGCAATGGCAGTCGCTGACGCTCATGTTCCAGCGCGAGGTCGCCGACCGGATCGTCGCGCGTCCCGGATCCAAAGTCTATGGGCGGCTGGCCATCCTGGCGCAATGGCGCTGCGACGCACGCATCGCCATGACTCTGCCCCCCGAGGCCTTCACCCCCGCGCCCAAGGTGCATTCCGCGGTGGTGCATCTGACCGCCCTGCCCGCCCCGCGCTTTCCGGCAGATCCGGCCGTGCTGGAACGGGTGGTGGCCAAGGCCTTCAACCAGCGCCGCAAGATGCTGCGCGCGGCGCTGAAGGGGCTGACCCCTGATATCGAGGGACAGGATTGTGGCAGCAGGTCTGATCCCCACCGACCGGGCCGAACAGATCCCGATCGAGGGGTTTTGCGCCTTGGCGCGCGCTGTGGCGGGATGACGGAAACCGCCAGCGCAGCCCCGGCCTGACATGGCAAGGGCCGGCGCGCCAAGCTGTGATTACTCAGCGGCTTCTTGCGGCGTGTCGGGGACGACTCGTCGCCGCCCTGACCTGCGTCATCCGTCTTGCGCGGGCGCTCTTGTGCGGCTGCGCTTGGGCTTCGGCGCGCTCTCGGGCGTCTCGACAAGGGTGCTGTCCCCCGCACTGCCGCCATCCAGAACAGCATCGAAATCGCTGCGCACGGGCTTCTCCACCGAACGCCCAGGGCTGCCGCTCTGCCCGCTCAGGCTGTCGCTCTGCCCGATCGGGCTGCCGCTCTGCCCGGTCCGGCTGGCGGTCTGCCCGGTCAGGGCTGGCGGTCTGCCCGGTCAGGCTGACGGTCTGCCCGGTCGGGCTGACGGTCTACTCCGGTCCTGATCGCGATCTTGCTGCGGCTGGCCCTGTCCTTGCCACCCTGCTGCATCGCCATAGCCGTCCCGCTCGTCGCCATCGCCGCGCTCGCGGCCCTGCTGACCCTGCTGTGGTAGACGGGCATCTTGTTCGCGCTGCGCCTCGGACAGCATGCGCAGGTAATGCTCCGCATGCTGCTGGAAATTCTCGGCGGCGACCCGGTCGTTGGACAGCTGCGCATCGCGCGCCAGCTGGTTGTACTTGTCGATGATCTGCTGCGGCGTACCGCGCACCTTGCCTTCCGGCCCGGACGAATCAAAGACGCGGTTGACGACGTTGCCGACCGAGCGGTTGCGGTTCCCCTTGGACCGCGAGCGGTTCTTAGATGATCTCATGTGATAAATACGGTTCCAGTTGTCCTGGGTTGGCGGCGCCTGCACCGAAGGTGCCCGGACGCTCTGTACCCGCACCGGCGCTGAGGCGAGACGGCACGGAAAATTCGGCAGAACCGCGGGGGGTTGTCCTAGGACAGTCCCTCTCGCTACGCCCGAGTAAGCATGCGCAGCGCCGCGTGACAAGAGCAATCGACGCTGGAACCGGGGAAAGACGCGGAAAACCGCCGCGATTGCGACGATTAAGCCGCAGTCCCGGGCCCTGCGCAGCGCCCGGTCACCACACGGGGCTTGCCGTTGATGTCGGAATGCACGGTCACAGCCACCAGCCCCGCCGCCTCGAACAGCGCCGCAACCGCCCTGCCCTGCGTCGCGCCGATTTCGACCAGACAGCGACCGCCCGGCACCAGATGGGACGTCATGCGCGCCAGAATGACCTTGTAGGCCGACAGGCCGTCGCCCTCGGGCGTCAAGGCGCCGCGCGGCTCCCAGCTTGTGATCTCCGGGGCAAGCCTCCGCGTAATCCTCGGACGCTCACATAGGGCGGGTTCGACACGATCAGGCCGAACCGCCCTGCAATCCCCTCCCACCAATCGGCCTGCACCAGACCCATCCGCCCTGCCACCCCGTGCCGCGCCGCATTCTCGGCCGCCACCGCCAGCGCCGCCGCCGAGATGTCGCTGGCGATCCCTGTGGCCTCGGGCCGCTCGGCCAGCAGCGACACCGCAATCGCCCCCGTCCCCGTCCCCAGATCCAGCAACCTCTCAAAATTTTCCGACAAGGCCAGCTCGACCAACGTCTCCGTATCGGGCCGCGGCGTCAGCGTATCGCGCGTGACCAAGAAAGCCCGCCCGTAGAACGCCCATTGCCCCATGATCTGCGCCATCGGCTCGCGTGCCAGCCGCCGCGCCAACATCGCCTCGGCCGCTGCCAGCACGGGCGCCTCCAGCACCTCGCCCGCCGCAACCGCGACCCGCGCCGCCGACCAGCCGGTGGCCGCCCCGAGTATCATCCGCGCCTCGCGCGCCGCCAGATCGCCCGAAACCGACCCCAACAGCCCCACGGCCCGCGCCATCCAGTCCGAGGCTCCTCATGACCGGCGCCTCCCGCCTTCATCTTTCCCAAAATACGGCTGCCGGAGGCATCCCTGCCCCGCCCACAGACGCAAGGCCGTGGCAGGGCACCCGCGCGCGGTCAGCCGCAGGCGCCCCGCGCGCAGGATCGCGGGCGCAGCCCGCGATACAGCCCGGCCCTTCAGCCATCCATCTCGGCCAGCAGACGGGCCTGCGCATCCGCGCTCAACGCGTCGATCACCTCGTCCAGATCGCCGCCCAGGATCTGCTCCAGCCGATAGAGCGTCAGGTTGATCCGATGATCCGTCATCCGACCTTGCGGGAAATTGTAGGTCCTTATGCGCTCGGACCGGTCGCCCGAGCCCACCTGCGCCTTGCGGTCGGCGGCCATCGCATCGGCGGCGCGGCGCCGCTCCTGATCGAACAGGCGGGCGCGCAGCACCTGCATCGCGATCTCGCGGTTGCGGTGCTGCGATTTCTCGGAACTCGTCACCACGATGCCACTGGGGATATGGGTGATGCGCACGGCCGAATCGGTGGTGTTCACATGCTGCCCCCCCGCGCCCGAGGACCGCATCGTGTCGATGCGGATATCGCCCGCCGGAATGTCGATCTCCACCGCCTCGGCCTCAGGCAGAACCGCGACGGTCGCAGCCGAGGTATGGATCCGGCCTCCCGATTCCGTCTCGGGCACACGCTGCACGCGGTGCACGCCGCTCTCGTATTTCAGCCGCGCAAAGACCCCCTCGCCCTCGATGCGCGCCGTTACCTCCTTGATACCGCCCAGATCGGTCTCTTGCAGATCCACGATCTCCAACCGCCAGCCTCGCGCCTCGGCGTAGCGGGTATACATGCGCAGCAGATCGCCCGCGAACAGCGCCGCCTCGTCGCCGCCGGTGCCGGGACGGATCTCGATCATCGCAGGGCGGCCGTCGGCAGCATCGCGCGGCAAAAGCGCCAATTGCAGCGCTGCCTCGCCCTCGCGGAGAGCTGCGCGCAGACGCGGCACTTCCTCCTCGGCCAAGGCGCGCATCTCGGGGTCGGCCAGCATCGCCTCGGCCTCCCGCAGCTCGGCCATCAGTCCGCGATAGGCCGCGACCTCCTCGGCCACGGGCTTCAACTCGGCATATTCGCGGCTGATCTTGGCGAAATCCTCCGAGGCCGCGCCGGCTGTTCAGCCGCGCCTCGAGAAACTCGAACCGTTCGGTGATCTGGTGCAGGCGATCTTGGGACAGCATGGGCGCGATGTGACGGGCCACGCGGCCTTGGTCAAGGGCTGCGCTGCGCTGCGCGCCTCAGCCGCGCGCCGCCGCGATCCAGCGGGCGACGCGGGCGGCGTTCACCCCCATGTCGGAATAACCAAAGCGCGAGCGCGAAAAGATCTCCAGCCGCGTGCCGCCCGCCACCGGCACCAACCGGACCGAAACCGCATCGGGAAAGCCCATGATCCGCGAGCGCGCCACGTAGGTCATGTGACCCGCCGCCAGATCGCCGCCGATCATCGCCGCCCCCTCGGCCGTGGCGATGGCGTCGATGCGCGCGGCCATGACATCGGGCGTAGCGTCGAAAACCGGCGCGCCCTCGCCCCGCCGCAGCTCGAAATTCGGGCTTTCGGGTGGGGTCACGCTGGCCGGATCGACATGCCAGACCTCGGCGGGCATGGCCACGGTGCGGAAATAGACCGCCGCACCGATCACGGCGAGGATGGCAAGAGCGACAAGGATCAAGAGGATACGCATGGCCTCTAGCTTTCGCCTTCCGCGCCCGTCGTCAAGAGCGCCCGGGCGCAAGCGCGCGCGATGATGCGCTCCTCGTCGGTCGCCATCACAAGGATCGGCACCCGCCCCGCATGGATCGTGGCGGCATTGGCGACATTGCGATCCGCATCGACGGCCAGCCCAAGAAAGCCCAGTTTTTCAACAGCGCGCGCCCGGATCGGGGCGGCCTTCTCACCGATGCCGCCGGTGAAGACCAGAGCATCCAGCCCGCCCAGCGCGGCCGCCAGCCCGCCGATCTCGCGGCTGAGGCGAAAGGTGTAGTAGGCGATCGCCTCATCGGCCTCCCGCGCCTCCGAGGCCAGCAGCGTGCGCATGTCATGACTGATCCCCGACAGCCCCTTGAGCCCGCTCTCGGTGTAGAGCAGGTCCGTGATCTGGCTCGCCGTCATGCCCTGATCGAGCAAGAACAACACCACGCCGGGATCGAGCTGGCCCACCCGCGTGCCCATGGGCATCCCGTCCAGCGCCGAGAACCCCATGGTCGAGGCGATGGACCGCCCCCCTTCCAGCGCGCAGAGCGAGGCGCCGTTGCCCAGATGGGCCACGATCACCCGACCCTCGAACAGGCGTGAATGAGCAGCCCTGAGGCGGCCCGCGATGTAGTCATAAGCTCAGCCCGTGGAACCCGTATCGGCGCACGCCCGCCTCGAAGAACCGCCTCGGCAGAGCGAAGGTGTCGTTGACGAAGGGATGGCCGCGATGAAAGGCCGTGTCGAAGGCTGCGACCTGCACCGCATCCGGAAAGGCCGCAAGTGCCGCCCGAACGCCCGCCAGATTGTGCGGCTGGTGCAGCGGGGCCAGCGGTGCCAGCGCGTCGAGCTGCGCGACAAGTGCGGGCGTCGGGATGCGCGGCCCGTCCATATCCGGCCCGCCATGCACCACCCGGTGCCCTACCGCCGCGATCTGCCGCCCGGCACAGAGCGGGCCCAGCGCCCCGATCAGACGGGCCAACCCTGTGGCATGATCGGCCGGGCCGATCGCCTCGGAGGTCTCGACCCCGCCCGCCTCGATCACAAGCCGGGCCTCTAGGCCCAGCGCGTCGATCTGGCCGCGCGCTTGCTCTATGGGCTCTTCGGCCGCTGCATAAAGCCCGAACTTGATCGAGCTTGAGCCCGCGTTTAGCGTCAGAATCAGGCTCATCGCAGGCTTTCGGCGTAAATCGCCGCCACCGCGCAGGACGCCAGCCGCGACTTGTCGTCATCGGCGCGGCTTGTCAGGATCACCGGCACCTGCGCCCCCATCACGATGCCCGCCGCCGCCGCATGGGCCAGAAACGTCAGTTCCTTGGCGATCATGTTGCCCGCCTCCATGTTCGGCGCGACCAAGATCTCGGCCCGCCCTGCCACCAGCCCGGTCAACCCCTTGGTGCGCGCAGCACCGGGGTCGACCGCATTGTCCATCGCCAGCGGCCCGTCGACCAACCCGCCGGTGATCTGGCCCCGGTCGGCCATCTTGGACAGGATCGCGGCATCGAGCGTCGAGGGGATCGAGGCCGTCACCGTTTCCACCGCCGACAAGATGCCCACCTTGGGCAACTCGATGCCCAGCGCGCGCGCCAGATCGATGGCGTTTTGCACGATCGACACCTTGCATTCGAGATCGGGCGCAATGTTGATCGCGGCATCGGTGACGAAAAGCAGATGCTCCAGCCCCGGCACATCCATGACAAAGACATGGGACAGCCGGCGGTTGGTGCGCAGCCCGCCCTCCTTCTTCAGGATCGCGTGCAGCAACTGGTCGGTGTGCAGATGCCCCTTCATCAGCGCCTTGGCGCGCCCTTCGTGGATCAGCGCGACCGCGCGCAGGGCTGCGGCGCGGTGGTCGGGGATGTCGACAATCTCTATGCCCGCAATGTCAGCACCCGCCTCTGCGGCGGCAGCGGCGATCTTGTCGGGGCAGCCGACGAAGAGCGGTGAGATCAGCGTGTGATCGCGCGCCATGACCGCCCCCATCACCGCATCCGGGCTTTCGGGGCAGACCACGACCGTAGGCAAGGGGGGCAAGGGGGCGGCGCGCGCCAGCAGCGCGTCGAAATGGCGGTGCGATTGTACCGTCAGGCCCGGCACATCGACCCCGTCGAAGCTGCGCACCGCATCCGGCGCCTGCACCGTCACCGAGCCCTCGGCCACGCGGCCCGCAGGCCCGTCGACCCAGACCGCCAGCCGCACCGCGCGTGCGGGCAGCTTGTCGACCACCCTCACGCCGATGCTGAGCGTCTCGCCCGCATGGGCGCGTCCGACAAAGCGCAGGTCCTGCGCCATATAGAGCGTCCCCGGCCCCGGCAACTGGTTGCCCAAGACGCCCGAGATCAGTGCTGCCACCCAGGCCGAGGGCGCGACCGCCTCGGGACGCCCGTCGCCGTCGCCATCCAGCTTGGGCAGATGCATCGGGTTCATGTTGCCGCTGGAATGGGCAAAGACATAAAGATCCTCGGCGCGGCAGAGGCGTTCTACGCGCGCCTCCTGCCCGGGGATGAGATCGGCATAAGGAATGCTGGTCAGGATGGTCATCTGGGTCCTTCGCGTTCAGGGCGCTTCGGCCAGCAGCCTAGAGCCGCGCGGTGACGGCGCCTTGACATGGGTCAGGCTGCGGTCATGCTTCGGCCAAGCTGCAGACTGCCACCCCCGGCCTCACGGTCGGCAGGATCCCCTTGCCCATGGCGCAAAACAGGGCATATTCCCGCCGCTATCTCTACTCTATCGACCCCTGTCTTCGCCCTCATGGCCAAGCTTGTGCTCTCGATCTTGCATGGGTTACGCCGGACTGCCGCATGGTGCGGGCAGTGTGATAAGACAGGAGACCACGGTTATGGCAACTGGCACCGTGAAATGGTTCAACACCACCAAAGGCTACGGCTTCATCGCGCCCGATGGCGGCTCCAAGGACGTGTTCGTGCACATCTCTGGCGTCGAGCGTTCGGGCCTGACCGGCCTTGCCGACAACCAGAAGGTCAAGTTCGACCTTGAAAAAGGCCGTGACGGCCGCGAAAGCGCCGTGAACATCGAACTGATGTAATACAGGCCTTCGGACCCGGAATTCGAAAGGGCGCGCTGCCATGGCGCGCCCTTTTTCCTTGTGTCGCCGTCCCGTTCTTGACGCGACAGGCCATCAAGCGTCGGTCGGCCCCAGCATGGTCACCCCGACTGCCCCGATGCCGTCGATGACCACCTCGACCACCTGCCCCGGTTTCACGGGGCGCGCGCCGAGCGAGGTGCCGCAGGCGATCACGTCGCCGGGCTCCAGCGTCATGTCTTGCGACAGCAGGTGCACGATCTGGGGCGGAGTCAGGATCATGTCCGACGCCTCGTAGCTTTGCCGCTCGCGCCCGTCGACCATCACCTTGACCACAAGGCTCGCCCAATCCAGCCCCGTGGCAATCACCGGGCCGATCACGCCAAAACCGTCAAAGCTCTTGGCGCGGGTCCATTGCGGGAAACTCGGGTCCGCGTTCAGCACATCAAGCGAGGTGATGTCGTTTACGCAAGTGTAGCCCAGGATCGCGGCTTCCGCCTCGGCCTCGGTCGCGTGTTTGCAGGACCGCCCGATCACGATGCCCAATTCGCCCTCGAAGATCACGCGGCCCGCGCTTTCGGGGATCACGACCTCGGCCCCCGGTCCGGCCAGTGAGGTGCAGGCCTTGAGGAACCACAGCGGATGGGTCGGATGCGCCTGCCCGCCCTTTTCGGCGGCGGCCTTGTAATTGTTCCAAAGCCCGATGAACTTGCCCGGCACCACGGGCGGCAGCAGGGTCAGGTCAGACAGCGCGATTGCCGCCCCGGTGGCCCCTTCGGTGCCTAGCCCCGCGCGTGGATGCAGCGCGGCGCCCTTGATGACGCCAGTCAAGATCTCGCCCGTCGCTGTCTTTCCGCGTGCCCATGTCATATCGACCATGCCTTCCCTGCTCCGGCCCTCCGGCCCGTTCCAATGCCATGTTTGCCCCTCGGCCAGCCATGCACAAGCGGGATCGTCGCGATGGCGCTTGTCCCCGTCGCGGGTTCTTGTAGCGTGCGCCGGGCTTGGCAACGGAGGGGCGCATGAGACTGACAGGAAAGACCGTCATCGTGACGGCGGCGGGCGCGGGGATCGGGCGAGCCTCGGCGCTGGCCATGGCGCGCGAGGGGGCGGTGGTGCATGCGACCGACATCGACACCGGCGCGCTGGGCAGCCTTGCTGCGGAACATGCCAATATCCGCCCGGCCGTGCTGGATGTAACGGATGCGGCCGCCATCCGGGCCTTTGCCGCCGCAGCCCCTACCCCGAACGTGCTCTTCAACTGCGCCGGCTGGGTCCATGACGGCACCTTGCTCGAGGCCAGCGACGCGGATTGGGACAGGTCTTTTGCCATCAACATCCGCGGCATGGCCCGCATGACCGAGGCGTTTCTGCCCCGGATGATCGAGAACGGCGGCGGTTCGATCATCAACATGGCCTCGGTCGTCTCTGCCATCACGGGCGCGGCCAGCCGCTGCGCCTATGGCGCGACCAAGGGCGCGGTGATGGGCCTGACCAAGGCGATCGCGACCGACTACATCCGTGACCGCATCCGCTGCAACGCGATCTGCCCCGGCACGGTGCTGACCCCGTCGCTGCAGGCCCGCATGGCGGCGCGCGGCGACTACGACGCCGCGTATCAGGCGATGCTCGACCGCCAGCCGCTGCGCGCGAGATGACCCACCCGGAGGATATCGCCCCGATGGTGGTCTATCTCGGCTCGGACGAGTCGCGGGCGGCGACAGGGCAATTCTTTGTCGTCGACGGCGGCTGGACGATATGACCGGATCAATCGGCCTGATCGGCCTTGGCGCGATGGGCGCGGGCATGGGGCGCAACCTGCCGTCGAAGACCGGCGGATTGCAGACCATGGCGCATCGCGACCGGGCCGTGATCGAGGC
Source organism: Roseicyclus sp. (assembly GCA_018401055.1). The sequence goes on from JAGYLB010000096.1 coordinate 21,061, forward strand.
GCTGGTGGCGGATGGCGCGACCGAACATGCCGATGCGGCCGGTGTGGCAGCGGCGTCGGACGTGGTAATCTTGTGCCTGCCCAATTCGACCGTGGTCGAGGCGGTGATGGCCGACATAGCCCCGGCGCTCAGGCCCGGCCAGATGGTGATCGACACGGGCACCTCGGCGCTGGCACTGGCCGAGGCGCTGGCCGCGCGCGGCATCGGTTTCGCCGAAGCGCCCCTGACGGGTGGCGCGCAGCAGGCGACGGATGGCGTTCTGGGCGCGCTGGTCGGCCGCCACGCCCGAAGGCTTTGCGCGGGCTGCGCCGGTCCTTTCCACCTTTTGCGAACGGGTCGAGCATTTCGGCCCGGTGGGCAGCGGCGCCAAGGCGAAGTTCATCAACAACTACATGGTCATGGGCATCGCGGCCCTGGTGACGGAGGCCTTCCGCGCCGCCGCCGACGAAGGCATCGACTGGGGCCAACTGCATGACGTGGTGCAATGCGGCTCGGCCAATTCGGGCGTATTGAACCGGATCATCGGCAAGGCGCGCGACGGCGATTTCTCGGGCTACGTGTTTTCCGTGGGAAACGCCGCCAAGGACATGCGCTACATCGCAGACTACCTTGACGGATCGGGGCATGGAACGCCCCTGTCGCAGGCTGTCCACGACTTGTTCCAGAAGGCCGTAGCGCAGGGGCATGGCGAGAGGCGCATCAGCGAGCTGTTACGGCCCGAAATCCGCGATGGGTTGTTCGCGGGGCTTTAGCCCCGGCCTCCCGACCTGCGCGCGCCACCAGCGCCGCGGCGCGCAGGGCCAGCGCGGCTGGCCCCTTGACGCAGGCTTCGCGGCGCCGCCACACTCCGCGCCGGAGAGGACGGGCATGACCACACCCCACGTCAGCGCAGCCTGCCGCGCCGCCTCGCCGCGCGGATCGTGGGCCATGCGCTGGTCTTTGTCGCGCGCTTCATCACCGCCGTCCGCGCCGACTGGCGGGGCGTGGAACCCATCGCCCGCCAGAGGGGTCTATTACGCCAACCATGTCTCGAACGGCGACATGCCGATGATCTGGGCCTGCCTGCCCGCTCATATCCGCCGCATGACCCGCCCCGTCGCCGCCGCCGATTACTGGCTCAAGACGCCGCTCCGGGCCTTCGTCGGACCCGAGGTCTTCAACTGCGTCCTCGTCGACCGCAACCGCGAAGGCCGGACCGAGGACCCGATGGCCGCCATCCTCGAAGCGCTGGAGGAAGGCTCCAGCCTCATCATCTTCCCCGAAGGCAACCGCAACATGGGCCTGGAGCCGCTGCTGCCGTTTCGCGCGGGGCTATACAACATCGGTCGCGCGCGGCCCGACATCGACCTTGTCCCCGCATGGATCGCCAATCTCAACGAGATCATGCCCAAGGGCGAGGTGATCCCCCTGCCGCTGATCTGCACCGTCACCTTCGGCGCGCCCGTAAAAGTGGAGGAAGGCGAGAACCGCGGCAATTTCCTTGCCCGCGCGGCGGCAGCACTTGTGGCGCTCAAGCCCGACGACCCGGACGGCGCGCCATGATCAGTCAGACGACGCTAGACATCTTGCTGCTTGCCTCGGGCGTGGTCATCTTTCTCAGCGGCATGACCGTGCTGGGCGAGGTGCTGCGCGGCCGCGTGCCGCCGGGCACCCACAGCCCGGCGGTCGAGACCTTCATGGCCCGCGTCCATTCGTGGTGGACCATGGCGGTCCTTCTGGCGCTGGCCGTCCTGTCGGGGAAGGTCGGCATCTTGTTGCTCTTCGCCTTCGCCAGCTTCGCGGCGCTGCGCGAATTTCTGACCTACGCCACCAAACGCCGCGCCGATCACCTGTCACTGGCGCTGGGGGCCTTCGTCGTCCTGCCGCTGCAATATGTGTTCGTGGGCTTCGGCTGGACCGGGCTCTATACCGTGTTCATCCCGGTCTATGCCTTCCTCCTCCTGCCCATCGTCAGCGCGCTGCGCGGCGACCCCGACCGTTTCCTCGTCCGGGTCGCGGAAATGCAGTGGGGCCTGATGATCTGCGTTTTCTGCATCAGCCACGTGCCCGCGCTCATGACCTACCAGATGCCCGACGGGTCCGACCGCGCGGTCCTGCTGATCGTCTTCCTCGTGCTTGTGGTGCAACTGGGCGACCTGACCGACTACTACGTGGGCCGCCGCATCAAGGGCCGCAAGATCGCACCGGGCCTATCGCCCAAGACGGTGGCGGGCGTCACCTCGGGCATCCTTGCGGCCGCCGTGATCGGCGCAGCGCTCAGCTGGATTACACCCTTCGGCCCGTTCGGCGCGGCCGCGATGGCCGCGCTCGCCTCGGTCACGGGGATGTTCGGCAGCCTCGTCTTCACCGCGATCAAGCGCGACAAGGGTGTCAAGGACTGGTCACACCTGATCCCCGGGCAGGGCGGGGTGCTGGACCAGTTCGACAGCGTGATCTTTGCCGCCCCCGTCTTCTACCACGTCCTGCACCTTGTGTGGCGCTAGCCGCCCGCCCTTCACCGATCCGTGAACGGGACCGGTTTGCATTGCCCGCCCGGATGCGTCAGGCTGCCGCAGTCGGTTGCGGGCGGAAACGGCCTGCTTCCTTTGCGAACAGGGGACATCACCATGAAACGCCTTCTTGCAGCAACCGCCCTCGCGGCGATGCTGGCCACGCCTGCCTTTTCCGAGACATTCCGCTGGGCCTCCACCACCGACCCGCAGACGATGGACCCGCATGCCGTGTCCTCGACGCCGGTTCTGGGCTTTCTCAACAATGTCTACGAGGGGCTGGTGCGGCGCGGCCGCGACATGACCATCGAGCCCTCGCTCGCCACCGCGTGGGAGGCCCTGCCCGACGGCGCGGGCTGGCGCTTTACCCTCCGTGAGGGTGTGACCTTCCACGACGGCGCCCCCTTCACCGCCGAGGATGTCCGCTTCAGCTACGAGCGCGCCTCGTCCGAGGCGTCCGACGTGCGCAGCTGGTTCGCGCCGGTCAGTGACGTGGTGGTGGTCGATGATTTCACCGTCGACATCCTGACCAACTCGCCCAGCCGATATTTCCCGACAGTATCGCCAACTGGATGATCATGGACAGCGGCTGGGCCGAGGCCAATGACGCGACGGGCGTGGCCCGCGACACCGAGAATTTCGCCACGCTCAACGCCAACGGCACCGCCGCCTTCCGCCTCGTGTCGCGCCAACCGGATCTGGAGACGGTGCTCGAACCCTTCGGCGGCTGGTGGGGCGAGGTGGAACACAACATCACCCGCGCCATCTTTACCCCGATCCAGAACGACGCCACCGCCGTGGCAGCACTCCTGTCGGGCGAGATCGACATGATCAACCCGGTCCCGGTGCAAGATGCCGCGCGCATCGAGGCGGGCGATGGCGTCTCCGTCCTCAGGGGGATCGAGACCCGCGTCATCATGCTGGGCTTCGCCCATGACCACGAGACGCTGCAAAACGGCGCGCCCAACCCCTTCAGCGACGTCCGCGTGCGCCGCGCGGTCGCCAATGCAGTGAATGTCGACGCCATCTTGCAGACCATCATGCGCGGCTCGGCCGAACCCGCCAGCCAGCTTGTGCCCCCGTCCTCGCGCGGCTTCTCTACCGGGCTCGACACGCGGTCAGGCACTTGACCCCGATGCCGCCCGCGCGGCTCTGGCCGAGGCGGGTTATCCCGACGGGTTCGACTTCACCCTGTCGTGCACCAATGACCGCTACATCAATGACGAAGCGGTCTGTCAGGCCGTCGTGGGCATGCTCGCGCAGGTCGGCATGACTGCCACGCTTGAGGCCGGTCCGGTCTCGAACTACTGGCCGCAGCTGCGCGAGGGCAATTTCGACATGTACCTGCTGGGTTGGTCGCCGGGCACGTTCGACGCCGAACACCCGCTGCGCTTCCTCGTGCACACGGCCGGCGACAGCTTGGGCACCTGGAATTTCGGCGGCTATTCGAACCCGCGCATCGACGCGCTGATCCCGATGATCCAGTCCGAGATCGACGACACCGCACGTCAGGCCATGTTGGACGAGACCGCCGCCACCATCCAGGAAGACATGGTCTATGTGCCGCTCTATGTTGAGCCGCTGCTCTGGGGCGTGCGCGATGGCGTGACCCTTACCCAGCGGCCCGACAATTTCTTCATCCTGCGCTGGGTGACGGTGAACTGAGATCAGGCCCCGCAAAAAGAAACCCGCCACGGGGGCAGACAGGCCCCCGTGGCGTGGTATGGTTTACCACGGGGTAAGCCTTGACGGGCGGCCCTGCCCAATGCAGTCCTGACCGACGCCAACGGGGACGCCAGCCATATGGTCAGCTACATCTTCCGCCGCATCCTGCAATCCGTGCTTGTCCTGCTGGTCGTGGGTCTGGTGGCCTTTGCCATGTTCCGCTACGTCGGCGACCCGGTCGACACGATGCTGGGGCAAGAACGCACCATGCAAGATATCGAGAGGTTGCGCGACAGCCTTGGCCTGAACGATCCGTTCTTTGTGCAATACTGGAACTTTCTCGGTCGCGCGATGCAGGGCGATCTGGGCATTTCCTACCGCCAAGGCCGCCCGGTGGCCGAAATCATCGCCGAACGCCTGCTGCGGCCACGCTGGAACTGGCCGCCGTCTCGGGCACATTCGCGCTGCTCATGGGTATCGGGCTTGGCGTCTTCACCGCCATCCGGCGGCACGGCTTTTCGGCCAATGCGATCATGGCCTTGTCCCTCATCGGCGTGTCGCTGCCCACATTCCTGATCGGCATCTTGCTGATCTATCTCTTCGCAGTGGAACTCGGCGTTTTGCCCAGCTTCGGGCGCGGCGAGACGGTGATGATCGGCGGCTGGTCGACCGGGTTTCTGACCCAATCAGGGCTCATCGCGTTGATCTTGCCCTCGATCACGCTGGGCCTTTACCAAATGACGCTGATCATGCGGCTTGTCCGCTCCGAAATGCTCGAGGTCTTGCGGCAAGACTACATCCGCTTCGCCCGCGCCCGCGGCCTGTCGCAACGCGCCATCAACTTTCGCCATGCGCTCAAGAACACGCTGGTCCCCGTGATCACCGTCACCGGCCTGCAGCTTGGCTCCATCATAGCCTTCGCCATCATCACCGAGACGGTGTTCCAGTGGCCCGGCGTGGGATTGCTGTTCATCAATGCGATCCAATTCGTCGATATCCCCGTCATGGCCGCCTATCTCATGCTGATCTCGGTCATGTTCGTGGGCATCAACCTGATCGTCGACCTGCTTTACGTCGCCATCGACCCAAGGTTGAGGAGCTGACGCCATGACCGACACCGGCACTGACACTGGCGCCCCGGCCCCGAAAATCGTCGCACGCTCAAGACTTGCCATGACATGGGACAGCGATGTCGCCTATGCTTTTCGCCGCTCGCCGGTGGCGATGATCTCCTTTGCGGTGACGGCCATCTTGATCCTGTCGGCTGTCTTTGCGCCGCTGATCGCGCCGCATGACCCGTTCAACCCAGCCACGCTGGACCTGATGAACGGCTTCACCCCGCCCGGGCAGGCCAACATGTTCACCGGCGAGACCTTCGTGCTCGGGACCGACGATCAGGGCCGCGACTTGTTTTCGACCATTCTTTACGGCCTCCGGATTTCCCTCTTCGTGGGCTTCGCCGCCGTGGGCTTCGCCATGGTTCTGGGCATCACCTTGGGCCTGATCGCGGGCTACGTCGGCGGGTTGGTCGAAACCATCATCATGCGCGTGGCCGATGTGCAGCTGACGTTTCCGGCGATCCTTGTGGCCATGCTGATCTTCGGCGTCGCCAAGGGGATCACGCCGCCCGAATACCGCAACGACGTGGCGATCTGGGTGCTGATCATCGCCATCGGCCTGTCGGACTGGGTGCAGTTCGCCCGCGTCGTGCGGGGCGCCACGATGGTCGAGAAATCCAAGGAATACGTGCAGGCCGCCCGGCTGATCGGCCGCTCGCCCGGCGCAATCATGCTGCGCCACATCCTGCCCAATGTGCTGTCGCCGGTGCTGGTCATCGCCACCATCTCGCTGGCGCTTGCCATCATTGCCGAGGCGACGCTGTCCTTCCTCGGCGTCGGCGCGCCGCCGACGGAACCCTCCCTCGGCACGCTCATCCGCATCGGGCAAGGGTTCTTGTTCTCGGGCGAGTGGTGGATCCTGTTCTTCCCGGCCTGCACGCTTCTCGTGCTGGCGCTGGCCGTGAACCTGCTGGGCGACTGGCTGCGCGATGCGCTGAACCCGAGGCTGCGCTGATGGCCCTCCTTGAGATCGAAAACCTGACCGTCCAGTTCCCGACCCGGCGCGAGACCTTCGTTGCGGTCAAGGACGCCCATCTGACGGTGGAGCCGGGCCAGATCCACGGGCTTGTGGGCGAAAGTGGTGCCGGCAAATCCACCATCGGGGCGGCCGTCATGGGCCTGCTCGACCCGCCGGGCAAGATCACCGGCGGCGTCATCCGGCTTTCGCGGCGAAGAGATTTCGGGCCCTTGATGCCGAGGCGATGGCGAGCTTGCGCGGCCGCAAGATCTCGATGATCTTTCAGGACCCGCTGACCTCGCTCAACCCGCTCTTCACCGTCGGCCAGCAACTGGTCGAGACGATTCGCGCCCATCTGGACCTGTCCGAGACCGAGGCGCTGGCGCGTGCGATCGAGCTGATCGACCGCGTTGGCATCCCCGACCCCAGAACCCGCGTGAACCAGTATCCGCACCAGTTCTCGGGCGGCATGCGGCAGCGCGTGGTGATCGCGCTGGCCCTGTGTTCCGAGCCCGATGTGATCATCGCCGATGAGCCGACCACCGCGCTTGACGTCTCGATCCAGGCGCAGATCCTTGATCTGATCAAGGATCTGGCGCGCGAGCGGCAGGTGGGCGTCATCCTCATCACCCATGACATGGGCGTCATCGCCGATACCACCGACGTGGTGACGGTGATGTATCGCGGCGCAGTGGTGGAAAGCGGGCCGACGAGCCGCGTGCTGGGCGCGCCCACCCATCCCTATACCAAATCCCTGATCGCCGCCGTGCCGCGGCCCACGGTCAAGCTTCACCGCTTTCCGCTGATCGATTACGGCGGACGGGTCACGGGCTTTGCCATCGCGGATCTGGCGCGCAACTGGCCCAAAAGCACGGGCGAACGCGGCGCGACCCTGATCGAGGTGGCGGGGATCACCAAGCGCTTCGTGTCGAAACAGGCCATCTTGCCGTCGCGTCGGGGCTATTTCACGGCCGTGGACAGCGCGAGCTTTACCATCCGGCAGGGCGAGGTCTTTGGCCTTGTGGGCGAAAGCGGCTCGGGGAAATCCACCATCGCCCGCATGATCGCGGGGCTTTACCCGGTCGATGACGGGACTGTGCGCTACGGCGGGCGCGACGTGACGGCGACGACACGAGGGGTGCCCGACTGGTATCGCCGCGAGATCCAGATGATCTTTCAGGACCCATATTCGTCGCTGAACCCGCGCATGCGGGTGGACGAGATCGTGGCCGAACCCGCGCGTCATCACGGGCTGCTCAAGGGCCAGGCGCTGCGCGACCGGGTGGCGGAACTGCTGGAGCGGGTCGGGCTTGGGGCAGAGGCGGGCGTGAAGTTTCCGCATGAGTTTTCGGGCGGGCAACGGCAGCGGATCTCCATCGCGCGCGCGCTGGCGACCCAGCCGCGCTTCTTGATCTGCGACGAGCCGACAAGCGCGCTCGACGTGTCGATTCAGGCGCAGATCCTCAACATCCTCAAGGATTTGCAGGACCATCTTGGCCTGACCATGTTGTTCATCAGCCACGACCTGCCGGTGGTGCGTCAGATGTGCGACCGGGTGGGCGTGATGAAGGATGGCAAGCTGGTCGAGGTGGCCGAGACCGAGGCGCTGTTTGCAACGCCCCAACACCCCTACACGCAGCACCTGCTGTCGCTCATGCCGCGTCTGGACGGGTTGTCGGACGAGGGGCTGGCGGTCGCCTGAACCGGTTTCGCCCGCTGGCGCGGCCGACCGGTGCGAGGGGTTCCCCCTCGCGCTCCCCACCGTATTTGTGGAAAGATGAAGGGGCAAACGTACCTTGAAGGGGAGGAACCCGCGATGCCGCAGCCCGATCACGTGTCGATCTACGACCTGCCCGATCCCGCCGAACTTGATGAGGACATGCAGCGTTATCTCCAGGTCTGCAGGGACAAGCTGGGGATGGTGCCCAACGTGCTGCGTACATTCTCGCGCAACCAGGACAAGCTGCGCGCCTTCGCCCAGTATTACAACACGTTGATGCTGGCGCCCTCGGGGTTGAGCAAGCTCGAGCGCGAGATGGTGGCGGTGGTGGTCTCGAGCGCGAACCGCTGTTTCTATTGCCTTGTCGCCCATGGGCAGGCGGTGCGGGCCTTGTCGGGCGATCCGCAGCTGGGCGAGATGCTGGTGATGAACTACCGCGTGGCGCAGCTGGAGCCGCGGAGCCGCGCGATGCTGGATTTCGCGTGGAAGCTGACGGTGACGCCTTGGGCGGTGGAGGAACCTGACCGGCAAGCTCTGCGCGACGCAGGCCTGAGCCACGACGAGATCTTTGACCTGGCCGATGTGGTGGCCTTTTTCAACATGTCGAACCGCTTTGCCATCGCCTCGGACATGATGCCGAACCCGGAGTATCACGGGATGGATCGTCAATCCTGATCAAGGGCTTGGCAGTCGATCTTTACATGCCACTTTAATCGGCTAGCGCCCGCGCGCCACCCAATGTGCCGGGGCCGACGATGCCGTCGATCGCGCCTTGGTAGAGGCCGCGCGCCTGCAAGATCAGCTGAAACTCGATGGCCGTCTGCCGGTCCCAGGCGGGCGGGCGCGCACCGCTTGCCGCGCGCAGGTCCTCCGCATCGACCTCGCCGGTTTCCAGTGCCGCGACATAACCTTGGGCGGCTGCGACCGGATCGGCAGGCGCGCCGATGCCCTGTTCGCGCAGAAAGGCGAGCGCGGCTATGGCGGGCGGGTGGCCAGGCTTGCGCGGCGGACCGGGTCCAGCGCAGACGCATCGCCGCATTGGGCGCAACGCCATCCGCGCCCGTGGCATAGAGGCTGGCCAGAGCCAGCGCGGCATCGAGATTGCCACCCCGTGCTGCGGCGGCAAGAAGCGGCACGGCGGCGCGCGCATCGGGAATGCCGAGCGCGGGGTCGGTGCCGCCCGGCACGCCCTCGCCGGTCAGGTAGGTCTGGGCGAGATTGATCTGGGCGAAGTGATAGCCCTGATCGGCGGCGGCACGGAACAGGCGGATCATCTCGCCCGCATCACGCGGCACGCCACGCCCGAGGCGGTGCATGAAGGCCAGCGTGGTCGTACCCGCGGGGTCACCAAGGTCGGTCGCGGCGCGATAGGCGGCGATGGCGCGGTCGATGTCGGCGCGGATCGGGCCGATGGCGAAATTGTAGTAATCTCCCAGCCGCGTATGGGCCGCGCCGATGCGCGCCTGAGCGGCGCGGTCATAAAGGGCCACCGCCTCGCGGTGTTCGCCACGCGCTTGCGCCACGGTGGCGAGGTGGAACAGCGGGCCACCGGCCTCTGGGGCGAGCGCCACGGCCTCCTCACACAGCGCAAGCGCGTCGCGCAGGCGGGCAAAGACGGCACGCTGGGCGGCTTCGCTCACCGGAACCTCGGCCGAGGCAGGGCCTGCGGTATCCATGCAGGCGGCAACCGCGACCTCGGCGCGGCGGCGAGCCTCGCGTTCCTCGGCCAGACGGGCAATTTCAGCCGCGACGACGGCGCGGCTGGCTTCGGCCTCGGCTTGGGCCTGCGCGATGGCAGCGGCTTGGGCGGCGGAGGCGGCTTGGGCAGCTGCGCGGGCCTCGGCGGCCAGGCGTTCGGCCTCGGCAGCGGCGGCCTCTTGCTCGGCGCGCCTTTGGGCCTCTGCGCGCTTCGGCCAGACGGGCGATCTCGGCGGCGACGATGGCGCGGCGCGCCTGTTGCTCGGCCTCAGCCTGTGCGATGGAGGCGGCCTGGGCTGCAGCGGCGGCCCCGGCGGCGGCGCGGGCCTCGGCGGCCAGACGCTCGGCCTGCGCGGTCGCGCCTTCGGCTGCCGGGTTTTCCACGGTGATGACGGCTGTATCCGTCCCTTTGTTGCGCCGTGGCCTGCAGTGCAGGGGCAAGCGCGAGCAGGCAGGCAAGGACACAGATCAGACTTGGCAAGGCATCTTGCGGGCGGGAAACGGGCACGGCGGATTAGTCCTTGGGGGGCAAATGGATAGGCGTAGCGTGAGCGCGCCCGGCCCCGATCTGTCGAGCGCCGTGACACCGGCAACAGGCCAGAAAGCGCTGGCAAAGCGCGGGGCGCTGGTGCAGGCTCTGGCCGATTGAAAAGGCAAGGAAATCCGACGGAGCGAGATCCTGACGCAGCCCCAGCCAGAGACCGAGGCCCCTGCCGCCGATCTGCCCGTGCTGGTGGCCGATCTGGACGGCACATTGTTGCGCTCGGACATGTTGCACGAGAGTTTTTGGGACGGCGTCTCACGCGATCCGGCCACGTTGGGCGCGGCTCTGGTCGCGCTGCCCCGGGGCAAACCCGCGCTCAAGGCCTCTCTTGCGGAGCGGTCGCGCATCCTGCCTGCCACCCTGCCCTACGACGCGCGCGTCATCGCCCGGCTGGAGACATGGCGTGAGGCAGGCGGGCGGACGGCGCTGGTGACGGCGACCGATGCGCGGCTGGCCGAGAAAGTGGCCGATCACCTCGGACTTTTCGATGAGGTGCACGGGACCGATGCGAACAGAAACCTCAAGGGACAGGCCAAGGCCGCGTTTCTAGCCGATCGCTACGGGGCGGGTGGTTATGTCTACATGGGCGACAGCGCCGCCGACCTGCCGGTCTGGGCCGGGGGTGCCAAGGCCATCAGCGTGAACGCCAGCGCCGCCGTCCGGCGCAGCCTCGATGCGCAGGCGCAGGGTGAGGTCGAGCATCTGCCGCCGCAGAGCGGGCGGAGCCGCGCGATCATGCGCGCGCTCAGGCCGCAACAATGGGTCAAGAACATCCTCGTCTTCGTGCCGATGATCGCCGATCTGACCTTTGATGTGGCGACGATGATGGCGGCGCTTGCGGCCTTTGTCGCGCTCAGCCTGACGGCCTCTGCGGGCTATGTGCTGAACGACCTGCTCGATCTTGCCGATGACCGCAGCCACCCGCGCAAGCGCCTTCGCCCCTTTGCCAGCGGCGCGCTGTCCGCGGGTTTGGGCACATGGCTGTTTCCGGCGCTGCTACTGGCGGGTCTGGCCGTCGCGGCGCTGGACGGGGTTTTGCTGCTGGCGGTCGTGGCGCTCTATTTTGCGGCGACGCTGGTCTATTCGGTCGAGCTCAAGCGTCACACGATGGTCGATATCTGCATGCTGGCCGTCCTGTTCACGTTGCGCATCATCGCGGGCGGCGTGGCGATCGGGGTGGCTTTGTCGGTCTGGCTGCTGGCTGTGTCGATGTTCCTGTTCTTCGCGCTGGCGGCAGTCAAGCGTCTGGCGGAACTGACCGACCTTGAAGCGGCGGGGCGCGCGGTATCGCGGCGGGGCTACCGGGTGGAGGATCGGAGCCTCTTGAGCCAGATGGCGATATCCTCGGGCTATCTCGCGGTGCTGGTGCTGGCGCTCTATGTGGACGAGCCGGTGGTGCAGGAAAAATTCGGGATGCCCTGGATGCTCTGGGCGGTGTGTCCGCTGCTCATCTTCTGGATCAGCCGGATGGTGATGGTGGCCGCGCGCGGCGAGATGCATGATGACCCGCTGGTCTGGGCGCTGGAAAACCGCTCCAGCCGCAAGGTGATGGCGCTGGCGGCGATCTTCGTCGTGCTGGCGGTGGTGTTGTGAGCGCGCGGCCGTCGGGGGCGGCGCTGGTGCTGCGCTACGCGGGCTTTGCGGTGGTCGCGACACTGGCCAATCTGGGCGCGCAGCGGCTGGGTGTTGGTGGGGGCCGATCCAGTCGACATGCAGCGACTGTTGCTGGCGATAGGGGTCGGCACCGCCGTGGGGCTGGTGGTGAAATACCTGCTCGACAAGCGCTGGATCTTTTACGATGCCACGACGGGCGCGCGCGCACAGGGCGCCCAATTCGCGCTTTATTCTGCTATGGGGCTGTTCACGACGGCGATCTTCTGGGCCACGGAAACAGCGTTCTGGTTGGTCTGGGGCACGGATGTGGCGCGCGAGACCGGGGCCGTGCTGGGCTTGAGCGTGGGATATGTCACGAAATACCTGCTCGACCGGCGCTACGTCTTTCGGCAGGCGGAGGGTGCGGCATGACGCGGCTGTCGGGCTGGGGCCGGTTCCGCCCCGTCGAGGCACGGGTGGCCCGCGTGCGGGGCGCGGGCGATGTGGCCGAGGCCTTGGCCGAAGGCCCGCTGATCGCGCGCGGCAACGGGCGAGCTTACGGCGACAGCGCGGTCAGCCCGGGCCTGACGCTCGACATGCGGGGCATGGACCGGATGCTGTCCTTCGACGCGGACAGCGGCGTTCTGGTGGCCGAGGCGGGCGTGCTTCTGGCCGAGATCATCGCCACCTTCCTGCCGCGCGGCTGGTTTCCCGCCGTCACGCCGGGCACGAAATTCGTGACCTTGGGCGGCGCCATCGCGGCGGATGTGCATGGCAAGAACCACCATCTGGACGGCAGTTTCGGCGTCTTCGTCGACTGGGTGGATGTGATGGACGCGGAGGGCCACGTGAGCCGGGCCGAGGCCGGGTCCGAGGCCTTTGACTGGACCCTGGGCGGGATGGGCCTGACCGGGGTGATCTTGCGCGCGCAGATCCAACTGCGCCCGGTCGAGACCGGCTGGATCCTGCAAGACATGCGCGCCACCCAGACGCTGGAGGCGACCATCGACATGATGGATGCCACGCTGTCGGCCCCCTATTCGGTGGCATGGCTTGATTGCGTGACGACGGGTGTGATGATGGGGCGCGGGCTGGTGATGCTGGGTCGGCATGCCACGAAAGCCGACCTGCGCGGGCGGAGCGGCGCAAGCCCTTTGTCACGCCGAAGAAACCCACCCTCCGCCTGCCCTTCGACCTGCCTGCCGCGGCGCTGAACGGGGTTACGCGGCATGCGTTCAACGGCCTTTACTATTGGAACGGGCGACGCAAGCCCGGGCCGCGACTGGTGGATTGGGACAGCTATTTCTACCCGCTCGACGCGATCCTTGACTGGAACCGCGGCTATGGGCGCGCGGGATCCCTGCAGTTTCAATGCGCCTTGCCGCAGGAAGCCGCGAAACCCGGCATGGCCGCCCTGCTGGGTGCCATCGCGCTCGGGCGAGGCGTCGGTGCTTTCTGTGCTGAAACGCTTCGGCGCGCAATCGGGCCGGTTTTCCTTTCCGATGCCGGGCTATACGCTCGCCCTCGATTTTCCCGCCAATGACCGGAGCCTGAGGCTGATGGAGAAACTGGACGCGATCACGCTCGACCACGGGGGGCGGTTCTATCTGGCCAAGGATGCGCGGATGCCGCGCGTGGTTCTGGAGGCGTCCGACACCCGTGTGGACGCCTTCCGGGCGATGCGCGCGACCACCGGCGCAGCGGGGCGGTTCAAATCGGTCCAATCCGAAAGGCTCGGGCTGTGAGCGGCGGCGTGAAGGGCCCGGTCCTGATCCTTGGCGCGTCCTCGGACATCGCGCGGGCGACAGCAAAGGCCTTCGCCGCCAAGGGCTGCGCGATACAGCTGGCCGCGCGCGATCCCGCAAGGCTGGAGGCCGACCGCGCCGATCTGGAAACGCGCTTTGGGGTGGCGGTGACGCTGCATGGCGTGGACGCGCTGGACGTGGAAAGCCACGAGGGGTTCGTGGACGGCCTGCCCGAATTGCCCATGGTCGCCGTCTGCGCCGTGGGCCTGATGGGCGATCAGGCCGACAACGCCGCCGACATGACCCGCGCCGCCGTGATCCTGCGCTCGAATTTCGAGGGGCCGGCAAGCATCCTGGGCGTTCTGGCCAACAAGATGGAGGCGCGCGGTTCTGGCACGCTGGTGGGCATTTCCTCGGTCGCGGGCGAACGCGGGCGGGCATCAAACTATGTCTACGGCAGCGCCAAGGCGGGGTTCACGGCCTATCTCTCGGGGCTGAGGAACCGGCTGGCGAAAAAGGGCGTGCATGTCGTGACCGTGCTGCCGGGCTTTGTCGACACCAAGATGACCGAAGGCATGGGCCTGTCCGGCCCGTTGCTGGCCCAACCCGATGAGGTCGGTCGCGCCATTCTGGCCGCCGTCGAAAAGGGCCGCGATGTCATCCATGTGCGGCGCATCTGGTGGCTGGTCATGGCCATCATCAAGACCATTCCCGAAGGCATCTTCAAGAAGACCTCGATCTGACGCCCCCGGACAGGACACGCCGGTTTCCGCGCAAGCCCTAATGTTTTGCGCGGGATTCCGCCGGGGCCGGGGCGCGCGGCCCATGTCTTGCAAGCGCTTTATTGTGAAATTCACCTTTTGCGCTTAGGGCAAGATGATGACCGGGACAGTGACGGCGCAGCCAAAGGCGCGCATCTCAAACCATATCGCGCGTATCGCGGACAAGCCCAACACCGTGATCGCGGCGCTGGTCTTGTCGACCTGCGTGGCGGCCGTCGCCGGCTATGTCGTGACCTCACGTGCGTTTTCCTATCTGGCCACGCCCACGGAGCTCAGCGGTGTAGACACGCCCCTGCGACCTGTCCCGCGCCCCGTCGCGCAAGTGCGCGCCGTCATCCTGCCCGTCGACGCGCCTACCCTTGCGCTCGATTTCGACGATCCGGAGGTGGCGCGCGCCGCGCCCGCCCAGCTTGCAGCCGCCGACTCTGCCCGAACCGCCGCGTGCGATCATGCCCGTCACCATCGTGCAGGGGCCGTCCCGCTGTCGTCCCGCCGCAGCGCCCGACGCGCGGCTCCGGCCTCGTTGCGCTGGCCGACGGGTTGACCGCCGCCCGTGCCCTCGGCCTGCCCGGCCCGGTCGCCCGCCCCGACGCGCCGGTCGCAGCACCCGTCCGCGTCGCGGCGCTGCGCCCTGCCCTGCGCCCGGTGACCCTGTCGACGCGCGCGCCCGCCGACGCCGAAGCCGAGGCTGAAATCGTGCTGGCCGCAGCCACCATGCCCGAGGTTGAGCCCCGCCCCCGCCTGTCGGACCCTGCTGCCGCCGCGCACGGCGCAAACCCCTGTTCGCCGCAACTGGCGCGCGAGATCCCGCGCCGTCCGGGCAATGCCGCAAGCGGCGCCGCCGTCATGGCCGCCGTCGGCAATGGCAGCGGCAACGCACGCGATACGGCACTGGTGGCCGAGGCGTTGCGCGGACAACATCCCGAGCCATCTGCGCGACCTCCAGCCGGTCGAGTTCACCGGCGTGGTCGGCGGACGGCAGACCCAGATCACCATCTGCGTCACACCCGATTACCTTGCCATCGGGTCGGATGCCGATCATGTCCGCGTGCCACTAAGGCCTGCTCCGCGGCGCTGCGGGTGGCCGATGCCTTTGACATGATGCTGCCCACGACGCGCATGGTCGACGCGATCTATGCGCAGGCAGATGTGCGCGTCTCGCCCTCGCCCATGCCGCCGACCTCGGGGCCATGTCTTCAACCGAGTATTTCTGCGCCACAAGCGCGACTGTCGCGGCGCAATTCGCCCGCGCAGGCCTCACGCCCTGGCCTGCTGGTTGCGGGCCACAAAAGGATGTCGTGATCGCCAACAGGCTGGCCAATGCGCCGGGCCGCGTGGCGATCTATGGCTGGCACCGGTCGAACGGCGACCTGATCCAGCCCCTGTCGACCGTGCATGGCGAATATTGCACGCCGATTACAGCCATGGCGTGCGGCTGGTCGCGCGCACGGCTTATGTCAAGCGGGCGCGCGGTCGATCTGCGCGGGCTTTTGACCGACGGGCAATATGCTGGGCCTGCTCAACAGCGACGGGCCGCTCAGCAGCACGACGGTCAGGTTGGCCGCACTTCGGTAGCCAACGCAGCGGAAAAACTGCAATTTTTCCAACCGGAAAAACTGCAGTTTTCCGATCCCCTTACCCCACATCGCGGAAGCAGCGAAAGCCCAGTTGGTAGTTCCGGTGGCTGCCCTCCGAACATCACCCGGCTGCCGTGCCAGAAGGTGCACGCCAAGCGCGACCAGTGCTCATGCGCGCGGATCTGTTAGCCGCCCTGTGGAACCACGACCCTTCGTCTCGGTCACGCCCGGCGTGGTCATTTGACTATGTCAGTCCTCAGAGGCGGCGGTTCGCGCCATCCCAGCCGGCATTGCCGTCCGCCGTCATCGACCCCCAAGAGGCGACCGGCGTTCAGGGCATTGCTCGGATGATGTTCGAGGCCCCACATCAGTCGACCGCACCCGCGCGGTCCACTGCAGGCTGATTCTTAGAGCTGCCCCGTGGCGCAGTTATCGGATCACTTTGACCAATGGAAAGAGTGCTGACGTATTGCGCGCGGCGTTGCCGGACCATGCGTCGTCATTCAAGCCGCCGGCTGAGCGCTCATCTGGATCAGGTCAGGATAATCAGGCAGCAACGGCGCCCGCCAGTGCCCCTTCCCACATCATGGGCGTGCGATCCACTTCCCTCAGCGGCGCAAGGTTACTGCCCAGCTCTGTTCTTTTACACCAGACATCCACTGGATGCATTATGGAGATATTTGGATATTCAGATTATGCTTGGCCTGAATAGCTGTGTCCTTTCAAACAGGTCTGCAGATCATAAAAAGCAGCGCCTGAAGGCTGCTGGATCCGCTCATATTCGCAGTTGCATTCCAGCTGCTCTACTGAACCTGCTCGACCACCGCCACTGGCCCGCGCCCGCCGCCTCTTTGGGCGTCAGGGGAGGGTTTGGCGGGGCGGCAGCCAAGGTTACCCTACTAATCAGCCATTGAAGGCCGAGGCCGCAAGATCAGCCGGATCGGCCCCAGTCTCGGGCCTCAGCGAAGAGAAGGGACGCCGCCGCCACCTCTTGCATCTGGCGAAACATCACCTCGACGGTCGGCCAGCGTCCGCGCCCGCGGGCTAGAATGCGACTACTGCAGCCAAGGTGCCAGTCTCAGGATCAGTCAGGTCGAACTGTCAGATCCATCATACAAAGGTGGAAATCGCGTTGATTGCCTCGATCGATCTTCGCCGCCGGATCTGGCTCTCCGCTTACACGCGCACGAGGTGGCGGTTTCCGAGATCACCATCCTCACCTGGGTGTGAGCCATAGTAGGTCCAGCTCCACAGCTCGCCAGTAGCCAACGCTAGCCATCGCGTAGTCACGTTGATGAGCCACAGAAGGTCCGCGCCATGCCCGACAGCGTGGCTCCCGAGAGAAACCGGTAATACCCAGGTCAGGAACTGCGCCCCTCCACCGTCTGAAAGGCCGAAGGCACGGCACCGGGTGCGCGGAGTTTCGCCTCGACCGGACGTGACCAGCAATTCCACCGCCCCCGCGACGTGACGCTGGATGGCACCACGTTTATCTGATCAGGTACGCCATTCTGACGCGCTGTACGGATGATTCATCAAGATACCATGCCTCCTCCGTCGGTGCATGCCGACTGGTGCCATCGTCAGGCCACACATAGAGGCTGGCTGGCGAGTTCAGCCAGAAGCCGGGAAGCGGCACGCCATGGGTCAGACCCCGTAGTGATGCTTCCCCAGTTGAAGAGGTCGCGCTTCAATCATCGGGCCACTTAGGCCCGTGTTCGCAGCCCAGACCCACCAGGCGAAGAGTCGCCGCCACCGTTTGTAAAAATCGGGGCAAAGAGCGTACGTTGAAGACCAGCCGGATCGGGGCGGTCCCGATCGTCAGGCCAGGTCACCGTCAAGACACCGCCCCACGCGCCGGGGGACCCGGCGACCAAAAGCCCATCGCGGGATGGTCCGTGCTGACCTCACCAATGATCTCCGTTGCGC
>JAGYLB010000097.1 GCA_018401055.1 Roseicyclus sp.
GGTCAATGACGACGACAAGCTGGAAGAAGCGGTGCGCCGTGTGATCCGGCAGGTCTGCATGACCGAAATTGGCAAGAAGCCCGAGGTGGCTGTCCTGATTTCGCGGCTTATGGCGGCCTGACACACGAAATCCGGGCCGGTCACGCGGCCTGGCTAAACCTTCCCATTTGGGGGTCGTTGAGAACAGATCAGAGTTCTGTTCTACGTGAGAAACCCCCCATGCTTGATACCACACCGTCCGTCGATGAAGCCGCCGCCGGATACGAAGCGCTTGAGCGCATTGCCGACAAGGCCGAAGACCTGAGCCGCGCCGCGGCCCGCAAGACCCGAGAGATTCAGTCGGTGACGCTCCAGATGAACATGCTGGCGCTCAACGCCAAGATCGAGGCGGCGCGCCTACCAGCACGGGCGCGGGTTTGCGATTGTCGCGAACGCGGTCAAGGATCTGGCGCTGGACATCAACAGCGTCTCGACCGAACTGGACGCCGAGGTGGCCCGCGGGCTGCAGGCGCTCAAGGACAGTGTCCACGATATGGCAATGCGGGCCGATGCCGAACGCCGTATCAATCAGGCGGGCGCCGTCATCGCGACGATGGATCGCAATCTCTACGAGCGCACCTGCGACGTGCGGTCCTGGGCCAGCGAGGCGTTGATCACCGATTTCTGCGCCGACCCCGACCCGGCGCGCGCGGCCAGTGTCGCCGCCCGTCTGGAGACGATCTGGCGGGTCTATCGGGTCTATGTCGACATCTGGCTGTGCGACATGCAGGGCCGTGTGATCGCCTCTGCCCGCGGGCGGCAGTTTCCCGTCACGGGCCATGATGCCGCGCGTTCGGCGTGGTTTGGGCCGACGATGCAGTTGCCCGATGGCGACGGCTATGTGGTCGATGACATGCGGCGCAGCCCTCAGATGGGGAACGACACCGTCCTCACCTATGCCGCAGCCGTGCGGCGCGGCGGCCGCTTTGACGGCACGCCGATCGGGGTTCTGGCCGTCCATTTCGATTGGGGGCGGCAGGCCGAGTCGGTGCTCGTGCCCGATCAAGGCGGTCCTGCGGAGCTTAACACCCGGCTGATCATCGCGGACCGGACCGGGCTTATTCTCGCCTCTTCCGACGGTCACGGCGTCCTGAGCGACACCATCCCTCTGGCCGAGACGAAGGAGGACAAGGGCGTCATCTCGGCCCGTACGGGCCTCGAATACGCCTACCACCGCACGCCGGGGTTCGAGACCTACGAAGGTCTCGGATGGTTCGGAGTGGTCGCCCGACGCGCCATTCTCTAGCCGGGGCAGCGTGCCGCCGCCTGTCAGGCGGCGGTATCGTCCGCCTTGGGCCTCTTGGCCCGGCTGCGGCTGGTGCGAGGTTTGGGGGCAGGCTTGCCCTCATCGGCTGGCTCTTGCGTGGCTTGCGGCTCGGCCACGACCTCCAGATCCTGCGATACGACGGTCGTAGGGGCTTCATCCTCGTCGCTTTGGCTGGAGGTCGCGCGCGCAGGGCCGCCGCGGCGTTCGTCAAAGCTCATGGCGATGAAGCCGGGCAGGTGATCGCCCATGCCGATCACGCGGCCACCCCGATCCCGCTCGCCCCGATCCCTGTTGCCCCGGTCGCGCGGACCACGGTCATCGCGGTCCCGCGGCGCTCGGTCGTCTCGATCACGCGGCGCACGATCTTCTCGGGCGCGCGGGGCTGGTCACGCTCGCGCTCGCGCTGGGGCGGCTCGGCTTGGGCGGCCTCGGGCTGTGCCGCAGCGGCGGGCGCCTCGCCTTCTGCGGATCGCGACCCGGAACGCGGCCTGCGCGACCTGCTCCGACGCGGTGCATCGTCATCTGTCTCGGCCCGGGGAGCGGGGCGCGGTGCCTGTTCGGTGCTGCCTTGTTCCGGGCTCCACGGCAGAGGCGTGCGCGGGATTGTCGTCTCGATCAGGCTTTCGATGGCCGTGAGGTATTTCTCGTCGGAGGGCACCGCGATGGTGATGGCGATGCCGGTGCGCCCGGCGCGACCTGTGCGGCCGATGCGGTGGACGTAATCCTCGGCATGGCTGGGCACGTCATAGTTGATGACATGGCTGACATTGGGAATGTCGAGACCGCGCGCGGCGACGTCCGAGGCGACAAGGTACTTGATCGACCCGTCGCGGAACCCGTCAAGCGTGCGGGTGCGGTGCGACTGGTCCAGATCGCCATGGATCGGCTCGGCGTTCAGGCCGTGCTTTTTCATCGACTTGGCCACTACATCCACATCCACCTTGCGGTTGCAGAAGATGATGGCGTTGGTGCAGGCCGCGCCGTCGGCGGTGATGGCCGCGCGCAGCATCTCGCGCTTTTCGGAGGCTGTTGTCTCGCGGTCGCGGCGGGAGGGGCGAAACTCCAGCAGGCGCTGTTCGATGGTGGCCGATGCGCTGGCTTGACGTGCGACCTCTATCCGGGCTGGATTCGAGAGGAAGGTGTTGGTGATCCGCTCGATCTCGGGCGCCATGGTGGCCGAGAAAAAGAAGGTCTGCCGGGTGAAGGGCACAAGGCCGAAAATGCGTTCGATGTCGGGGATGAACCCCATGTCGAGCATCCGGTCGGCCTCGTCCACAACCATCACCTTGACATCGGTCAGGATCAGTTTGCCGCGTTCGAAATGGTCGAGCAACCGGCCCGGTGTGGCGATCAGCACATCGACGCCCTTGTCGATCAGGGCGTCTTGTTCCTTGAAGCTGACGCCGCCGATCAGCAAGGCCTTGGTCAGCTTGACGTATTTGGCGTAGGTGTCGAAGTTTTCGGCCACCTGTGCCGCCAGTTCGCGCGTGGGGCACAGCACAAGGCTGCGCGGCATGCGGGCGCGGGCGCGGCCGCGTGCAAGGATGGTGATCATCGGCAGCGTGAAGCTGGCGGTCTTGCCGGTGCCGGTCTGGGCGATGCCCAGAACGTCGCGCCCTTCGAGCGCGTGGGGGATGGCGCCGGCCTGGATCGGGGTGGGGGTCTCGTATCCGGCTTCGGATACGGCTTTCAGAACCTTGGGATTAAGGTTGAGGTCGGAAAACGTCGTCATATGCGTCCAGTCTGGCCGGGACACTCCCGGCATGGGGGGGTTGGAGCGCATCAAAGACCGTCGCGCCCCACGGATCAGGGCCCACGCGCGGATCGCGGGGTTGTGCTGGCACATAGGGGAAAAGCACCCCGCCGTCAAACAAGGCGGTGCCGGGCTGTCACATTCCTGCCGCGCGCGTGGCGGCGTCCCTGAAAAGGGCGGCGGGCACGGTGATGTCGATGGCCCCGGACGGGCCTGTCAGGCGCGCGTCCAGGCCATCGCGCAGCGCCTGATCAAAGGTCGCGGCATCCAGAAGGATCATGCCCACCGGCGCGTCGCGGCAATGGCCATGGGTGCAGCCCGTCCCGCTTTCGCGCCGGAAAGGCAGGCGCGCGCCGTCCCGCCACGCGTCCGAGAAATGCAAGCGATGCACCCCGTCACGGCGGTGCCCGATGACCAGCGCGCGCGCCAGCGCCCCGTCATGGGTGACGATGATGACATGGCCCATCAAGACGTGATGGGGGTGGTCGCTGATCTCTTGCTGGTCCGTATAGATGCCCGCAACGCCACTGGCCGCATTGGCCAGCGCACCGCCCGCGGCATGGACGGGCAGGGCGAGCAGGGACAAGCAGAGGGCGATCCAGCGGAGCATGCCGCCGGGTATGGCATCGACAGGGTTAAGGCGTGGTTAACCCGCGGCGGTGTGGTGCCAGTCCGGCCGGTAGCCCGCTGCCAGAACCGCAACTGTGGCGGCCGGAGTCAGAACGGTAAGCGGTCCGTCAGGCCGGGCTGTGGCGGTGTCATACCCAGCCGGGGCGAAGGGAAAGGCGCGGTGTCCGACGATGAGATGGGGATGGTCGCGCCACAGCACGAACACGCCATCGGGCAGGGCCTGCGCCTGCGCCTCATGCCGGACCTGCGCGCGGGTGCGGGTGACGCGGGCGGCGTGCAGATTGCGGTCCATCGTCATGCGGTCGGTCGGCCCAAAGGCGGCGGTCCAGGCCGTGATCCAGGCCTCGTAAGCCCCCCGGCGGCAATAGCCGCAGGGGCGATGCCCGGCGGCCAACGCCACCGCCTCATCCACAAAGAACAGCGCGGTCCAGCCCCGATCCGGCATTGCCCCGTGATATTGCCCGCGCGGATGGGTCAGGGTGCAGGCGACCCAATGCGTATGCGTCCAGCGGGCGGTGCCGAGCGTGCCGTCGGGGCGGTGGAGGATGCCGCGATTGCCGGTCAGCGCGCCGCGATAGGCGCGGTCCGCCACGATCTCGCCCGTGGGCAGGACGCGGTTCTGGAGCGGCACCGCCGGGCTGCCCAAGGCCTCCGTCACGTTTTCCAGACAGCCATGGCGATGCCGCCCGGCGCAAGGAATTCGAACCGTCTGCCGCCGGGGAAGGCGAAGATGTCTTTGGTGATCTCGGCGCCAGCGGCCCGCACCTGCGCCAGCGCACCTTCCAGGTCATCGGCCCGCAAGACGATCAGCGGGGCCTGCGCTGCACCGCGCTCCAGCCCGCCGCCGGTGCCCGCGCCCTGAATGTCGCGGTAATCGGGGCCGTAATCCACGAAATCCCAGCCAAAGGCGGCAGCGAAGAAGGCCTGCGTTTCCTCCAGCACGGCCGAGGTGAATTCGACATAGTCGATCGGCAGGCGGGCAGGGGTTTGCATGCGGGACCTCGTTCCGGTTTCGTTCCAGTCTTGCCGGTCCGGGGCCATCCGTCAATGCCGACGGCGCCTCATGCCTGTCACCAAAGTTTCGCCGTGCCGTGACACCGGGGTCAGGTTGACGTGATCTGGGTCGGGCGCATGTCGTACCCACCCGGAGTTCCTGCCATGACCCGTTTCCTTTTCACCTCCGCTCTTGTCGCCATCGCCCTTCCCGCCACCGCACAGGACATGGTGCCCGCCGAACTGGCCGGCCACGCCTTTCTGCCGGCCTATTCCTTTTCCGTGCCGCCTGCGGACGCGCCCTTTGGTCTCGTTCTGTCGGGCCGCTTTCTCGACGCCACCGGCCGCCTCGACACGCCCGGGTCGGGTCCCGCGACGAACGGGCTGCGGCCGCCCTTCATCGGCCAGCCGCTGCAGGGCTTTTCCGGGTTCGCCGCGACCCGGCTCGAGGATGGCCGTCCGATCGCGCTGATCGACAACGGCTTTGGCACGCTTCTCAATTCGCCCGATGCGATGCTGTCCTGGACCGTGTTGGGCGTGGATTTCGAGGCGGGCGCGGTGTCCGTCGAGGACCGCGTCTGGCTGCGCGACCCCAATCGCGTCGTTCCTTTCCTGATCGTGAACGAGGCCAGCGACAGCCGCTACCTGACGGGCGGCGATTTCGACCCCGAATCGATCCAAGTCGTCGGCGACGAGGTCTGGATCGGCGAGGAGTTCGGGCCCTGGCTGATTTCGGCCAGCCTCGATGTTGTGGTCACCGGCGTCTTCCCTGTCGAGGTCGAGGGGCGCGTCGTGCGCTCGCCCGACAACCCCGGTCTGCGCGTCGGCGCGGTGGCCGGGACCGATTACCACCAGCCCCGCTCCGGCGGGTTCGAGGGAATGGCACTGCGGGACGGGATGCTGTGGGCAATGTTCGAACAGCCGCTTCTGGATGACAGCGGCGCGTCCGAGGGCGCCTTTCTGCGCGCGATCGAGTTCGACCCCGAGGCGCGCGTCTGGACCGGCGAAGGCTTCCGCTTTCCCTTGACCGAAGGTGCGGCGGCGATCGGCGATTTCAACATGATCGACGAGACCCGCGCGCTGGTCATCGAACGCGACCAAGGGCAGGGGCACCCCAGCCTCGCCTGTGCCGAAGGCCAGACGGAGGGCTGTTTCGCAAACCCCGCGCGGGTCAAGCGGGTGACGCTGATCGACCTGTCGCAGATCGACGCCGAGGGCAATGTCGCCCGCCTGCGCCAGATCGATCTGATGAACATCGCCGATCCGGCGGGCCTCGCGGCCTTGCCGACCGATCAGGCCGAACCCACGCCGGGCGTCTTCACCTTCCCCTTCGTGACGATCGAGTCGGTGATCAGGGATGGCGACGAGCACATCCTTGTGTCCAATGACAACAACCTGCCCTTTTCGGCAGGGCGTCGTCTGGGCCTGCCCGACGATAACGAGATGATCCGCCTGCACGTGCCCGAACTGCTGGCCGACTGAAGAGCGCGCGGGGCCCCGGTTGTCCGGGGCCCCGTCTGCGTCACGCCATCAATTCCATGGTCGCAGACAGCCGCACCTGCGGGTCGTCGCGCGCCACGCGGTGGATGTCCCACTGCAGTCACGGGTTAAGAGAGGGTAAACGCACAGAGCCGCTGCGAGGCCCGTCTGGGGCTGATCAGGACTGCCTACTAAAAAGCCCCGCGCAAATGCATGCACGGGGCTTTGTGTCGGGCTGGGGCCGTCTGTCGGATCAGGCGTTGACCGTCTTGCGGCGCCGCATTGCGGCCAGACCGCCGATGCCTGCGATCAGCATCCACCCAGCCGCTGGCAGCGGAATGGGCGAGGGGCCGCCTGTGCCCGGCGTGGCCGAGCCGAAGGTCACATTGTCGAACGCGATCTGGTTCTCGGTGCCGCCAAAGTCGATCGAGCGTGCGATGCCGTCGAAGGTCACGCCGATCGGGACGAATACGTTAAATACCCCGGTCGGATCCCCGCTTCCCTGCGGTGTAACAGGCAGGAACAATGTCGCGAGGATGTTTCCGGTTGCGTTCAGGCCGTCATAGACGGAAATCGAGCCGGAGTTGTTGATTGCGCTGTAGAAAAACGAGAAACCGGTGGTGAACCCGGCGGAGTAATTCAGCGTTGCTGCCGCACCGGTCAGAAAGAACAAGACGGTATCCGGCGAAGGCTCGTTGCCAAAATTACCAGTTCCGCCGGCATCCGAATCTACGAGCGCCAAGGCGTTGTCGCTGAACGAGATCCCCAGATCGCCGCCTGCGCCGCCATTGTAGAAATCGCCGATCGCAGTAGTGGCGTTCCCGATCGCTATGCCTTCGAAATCCAGTGTGATGATCGTCGACGCCGATGCTGCGGTGGCGAGCATGCCACCCGCGACGAGGCTCGCGGCCAAGAAATTCCTAATTTTCATTGCCTTATCTCCGCTAGAGAAGCCAAAAGTTTTGATTGTAAAAAACAATTAAGATACCTGTGTGAGTCGTGCAAAGGTTTTTATCGTGTATCGATAGGACGTTCATGGGTTGCGCACGCTAGGCTACCTGCCATGTCCATGCGCCCTCACACCATCAATTCCTTGGTCGCCGACAGCCGCACCTGCGGGTAGTCGCGCGCCACCCGGTCGATGTCCCATTGCAGGCGCGTCAGATAGACCGGGTCGCCGTCATTGTCGGTCGCCATGTGCTGCTTGTTGGCCTGCGCGAAAGCCTCCAGCGCGTCCTTGGGGGCATGCACCCAGCGGGCTGAGGTGAATTGCGACGGCTCGAACCGGACGGGCAGGCCGTATTCCCCCTCGATCCGGCTGGCCAGAACCTCGAATTGCAGCGCGCCCACGACACCCACCACAAAGCCCGAGCCGATCATCGGCTTGAAGACCTTGGCCGCACCTTCTTCGGCGAATTGCATCAGGGCCTTGTCCAGATGCTTGGCCTTCATCGGATCGCCCGCGCGGCAGGTCTGCAGCAGTTCCGGCGCAAAGGACGGAATGCCGGTGAAACGCAGGCTTTCGCCCTCGGTCAGGGCGTCGCCGATGCGGAGTTGCCCGTGGTTGGGGATGCCGATGATGTCGCCCGCCCAAGCCTCTTCGGCAAGTTCGCGATCGGACGCCAGAAACATCACCGGGTTGCTGATCGCCATGGGTTTTTTCGACCGCACATGCGTCAGCTTCATGCCGCGCAGGAAATGGCCCGAGGCAAGGCGCACAAAGGCCACCCGGTCGCGGTGCTTGGGGTCCATGTTGGCCTGCACCTTGAAGACAAAGCCCGCCACCTTGTCTTCCTCGGGGGCGACCTGACGGGGTTCGGCGGGTTGCAGTTGCGGCGCGGGGCCGTATTCGGCCATTCCTGCCATCAGTTCCTTGACGCCGAAGGAATTGATCGCCGAGCCGAACCAGATCGGCGTCAGCGAGCCCTCGAGAAACGCCTTCGCGTCAAAGGGCGGCAACAGCTCGCGCGCCATCTCAAACTCTTCGCGCAACTGCGCCAAGAGGTCGGCGGGGACGTGTTCGGCCAGTTTCGGATCGTCCAGCCCGTCGATGCGGATGCTTTCGGCCACCCGGTTGCGGTCGGCGCGGTCCATCAGGTCGAGCCGGTCGTGCAAGATGTCGTAGCAACCGATGAACTCGCGCCCCATGCCGATGGGCCAGGAGGCCGGCGTCACGTCGATGGCCAGGTTTTCCTGGATCTCGTCGATGATGGTAAAGGTGTCGCGCGCCTCGCGGTCCATCTTGTTGCAGAAGGTCAGGATCGGCAGATCGCGCATCCGGCACACTTCGAACAGTTTGCGGGTCTGGCTTTCCACGCCCTTGGCGCCGTCGATCACCATGATCGCGGCATCCACGGCGGTCAGCGTGCGATAGGTGTCTTCGGAAAAATCGCTGTGGCCGGGCGTGTCGACAAGGTTGAAGCGATACTTGCCGAAATCGAACGACATGGCCGAGGCCGAGACCGAGATGCCCCGGTCCTTTTCCATCTGCATGAAGTCCGAGCGCGTGCGCCGCGCCTCGCCCTTTGCGCGCACTTGCCCCGCCATCTGGATCGCGCCGCCGAAGAGCAGGAATTTCTCGGTCAGCGTCGTCTTGCCCGCATCGGGATGCGAGATGATGGCGAATGTCCGGCGCCGCGCGATCTCGGGCGGCAGGGCGGGTCGATTGGTGGGTGCGTCGAGCATGGGCGCGATATAGCGACGGGTGGAGGCAGGGGCAATCGGGGTCAAGCGGTGAGGGGCGCGGGATCGGGGCCGTCGTCGCACGCATGGACGCTGCTCACCCTTGCGCAGGCAGTCAAGCCTCTAAAAAGGCAGGAAAATGCATTCAGCGTTAAGGGTCTGGAAAGTGTTTGAGGACGGGCCGCGGCTGTGTGGCGCGCGGTGAAGGCCGCCGGGGATCTCGGTTTGCTGCCTGTCCTGAGGGCGGCCCGATGGGGAGCCCGGGGTTTTGGCGCAGCGAACCGGCGGCCCACTGCGCCCTTTGGGGCGATAATGCCGCGCCGGATCAGCGGGTGATGACGCAACGCCGCTGCAGCGTGCTGGGGATGACGTGGCTATCGTCGTCAAGGTCGAATTCCACGACCAACTCGCCGCGTGGGCAGGCATCGGAGACGATACGACCAATCGCCGCCGCCGCCTGCGGGCGTGCCGGGACCGGGACCGGGGCCGGGGTTGGGGGCGAACCCGTCGGGACCACCCCAGTTGCCCGGGCCGGGTCCATCGGGGCCATTGCCGCCCGGGGCGAAGCTGTCCGCGCCGCTGTTTGCCAGGGCGGGCAGTGCGGCGAAGCTGACGAGGGCGGCAATGGTCGCGCAGCGCGAGAGGGAAATGAGATTGGTCATGGGATCAGGTCCTTTTGTGTCTTGAATTGAATGGCCTCGTGAAAGTGCAGCGATACTTCGGGTCGCTGAGAAAAGGGTACAGGCGCGCGCGTTGCTACGACAGTCGGGGAATCCCGACCCACTTTCGACCCACTTGGCCGCAGAAGGGGAGCGACGCGCGCCAACGCAGACGCCGGGCCGCACTGCGCTGCCGAAGAGCCGGAATTTCTAGGTCAGCATTATCTTGCCTGCATCGGGATGCGAGATGATGGCGAAGGTCCGACGCCGCGCGATATAGCGGCGGGCGGGGCAGGGGCAATCGGGGTCGGGGTGGCGGACGCGGCAGGACAGCAAGAGCTGCGCGCAGGCGGGCGCGGTCGCTTTGCCCCGCCTGGCATGCGTCAGGGTGACTCAGGCATCTGCGCAGGCTCCGTATCTTCATTGTGGCACAAGGATTTCGTGCTAAGGGCAAAAACTTGCAGATTTTTCAGGAGCCTGACGTGCCACTCATCATAACGGAACTCGCCATTCAATCGGATGGCACTTGGGCTATCGAGCTTTACAATCAGGGGCCGGGAACCGAGAACCTGTCCGACTACGAGATTTTCGCCTACATCGGCATTACCGGATTCAGCACGCCACTGCCGAGCGCCAGCGTGGCGCCTGGGGAGTTCGTTTCTCTTGGTCACAGCACAATCACGGGTGCCGATTTTTTCCCGAGCGACACCGTCTTTGGCCTTACGCCCATGCAGACCGTGCAACTCCACAGTTCGATGAACCTGATTGATACCATTGGTCAGTTCAATGGGTCTGACTTGGGTGTCGATGTGGTTTACGAGGGGCCGATCACGCGGACGCCCAACACCGACAGCTTCACGAATAACCTGAGCGATTTCACGCAGACTCCTGGGTTCAGCAACAACACGCTGGGTGCCCCCTGTTTTGCAACCGGAACCCTGATCGCCACCCTTGCCGGTGAGGTCCCGGTCGAGGCGCTGCGGATCGGCGATCTGGTCAGCACCGCCGATGGCCGCGCGGTGCCGGTCCTGTGGATCGGCAGCCGCGTGCTCAGGGCAGGGATCGGTCGGCAGGACGACCTGTCCGCGCTGGTCGGGATCGACGCAGGCGCGCTCGGCCAAGGCTTGCCGCACAGCGATCTGACGGTGACGGGCGATCACGGGATGATCCTTGACGGTGTCGTGGTCAATGCCGCGGCCCTTGTAGATCACCGCACCATCCGCTGGGTTCCGGAGGCTCAGGCCGCAGGCGTCACGGTCTACCACATCGAGACCGAGGCGCATGAGGTGATCGTGGCCAATGGCGCGGCGTCCGAGACGTTCATCGACTACACGGGGCGGCGGGCCTTTGACAATTTCGTGGAATATCTCGCGCTTTACGGGGCCGAGCGCATCTACCCCGAGATGGACCGCCCGCGGATCACGAGCGCGCGCATGCTGCCTGAGGCGCTGCGCGCCCGGCTGGGCGACGACGTTTCCGGGCGCCCTGCGACAGGCTGGCTAGCCCCGTCTGACCCCGTTCCCCTGCTGGCATGCGTCAGGCGTGCGGCGGCCCCCGCCGCATCGCCCAGCACCGTCTCGTCCACCTCCAGCCGCGTCGCCTCGCGCTGGCCTGCGGTGATGGCGTCCAGCGTCAGCCCCTCGGGCAGGCGGGCGCGGATCTCGGCGGTGACGAGCAGGCTTTCGACCGCGATGCCTTCTGCGAATATGATCTCGTGGCTGTCGAACAGTATCTGGTAGCTGTCGACATGGCCGCCTTCCTCGCGCGTCACGGTCGTGCCGTTGACCAGCAAATCGGCGCGCACCAGCACCTCGGCCCGACCCGTGCCCAGCCGGTCGCGGCGCTGCCAGATGAACAGTCGGTGTTGCGGCGAAAGCCGCACATCGCGCGCGGCGTTCAGAGTGCCCTGCGCGATGCGGATCGGGGCACTAGCGCCCGTGGCGCGGCGGGTCTGCGGGTCGATCCAGCGGATCGGGCGGGGGCCATGGTCGCGCGTCAGGACCAGATCGCCCACGCGCAGATCCTCGACCTTGCGCTGTTCCCCCCCCGCAAGCGTCAAGTGCGTTCCGGCGAAGAAACTGACCGAGGCGATATCGGCGAAACGCTCGGGCGCGCTGGTCCGTGATGACCCGATCAGGTCGTATTCGGTGCCCGGCTGCAAGGGCGACAGCGGCAAGAGGTGCAGCACCGTGCCCTCCGTCTCGCTTTGGCGTTTGAGGACCAGAACCTCGATCATGTCGCCCTTTGCGCCCATGAAGCGATGGCAATCCGCGATGGTCAGCAGCTCGCCCGGTTGTCCGACCTCGGACCCGTCGGCCACGGCCTGACCGCCGCCCGGACGGTCGCAGATCGCCAGCCGTGCGGGCACAGCCTCGCGGTGAAGGCGGTAGGTGTCGCCCGGCAGAGCCGCATCGCCAAGGCCGATAGGGTCGCCCTCGTTCGCGCCGGTCAGGGCGCGGATGGCATCGGCGGGATAGGTCGAAAAGCGGCACAGCGGCGCAAGGTCGGACATGAACTCAGGCTTTGGATGCAGGGTGATGAATTTGGGTAGGGCCAGCGGTCGGCCGGGTCAAGGCTGGCGGGGCGCTGGCAGGGCTGGTAGAGGGGGCGAAACGTCAAGACAGGGGAGATTTGGGCATGGATCTGAGAATTTCGGGTAAACGCGCGCTGGTCTGCGCGTCGTCCAAGGGTTTGGGCCGCGGTTGCGCCGAAGCGCTGGCCGAAGCGGGTGTCGATCTGGTGCTGAATGCCCGGGGCGCCGAGGCGCTGGAGGCAACCGCACAGGCTATCCGTGAGAAATACGGCGTGAGCGTGACGGCCATCGCGGCCGACATCACCGATGAGGCAGGCCGCGCGAAGGTGCTGGAGGCCGCAGGCGCGGTCGATATCCTCATCACCAATGCGGGCGGTCCGCCCCCGGGCCTGTGGTCGGACTGGACGCGGGACGATTTCATCAAGGCGCTCGATGCCAACATGTTGACGCCCATAGCGCTGATGACCGCACTGGTACCGGGCATGATCGACCGCGGTTGGGGCCGGGTGGTCAACATCACCTCGCAATCGGTCAAGGCGCCGATCCCCGCACTGGGCCTGTCGAACGCGGCGCGCACCGGGTTGACCGGCTATGTGGCGGGTACGGCGCGGCAGGTCGCGGCCAAGGGGGTGTGCATCAACAACCTGTTGCCGGGCTCGCATGCCACGGACCGGGCCACCGCGCTGGAGAAGGGCGTGGCCAAGGCGCAGTCCGTGTCGATGGAGGAGGCGCAGAAGATCCGCATGGCCGCGATCCCCTCGGGGCGTTACGGCACGATCGAGGAATTCGGCGCCACCTGCGCTTTCCTGTGTTCGCAACATGCGGGGTTCATCGTGGGGCAGAACATCTTGCTTGATGGTGGCCAGACCAGCGCGACGATCTGACCGGTGCGGCAGGCCTGCCTTGCCCCGCCGGGGCAGGCCTGATAGCGAGTGTTTCCGATTGATTTGATCAGGTAATCGTGCCGGATGCCCACCCCCCCGCGCCTCGAGGTCGACCATGTCACCTGCCGCTTCGACGGGCGCGCGGTGGTGCAAGATGTCAGCTTTGCCGTGCGCGCGGGTGAGATTCTGTGCCTTCTGGGCCCCTCGGGTTGCGGCAAGTCGACCACCTTGCGGGTGATCGCGGGGGTGGAGCGGCAAACCTCGGGCGGCCTGCGCGCCGATGGCGCGACCCTGTCGGACGCAAGCATCCACCTGCCGCCAGAGGCGCGCGGCGTCGGCCTTATCTTTCAGGATTTCGCCCTTTTTCCTCACCTGACAGTCGGGCAGAACGTCGCATTCGGCCTGCGCGGGCCGCGTGTGGAAACCAAGGCGCGGGTTGCCGAATTGCTGGAACGGGTCGATCTGGCGGGCTATGCCGACAAATCGCCACACATGCTGTCGGGCGGTGAACAGCAGCGTGTGGCGCTGGCCCGGGCGCTCGCGCCGCGGCCGCGGATCATGCTGATGGACGAGCCGTTCTCAGGCCTCGACAACCGCCTGCGCGACGGTATTCGCGACGAGACGCTGCAGCTGCTCAAGGACGAGGGGACTGCAGTGGTGCTCGTCACCCACGAGCCTGAAGAGGCGATGCGCATGGCCGACCAGATCGCGCTGATGCGCGACGGTCAGATCGTGCAGAAAGGCGCGCCCTACAACATCTACAATGCGCCCTGTGACAAGGCGGCCGCGGCCTTTTTCAGCGATATCAACGTGATCTTGGGCACGGTTCAGGGCGCGTTGGTTGACACGGCGTTTGGGCAGTTCCTTGCCCCCGGCCATGCCGATGGCACCGAGGTGGAAATCGTGTTCCGCCCGCAGCACGTCAAGATCGACTTTGACCGGGGCGGGCGCGGCCCCAACCCGACCCCGCAAGATGGCACGCCCGCGCGCGGCGTGGTCGAACGGGCGCGCTTCATGGGCCACGAAAGCCTTGTGGAATTCCGCATGGATTTCGACGGCGGCATCCTCAAGGCGACGGTTCCGGCGGTGTTTCTGCCAAAGCCCGGCACGCCGCTGTGGCTGACCGTGCGGCGCGACCGTTGTTTTGTCTTTGCGAAAAAGCGCTGATCGCGGCGCGGCCTTTCGCGTTTTGGGGCTTTGAACTGGCGCGCGGAACGCCTACCTATATGCCCTGACGTCCAGCAGCAAACCGCGCATCCCATGGGATCGGCGCGGGGTTAGGGAGAGAGCCATGCTCAACAATATCGGACCGGCGGGCCTTTTGCTTATCGCAGTTGTGGTCCTTGTCCTGTTCGGCCGCGGCAAGATCGCGGGCCTGATGGGCGAGGTCGGCAAGGGCATCACCGCCTTCAAGCGCGGCGTGAAGGATTCGACTCAAGAGATCGAGAACGCATCGAACACCGCAGAAGACACGCCTGCCGCGCGCGACGTGACGCCGCGGGCCGAACGCGACAACGCCTGATCGCGACCCGGCCTCCGCGTGCAGCCGGGGGCGGTTTGCCTAGCGCATAGGGACGCTCATGCCTGATATCGGCTGGATGGAGCTGCTGGTGATCGGCATCGTGGCGCTGATCGTCGTGGGGCCCAAGGAACTTCCGATGATGTTTCGGAAGGTCGGACAGTTCACGGGCCGGGTCCGGGCCATGGCCAAGGATTTCCAGCGCGCCATGGACGAGGCCGCCGACGAGACCGGCATGACCGAGCTTAACCGCGACCTGCGCAAGGCGACCAATTTCGCCGCCAACCCGAAGAAGGCCGGGATGAGCGCGCTGAAGGATACCTTTGGCGACGATTTCGATCTGGACCCCGAGAAATTCCCGGAAGGCAGCCACAGTCGCAAGATGGCCGAGGAAAAGGCCGCCGCTACCAAGCAGATGCGCGACGAGGTCGAGGCGCGGCGCAAGGCCAAGATCGACCAGACCATCGCGGACAAACAGGCCGCCGCCAGCGCCGCGGCGCAAGCCCCGCTTGAGGCACCTTCGGCCGAGGTGACGGCAGAGCCCGCGCCGGTGATCGAAGCGGCGCGCAGCGGGTCCACCTCATCATGAGCGCGGAAGACCAGATCGAAGACAGTTCCGCCCCCCTGATCGAGCATCTGGCAGAGCTGCGCACGCGGTTGATCCGCGCGGTTCTGGCCTTTGTCGTCGGCATGGTCGCGATGTTCACGGTGGCCGAACCGATCCTTGAATTCATCTCGCAGCCCTTGGCCGAGGTTTTGCGCGCGCGCGGCGAGGATGCGCGGCTGATTTTCACCGCCCCGCAGGAAAAATTCTTCGTCCTGATCCGGATCTCGATCATCATGGGCTTTGCGGTCAGTTTCCCGGTCATCGCCCACCAGTTGTGGCGCTTCGTAGCTCCGGGCCTCTACAAATCCGAAAAGGGCGCGATCCTGCCCTTTCTCGTGGCCTCGCCGGTCTTGTTCCTGATGGGCGCGTCTTTTGCCCATTACGTCGTGACGCCCTTGGCGATGAATTTCTTCATCGGCTTTTCCGACGCCATCCCGGCCTTGGCCAACATGATCGCGGGCGATGGCACGTTCGAGAACCCCAACGCCGCCCCTGCCGATGGCATCCAGACCATTTTCCTTGGCTCGGTTCGTGAAAGCCTTGATCTGGCGCTGAAATTCATCTTCGCCTTCGGCTTGTGCTTCCAGTTGCCGGTGCTGCTGACCCTCATGGGCAAGGCGGGGCTGGTGACGGCGGCGGGGCTTGGCAATGTGCGCAAATGGGCGGTGGTGGGCATCTTGACGCTGGCCGCTCTGGTGACGCCGCCCGATGTTGTCACGCAGCTTATCCTTTTCGTGGTGGTCTACGGCCTGTACGAAGTGTCGATCGTGCTGGTGCGTCTGGTGGAACGGTCAAAAATTCGTCGCCTGCGCGCCGAAGGCATCCTTGGCGAAAACGAAGAGCTTTGATCCCTATGAACGATAACGCCCTGACCCGCATCGCGGCGGCGCTGGAGCGCATGGCGCCCGCCCCCGCAGCTCCCCCCGACTGGCATGTCGCCACGGCCTACGTCTGGCACGCCGACCCAGACCGGCTTGCGCCCGTGGACCGGGTCAACCGCGTGGACCTGTCGCTGCTGCACGGGGTGGACCGGTCGCGCGACACGCTTTTGGCCAATACCGCGCAATTCGCGCGTGGCCTGCCTGCCAACAACGCGCTGCTCTGGGGTGCGCGCGGGATGGGCAAATCCTCGCTCGTCAAGGCGGTGCATGCCGCTTGTCTGGCTGACGCGCCCGACCTCAAGCTGGTCGAGGTGCAGCGCGAGGATCTGGGCAGCATCGCGCGCCTTCTGACGCTGCTGCGCGCGGCCCCGGTGCGGGTGATCTTGTTTTGCGACGACCTGTCGTTTTCCCATGACGACCAGCATTACAAATCGCTCAAGGCGGTCTTGGATGGCGGGGTCGAGGGGCGGCCGGACAATGTCGTGTTTTATGCGACCTCGAACCGTCGCCACCTGATGCCGCGCGACATGATCGAGAATGAACGCTCCTCGGCGATCAACCCCTCCGAGGCGGTCGAGGAAAAGGTGTCGCTGTCGGATCGCTTCGGGCTCTGGCTGGGCTTCCACCCGTGTTCGCAAGATGAATACCTGACGATGATCCGTGGCTATTGCGCGGCCCATGGCGTGCAGGTCGAGGACAGCCAGCTGGTCGCCGAGGCGATCGAGTGGCAGGCCACGCGCGGGTCGCGGTCGGGACGGGTGGCTTGGCAGTTTTTCTGCGATCTGGCGGGGCGTCAGGGCGTCACGCTCTGAGCGCAGCGATCAGTCGATCATCCGCGCGATGCGCGCCACCAGCGCGGCATCGTCATCGACCAAGACTG
Organism: Roseicyclus sp.; assembly: GCA_018401055.1. The sequence continues at coordinate 16,807 of JAGYLB010000097.1, forward strand.
CTTGGGGGCCGGGTGTGGACATGTCGCGGTGTGGGCGGCGTGGCCGCACGGCGGGCGTCGCGGCCAAACGGGCCTGTGCCGCTTCCATGACCTTCAGCGCACGGCGATCCATCACCCGATGCCAGACCGACGGGATCATCGCCAGCGTGGCCATCACCGGCAAGGACCATGGCAAGGTCGGCACATCGGCCTGTGGGTCGAGCCGGTCATAGGGCCTGTCAGGGTGCATGTGATGCTCGGAATGGGCGGGCGCGTTCATCATCAGATAGGATGAAAAGCCGCGCGGCGCATTCCAGCTGTGGTGCGGGGCCACCGGTTCGACGCGGCCGTTGGGCAATTCCAGCCGCTGCAGCCCGTAATGCTGGATGTAATCCGACATCAACACCTGCCCGCCGAAAAGCAGGGCCAGCACGATTAGCGCCAGCGCGCCCCCAATGCCCGCGATGACAATGGCCAGAGCAAACGACAGGGCCGCGCCGCCGACCCAGACCAGATAGGGATTGTGCGCGCTCCGCCCGGTCAGGCCGCGCCGTTCCAGCCTTTCGATCTCGCAGGCCAGCCCCGCCTCGAAGGACCCGCGCCAGGCGCGCGGCAGGTAGGCCCAGAAAGTCTCGCCCGGAAGGGGGGTGTTGGGGTCGTCGGGCGTGCCGACATGGCGGTGATGCACCAGCCGGTGCGCCGAGACATGGTGCCCGAAGCCGACCGAGGTATAGACAGCCGCGCCGATGCCGCGCAGAGCCGCGCTTTTGCGGTGGATCAACTCGTGCGCGTTGGGGTGGCTGACCTGCCCCATGAAGCTGGCAGTGGCGAACAAGAGCGCCAGCGTCTCGCCAAAGGACAGGCGCGGGTCGCCCAAGGCCATCAGGACCAGCGGCAAAGTGCAAGGTGGATCACGCCCAGCCCCAGCGCCAGCCGGTCGGACCAAGGCGCGTGGTCGTGATCGTTCAGCACCGGCGGGTCAAGCAGCCGGTCCATCCCAGCCGCCACCAGCGTCAGCCAGATCAGCGCGAGAACGCCGCCGAACCCCCAGACAGTCGCGGCAAGCGCGATCATCAGGGCCGGGATCAGGGTTACGACGGCATAGCGGGCGATCACGGGCATCGGGCGGGGCCTTGAAGGTTGGGCGGTGTGATGGGCAATGTGGCACGAAATCTCGGCAAAACCATGGCCTTCCTTTCGCGCGCGCCCCGTATTAGGTGAGATGCAGGTCAAAACAAGACGAAAGGCCGCGCATGTCCTTTTTCAAGAAGCTTAAGGACCGGATGCTCCGATCTTCGTCGAAGATCGACGAAGGCTTGGACGCCATCATCGAAGAGCGTTCGGCGGATGCGGCCAGCGAACCGGACCCGCAGCCAGAAGCCTTGCCGGAGCCGGACACCGCGCCGCGACCGCAGGCCCCGCCGTCCAACGCCGTGCCCCTGCTCCAAAACCTGTGCCAGTTCCGGTTGACGCACCGATGGCCGAGCCGGTGCCAGCCGCCAAGCCCGGCTTTCTCGGGCGTCTGGTCGGCCGAACCGCCGAGCCGCGCCGGGCGCTGGATGACGCGATGCTTGAAAGCCTCGAGGAATTGCTGATTGCCTCCGATATGGGTGTCGATACTGCCTTGCGCGTCACCGCCAACATGGCCGAGGGGCGCCACGGCCGGATGATGTCTGCCAGCGATATCAAGAGCTTGCTCGCCGCCGAGATTGCCCGCGTGATGGAGCCCGTGGCCCGCCCGATGCCCATCTACCCCAAGAAACCGCAGGTTGTGCTGGTCGTGGGCGTGAACGGTTCGGGCAAGACCACGACGATCGGCAAGCTTGCCAGCCAGTTCAAGGCGGCGGGCAAATCCGTTGTGATCGCCGCCGGTGACACGTTCCGCGCGGCGGCCGTCGAGCAATTGCAGGTCTGGGGCAGCCGCGCCGGGGTGCCGGTGCTGACCGCACCTGAGGGGTCCGACCCGGCGGCACTCGCCTATGACGCGATGACACGCGCCGAGGCCGATGGTGCCGATCTGCTGATGATCGACACCGCCGGGCGGCTGCAAAACCGCGCCGATCTGATGGAGGAGCTGGCCAAGATCGTGCGCGTCATCCGCAAGAAGGACCCCGACGCGCCGCACAACACGATCCTTGTCCTCGATGCCACCACAGGCCAGAACGCGCTGAGCCAGGTCAAGACCTTCCAGGAGTTGGCCGATGTCTCGGGGTTGGTAATGACCAAGCTGGACGGAACCGCCAAGGGGGGCGTTTTGGTGGCGCTGGCCGACAAGTTTGGGCTTCCGATCCATGCGATCGGCGTGGGCGAACAGATTGACGATTTGCAACCTTTCGACCCCGAAGAATTCGCCAAGGCGCTTGTAGGCCTTGAGTAATTCCGACATTCATCCACAGTCCCTGTGAGTAATTTTCCATGAGCGCCTGGATCACCTCGGTCGAGGGCACGGCACAGGCCGCGTCTTGGGCGACCATCCTTGCGCTGATGGCCGCTGTGCTGCATGCGATCTTTGGTGCGTTGCAAAAGGGCCGTCACGACCCGCTGCTGGCGCGGGGCGCCATCGACGCAAGCTACGCGCTGATGGCAGCACCTTTCGCCTTTTTCGTGGTGCCCTGGCCCGAGCCGCATATGTGGCCGATCTTTGCCGGGGCCTTTGTCATCCATGTGCTTTACAAATGGGCCACGCTGGCGAGCTACCGGCGCGGGGCCTACACGGTCGTCTACCCGGTGATGCGGGGCACCGGGCCCTTGTTCGCCATCATCGGTGCGTTTCTGGTTTTCGGCGAGACCTTCAACCCGGTGCAATGGCTGGGCGTCGCGGTTCTGCTGGCGGGGCTTTACGGGCTTGCGGCCTACAACATGATCCATGTCACGCTGGACCGCGAGACGCTGGTGCCCGCGCTGGGCTTTGCGGTGCTGACCGGCCTCTTCGTAGCGCTCTACACCACCTATGACGCCTATGCGATCCGCGCCACGGCGGACCCGTTCACCTTTCTGGCGTGGTTCTTCTTTCTCGACGGCCTGCTGTTCCCGCTGCTCGCGCTGCGGTTCTACAACCGCTTGCCCGACAAGCCGCCCCTAGGCCCGCTGGCTATCCGGGGCATCTTCGGCGGCCTCGTGGCCTTTGCCAGCTTCGGCTCGATCATGCTGGCCACCCGTCTCGACCAGGTGGGGCAGGCGGCGGTCTTGCGCGAAACCTCGACCGTTTTCGCGGCGCTGATCGGCTGGCTGGTGCTGGGGGAAAAGGTGGGGCCGCGCCGTCTGGCCCTCATGGGGTTGATCGCAGCCGGTGCGGTGATAGTTGAGTTGGGCCGATGAAAGGGCCACGCATGACCGTCAATAAATCCGTCAATCCCTGGCTCCGGCAGGCGCTGGAGCTTGGGCCGCCGATCCTGTTCTTCCTTGCCTACATGCGGTTCCAGGACGTGACCTGGACCATCGGCGGGCGCGATTATGACGGGTTCATCCTGGTCACGGCGGGCTTCGTGCCGCTGCTGCTCTTGTCCATGGCCGTCTTGTGGAAACTGACGGGTAAGATCAGCCGCTTGCAGGTGTTCACCGCGGTCATGGTCGTGGTCTTCGGCGGGCTGACAATCTGGCTCAACGACGAGCGCTTCTTCAAGATGAAGACCACGCTGGTCTACGGGTTCTTTGCCGTAACGCTGGGCATCGGGCTTTTGCGCGGTCAGGGCTGGCTCAAGGTCTTGATGGGCGAGATGCTGCCCATGACGGATCGCGGCTGGCTTATCCTGTCGGGCCGTCTGGCGGCTGTTTTCGCCCTGATGGCGGTGGCCAACGAGGCGGTCTGGCGCACGCAATCCACGGAGTTTTGGGTGACCTTCGAGACCTTTGGCCTGCCCGCCTTCCTGTTCGCGGCCTTCATGGCGCAGGGAAAACTGATCGAGCGTGAAAGCCTCAGTGCCGGGAAGGGCGACCGGGACGGTCCTGGGGACGAGGGGTAGGTTTCTTGCGCATCGGCGGGCGCTTGGGTTTGTCCTTGGCGACCGCATGGCCTTCGACGGCGGCCTCGATCCCCAACTGGTCGCGCAACACACGCGGCTTGATCTCTTCGACCTCTCCGGCCTTCAGCGTGCCCAAGCGGAACGGCCCGTAGGACACGCGGATCAGGCGGTTCACCTCAAGCCCGATTTCGGTCATGGCGCGGCGGATCTCGCGGTTCTTGCCTTCGCGCAGACCGATGGTCAGCCAGGCATTCGCACCCTGCTGACGGTCAAGCGTCGCCTCCATCGCCTGAAACCGCTCGCCCTCGATCACCAGACCGCGGCGGAGCGGCTCCAGCGTCGCCTCGGTCGGCGTGCCCTTGACCCGCACGCGGTACTTGCGCAACCAGCCTGTCGCCGGCAATTCCAGCTTGCGCTTGATGCCACCATCATTGGTCAGCAGCAAAAGCCCCTCGGAATTGATGTCGAGCCGCCCCACGCTCATCACGCGCGGCAAGTCGGCGGGCAGGCTGTCGAACACCGTCTGGCGGCCCTTTTCGTCACTGGCCGAGGTCACAAGACCGGTGGGCTTGTGATAGAGCCACAGGCGCGGGCGTTCCGCTTCACCTACCGCTTTGCCATCGACGGTGATCTTGTCGGCCTCGGTCACGTTCAGCGCCGGGCTGTCGATCACCTTGCCGTTCACGGTGACGCGCCCAGCCTCGATCAGACGCTCCGCCTCGCGCCGCGAGGCGATCCCGGCACGGCTGAGGCGTTTGGCGATGCGTTCAGGTTCACTCATGGAGTGCCGCATAGCGGTTTGACAGCCAAAGCGAAAGGCACGATCACGGCGGCCATGGGCAGTTTCATCTCCTTCATGGATGCGGCGATGGCAGAGGCGCGTGCGGCCGCCGCGGCGGGCGAGGTGCCGGTGGGCGCTGTCATCGTGAAGAACGGGCAGGTCATCGCGCGCGCAGCAACCGGATGCGCGAATTGACCGACCCCACGGCGCATGCCGAGATGCTGGCGATCCGCGCGGCCTGTCGGGCGCTGGGGTCCGAGCGGCTGACAGGCTGCGATCTGTGGGTGACGCTGGAACCTTGCCCGGCCTGCGCGGGCGCGATTGCGGCCGCACGGCTGTCGCGGCTCTATTACGGGGCGAGTGATCCAAAATCCGGCGGCGTGGCGCAGGGGCCGCGGGTCTTTGACCACAGCCAGTCGCATTGGGCACCCGAGGTCTATGGCGGCATCGGCGAGGCCGAGGCGGCTGCGCTGATGCGCGATTTCTTCGCAGCCCGGCGCTGACGGCACTAAGCCCCTGCACCCCAAGACAAGGCCGCCCCGGCATTCAGGGCGGTTTCTGACGTGACCAAAAGTGCCGGGGTGAGAAGGGTCGCGTTGCGCAGGGATCGCCCGCCTAGGTCGCGGGAGGCGGCTGTGCGGACAAGGCGGCTGGTTTGCTGCCTGGGGTTGAGTTTGCCCAGGCGAACAGCGAGCAATCAGGTCCTGTAGCTGAAATCAAAGGCCTCCTCGCTGGGCCCGTTTTTCCGCAGGAGCATCAACCTTTCCCTGCCCTCGACCAGATTGGGGATATGGCCCGCCCGTATCGGCCAGATCACATATGATGGCGCGTCCACACGTTCGAACCATTCTGCCCGGCGGTTCAGGAACGTCCCATGGATGGTCTTGTGCACGAAATGCGCAAAGTCCTCGCAGCTTTCCCAAACCGAGAGGGTTGCCAGAGCCACATCAGGACGTCCGAACAAACGGCCGTAATCGTTCTCAGGAATTGCGAGGTCTTCGTCCTTCATCCTCCACACAAAACCCTTCGATCTATCGGCCACGGCGTTGACTAGGTCCGTGTTCTCTTCAAAACCTGCAATGCGAGGATCGCCAAAAGGGAACAAAAGGTAGCCCATGTTCATTTGCGCGATGTGCTGCATCTTTTCCTCCATCGAACCCCAGGATCACAGAGTGAATAGGCGTGGCTATTCGGTCAAGGGCGCGCGCTTGACGATCCGGAGGGGCTCGAACCGGCGTTCTTTGCTCCTGAGGGGCTCGGCTGGCCGCGCACTTCCGCTCTTCCTGTCGGGCGCGTGGTCAGTCGCGAGACTGCCGGAGGTCGGCAAGGGGCACCCAAAACGAAAACCGCCCCGGTTTCCCGGAGCGGTTCGTGTCTCACCTGACTGCCTTCGCCCTCAGTTCGCGTCGAAATACTTGAACATCACGCTGTCGTCGGCATCCACATCCGTCGACCACGCATCCGCGATGCCCCAGTTCAGCACCTGGTTGTGGATCGGGATATAGATCAGCTCTTCCTCGGCCATCGCCCAGAGATCTGCGACCGTCTGGTTGCGCGCCTCCAGATCGGTGTTCGAGGTCAGCGTCTGGATCATCGCGTCCATCTCGGCGTTGGAGAAACGCGTGCCGTTCCAAGAGCCCCGGCCATCGCCCATCGTGTGGTAGAGGAAGTTGAACACGTATTCCGAATCGTAGGTCGGAACGCCCCAGCCCAGCAGGTAGAAATCTGTCTGCTCGTTGGCGATCAGCGGGAAGTGCTGGGCGCGCGGCAGGGCCGAGAGGTTCACGGTGATCCCGATCTGGGCGAGCATGCCGACGGCGGCCTGGCAGATCGCCTCGTCGTTGACATAGCGGTCGTTGGGGCAGTCGAGCTGGATCGAGAAGCCGTCGCCATAGCCTGCCTCGGCCATCAGGGCGCGGGCGGCCTCCACGTCATAGGCGGGATAGGCGGCAAGTTCCGGCGTCCAGCCGTTGACGGGCGGGGGCAGCATGGCGCCCGAGGGGTCGGACTGGCCACGCATCACGACCTGCTGGATCGCCTCTCGGTTGATCGCGATATTGATGGCCTGGCGCACGCGGACATCGGCGAGCGGATTCGCCCCCTCTACGCTGTCGAGCGTCAGGTCGTCGTCGCCCACATTCATGCCGAAGAAGATGTTTCGGTTCTGCGCGGCGGTGGCGAGGCCGATGCCGTCGGCCGCGTCGACGCGGACCAGATCCTGCACCGGCACGTCCTGGATGAAGTCGACCTCGCCTGTCAGAAGCGCCGCGACGCGGGTGGCGGGGTTCTGGATCGGGGTGAAGATCAGTTCGGTGACGGCCATCGGAAAGGTGCCGATGCCCCAGTAGTTCGGGTTCTGGGTCATCACCGTGCGCACGTCGGCCTCGCGGCTTTGCAAGATGAAGGGGCCGGTGCCGTTGGCGTTGCGCGCGGCAAAGGTGTCTTCGCCCGCGGCGTAGTCCTGTACGGCCTCGGCGCCGTTGGCCATGGCCCAGCCTGCGTCCATCATCATGATGTTGGTCAGGTTGTTGGGCAGCAGCGGGTTCGGCCCATCGGTCACGATCTCGACGGTGTAGGGGCCTGCGGCGCGCACTTCGACGACACCGGTCAGCAGTTCCTTGAAGTTCGATGTCTCGGTCTTCGCACGGTTGAGCGAAAAGACCACGTCTTCCGCATCGAAGGTTTCGCCGCCGTGGTAGGTGACGCCCTCGCGCAACTGGAAGACCCAGACATTTGGATCATCGGACGAGGGTTCCCAGCTGAGCGCCAGCGCGGGTTCCATCTGGCCCAGCATGTTGCGCACGATCAGCGGCTCGTAGATCTGGTGCATGAGGGTGGTGGTCGGGCCCTCGTTCTGGGAATGGGGGTCGAGGGTCAGCGCCTCGGAGGCTCGGGCCCAGCGGAGGGTTTCGGCGGAGGCGGCGGCCGCGGTCAGCGCGGTCGTCGCGAGAAGGGCCGCGCCGAAGGCGGCGAAACGGATGGTCATGGGTCAGCTCCCTGTCGTTTTTTGTTAACTGGCGCCAGTATGGAGAGGATTGCAGGCTTGTCCAGCCATCGCCCTTTGTGCGGTGGGGGATGCAATTGACTGCGGGCCGGTCTACATCCTTAGGGCGAAGGACCTGCCCATCGGAGCCCCATGATGCCCGCCCCTGCCCGCGAGAGTGACTGGATCGACCGCTTTGCCGGGTTGAGCGGGCTGGAGCCGCGCATCCGCGACCTGCTCAGCGCGCGCAGCAAGGTGATCCGGGTGGCGCAGGGCACCACGATCTTCGGACCGGGCAAGTCGCCCGACAACCTGCTCTTGCTGCTCGACGGCACGGTGCGGGTGCAGCAGCTGGCAGAGAACGGGCGGGAAGTGGTGCTCTACCGGGTGACGGCAGGAGAAAGCTGCGTGCTGACCACGGCCTGCATGCTGGCCTACGAGGATCATTCGGCGGAAGGTATCGCCGAGACCGACATCGTGGCGGCGGCCATACCGCGGGCGGTGTTCGACGACTTGATTGCCTCGTCCAAGGAGTTCCGCAATTTCGTGTTCCGCGCCTATTCGCGGCGTATCACAGACCTGTTCCATGTGATCGAGGATATCGCGTTCCGGCGGATGGACATTCGCCTCGCACAGAAGATCATCGAGCGGGCGGATGCCGGGGTGCTGAAGGCGACCCATGCGCAGCTGGCGGCAGAGCTTGGCACCGCGCGGGAGGTGATCTCGAGGCAATTGGCCGAGTTCCAGCGACGCGGCTGGGTGGCGCAGGCGCGGGGCACCGTCGAGATCCTCGATTGCGAGGGGCTGCGCGGGCTGGCCGAAAGCTGATCTGCGACTTGTGTGACTAGATCACCGATTGTCCGGCCCGTTTGCGCTATTCATGATGGTGCGAACAGGAGGATTATCCATGCAGATCACTGCAATCATTGAGATTCGTGGGCGAGTCGCACCGGGAGGTGCGGCATGATCGAGACCGTCTTCACGCCTTGGCAATCGCTGGGGGGCGGGGTTCTGATCGGACTGGCCTCTGTGCTGCTGATGCTGGTGGCAGGGCGGGTGATGGGGGCGACCGGCGTTCTGGCCGGCATCTTCGCGCCCGCCTCCGTCGCAGACATGAGCTGGCGTGTGGCGCTGCTGGCCGGGATGGTCACCGGGCCTGCCGTCTTCTGGCTGGTGACGGGCGGCATGCCCGAGATCACTGTGCCGGTGTCGATGCCGATGCTGCTGATCGGCGGGTTCATCGTGGGGGTGGGCGTGACCTACGGGTCTGGCTGCACCTCGGGGCACGGGGTCTGCGGGATGGCGCGGCTGAGCCCGCGGTCGATCGCGGCCACGCTGACCTTCATGGCTACAACGGCGGTGACGGTCTTCGTCGTGCGCCACGTGATCGGAGGGTGAGGGAATGCGTCTGATCCTGATCTATCTCATCGGCGTGGTCTTCGGCACCGGCATCGTGGTGTCGGGCATGGCGAACCCCGCCAAGGTCATCAACTTCTTCGATGTGGCCGGGTCCTGGGACCCAAGCCTTGCCTTCGTCATGGGCGGCGCGCTGGTCGTGACCGCATTGGGCTATCGGCTGGTCTTTGGCCGCGGGCGTCCGATCTTCGAGGGCAAGTTCATGCTGCCCACGGCGCGCAACCTTGATGCGCGGCTGATCGGCGGGTCGGCCGTCTTCGGCGTGGGTTGGGGCATCGCGGGCTTCTGCCCCGGTGGCGCATTGCCCGCGCTTGGCACGGGGCGGATCGACGTGATCGCCTTTGTCGTCGCTATGCTCGCGGGCATCTTCGCCGCGAAATACCTGCAGTCGCTGTCGCGCGCCCGTGCGCAGCCAGCCCAATGATCCCGGAGGATCCCGACATGATCGACTATCCCGTCAAGATGGACGTCCATCCGCACGTTCAGGCCTTTTTCGACGAGGCGACCAACACGATCAGCTACATCGTGAAAGACCCCGCGTCGAACCATTGCGCCATCATCGACAGCGTGATGGACATCGACTACGCGGCTGGCCGCATCACCTATGACCACGCCGACGCCCTGATCGCCGCCATCGAGACGCAGGGCCTGACGCTGGACTGGATCATCGAGACCCATGTCCACGCAGACCACCTGTCGGCGGCGCCCTACATTCAGCAAAGGCTGGGTGGAAAGATCGGTATCGGGTCGAAGATCATGGTGGTGCAAGACACCTTCGGGAAGGTGTTCAACGAGGGCACCGAGTTCCAGCGCGATGGCAGCCAGTTCGATGCGCTGTTCGAGGATGGCGACACCTACATGATCGGCAACATGCACGCCTTCGCCATGTATACGCCCGGCCACACGCCCGCCTGCATGGTGCACGTGATGGGTGACGCGGCCTTTGTCGGCGACACGCTCTTCATGCCCGATGGCGGATCGGCGCGCGCCGATTTCCCCGGCGGGGATGCAGGCACGCTTTACGACAGCATCCAGAAGGTGCTGGCCCTGCCCGACGAGATGCGTCTGTTCATGTGCCACGATTACGGCCCCAATGGCCGCGACATCGCGTGGGAAACCACCGTGGGCGAGGAAAAGGCGCACAATATCCATGTCGGCGGCGGCAAGACGAAAGAGGATTTCGTCAAGTTCCGCACAGAGCGCGACGCGCAACTGGCGATGCCGCGTCTGATCATCCCGTCGCTGCAGGTGAACATGCGCGCAGGCGCAATCCCGACCGACAAGGACGGGCGTCCGATGCTCAAGGTGCCGGTCAACGGCCTTTGATCTTGTCCCGGCGGTCTTGGCGGCCGTCGGGTTCCCTCAAACCACTGTAAATACTTCCGAAAAGGAGGCTCCTCTATGGGCGCCCGCAAAGTTACCGACCGCCTTTCCGTCATCGGACAGATCACCGCCGCCGATTTGCCTGCACTGGCCGCTCAAGGCTATCGCTCGATCATCTGCAACCGCCCCGATGGCGAAGAGCCGGGCCAGCCGCCGGTCGCCGGGATCGAGGTTGCCGCCCGCAAGCTGGGTCTTCAGTTCCGCAATCTTCCGGTTGTCCCCGGCCTGATCAAGGATGCCGATGCGCGTAGCTTTGGCCAGATGGTGCAAGATCTGCCCGGCCCGGTTCTGGCGTATTGCCGGTCCGGCGCGCGCTGTGGTGCGCTCTGGTCAATGGCATCGGCCAAGATGACGGGCGCGGCGAAGTAATCTTGCCTCCTATGGGCGGCGCGATGGGTGCCGCCCCAACCCCCTGAAAAGACCATCCCCATGATCGAGACCTTGCGCAGATATGTTCCCGTCCTCGACTGGGGCCGCCGCTATGACCGCGACGCGCTGCAAAACGACATGATGGCGGCGGTGATCGTCACCATCATGCTGATCCCGCAGTCGCTGGCCTATGCGATGCTGGCGGGATTGCCGCCCGAGGCGGGGCTTTACGCCTCGATCCTGCCGATCATCCTCTACGCGGTCTTCGGCACCAGCCGCGCGCTGGCGGTGGGGCCTGTGGCGGTGGTGTCGCTGATGACGGCGGCTGCCGTGGGGCAGGTGGCGGAGGCGGGCACGGTAAGCTATGCGGTCGCGGCGCTGACGCTGGCCGCCATGTCGGGGGCGATCTTGTTGGGGATGGGGCTGCTCAGGCTGGGGTTCTTGGCCAATTTCCTGAGCCATCCGGTCATCGCGGGCTTCATCACTGCAAGCGGCATCTTGATCGCGGCAAGCCAGATCAAGCATATCCTGGGCATTTCCGCTTCGGGGCATACGCTGCCCGAAGTGCTGTATACGCTGAACGCGAACATGAATGACGCAGACCCGGTGACCATCGCCATCGGGGTAGGCGCGACACTCTTTTTGTTCTGGGTCCGCAAGGGGTTGAAGCCCTTTCTGATCGGGCGGGGTGTTCGGCCCAAGCTCGCCGATGTGCTGCAAAAGGCCGGTCCGGTCGCCGCTGTTGTCGTGACGACCTTGACCGTCTGGGGTTTCGGCCTCTCAGAGCGGGGTGTGTCCATCGTGGGCGACGTGCCGCAATCGTTGCCGCCGCTGACCCTGCCGAGTTTCGATTTCGGGCTGCTCACGGCGCTGTTCGTGCCCGCGCTGCTGATCTCGGTCATCGGGTTCGTGGAATCCATCTCGGTCGCGCAGACTTTGGCGGCCAAGAAGCGCCAAAGGATCGACCCCAATCAGGAGCTGATCGGACTGGGCGCCGCCAATCTTGGTGCGGGCTTCACCGGGGGTTATCCCGTGACGGGCGGCTTCGCGCGGTCGGTGGTGAACTACGATGCGGGCGCCGAGACACCGGCAGCGGGGGCCTATACGGCGGTGGGTTTGGCCATCGCCGCCATGGCGCTCACGCCGCTGATCTTCTTCCTACCGACGGCGACGCTGGCGGCCACCATCATCGTGGCGGTGCTGAGCCTTGTCGATTTCTCGATCCTCAAGACCGCCTGGACCTACTCCAAGGCAGATTTCGCGGCTGTGACCGCCACGATCCTGCTGACGCTGAGCTTCGGCGTGGAAACGGGCGTGTCGGCGGGTGTGATCTTGTCGATCCTGCTGCATCTCTACAAGACGTCAAAGCCCGCATGTGGCCGAGGTGGGGCTGGTGCCCGGCACCCAGCATTTCCGCAACATCCACCGCCACAAGGTGGAGACGGACCCCGCCATCCTGACCATTCGCATCGACGAGAGCCTGTATTTCCCGAACGCACGCTTCCTTGAAGATTACGTGCTGGACCGCGTCGGCACCGGCGGGCCGATCCGGCATGTGGTGCTGATGTGCTCGGCGGTGAACGTGATCGACTTTTCCGCGCTCGAGGCGCTGGAGGCGCTGAACCATCGGCTGAAGGACATGGGCATCACGCTGCACATGTCCGAGGTGAAGGGGCCGGTGACAGACCGGCTAGAAAAAGACCCACTTCCTGCAGGCGCTGACGGGCAAGGTGTTCTTGTCGCAATATGACGCCTGGGTCGCGCTGACCGCCGGGCCAACGCCCGCCAAGGCGGCGGAGTAGGGCGAGAGGCTGGGGTTTCCCGGCTTTAGTCTACGACGCTGAGGGCGGGTTTTCCGGCGCGGACCATCGACCGCCCCTGCGTGTCGAAAAAGCGGATCGCTTCGGCCTCGGCCTCCAGTCGCAGGGTCTGAGCGACCTTGAGCAGGCTGCCATGGCCGTCGCGCAGGACCAGACGGTCGGCGCCGATGCGCAGGTGGATCAGGGTTTCGGCCCCCAGCGCCTCGACCAGCATCACTTCTGCCTCGACGCCCTCGCGCCCGATCCGAAGCTGTTCGGGGCGCACCCCCACCGCGTCCGCGCCCGCAGGCGCACCGCGCGCGATAGCGGCGAAAGCCTGCCCGGCAGGGGAGGCGATGTCGAAGACGTTCATCGGCGGCGCGCCGATGAATTCGGCCACAAAACGGCTGGCGGGTTTTCATAAAGGTCCATCGGCGTGCCGATCTGTTCGATCTGCCCCTCGGACATGATGACGATGCGGTCGGCAAGGCTCATCGCCTCGACCTGATCGTGGGTCACGAAAACAAAGGTCGCGCCAAGGCGGCGGTGCAGATCCTTCAATTCGGCGCGCAATTGCGTGCGCAGCTTCGCGTCGAGGTTTGACAGCGGTTCATCGAACAAGAACACCGCCGGCTCGCGCACGATGGCGCGCCCCATGGCGACGCGCTGGCGCTGGCCGCCCGACAGCGCGCGAGGCTTGCGGTCAAGGTATTGGGTGATTTGCAGCGTCTCCGACAGCCTGCGAAATGCGGCGGTCGATTTCCGGCGCGCGGGGTGCCGCGATTGCGCAGCCCGTATTCCATGTTCCGCCGCACCGACATGTGCGGGTAGAGCGCGTAGTTCTGGAACACCATGGCGATGTCGCGCTCGGCCGGTTCCAGCTTGTTTACGATGCGGCCCGCAATTTCCACCTCGCCCTCGGTGATCGTTTCCAGCCCCGCGATCATGCGCAGGATCGTGGACTTGCCGCAGCCCGACGGGCCGACCAGCACGATGAATTCGCCATCCGCGATGTCGACCGAGGCACCACGCACAGCGCTGACGCCGCCCAGATAGGTCTTGCCCACGTTACGAAGTTTCAGCTCGGCCATGTTATTTCTCGCTGTCCACGAGGCCCTTCACGAAGAGCCTTTGCATGAAGATGACGACGGCGACGGGCGGCAGCATGGCCAGCACCGTCACTGCCATGATGGAGTTCCACAAGGGTTCGCTGTCGACCACGTCGGACATCCGTTTGATGCCCGCGACGATGGTCTGGTAGCTGTCGTCGGTCGTGACAAGGATCGGCCAGAGATACTGGTTCCAGCCGTAGATGAAGAGGATGACGAAAAGGGCGGCGATGTTGGTCTGCGACATCGGCAAGAGGATGTCGCGGAAAAACTTCATCGGGCCCGCGCCGTCGATGCGGGCGGCCTCCATCATCTCGTCGGGGATGGTCAGGAACACCTGCCGGAACAGGAAGGTGGCGGTGGCCGACGCCATCAGCGGCACGGTCAGGCCGTAGTATGAATTCAGCATGTTGAGGTTCGCGATCACCTGGAAGGTGGGCACGATCCGTACCTCGACGGGCAGCATCAGGGTGATGAAAATCATCCAGAAGGCCAGCACCCGGAAGGGAAAGCGGAAATAGACGATGGCGAAGGCCGACAGGATCGAGATGACGATCTTTCCGAACGCGATGGCCAGCGCCATGATCATGGAATTGGTCAGCATCACACCGATAGGCACCGACATCTGCGCGGCGATGCCGCCCTGAAACACACCGGTGTAGCTCTCCACGACGTTGCCACCCGGCAAAAGCGGGATGGTGCCGGAGGTGAAGGCCGTCGGCTCATGCGTCGAGGCGACGACGGCCACATAGACCGGAAAGGCTACGATGATGACGCCGCAGATCAGGACGGCATGGGCCAGATAATCGAGCCAGCGTTGATTTTCGACCATGTCCCCGGCCCCCTCAGTAGGTCACGCGACGTTCCACGAAGCGGAACTGGATGACGGTCAGCACGATCACGATCCCCATCAGGATCACCGATTGCGCCGCCGACGACCCCATGTTGAGATTGACAAACCCGTCGCGGAACACCTTGTAGACAAGAATATTCGTCGCTTGCGACGGTCCGCCCTCGGTGGTGGCATGGATCACCCCGAAGGTTTCGAACAGCGTGTAGACGATGTTGACGACCAGAAGGAAAAAGGTCGTGGGCGACAAAAGCGGCAAGGTGATGGTCCAGAACCGCTTGAACGGGCCCGCGCCGTCTATGGCGGCGGCCTCGCGCAGGGAATTGGGGATGGATTGCAGGCCAGCAAGGAAGAACAGGAAGTTGTAGCTGATCTGTTTCCATGCGGCCGCTATCACCACGAGGATCATGGCGTCAGACGCCGTCAGCAGGTGGTTCCAGTCATAGCCGAACCAGTTCTCCAAGATGTAGGGCATGATCCCGATGGTCGGGTTGAAGATGAACCACCACAGGACGCCCGCGATGGCGGGGGCGATGGCATAGGGCCAGACCAGAAGGGTCGTGTAAGCGCGCCCGCTGCGGATCATCCGGTCGACGGCGAGCGCGAGGACAAGCGACACGCCCAGCGCCAGGATCACGGTCGAGATCGAAAATATCACCGTAACCTTCATCGCATTGAGGTATTCGGGGCTTTCGAAAAGCCGCGTGTAGTTGCGCCAACCGACGAAGGTGAAATTCAGCCCGAACGCGTCTTCGCGCAGGAAGGATGTGCGCACTGCCTGCGCTGCGGGCCAGAGAAAGAAGATGCAGGTGATGATGATCTGAGGTGCCAGCAACAGATAGGGCAGGCCCTTGTTGCCGAAGATCGTGCGTTTCGTCTGCATCATGCCCCCAAGGCGCAAAGCCCCGCGCCGCAAGGCGCGATGGAAAGGCCCGCGCCGCAACAGGTGCGGCGCGGGCCGGTGGTCAGGTCAACGGGATCAGCCGTTGGCGTCTTCGAATTCGCGGATCAGCGCGTTGCCACGCTCCACCACGGCATCCAGCGCGCCCTGCGCATCGACGGCACCCGAGAGCAGACGCTCGAATTCCTCGTCGATGACGGTGCGGATCTGGACGTAGTTGCCGAACCGCAGACCGCGGGAATTGTCGGTCGGCTCGTTCAGCGTCATCTGCCGGATCGAGACATCGGCACCGGGGTTGGCGTCGTAATAGCCCTGCGCCTGGCTCAGCTCATAGGCGGACTGGGTAATGGGCAGGTAGCCGGTGTCCTGGTGCCACTGCGCTTGTATCTCGGGCGAGGAGAGGAAGTTGAAGAATTCTGCCACGCCGCGCTGTTCCTCTTCGCTGCCGCCAGCCAGAACCCAAAGCGTTGCACCGCCGATGATCGAGTTCTGCGGTGCGCCCGGAACGTCCTCGTAGTAGGGCAGCATGCCGAAGCCGACGTCGAATTCGGTGGCGTTCGCCATGACGCCCGCGCGGCCGGCGGAGGATTCCATCATGATCCCGCACTGCTGCGAGTAGAAGGCGGGGCCGGCATCATTGCCGCCGCCGGGGCCTGCGTAGCGGTAGAGACCCTCATCCTCCCAGCGGGCGAGATTTTCCCAATGGCGCACCTGCACGGGGCCGTTGAAGGTCAGCTCGGTTTCGAGACCGCCGAAGCCGTTTTGCAGCGTGCCGATCTGCTGGTTGTGCCAGGCCGAGAAGTTTTCCAGCTGCGCCCAGCTGACCCAGCGCGAGGTGAAGCCGCAAGGCGCCGCACCCGAAGAGACGATCTGGCGCGAGAATGCCTCAACCTCGGCCCAAGTGGTGGGGGGCGTGTTCGGGTCAAGACCGGCGGCCTCGAACACGTTGCGGTTGTAGTAGAGGATCGGGGTGGAGGAGTTGAAGGGCATCGAGAGCATGTTCCCCTCGGGGTCCATGTAATAGCCCACGACCGACGGCAGGAAGGCGCTGGGGTCGAACGCGACGCCCGCGTCGGCCATCAGCTGGTGGACCGGGACGATGGCGCCTTGGGCCGCCATCATGGTGCCGGTGCCGACCTCGAAGACCTGCACGATGTCGGGCTGTTCGCCCGCGCGGAAGGCCGCGATCGCGCCGGTCATCGTCTCGGTATAGGAGCCGCGGTAGGAGGGCACGACGACGAAGTCGGACTGGGTCGCGTTGAAGGCGGTCGCCAGCGCTTCGGTCTTCTCGCCCAGTTCGCCGCCCATGGCGTGCCACCAGTCGATCTGCGTCTGGGCCGCGGCGGCGCTGCTCAGGGCAAGGACGCTGACGGCGCTTGCCGCAGCGAAGTGACGGAATTTCATATGTTTCTCCTCCGGCCGGTCACCCGGCGCTTCATGTCGGTCAGGAAACGAAAGGGGACCTGTGTGGCCGCCCCTCCGCGTGGCGCTTAACGCTCTTGTGTGACAGGTATGTTACAACCTGCGCCAGATTGAGACATGACGTCGGGACGGAAATCAACCAAAAGGTCAAACCGGTGGCGCAAGTTTTTTGCAAATGCAATTATGGCGCGGATCAGGCGGCCAGATCGATCCAGACCGGCACGTGGTCTGAGGGCTTTCGCGCCCGCGCACGGCCTTGTCTATCCCGGCGTCGGCCAGCAGGTCGGCGGCCTGTGGGCTCAGCAGCAGGTGGTCGATGCGGATGCCGTTGTTCCGTTCCCACGCGCCAGCCTGATAGTCCCAGAAACTGTAGAGGCCCGGGGCCTGTGTGCGCGCCCGGATGGCTTCGGTGAAGCCGAGGTTCAGGATGCGGCGGTAGGCAGCACGGCTTTGCGGCAGGGCAAGCGCATCGGCGCGCCAGGCCTCGGGCTTTGCGGCATCCTCGTCTTGCGGGATGATGTTGTAATCGCCTGCCACGACCAGCGGCATTTCCTGCGCCAAAAGGGTCCGGGCATGCGCCTCCATCCGGGCCATCCAGGCGAGTTTGTAGTCGTATTTCGGCCCCGGCGCAGGGTTGCCGTTGGGCAGGTAGAGGCCGGCCACCCGCACGGCATTGGTCTCGCCCATCACGGTCGCCTCGATCCAGCGCGCCTGTTCGTCTGTCTCGTCGCCCGGCAGGCCGCGCGTCACATCCTCCAGCGGCAGGCGCGAAAGGATGGCGACGCCGTTGAAGCCCTTTTGGCCATGGGTTTCAACGCGGTAGCCCATATCCTCGAAATGGCTGCGCGGAAAACCCTCGTCGACGGACTTTATCTCCTGCAACAGGGCGACCTCGGGCCGAAACGCGCCCAGCCAGTCGCTCAGGGCCTCGATCCTCGCCTTGATGCCGTTGATGTTGAATGTCGCGATCTTCATGCCCGCCTCCGCCGATGTGCCATGTCCCGCCCGTTACCGCAGCAGATCACGGCGGCGGCGCTGTGGCGCGGCCCCGCAATGACCGCAAAATGGCCCCATCGGTTCCACGATGGAAACAAAGCCACAGCCTATCCATCCCACGCTGGTCTGCAGACAGCAAGATGGGGAAGCCATGCCGATCTATACGGATCAGACGATTGCCGGGAACTTCGATCCCGGCGTGCCGCCGCCCTTGCCGACGACGATCACTGTCGTGACGATGACGATCGACGACGCGGATGGTGACGGGCTGATCCGCCCGGGCAGTGGGGACACGATCAACGGCAGCATCGTGAACGCGGTCTGGGTCGGCGATACGGTGACGATCAACGGCGTCACCATCACCGGCGTGACCTTCTACACCAGCGATGGCGGCCGCTTTTTCACACCCGGCGGTCGGGTACACGGTCGATCGACAGGGACGACGGCGACGGCTGTCACCTTTGTCAGCACCAGCACGCAATTCCCGGTCGGCAACCTTGGCCCGCCCTGTTTTGTCGCTGGAACCCGCAGCCGCCGTTGCCGGAGCGGTGCGGTCGGAAGTCCGAGGACCTGCGGATCGGTGATCTGGTCGAGACCCGCGATCATGGCCCCTTGCCGCTGCGCTGGGTCGGGCAGCGGAAGGTTCCGGCCTTCGGTCCCGATGCGCCAATCCGGTTCGCTGCCGGTGCCTTGGGCGATCATGGCACGCTGTTCGTGTCACCGCTGCATTGCGTGCTGATCGACGACTGGCGGTGTTGCCTTTAATGGACCCGAGGTGCTGTGCCCGGCGCATCTGCTGGTCAATGGCGACACGATCCGGCGCATGCCCCGCCGAGTGCCTCACCTGATGTTCGATACCGTAAATCGTTGAACCGAGGGGATGGCGAGCGAGCTTCTTGTTCGGGGACCACCTGTGCCACCCCAAAGCCCGTTGCGGGGGCCGAGATCCTCAAGCGCCGCTCGCCGGCGTCGCCCGCTGGCTTGCACGGGGCTGCAGGATGACGGCCGCCCGCCGGGTGCTGCGGCGTCACGAGGCGCTTGCCACTTTGCCCGCAGCCATGCAGACTGCTCGCTGACCGCCCTGCGCGGCCCGACGGCACCAGGCCGCGCGTCGGGGTCGCATCGACAAAGGACGTGCCGCAGCCGCAAGACGAGGAGGCGTTGGGGTTCTGGATCGTGAAGCGCGCGCCGATCAGTTCTTCGGTGAAGTCGATGACGGCATCGGCGAGAAAAGGCAGCGACACGGCATCGACCACCACCTTTTGTCCGCCGCCTTCCAGCACCAGATCATCGCGGCGGATCATCAAGCTTGATCTCGTATTGAAAGCCCGAACAGCCGCCGCCTTCGACCGCGACACGCAACGCCTTTGCTTCGCCCGCGGCCTCGTTGATCTCGGCCAGCCGGGCAAAGGCGCGGTCTGTGACCTTGGGCGGAACGGTCAGGGTGAGGGTCATGGGCGGCAATCCTTCCGGCGCTGTCGCATTCTTCGCCTTCACCATATATGAACCCGGTCAACTCCGACAAGAAGCGGAACCGATGTGATGCGCGCGCCTTTTGCCTGCGACCCGACCCAGACCCGCGGCCGCCGCGTGCCGGAGGACGAAAGCACCTTTCGCTCGCCCTTTCAGCGCGACCGTGACCGGATCATCCATGCCTCGGCCTTTCGGCGGCTCAAGCACAAGACGCAGGTCTTCGTGGAACATGAAGGCGATTATTTCCGCACCCGGCTGACCCATTCGATCGAGGTGGCGCAGGTGGCGCGCACCATCGCGCGTGCGCTGGGGCTCGACGAGGACCTGACGGAAGCTGTGGCGCTCGCCCATGATCTGGGCCACCCGCCTTTCGGCCATACCGGCGAGGATGCGCTGCAGGCGCTGATGGCGCCCCATGGCGGGTTCGACCACAACGCGCAGGCGATCCGCATCGTGACCCATCTTGAACGCCATTACGCGGAATTCGACGGGTTGAACCTGACGTGGGAAACTCTTGAGGGGATCGCCAAACATAACGGTCCTGTCACGCCCGTCCCGGGCGATGGCCCAGCAACGCCAACGCCATGGGCACTGGCCGGCCTCATTGCCGTCGCCCATGATCTGGAGTTGTCGACCCATGCCAGCGCCGAGGCGCAGGTCGCCGCCATAGCAGATGACGTCGCCTACAATCACCACGACCTGCATGACGGGTTGCGGGCCGAGCTGTTTTCGACCGACGACCTGGCCGAACTGCCGATCCTGCGCGACTGTTTCGCCGAGGTCGACCGCCGCTACCCGGGCCTCGAATTACTACCGTCGCCGCCACGAGGCGCTGCGCCGGTTCTTTGGCGTGCTGGTCGAAGATGTGATTGCCTATGCGGGCAAGGAACTGGCCGGACTGGACCCCGCCAGCCCTGCCGATATCCGCGCCGCCGGGCGGCCCATCATCCGGTTTTCCAAAGGCCTGTTCGACGATCTCAAGGTGATCCGCGATTTCTTGTTCCACCGAATGTATCGCGCGCCCTCGGTCATCGTGATGCGGCGCGAGGTGACGGCGGTGGTCCATGACCTGTTTCCGCATTTCATGGCCAACCCGCAGGAACTGCCCAAACAATGGCGCAAGGACGTGGAGGAGGTGACGGGCGAGACCGCACTGGCGCGGCTGGTGTCGGATTACATTTCGGGGATGACGGACCGTTTCGCGTTGCAGACCCACGCGCGGATTTTCGGCGAAGCGGGCAGGTCTGCGGCCAAGCCGCTGGAAAACCTGTAGTGACAACTGCGATGGGCCAAGGCAGACTTTCCTCATTTGACCGAGGGAGTTTATTGCCATGACCACGATCCGCATCATTCCTGCAACCGCTTTCGCAATTGCCCTGCCTGCAGTTTCCATGGCCCAAGGCTTTGACGGGGTTTACGAATACGCCTTTTGCGATACGCCGCCCTTTGTCGCCCTTGTCATCGATGGGGCCGACATGAGTTTCTACGAGACGCCTTGCACGCTGTCCGACGAAACCCCGGTCGCCGAGCCTGCCGGCGGCATTCAATATACCATGTCGTGCGACTATGGCGGCGGTCCGCAGGTGCAGACAGCCCTGTTCTACCGCAATGCCGATGGCGACCTCATCTTGAACGTCGAAGGCAACGAGGATCGGTTCGTTTCCTGCGATTGACCCCTTTCCGGCGTGCGTCGCTGCCGCGTGCCAGTGTCACGCCCTGTCGGCATGCAGGGTCCGGGGACAGTCCGGGCCGGGTTTGCCGCGCCCTCTCCGCGCTGTGGAGATTGACCTTCGGCGTCACCATGGTAGGACGCTTTGGTCCGATCCCTCAGGTGCCCGATGACCCTTTTCGCCGATATTCATGCCGCAACCCTCAAGGCCCTCGCCGCGATGGAGGCCGAAGGCGCGCTGCCCGCAGGCCTCTGACCGGTCGGCCGTCGCGGTTGAACCGCCGCGCGATGCGGCGCATGGCGACATGGCGACGAATGCCGCGATGGTTCTGGCGAAACCCGCCGGGATGAAGCCGCGCGACATCGCCGAGGCGCTGGCGGTCAAGCTAGCCGCCGACCCGCGCATCGCCAGCGCCGAGGTCGCTGGGCCGGGGTTCCTGAACCTCCGGCTGACGGCCGAGGCTTGGCGCGGCGTGATCGCTGCCATTCTGGATCAGGGCGCCTCCTATGGCCGGTCCGAGATGGGGCAGAGGCGGCGCGTCAATGTCGAATATGTTTCGGCCAACCCCACGGGGCCGTTGCATGTGGGCCATACGCGCGGCGCGGTTTTCGGCGACGCGCTGGCGAGCGTTCTGGCCTTCACCGGTCACTCGGTCACGCGGGAATACTACATCAACGACGGCGGCGCGCAGGTCGATGTGCTGGCCCGGTCGGTCTACCTGCGCTACCTTGAGGCGCATGGGCAGGAGGTGGCCTTTGCCGACGGCACCTATCCCGGCGACTACCTGATCGAGGTCGGGCAGGCGCTGAAGGACAAGGTCGGCGACAGGTTCGTGGACACCGGCGAGCAATTCTGGCTGGAAGAGATCCGGGACTTCGCCACCGACAAGATGATGGAACTGATCCGCGAGGATCTGGCGAGCTTGGGCGTCGCCATGGATGTCTTCTACTCCGAGAAATCGCTCTACGGCACCGGCCGGATCGAGGCGGCGCTGGCCGATCTGCGGGGCAAGGGCCTGATCTACGAAGGCACGCTGGAGCCGCCCAAGGGCAAGACCCCCGAGGATTGGGAACCGCGAACACAGACCTTGTTCCGGTCCACCGATTTCGGTGACGACGTTGATCGCCCGGTGATGAAATCGGATGGCGCATGGACCTATTTCGCCCCCGACATCGCCTATCATTTCGACAAGATCTCAAGGGGTTTCGACGAGCTGATCGATATTTTCGGCGCCGATCACGGCGGATACGTCAAGCGGATGAAGGCGGCGGTGGCGGCGCTGTCGGACAGCCGGGTGCCGCTCGACATCAAGCTGACGCAGCTGGTCAAGCTCAGGCGCGGCGAAGAAGAGCTGAAGATGTCCAAGCGCGCGGGTACGTTTGTGACCCTGCGTGACGTGGTCGAGATGGTGGGCGCGGATGTCACCCGGTTCGTGATGTTGACCCGCAAGAACGACGCGCCGCTGGATTTCGACGTGGAAAAGGTCCGCGAGCAATCCAAGGACAACCCTGTCTTTTATGTGCAATACGCCCATGCCCGGATCAGCTCCGTCTTGCGGCGTGCGGCCGAGCAGGGCGTGGTGCCCGGCGGGCGTGAGGATCTGGCCTGCATCGCCGATCCGGCCGAACTGGCTTTGGTGGCAAAGCTGGCGGAATGGCCCCGGATCGTGGAAAGCGCCGCCCAGACCCACGAGCCGCACAAGATCGCCTTTTACCTCTATGATCTGTCGTCGGAATTCCACGGGCTGTGGAACAAGGGCAATTCCGACACCGCGCTGCGCTTCTGGCAAGAGGACGATCATGCCACAAGTCGGGGCAAACTCGCGCTGATCCGGTCCGTTGCGATTGTCATTTCCAACGGTCTTGGTATTCTTGGGGTTGAACCGGCCGACAAGATGTAAGGCGCGCAAGACCTTCCGCCGGCCGGATCGAGACAGGCAAGGCCCCGGCGCGCCCGCGCGCCGACAAAAGGGGCGCATGGGCAGGCATGGCAGGTTATGGCGCAGTTCGACGATTTTGAAACGGATGAGGCTCATGCCGCGCCGCTCAATGGCGCTGTACGGTTTGACGTGGGCGCAGGCGCGCCCCGGATCGGCACGCTGGTCAATTGGGCCGGTGCGGTGATTTCGCTGGGTCTGGTCATCGGCATGGTGGTCTGGGCCTATCAACTGACGGTCCGCGACATGTCCGGCGTGCCGGTGATCCGCGCCCTCGAAGGCCCGATGCGCGTCGCGCCCGCCGATCCGGGCGGCACACAGGCCGAACATCAGGGGCTGGCCGTCAACCGACTTGCCGAAGGCGCCGAAGCAGCACCCGTGCCCGACCAGCTGATCCTTGCGCCACCGCCCGTCGATCTGGATGTGATCGCGCTGGCCTCCGCCTCGGCCCCGGCCCCGAACCCCGATCCTGTGACCGCGCCCGCCGAACTGGCCCCCACGCCCGAGGCCCCCACCACCGCCGAGGTCAATGCCAGCACCCAAGCCCTGATCGAGCGGCTGATGGATCGGGCCGAACCGCTCGGGCCGGTATCGGCCGCTTCGCCGCCGCCTGCGGAGGCGACCCTGCGCCCGCTTTGGCCAGCGGGAGCGAAACCGCCATTGTCATTCCCGCCTCGGTGCCGGGCCCGTCGCGGTCGCTGCGACCGCCGTCGCGACCCGCAACGCTTGCGGCGCTGGCCTTTTCCGGCCCTGCCACGACAGCGCTGGCGGTGGACACTGTACAGGACCTTGATGCCGCCGACCTGCCGGAAGGCACGCGGCTGGTCCAGCTTGGCGCCTTCGACACGCCCGAGATTGCGCGCGCCGAATGGGACAGGCTGAGCGCACGCTTTCCCGATTATTTCGCCGGCCGTCCCCGCGTGATCCAGCAAGCTACCTCGGGCGGATCGGCGTTTTTTCGTTTGCGCGCGCATGGTTTCGACGATCTGGCCGCTTCGCGCCGGTTTTGCGCCGTGCTGATGGCGCAGAACGCGCCCTGCATCCCCGTGACGGTCAGGTAGGGCTGCGCGCATGGCCGGCCTGTCCGCCACGATCCTCGGCTGCGAGGGACCGCGCCTGTCGCCCGACGAGGCGCGCTTTTTCTCCGAGGCGCAGCCCTGGGGCTTCATCCTCTTTGCCCGCAACATCGAGGACCCCATCCAGCTGTTGGCGTTGACCTCGGACCTGCGCGCGGCGGTGGGGCGTGACGCGCCGATCCTGATCGATCAGGAAGGTGGCCGGGTCCAGCGCATGCGCCCGCCGCATTGGCGGCAGTGGCGCCCCGCGCTTGACCAGATGGCGCAGGCGGGGCCGCTGAGGGCGGCGCGCGCCATGCGTCTGCGCGCGCGGATGATCGCGCATGAATTGCGCAGCGTGGGCATCGACGTGAATTGCATGCCGCTGGCCGATGTGGCGCGCGAGACCACCCATCCGGTTCTCAAGAACCGGCTTTACGGCTCTGAGCCCGACACCGTGATCGGCGCGGGCCGCGCGGTGGCCGATGGTCTGCTGGCAGGCGGTGTGTTGCCGGTGCTGAAACATCTGCCGGGTTATGGTCTGGGCGACGTCGACAGCCACAAGACCCTGCCGCGTGTCACCGCGCCCCTTGAGGAACTCAAGCGCGTCGATTTCGCGGCCTTCCGCCCGCTGGTGCATCTGCCCTTGGGGATGACGGCCCATATCGTCTACGAGGCGCTTGAAGATGACCTGCCCGCCACACTCTCGCCCGCGATGATCGCCATGATCCGCGACGAGATCGGCTTTCAGGGCGCGCTGATGACCGACGATCTGTCGATGGGCGCGCTGCCCGGGCCCCTTGGGGAACGGGCGGACCGCGCGCGGGCGGCGGGCTGTGACCTGATCCTGCATTGCAACGGCGAACGCCCGGAGATGGAGGCCGTCGTGCCTGATCCGGCACGCTTGATGGCCTGTCGCTGACCCGCACACAGGCGGCGCTCGCCGCGCGCCGCCACCCCGAACCGCTTGACATAGACGCCGCCGAGGCCGAACTTGCCGACCTTCTGGACGGAGAGGTCTATGGCTGACCGGCCCATCGCCGCCAATGACGCCGAGCCCGAATGGGATGCCGTCGCCTCGCGCCGCGCGGCCGAGGCGCTGATCGTCGATGTGGACGGGTTCGAGGGGCCGCTCGACCTGCTGCTGACGCTGTCACGCACGCAAAAAGTCGATCTGCGGCGCGTCTCGATCTTGCAACTGACCGAACAGTATCTGGTCTTCATCGAACAGGCGCGCACGCTCCGGATCGAATTGGCGGCGGACTACCTCGTCGATGGCCGCCTGGCTTGCCTTTCTCAAATCGCGCCTGCTGCTGCCGCCCGACCCGTCCGAAGAGGGACCGAGCGGTGAAGAAATGGCCGCCTATCTCGCGTTCCAACTCGAACGGCTGGCCGCGATGCGGGATTGCGCGGCCAAGCTGATGGCGCGCGACCGGCTGTTTCAGGACCGTTTCCCGCGCGGCGCCTCCGAAGAGATAACGACCGCCCGCAAGATCACCTATACCGCAGGCCTGCTTGACCTGATGCAGGCCTATGCCCGCATCCGCACCCGTGACGATTTCCGCCCCTTTGTGATGGACCGCGACCATGTCCTCACGATGGAACAGGCGCTCGACCGAATGCGCGGGCTGATCGGCTATGCCGGTGACTGGACCGATCTGATGAGCTATCTGCCCGAGGGCTGGCACCTTGATCCCAAGCGCCGCCGTTCGGCTACTGCGGCCAATTTCGCCGCCGCGCTGGAATTGGCCAAGGCCGGCCGGGTCCAGATCCGCCAGACCGAGACCTTTGCGCCTATCGAGTTGCGCCGCAGGGACGAGAGATGAGCGAGCGGTCCGAAAGCCTGTTCCGCGCGCCACCCTTGGCCGAGCAAGAACGCATGGTCGAGGCGATGCTGTTCGCCAGCCCCGTGCCGATGACGCTGGCCGAGATGGAGGCGCGGATGCCCCATGGTTCCGACCCGGCCGAGGCGGTTCAGCTTTTGCGCCGTCGCTACGAGGGGCGGGGCGTGCAAGTGACGCGCGTGGGCGATGCCTGGGCGATCCGCACGGCGGCGGATCTGGGGTTCCTGATGGCACGCGAGACGGTGGAGACGCGCAAACTCAGCCGCGCCGCCATCGAGACGCTGGCGATCATCGCCTATCACCAGCCCGTCACCCGCGCCGAGATCGAAGAGATCCGCGGCGTGAGCGTGTCGCGTGGCACGGTGGACCAGTTGATCGAACTGGAATGGGTGCGGTTCGGGCGGCGCAAGATGACGCCGGGTCGGCCCGTGACCTATGTGGTGACGCAAGGGTTTCTGGACCATTTCGGGCTGGAAAGCGCGCGCGACCTGCCGGGCCTCAAGGAATTGCGCGAGGCAGGGCTGTTGGAAAGCCGCCCGCCCGAGGGGGCTGAGGCTGAGCTGCCGCGCGACGACGGGACGGGCGACATGTTCGAGGATGACGCCGAGGCGCAACTGCCGCCCGAGGACGAGGATTTCTGAGACCCCTCCGAATTCCGCCGCAATCGTGCTATATCGCAGCGCGATGGCACTCCAAAGCGGCCCGCGGCAAGACGGGCACAGGCGAAAGGCAGACAGATGGACCGTATCTTGAACATGATCATCCGGCGCGTGATCGGGCGGCTTACGAACCGTGGCATCGACGCCGGGATCAGCCGCATGTCGCGCGGTACCGCAGGCGAGGCGACGCCTGCCCAGCAAGCGCAAACCCGCCAGACCGCGCAGCGCACGAAACAGGCGATGCGGATGGCGCGGCGGTTGGGGCGGTTCTGAGCGCCCGGCAGCCTGCTTCACGCGATACCTCAAGATCACATCGCAAATATCTGACAAAAAATGAAAACGGGCGCCCGATGGCGCCCGTTTCCTGTCTCAAGAGCAGCTCTCAGCAGCTGTAATACATCTTGTATTCGATCGGGTGCGGGGTGTGCTCGAAGGCATAGACCTCGTCCCACTTGAGCGCCATGTAGGCCTCGATCTGGTCCTTGCTGAACACGTCGCCCTTGAGCAGGAAGTCGTGATCCTTTTCCAGCGTCTCCAGCGCCTCGCGCAAGGATGCGCAGACGGTGGGGATGCCGGCCAGTTCCTCGGGCGGCAGATCGTAGAGATCCTTGTCCGACGGATCGCCGGGGTGGATCTTGTTCTGGATACCGTCAAGGCCGGCCATCAGCAGGGCTGCAAAAGCCAGGTAGGGGTTCGCCGACGGGTCGGGGAAGCGGGCCTCGACGCGCTTGGCCTTGGGGCTTTCCGTCCACGGAATACGCACGCAGCCAGACCGGTTGCGGGCCGAGTAGGCGCGCAGAACCGGGGCCTCGAAGCCGGGGATCAGGCGCTTGTAGCTGTTGGTCGACGGGTTGGTGAAGGCGTTCAGCGACTTGGCATGCTTGAGGATGCCGCCGATGAAATACAGCGCCTCGTCCGACAGGTCGGCGTATTTGTCGCCTGCAAAGAGCGGCTTGCCGTCCTTCCAGATCGACATGTTCACGTGCATGCCGGTGCCGTTGTCGCCCGCCATGGGCTTGGGCATGAAGGTGACGGACTTGCCATAGGCATGCGCCACGTTGTGGATCACATACTTGTATTTCTGCAGCTCGTCCGCCTGCTTGGTCAGCGTCGAGAAGATCAGGCCCAGTTCGTGCTGGTTCGATGCAACCTCGTGGTGATGCTTGTCGACCTTCATGCCCATTCGCTTCATCGTGGACAGCATTTCCGAGCGCAGGTCCTGACCGGGATCGATCGGGTTGACCGGGAAATAGCCGCCCTTGATGCCGGGGCGATGGCCGGTGTTGCCCATCTCGTATTCGGTGTCGGTGTTCCACGCGCCATCGACGGCATCGACCTCGAAGGAGACCTTGTTCATCGTGACGGCATAGCGCACGTCGTCGAACACGAAGAATTCCGCCTCGGGGCCGCAGTAGAAGGCGTCACCGATGCCGGTGGACTTCAGATAGGCCTCGGCCAGCAGGGCCGTGCCGCGCGGGTCGCGATTATAGGGCTCGCCGGTGTCGGGCTCGACCACGTTGCAATGCACGCAGATGGTCTTTTCCGCATAGAAAGGATCGACATAGGCGCTGTCGGTGTCGAGCATCAGCTTCATGTCGGAAGCTTCGATGCCCTTCCAGCCGGCGATCGAGGAGCCGTCGAACATGAAGCCTTCTTCGATGAAATCCTCATCGACCAGATCGGCGATCACGGTCACGTGCTGCAGCTTGCCGCGCGGATCGGTGAAGCGGATGTCGACGTATTCCGCGCCTTCATCCTTCATAAGTTTCAGAAATGATGCTTTGCTCATCGTGACCTTCCCTTGACGTAGTGGTCCAGTATTGGCCCGTGCCGTATCTGGCGGGGCCTGTTCGGTTAAGCGCCGTCGCGTCAGATCGCGTCGTCGCCGGTTTCCCCAGTGCGGATGCGGATGGCCTGGCTGATGTCCGAGACGAAGATCTTGCCATCGCCGATCTTGTCGGTCTTGGCAGCATCGATGATCGCCTCGATCGCGGCCTCGACCATGTCGTCGGTCAGCACAACCTCGATCTTCACCTTGGGCAGGAAATCCACAACATATTCGGCGCCGCGATAAAGTTCCGTGTGGCCTTTCTGGCGGCCGAAGCCCTTGACCTCAGTGACGCTGAGGCCTTGGATCCCGATGTCTTGCAGGGCTTCCTTCACCTCGTCGAGTTTGAAGGGTTTGATGATCGCCTCGATCTTTTTCATCGGTCTCGCGGCCTCCTCGCCAGTGCATGCGGACCTCTGACAGCACTTTCGCGCGGGAGGGTCCATGCGCTAGCGTCTGGGGATCGGGGAACTCGACAGGGAATTCCAGTCCGTGATCGAAAAACAGGCGTGGCGCATACATAATGGGCAGTTTGAAAACACTTGGCTCCAGCAGCCTTCTGACCGCAGCACAGATGCGGGCGGCCGAGCAGGCCGACATCGCCAGCGGGCGGGTCACCGGGCTGGAACTGATGGAGCGCGCGGGCCGCGGCGTGGTCGATGCCGTCTTTGCGACATGGCCGGAGCTGGCGCAGGGACCGTGCCGCGCTATCGTTTTGTGCGGGCCGGGCAACAACGGCGGCGACGGGTTCGTCATCGCGCGGCTGCTCAAGGACTGGGGCTGGGAGGCGGAGGTCTTTCTTTTCGGCCATCCCGACCGCTTGCCGCCCGATGCCGCCACCAACCACGCCCGCTGGGCGGCGATGGGCGGGGTCGAGGCCTTGCCGATGGCCGCGCCGCCCGCGCTGCAAGGGGGCAGGGGTCTGATTGTCGATGCGCTGTTCGGGACGGGTCTTGGACGCGGTCTTGGGCCGGATCTGGCGCAGGGGGTCTTGATGCCCTTCGACCGCGCCGAATTTTCCGACTGGCGGCGCGTCGCGGTCGATATCCCCTCGGGGCTTTGCGCCGATTCCGGGCGCGTCCTGACGGATGCAGATGGGCGGGGTCCGGCTTTTCGCGCCGATCTGACCGTCACTTTTCATGCCCCAAAGCCCGGCCATGTGCTGGCTGGTGGCCCCGATCTGTGCGGGCGGGTGCTGGTCTGCGACATCGGGTTGCGGTCGGGCGGGCCTGCCGATGAGGTGCGGCTGGCCGATGCCCCTGCGCCCACCGACATCTTCAAGCAGGCCGGGCACAAGTATGACCACGGCCATGCGCTGGTGTTGTCCGGCGGCTTCGGGCGGTCAGGTGCTGCTCGGCTTGCGGCACGCGCGGCGCTCCGGATCGGGGCGGGGCTGGTGACGGTCGCGGCCCCGGCTGATGCGATGGCCGAATGTGCGGCGCAGTTGACCGCGATCATGCTGCGCGAGGTTGGGGATGCGGCCGCACTGCGCTCCATGCTGGAGGATGCGCGGCTGACCGCGCTTTGCCTCGGTCCCGGTCTCGGCGTCGAACGCGCGCGCGACATGGTCCCCGTGGCGCTGGCAGCACGGCAGGCGGTGGTCCCGGATGCCGATGCTCTCAGCGCCTTTGCCGATGCGCCCGACGCGCTGTTCGCGGGGCTGCATCCCGCTGTGGTCCTGACCCCGCATGACGGCGAGTTTGCGCGGCTCTTTCCCGATCTGGCCCGAAAGTGTGCCGAACCGGCCGTGGCGGGCCCTGCCTTTTCCCGGATCGACGCTACGCGCATGGCGGCGGAGCGGGCAGGATGCACTGTGCTGCTCAAGGGGCGCGACACGATCATCGCCGACCCCTCGGGCGCTTGCGTGGTTCATGCCGCAACGGGGAATCGCGCCGCAGCTTGGCTGGCAACGGCCGGGTCAGGCGATGTGCTGGCCGGGATCATCACCGGGCTCTTGGCGCGCAATGTGCCGCCGATGGGGCGGCACAGGCCGCCGCGTGGCTGCATGCGGAGGCCGCGCGCGCCTTTTGGCCCCGGCCTGATCGCAGAAGATCTGCCCGAGGCGCTGCCGGGGGTGTTGCAGACCTTGGGAACTCAGGCCGGGATTGTCAGCCGGTCGGCCGATGCCAGTTCCAGCCCGTCGGCATAAAAAACCTCGGGTCGGCCAAAGCGGAGCACATGGGCTGTCACATCCGTGGGCAGTTCCGACAGCCGGATGAACTCTCCATCGACCAGTTGGCCCGCCGCGATACAGACCTGCGCCTGCCCATAAAGCGCCTTGGCCCGCCAGTCACGGATCACGATGCGCTGGCCGGCGGGCAGCCACAGATCCCGTTCGGGTCGGCCACCCAGCGCGTTGCGCGTGATGCTGACGATGGGGGTGCCAGCCTGTAGCACGATCCGGTCGATCGCCGCTACGGGCCTTGCACCATGGCGCGTCACCAGCCGATCGCCCGGATAGAGGTGGTCGACGGGAAGCGCGCCGTCGAGCGTCAGCACGCAGGTGCCGGGCGCAATGGCCATGGGTGTACCCGCGCCCATGTCGTCCGCCTGCAGCTGCGCTGCGATGGAAATCATCTCTGTCATGTCGAAACCTGCTCGGTCATGGGCGCTTTGCGCGCCCTTTTGTTTGTGAAACGACCGTAACGCGGCTGATTCGGCATGCACAGGAAAAATGTTCTTTCGCGCGTGAAACCTGTCTGAAGTGTTGCGAGAAAACTTTCGGGTCATGGCAGAAGCGTGAGAGAGAAGGATTGAGATCCGGTTAGCGCCGGGTCGGTTTTCCGTCTCGCACTTGTGTCGACCCTCTGATAAACGCCTACGTCGATGCGGGTGTGGCGGAACTGGTAGACGCACCAGATTTAGGTTCTGGCGCCGCGAGGCGTGGGGGTTCGAGTCCCTTCACCCGCACCACTTTTTTGATCGCGCTACCGTCCATCGGGCGTCGGGGGCAGCAGGGCCGTCGGTGTCTTGCTTGGGAGCCAAAATGACCATCACGCTTCTGGATGGCGGCATCGGGCAGGAAATGGTGACGCGGGCGGGCGACCGGCCGACGCCCCTGTGGTCGACGCGCGCGATGATGGATCACCCCGGTCTGTTGCAGGGCGTGCATGCGGATTATTTCGCCGCCGGGGCCGATATCGCCACCACCAACAGCTATGCCATCCACCGCGACCGTCTTGTGCATGAGGGGATCGAGGATGAATTTGCGCCCCTGATGGCAGCCGCGCTCGCTGAAGCGCAGGCCGCACGCGCAGCCCATGGCTCGGGCGCATCGCAGGGTCCATCGGGCCGCTCAAGGCCAGCTACCGCCCCGACTTGCATCCGCCCCATGCCGAGGCCGTGCCGCTTTACGCCGAGATCGCGCACCTTCTGGCACCCGGCGTGGATCTGATCGTCGTCGAAACCGTCGCCTCGCTCGCCCATGCGCGCGCGGGGCTGGAGGGGGCGGCGGCGGCCGACCTGCCGGTCTGGCTGGCGGTGACGCTGGACGACGAGGACGGCACGCGGCTGCGCTCGGGCGAGGCGTTGGCCGATCTGCTGCCCGTCGCCATGGGCGGCGGCGCGGTGGCGATCCTTGCCAATTGCTCCGCCCCCGAGGCGATGCCTGCGGGCCTCGACACTCTGGGCCGGTGCGGTTTGCCCTTCGGGGCCTATGCCAACGGGTTCCAGCGCATCACCAAGGCCTTTTTGCAGGACCGCCCCACGGTCGACGCGCTCTCAGCGCGGCGCGACCTTGGCCCGGTGGCCTACGCCGAACATGTGATGGGCTGGATCGGGCAGGGCGCCACCATCGTCGGCGGCTGCTGCGAGACCGGGCCCGCCCATATCGCCGAGATCGCCCGGCGTCTGCGGGAAGCCGGGCTGCGCGATTGAAGATTTCGATTGATTGATCGCCGTTTGATCGCAAGATCGCGGTCATGATCAACAAGCTCGAAATGTTCATCGCCGTCGCCAAGGAAGGCCATTTCGGCCGTGCCGCCGAAACCCTTGGCATCACGCAACCCACGCTGTCGACCGGCATCAAGCAGCTGGAGGAAATGCTGGGCGTGCAGCTGATCTTTCGCGGGTCGCGCTACGGGGGCCTCACTCCCGAAGGCGCGCGCGCGCTGGTCTGGGCGCGGCGGCTGGTCAGCGACAGCCGCGCTTTCGCGAAGAGATGCGCGTCAGCCGCCACGGCCTGTCGGGCCATCTGCGGTTGGCCGTCATCCCCACCGCGCTGACATGGGCGGCGCGCCTGTCGGCGCGCTTTTCCGAGCGCCACCCCAAGGCGCGGTTTACCATCCTGTCGCGAACCTCGGTCGAGGTCCTGAAGATGCTGGAGAATCTGGAGGTCGACGCGGGCCTCTCCTATCTCGACAACGAGCCTTTGGGGCGCGTGACGACCATGCCCATCTACACCGAGCGCTACATGCTTGTCTGCCACGAAAACAACCCGCTGGCCCTGCAGGCAGAGGTGACTTGGGCCGATCTGTCGGCTGAAAACCTTTGTCTTCTCACACCCGACATGCAGAACCGTCGCATCATCAACCAGTGCTTCATGGAGGCCGACGTGACCCCCGACGCGTTGGTCGAGGCCAATTCAACCGTGGTTCTGGCCGCCCATGTGGAACAGGGCGGCTGGGTCACGGTGCTGCCCTCCGACATGGCGCGGTTTTTGGCCACGGGCAAACGCATGGCCATCGTGCCGATCACGGGCGGGCATGTGGAACATGTCGTGGGCCTGGTCGCGCCTTACCGCGAGCCGCACACACCGGTGTTGGCCGCGCTTCTGGCCGAGGCGGCGGCGCTTTCGTCGGTTTGAGAGGGGTGGCGCGTCGCTTGTGGCACCTGATGCGTCGCTGTTTGGTCATTCGAATTCCCTATCGAATGACGGATTAACGATATTGATTACCGAATGAAACTCGGCACTCTGGGCTCAGTCGACCGGAGCTTGCCATGCCACCCACAGCCGCCCCGCACGGGACCCCCGAGGCCCCCGCTATCGCGCGTATCATCGCCGATCATCTTGGAATGGAGGGGCCGCTCCTGCCGATCTTGCATGCGGTGCGAGCGGAATTCGGCCATGTGCCGGCGACAGCCCATGCCGCCATTGCGGCAGCCCTGAACATCACCCGGGCGGAACTGCATGGCGTCATCAGCTTCTACCATGATTTCAAGGACAAGCCCGCAGGGCGTCATGTCGTCAGGATCTGCCGCCCGAGGCCCGTCAGGCCGTCGGCGGCGCGGCCTTGTCGCAAGCCGTTCTGGACCGGCTTGGCCTCGACGCACACGGCACCACACCCGACGGCCGCGTGACGGTGGAGGCCGTCTATTGCCTTGGCCTGTGCGCCTGCGGGCCCGCGGCGATGGTCGATGGCGCGCTCATGGGGCGGGCGACGCCCCGAGGCGCTGCTGGCGGGGCTGGGCGCATGAAGGTTTATGTGCCGCGCGACGCGGCCGCCCGCGCGCTGGGGTCCGATGGGGTTGCGGCCGCCTTTGCGGCAGCGGGGCATGACGTGATCCGCAATCGGCTCGCGCGGGATGATCTGGCTGGAGCCTTTGGTCGAGATCGGAGGGCTGCGCCGCGCCTATGGGGCGGTCACCCTTCGGATGTGCCCGGCATCTTGTCGGGCACGGTCGAAAGCCTTGGCCCGGTCGAGGATATCCTCTTCGCGCGCCAGACGCGCCTGACCTTTGCCCGCTGCGGGCTCATCGACCCGCTGGACCTGAAAGATTACGAGGCCCATGGCGGGCTTGCTGGTCTGCGCCGCGCGCTGGAGCTTGGTGCCGAGGGGATCGTGGCCGAGGTCAAGGCGAGTGGGTTGCGCGGGCGCGGTGGGGCGGGCTTTCCCACCGGCGTGAAGTGGAGACGGTGGCGCGCGCGCAGGCGGACCGGAAATACATCGTGTGCAATGCGGACGAGGGGGACAGCGGCACCTTTGCCGACCGGATGCTGATGGAGGGCGACCCGCTGTCTCTTATCGAGGGCATGGTGATCGCGGGGCTGGCCGTGGGGGCCGCCAAGGGCTTTGTCTACATCCGCTCGGAATATCCCGATGCCATCGCGGTGATGGGCCGCGCGGTAGAGATGGCGCGCAAGACCAACATCTTGGGCGCTGTTCTTGGAACATCGCATGAGTTCGACATCGAGATCCGCGTCGGCGCCGGCGCCTATGTCTGTGGGGAGGAGACTAGCCTTTTGAACTCGCTCGAGGGCAAGCGCGGCGTGGTGCGGGCCAAGCCGCCGCTGCCCGCGCTGGAAGGATTCATGGGGCGGCCCACGGTGGTCAACAACGTGCTGAGCCTTGGCACCATCCCGGTGATCTTGGCACAAGGCGCGGCGCAGTACTCGGGCTTCGGCCTTGGCCGGTCGCGCGGCACCATGCCGATCCAGATCGCGGGGAATGTGGCGCGGGGCGGGCTTTTCGAGACGGCTTTCGGGATGCCCTTGGGCGACTTGGTGACTGACATCGCGGGTGGCACCGCCACCGGCCGCCCGGTCAAGGCGGTGCAGGTCGGTGGGCCGCTGGGGGCCTGGTTTGCGCCTGCCAAGTTCGACACGCCCTTTGGCTACGAGGAGTTCGACGGGCAGGGCGGCTTGATCGGGCATGCGGGCATCGTGGTGGTCGATGACAGTGCTGACATGGCCCAATTGGCGCGGTTCGCCATGGAATTCTGCGCCATCGAGAGCTGCGGGAAATGCACGCCCTGCCGGATCGGGGCCGTGCGCGGCGTGGAGACGATCGACCGGATCTTGGCGGGCGACGGGGCGGCCGTGCCGCTGCTGGTCGATCTGTGCGAGACGATGAAACATGGCTCGCTTTGCGCGCTGGGGGGCTTCACGCCCTATCCGGTGATGAGCGCGCTGGAGCAGTTCCCCGAGGAATTCGGCGGGTTGCGGGAGGCGGCGGAGTGAGAGGTTTCGCTGTCTGCGGCATCGACCCATGCGAGGGGCCAGCCCCTCGCGCTCCCCGGGATATTTTTGAAACAGAGAAGCAGGGGCGCGTCGGGTCATGAAGGATTTCATCATTCCCTGGGGGGACGACCGCGACATGGGCACACCTGCCAAGGAGGGTCCGCCTGTCAGCCTGATGATCGACGGGTTCGAGGTGACGGTGCCCGAAGGGACAAGCGTGATGCGGGCGGCTGCCATCGCCGGCATTGCGGTGCCGAAGCTCTGTGCGAGCGACAACCTGGAGGCTTTCGGGTCCTGCCGCCTGTGTGTGGTCGAGATTGAGGGGCGGCGGGGAACGCCCGCGTCTTGCACCACACCGGTGGCTGCGGGGATGGTGGTCCGGACGCAGTCGGAGCAGGTGAAGAAGATCCGCAAGGGGGTGATGGAGCTTTACATCTCGGACCATCCGCTCGATTGCCTGACCTGCAGCGCCAATGGCGATTGCGAGTTGCAGGACATGGCGGGTGCCGTGGGCTTGCGCGACCAGCGCTATATCGCGCCTGCGGGGGGGATGCGGACCCATTTCGCGGCACGCGACACCAGCGGGCAGGTAAACCGCGAGTGGCTGCCAAAGGACGACAGCAACCCCTATTTCACCTATGATCCGGCCAAGTGCATCGTGTGCAATCGCTGCGTGCGCGCCTGCGAAGAGGTGCAGGGGACGTTTGCGCTGACGATTCAAGGGCGCGGGTTCGAGAGCCGCGTTTCGGCGGGCGGCGTGGGCGACGATTTCCTGGCCTCCGATTGCGTGAGCTGCGGGGCTTGCGTGCAGGCCTGCCCGACGGCGACCCTGCAGGAGAAGTCGGTGATCGAACTGGGCACGCCGACGCGGTCGGTGATCACCACCTGCGCCTATTGCGGGGTGGGCTGCTCGTTCAAGGCGGAGCTGAACGGGGACGAGCTGGTGCGGATGGTGCCCTACAAGCATGGGTCGGCCAATCGCGGGCATTCCTGCGTCAAGGGGCGCTTTGCCTATGGCTATGCGACGCATGCCGACCGCATCCTCAAACCCATGATCCGCGAGCGGATCGAGGACCCTTGGCAGGAGGTCAGCTGGGAAGAGGCGCTGGGCTTTGCGAGCGCCAAGCTGCGGGGCATTCAGTCCAAGTATGGGCGCAAGTCGGTGGGGGTGATCACCTCGTCGCGCTGCACCAACGAGGAAACCTATCTGGTGCAGAAGCTGACGCGGGCGGTGTTTTTGAACAACAACACCGACACTTGCGCGCGCGTCTGCCATTCGCCGACGGGCTATGGCTTGGGCCAGACCTTCGGCACCAGCGCGGGGACGCAGAATTTTGACTCCGTTGCCGAGGCCGATGTGGTTGTGGTGATCGGGGCGAACCCGACCGATGGGCACCCGGTCTTTGCTTCGCGGCTGAAAAAGCGCGCTGCGGGCAGGCGCGAAGCTGATCGTGATCGACCCGCGCCGGATTGATCTGGTCAAGACGGCGCATATCGAGGCCGCTCACCATCTGCCGCTCCGCCCCGGAACCAATGTCGCTGTCGTCACCGCTATGGCGCATGTGATCGTGACCGAGGGGCTGTTCGACGAAGACTTCATCCGCGCCCGCTGCGACTGGGACGAATTCGCCGAATACGCCGAGTTCGTGAGCGATCCGCGTCATTCGCCCGAGGCGACAGGGCTGCTGACCGGGGTTCCTGCTGCCGATCTGAGGGCGGCGGCGCGCCTCTATGCCACGGGCGGCAACGGGGCGATCTATTATGGGCTGGGGGTGACGGAGCATTCCCAAGGCTCCACCACCGTGATGGCGATTGCCAACCTCGCCATGCTGACCGGCAATATCGGGCGCGACGGCGTCGGCGTGAACCCGCTGCGCGGGCAAAACAACGTGCAAGGCTCGTGCGACATGGGGTCGTTCCCGCATGAATTGCCGGGGTATCGCCATGTGAAAAACGCGGATGTGCGCGCGATCTTTGAAGGCGTTTGGGGTGTGGAGATCGACCCGGAGCCGGGTTTGCGCATTCCCAACATGCTTGATGCCGCCGTGTCCGGCAGCTTCAAGGGGCTCTATTGTCAGGGCGAGGATATCTTGCAATCCGACCCCGACACGCGCCATGTCTCGGCGGGGCTGGCGGCGATGGAATGCGTGATCGTCCATGACCTGTTCCTGAACGAAACGGCAAATTACGCCCATGTCTTCCTGCCCGGCTCGACCTTTCTGGAAAAGGACGGGACCTTCACCAATGCCGAGCGTCGCATCAACCGCGTGCGCCGCGTGATGGCGCCGCGCAATGGCTATGCGGATTGGGAAATCACCCAGATGCTCGCAAACGCGATGCTGGCGGCCGAGGGGCGGCCGCTCTGGCATTACACCCATCCCGCCCAGATCATGGAAGAAATCGCGGCGACGACGCCGGGCTTCGCCCATGTCGATTACGAGCTGCTGGAGGAAAAGGGGTCGGTGCAATGGCCCTGCAACGACGCCGCGCCCGAGGGCACGCCGATCATGCATGTCGAGGGCTTCGTGCGCGGCAAGGGTCGGTTCATCGTCACCGAATATGTGGCGACGGAAGAAAAGACCGGGCCGCGCTTTCCGCTCTTGCTGACCACGGGGCGCATCCTGAGCCAATACAACGTCGGGGCGCAGACGCGGCGGACGCAGAACACCGTCTGGCATGACGAGGATGTGCTGGAAATCCACCCCCATGACGCCGAGGTGCGCGGCGTGAAGGAAAGCGATTGGGTCAAGCTGGCGTCGCGCTCGGGTGAGACGGCGCTGCGCGCGCATCTGACCGACAGGGTCAGCCCCGGCGTGGTCTACACGACCTTTCACCACCCCACGACGCAGGCAAATGTCATCACCACCGATTATTCCGACTGGGCCACGAATTGCCCGGAATACAAGGTGACGGCGGTGCAGGTGGGTCTGTCGAACGGGCCGACGGATTGGCAGCTTGAGTATGAGGCGCAGGCTGAGCAATCGCGCCGCATCCTGCCGGCCGCTGAGTAATGCTGCAGTCAAGCCGCCTTTTGTGCAGGGCAGTACGGCTGTCTGGAGTTGAGCATTGCCCAAAGCACGGTGACGCGTCTTCGTGCGAGGGCGATTATGGCTTGTGTGTGGAGTTTTCCTTCTCGTCGCTTACGCTGGTAGTAGGCGAGCGAGACGGGATCGCGGGTCATCACCGCGCAGAAGGCACTCTGGAACAGGGCGCGCTTGAGCGCCCTGTCTCCACCCGTGGCGCGGCGAAGCGTGCGGCTGCGTCCGGACTGGCGGAGAACCGGGGCGAGACCGCGGCTGCGGCCAGCGCGTCCGCCGAATGAAAGCGTTGGATCGTTCCGAGATGAGCCAGGAATTCTGCCGCAAGTACCACCCCCATCCCCGGCAGCGAACGGATGAGGGCGCCGTCAGGGTGGACGGCGAGCAACGCTTCGAGCTCCGGTCGATAGCCGCGATCCGGGTTTTTGCGGCGGAGGCTTCGGCCGCCAGCTCGCGGATCAGCTCGGCGGCGATCGCCTCGCCCGGCACGGCGATGGTCTGGGTCTTTGCGATCCCGACAACCTCGTCGGCGAGCGCCCGGGTATCGCGCAGGTGCGGGGTGCGATCGAGGTGGGCTGCGATCCGCCGCGCACCGGCGGCGCGGATCTCGGAGGGTGTAACGTAGCGGGTCAAAAGCGCAATGGGGGCCTTCTTCGTGACGTCGAGCCTCCGTTCCAGTCCGGGATGTACCTGGGAAAGAAGTTGCCGCAACCGCGACAGGCGGCGAGTCTGGTCCACGACCAGATCGCCCCGGCGCGAAACCAGAAGGCGCAGCGCGACAGTCGTGGCGTCGTCGCGCAGGATCGGGCGCAACCCTGGACGCGTGCGCGCGAGGTCGGCGATAGTGCGCGCATCGCGCGGATCGGACTTGCGCTCTCCCCCGGCATAGCCCTGTCCGGCGCGGTTGACCGCGATCCCGGGGACATGGACGAGCGCCAGACCCTCGCCCGCGAGCACCGCTTCGAGAAAGGTTGCGATGGAGCCCGTGACATCCAGGGCGACGATGACCTCATCGCCGAGCGCCTTGAGACCCTGGGCCAGTGCCACGAGGGCGGCCTGATCGTTCACGACCGCGCCATCATGGACGATGCGGGCCTGTTCATCGACGGCGATGACCCAATGGGTCTCCTTGGCCACGTCGATGCCGACAAAAACGGGCATGCTTCAATCCTCCTGTGCAACCCTCCATCTTCGCGCACTCCCGGTCTCGCCGTCATCGCCTTACACAGCCATCGAGGGCATCGAGCAATCAGCAGTCGAACCGAGTTGGCGACGTGGGCGGAACAGCGGCTGGAGCCTTTGAAGGCAGCCAGAGTGACACCCATACCCCGCCACCCGTGCTCTCTCAGTCTCACACAGTCCGAGAAAACACGCAGCAACAAGGTAAGGCCGAATGAGGGCGAGCCGGTCCATATCCGCGCGAGCGCTTGGCCCCGAGGGGGCACGCGCCATAGCCCGCTCGTTGCCCGAGGAGGTGCCGGTTGCCATCACCTGCAACGGCTCGACGCAGGCGGTTATGATGTGCACCCCGGCCGATCTGGAGGATTTTGCGACAGGCTTCGCCTTTACCGAAGGCTACGCGACGCCGTCCCAGATCGAAAGCATCGAGATCATCGAGGTCGACCACGGGATCGAAGCGCGGCTCTGGATCGCGGAGGAAGCGGTTGCCGCTCTGGGCGCAAGGCGGCGCGCGATGCTGGGGCCGGTTGGCTGCGGGCTTTGCGGGATCGAAAGTCTGGAACAGGCCCTGCGCGATTTGCGGCCTGTGACGGCCCAACTCTCGCTAACCGCTGATGACGCCGCAGGCGCTGGTGAGGCGCTGCGCGCGCATCAGCCTTTGCATGATCTGACGCAGGCGGTGCATGCGGCTGGATTTTTCATCCCCGGTCAGGGTATCGTAATAGCACGGGAGGATGTCGGGCGGCACAATGCGCTCGACAAGCTCATCGGGGCGGCGCTGCGGGCAGAGATCGACCCTGCCTGTGGCGCCGTCGTGATCACCAGCCGTGTCTCGGTCGAGATGGTGCAAAAGACGGTGCTGGCGGGCAGCGCCATCTTGATCGCCGTTTCCGCCCCCACTGCGCAGGCGCTGCGCGTGGCCGAGGCTGCTGGGTTGACGGTCGCGGCCTTGGCGCGCGCGGACGGATCGAGGTGTTCACCCACCCCCACAGGATCAAGGAGGGAGCCGTCGATGTCGTCGCCTGACAAGCTGATCCGCATGGCCAACCAGATCGCCGTCTTCTTTCACAGCCAGCCCGGCCCTGATCAGGCCGAGCGGGTGGCCGCCCATCTGAACGATTACTGGGGGCCCGAGATGCGGGCGGATCTCAAGGCCAAGGCCAAGACGCAAGAGGCCGAACTGGACGTGCTGGTGCGACAGGCGCTGCCGCTGATCTGAGACGCGGGCGGGTCTTGGGAAAGGGGTTGTGGGGCGGTGGCCTCCTCCGCTACCAAGGGCGCAGGCCGTTCCACTATGCGGCCCAAGGTTTCACTATATGGAACACGTCATGTCCAACACCCGCGCGAACCGCCGATACCGCAGCCAGGAATGGTTCGACAATCCCAACAACCCCGGCATGACGGCCCTCTATCTGGAGCGCTACCAGAACCAGGCTTTCACCCAAGGCGAATTGCAGGCCGAAAAGCCGATCATCGGCATTGCGCAGACGGGCAGCGATCTGGTGCCGTGCAACAAGATCCATGTCTTCCTGATGGACCGGATCAAGGCTGGCATCCGCGACGCGGGCGGCATTCCGATGGAATTTCCGGTCCACCCGATTCAGGAAACCGGCAAACGGCCCACGGCGGCGCTGGACCGCAACCTGCAATACCTGAGCCTTGTCGAGGTGCTGCATGGCTACCCGATCGACGGGGTGGTGCTGACCACGGGCTGCGACAAGACCACGCCTGCGATGTTGATGGGGGCGGCCACGGTCGATCTGCCCGCCATCGCGCTGAACGGCGGGCCGATGCTGGATGGCTGGTGGCAGGGCAAGCGGGCGGGGTCGGGCACGATCATCTGGGAAAGCCGCCGCCTGATGGCCGAGGGCAAGATCGGCTACGAGGAATTCATGGCGCGCGCCTGCGCCTCCTCGCCGTCCTTGGGGCATTGCAACACGATGGGCACGGCCTCCACCATGAACGCGTTGGCCGAGGCGCTGGGCATGACCCTGCCGGGTGCCGCCGCCATCCCTGCGCCTTTTCGCGAGCGGATGGAGATGGCCTATGCTGACCGGGCGCCGCATCGTGGAGATGGTGGAGGCCGATCTGAAACCCTCCGACATCCTGACGCAGGCGGCCTTCCTGAACGCGATCAAGGTCAATACCGCCATCGGCGGATCGACCAACGCGCCGCCCCATTTGGCCGCCATCGCGCGCCATGCGGGGGTGGACTTGGATGTGACGGATTGGCAGGAGCATGGGCTGGACCTGCCTTTGCTCGTCAACATGCAGCCAGCCGGTGAATATCTGGGCGAGAGCTTTTTCCGCGCAGGCGGTGTGCCTGCGGTGATGGGCGAGTTGCTGGAGGCGGGGCATCTGGATGGCAGTGTGATGACGGCCAGCGGCAAGCCTTTGGCCGAGGCGCTGGGCGGGGCGCGCAGCGTGGACACCGATGTGATCCGCCCTGTCGAGCGTCCGATGCGCGAACGGGCGGGGTTCGCGGTGCTGTCGGGCAACCTGTTCGACAGCGCCTTGATGAAAACCAGCGTGATTTCCGCCGATTTCCGCGCGCGCTTCCTGAAAGATGGCGTCTTCGAAGGCCGCGCCGTGGTTTTCGAAGGCCCCGAGGATTACCACGACCGGATCAACGATCCCGCGCTCGAGCATCGACGAGACGACGATGCTGTTCATCCGCAACGTGGGCTGTGTCGGCTATCCCGGCTCGGCCGAGGTGGTGAACATGCAGCCGCCCGATGCGTCTGGTGCGCGCGGGCATCCGTCACCTGCCGACCGTGGGTGACGGGCGGCAATCGGGCACATCGGAAAGCCCTTCGATCCTGAACGCCTCGCCCGAGGCGGTGGTGGGCGGCGGCCTGGCGCTCCTGCAGACCGGCGACCGGGTGCGGTTGGACCTCAACGCCGGACGGCTGGACGCCTTGGTGCAGGAGGCCGAGTGGCAGGCCCGCCGCGACGCGTGGCAACCGCCCCAGATCGTGCACCAGACGCCCTGGCAGGAGATCTACCGCACCCATGTCGGGCAATTGGCGCAAGGCGGCTGTCTGGAACTGGCGACGGCCTATCAGCGCATCGCCAAGGACCTGCCGCGCGACAATCACTAGAGCATGTCGCGGTCATCGCGATTCAGGATTCCCTTGAGGCTTGATCCGTGATTCCCTGTCTGTGAGGCAGATATGGGGGTCAACGATGGGTAAGCCGCATCCTGTAGAGTTGCGCCAGAGGGTGGTGGATCATGTGGCGGAGGGGAACACGCATCGGTCGACGGCAGCGCGGTTCAGGGTCTCGGTCAAGTTCGTCAACGACATGGTCAAGTTGATGAAAGAAACCGGGGCCTCGCGCCAAAGGCTCAGGGCAATGGCGGCGGGCATGGCAAGCTGTCCTCCCTGAAGGACTGGGTGGCCCGCCGGATTGCGGAGAAGCAGGATCTGACGGCAGCCGGACTGGCCAGCGAGATCGCCGCGACGCATGGGATGGCGGTGCATCGGGGCTCGGTCTGGCGGCTGTTGCGGGACCTCGGGCTGACGCACAAAAAAGACCTGCAAGCCGTCGAGCAGAAGCGGCCCGAGCGTCGCGGCGGCGCGCCACATCTGG
Source organism: Roseicyclus sp. (assembly GCA_018401055.1). The sequence goes on from JAGYLB010000097.1 coordinate 59,928, forward strand.
ATCACTCGGCGCCAGCCCTTCATGGCCAACATGCTGACGCGGATCGGCTTTATTGACGAAACCTCCGTCAAGACAAACATGGCCAAGACCACCGGCTGGGCCCGCGCGGAGAACGGCTGGTCGATCACGCGCCCTTCGGCCATTGGCAGACCCAGACTTTCATCGCGGCCCTGCGCCACGACCGCCTCGATGCACCCTGGGTGATCGACGGCCCGATCAACCGTGAGCTCTTCGATCTCTACATCGAGACCCAGCTCGCCCCGACCCTGCAGCCTGGCGACGTGATCATCTTGGACAACCTGTCCAGCCACAAAAGCCCGAAGGCCTCCGAAATGCTGCACGACATCGGCTGCTGGTTCTTGCCGCTGCCGCCCTACTCGCCTGATCTGAACCCCATCGAAATGGCCTTCGCCAAGCTCAAGGCCTTGCTCCGCAAAGCCGCCGCCCGAACCTACGATGACCTCTGGAAAGCCGTCGGGGCCGTCTGCGACCTCTTCACCGAGGACGAATGCCTCAACTACTTCATCGCCGCAGGATACAAACCCGAATGAACGCGACACGCTCTAATGGGGTGGTAAACCGACGGAAATTGAACAAAAACTCCTGCGCGATGCTGAGCCACAGGAAGTCAACAGCTACCAGATTTTCGATACGGAAATCCTTGGTCTGGCGGCGAAGGTGCAAAGCTCCGGGTCACGGACCTTCTCGCTGGACTACCGCTTCGCCGGACGGCAGCGAGGGTTTACGATCGGGCGCTGGCCAAATTAGAGCGTGACCGCGGTGCGCGAACGGGCCCGAGAGCCGCGCCGCATGATCTTTGTGGGCAAGGATCCGCTGTCAGTGAGCTTGAAGAAGCATTTCTCTCGATGCCTATCGTCCTAACCGCTTCGCCCTTTCCGCCATCCTAACCATTTGCGCGCTGGCCGTCACAGCAGCGCTCCGCACCACAACAGGCGCCCGCACCGCCCCTCGCCCGATCGCCTCACCGGTCGTCAGCGCCCCGATCCGCGCCCTGCCCTTGACGCCGTCGGTATTGAAGACCCCTCGCATGATCCCGGTCGACCCAGCGACAAGGGCGGGTGCTGCGGCCACCATCAGGTTGCCCGAGATCCCCCGCACGATGAGGGGTGTTGCCGCGACGAAGCCCTTGGCCAGGAACACCATCACGAAGAACGGCACCAGTGAGCCGATATTGGTCGCCGAGTTCGGATCGCCGAGCTGCGCCAGCAGCGAATTCGCCATGCCGACGACGGTCGAGAACATGGCGGCGATGACGATGGGGTAGAAGGCGTAGCTGATCGTCGTCGAGACCCATCTGTGGAAGAAATCCTTGGTCGCATCGAAGAGCGACAGCGCGATCATGATCGGCGCGAGGCCGAGCATCAGGGTCAGCATCATCTTGGCGAAGATGAGGACGATGCCGGTCATGAAGCCGAGCAGGCTCAACATGACGAGGCCGATCCCGCCCAAGATCGCGCCTGTCATCCAGTTCAGGTTGCTGCCTATCGCGTTCAGGTACTGGCTGAACTCTGTGATCAGGTCATCGAACTCAGCGGCAAAGTAACTTGCACCGGCCCCGCCGCCCCCAACCGAAGAGATCAGGGCCCCGGCGATATAATCGAGACCCCCAATAATGGCGGTGGCGACCGCGTTGAAGTTGGCCCAGTTGAAGGCGAAGAGCCCTATCAGCGTCAGCTTGATGAGATACCAGAAGAAGCTGGCCCCATCCATACTGCGGAACTGGAAGGCCATGTTGATGCAAACGCCGATCAGCGAAAGCGTGACCATCAGCAGGACGATCGTGCCGGTATTGCTCGCCACAGCCCCGAACTGGGACTCGGCCGCATCGGCAAGGAAGCCGTCGGCGGTTCCGACCATCCAGCTGACGATGCTCATTACCAGTTGCCTTGCGCTTCGCAGAGGTCCTGGACGTCGCGGGCGATCTGGTTTTGCTCGTTGCGAATGGCCAAGCGCGCTTGAGTATGCTCCGCCTGCGTGCTTGTCGCGAACCGTTCCTCGTACTCGGCCGAGGCTGCATCCCATGACGGGAAGCGGACATCACAGCCGCAGTCGCCAGTTGCCTTGATCGCCTCCCAGGACCGCAACTCGTAGAGCCGCATCAGCGTCAGCGCCTTGTAGGACTCGCGCGGGTGGACTTCATCCATCCAGGTCGGGCGAGCGGGCCGGTCGTTGCAGATCCGGTATTCCTGGGGCGACATGGTCACGGTGAGATCGTTCGTCACCTGAGGCGCGGTCTGGGCCGCGAGGGGCGCGGCCAGCAGGGTGACAGCGGCGGCGAGGGTGATCTTGCGCATGGGGGTTTCCTTTCGGTTCATTCGGCGGCGACCGCAGGGCGTTTAGTGCCCTCGGTTCCGGCAGTGTTCTGGTCTGGATGTCTCGCCTGCCCCGGCAGTAAGAACTCGGTGATGCCGCGCGCGCCGTCATGACGGCCGGCCTGGATGATCACGTCGATGGAGCCTTCGATGTAGTCGACCATGTCGGCATAGGTCATCGGCACATCGGTCTTGAGGGCGGCGATGGCGAGGCGGCGGACGGCGAGTTGCGGGGTCTCGGCGTGCAGGGTTGTGAGCGAGCCGCCATGCCCCGTGTTGATCGCCTCGAGGAAAGTCATGGCCTCCCGCCCCCGGACCTCGCCGAGCACGATCCGGTCAGGGCGCATGCGCAGGGTCGAGGCCAGAAGCACATCGGCGCTGCGGGCCTCCGTGTCGCGGTCCGCGATCAGCGTCACGGCATTCGGCTGTTCGGGACGCAGCTCGGCTGCCTCCTCGATGGTGATGATCCGTTCCTCGGGTGGGATCAGTGAGAGGATCTTGCGCGCCGCGACCGTCTTGCCGGTGGATGTGCCGCCCGAGACGATCATGTTGAGCTTGTTCTCGACGCAAAACCGCAAGGCGGCGTCGATATCACCCGAGGCCACCACAGCGCGCAGTGCTGCGTTCCTTTCCCGGCGGAGGCCTTCGAGGCTGCGTTCCTTGCCATAAAGGAAGCCAAGCTTGATCGCCTCCAGCGGCAGAGAGGAGAAGAACCGCAGCGAGATCGAGAACCCGCCCTCCACGGCCGGTGGCTGGATCACCTGCGCCCGGATCGGACGGTCCCGGTAGAGAATCGAGACCGAGACGATGGGTTTCTTGGTGCTGAGCGTCGTCGAGGCGGCCGAGGCGATCTGGTTCCCGAGGTCCTTGATCTCGGTCTGGGTCAGCGGGTTGCCGAGGCCTCGCATGAAATGATCGCCCTGGAACTCGCCCCAGACCCGACCATCCGGGTTGATGCAGATCTCGATCGTGTCGTCCCGTTGCACGTGCGCGCCCAGCCGGTCGAGCGAGGCTTCGAGATAGCTCGCCGCCATGTCAAAAGATTTCCAGATCGCGGTCGACCATGACCGTGATGCGCGTGCCCTGATCCACATGGATCACAGGGCGGATCGCGAGATAGTCCTGCATCACGCTTTGGGTGCTGTCGCGCAGGTCGGTCCCGACATCACTCGCGATATCGGCGGCAGCCTCATCCTCGATCTGTCCAGCGGCGGCTGCGGGCAAGGCCCCGATCAGCGAGATCAGCGCGGCCGAACCGAAGCGCTGCGCAAAGCGGGTGTCGACAAAGCCGGTGGTGCCGGTGCGGCCGAGCTCGTCGCCACCAAAGGCGCTGATCTCGACTGTCTGGTTGTCGGGCAGGATGATGCGGTCCCAGGCCACCATGACTCGCGACTGCGCGAGCGCCACATCGGAGCGATAGCGCCCCACAAGACGTGCACCGCGCGGGATCAGGACCCGCGCGCCGTCGAAGGAATGCACATCTTCCGAGACGATGGCCCGGATTGCACCGGGCAGCGTGCTGTCGAGGGCTGTCTCGGTCACGGCCTGGATCATCGTGCCCTGCACGACGGTGTTGCCGGGGTTCACGATCACTTCGGCCCGCGTCACTGCGGCAGGTCTGGCGCCCGCGCGCACGAAGGCTTCGTCTTCATTCAGGCGCGCGGCCTCGAGGCTGTTCTCTCGGTCGGTCCCTGCCCCCATCCCGGAAAACGCGATCATGGGTGAGGCGATGCGTTCGGCCCGCGCTTCGGCCTCAGCGATCCTGCGGCGTTCAAGTTCGGCGAGCCGCAACTCCTCCTCGTTCGGGCCGAGGTCCGTGGGTGCAGGCGGGGTCAGCCGGGCGACTTCGAGGTCCATGCGCAGCTGGTCAAGCTCGCGGTCGCGCTCGGTCAATTGCCGTTCGAGCGCGCGTTGCGCCTCAGTGGAGGCCTGCTGCAGCGCCGCGATCTGTGCCGTGAGATCGGCGATGGCCTGCTCCGCGCCGCTGTCCGATGCCTCGACGGGCCGCGCGCGCAGGTCTTCCAGTTCCGCCCGCAGCGTCGCAAGGCTTTCCATCAGCGCCAGTTCCGACGCGGAGGGGCCGGTCTCGGCCGGCGGCGGCGCAGACTCGACCACGGGCATGGCGGCGAGGTCGCCGAAGCCTGATCCTGTCGTCTGGAATTCTTCGGGGGCTGCGGTCGGCAGCGGTGCTTCCGGCGATGGCTGCAGGGCGGCCCAGGCCAGGCCGCCCACGGCCACGATCCCGGCCACACCGAGGATGGCGGCCAGCGGGGAGGGCCGTGCGGCACCGTGCTTCTTGTCGCCTGTCGCTTCAAGGGCTTTGAGGCGCGCGGCGAGGTCTTCGGTGTCCTGGCTCATGATCATGATGTGGGCCCACCCATATCCTGAACACAGACCTCGTCTTCGCCGAGGCGCAGCACCCATTGCCGGTTCACGCCCGAGACGCGGATGACGCCGTCCTCGATCACGGTGCTGTTCACCGCCCGCTCGCCGCCATTCGCATAGCGGAAGATGGCCGGGACCGGCGCGTTCCGCGCAAAGCGGAAATACGTGAAGGTGCCGTCATCCCAGATAGCCGTCGGTGTGAACTCCTCGCTTGCGCTGACGGCATAGTTCGCGTTCGGCGCATCGGCCGCGACCGCGCGGGTCGGCTGAACGCGGCTCTCGGGATAGCGGAACTGCACGACGTAATGCGGGGTCTCGCGCGCCTCGACCACGTGGAAGTAGTAGGAGCGCCGGTTCGTATAGACCGTGATGTTGGTGGCGACACCCGAGGCGGCTGGCTTGATCGCGAAGGCGCGCCCGCCCGGCACGCCATCGAACTGGAAGCCCACCGTATCGCCCGCGATGATCGAGCGGATCGTCTCGCCCTCACCGAACTCGACGGTGGTGACGCGGGTCAGGGTGGTGACAACGCGGTAGACCTGCCCCTCGGTCCAGGTCGCGATCCGGACGCGGTTGTCATGGGGTCCGGGGCGCGGCGTGGTCTCGGCAAAGGCTGCGGGTGCGGCGAGCACGAGGGCACCGGCGACAAGCAGGGCGGGAACGGAGGCAAGGGCGGGAACAGAGGTCATTCGGAACGGTCCGATCGGATGGCATATTGGGTGACGGTGAAGCCGAAAGGGTTCTGCCAGACATCGTCGATCGAGCGGGTCCGTTCGGGCTGAAAAGCGAACATCAGCGTCGCGGTGAAGGATCCGTCCTGAGCCCCTTGCGGGCTGGTCAGGCGCTTTCTGAGTCGTACCTGCGCGCGGTTCTCGCCGATCAGCGTGATCGACGCGATCTCGACGGCCATCTCTGCCGCGGGGCCGTAGCGGGTCGGCGGATAGCTTTCCTGCCCCGAGGTCCACATGGTGCGCATGCTGGCCTCGGCCGCCCCGGTGGATTGCGCCAGCACCCGGCGCACGCGCAAATCATTGTCGAGCTGGTTGTAGGCCTCGCGGTCGAGGATGTAGCGGTAGATCTGCGCCTCGATGATGGCGGGCCGCTCGGCAAGCCGCACCGTTTCGACCGTGGCATTGGGCAGCGCGAGACCCGTCGCGGGGTCATAGGGCACAACGACTGGCGGAGGCGTCTCGACCATCAGGGCGACGGCCGCCGCTGCAAGGCAGCCGAAGACCCCGAAGCCCGCCCCGACAAGGCCGATCATCCGCCAGAGCTGCTCCCGGCGCAGCGCGCCGTGGATCAGTTCCTCCTCAACGAGTTCGCGCGCGCTCATCCCAGCCGTCATGTCCGGTGCCTTGCTCATGGCGCGAGGCTCGGCAGGGTGAAGTCCATGTAGCGGCGCTCTTCGGCGACGGTGGCGGCATCCACCACCCCGGCGTTTCCTGCGCCGAGGGTCTGGATCGCTTCAAGTTCCCACATCCGAGTCATGGCGATGGCCAGTTCCGCCGTGACGCGGGTGTTGTGGTCCATCGATGCCTTCAGGTCCTCCATGTCGGGGATCAGGGAGACAAGCCGTTCGACGCGTTCCAGCGATTGGGCCGCCTCTGCATGGCTGTTCTGGGCTGCGGCCGACATCACGGCGCCGGTCGTGGCACGCGTGGCGACACCTTCTGCGCCCGGATTGCCGCTCGTCGCGATCTCGTTGAGGGAATCCTCATCGAAGCCGGCATTCGCCAGCGCCTGTTCCATCTGCGTGCGCAGGGGCCCCGCGTTCGGGCCGATCAGACTCGACCAATCGCCGGCCTGGATGCCCCGGATCAGCTCGGGGATGTCTTCGAAGTTGGCCTGAAGCAGGTTGTCGAGATCGCCGCCCATGGCGAGGCCGAGGATACTGCGCGGCCCGGTGAGCGAGGCATACATTTCGTTCAACTGATCGAGCTGGCCTTGCAGCGTCTCAAGCTGTTCGAGGGCATTGTCCAGAAGATCGGTCTGGATCCCGAAATCCTGCAGCATCTGCTGAAGCTGGCGGATTTCCTGGGCGATGTTCTGGGTGTCAACTGTGGGCACGCCTTGTGCGGTGACGGGGCCCGCGAGGGCAAGGCCAAGCGCGAGGGTCGCGGCGGTGGCAGTGAGGGAAATGCGCAGTGGCCTTCTCATCGCAATGTCTCCTGGGTGAAATCCATATATTGCCGCTCGGCTGCCTGTGCGGCTGCCATGGCGAGTTGCTCCTCACTGAGCGGCTGGGTGTAAGCGGCCTTGATCCGGGTGCGGATCGCGACAAGCCGGGCAAGCTCGGCGCGCGCATAGGTATTGAGCGCGATGGCCTCATGCAGGTCTTCGGTTTCGCCGATGCGGGTGATGATGTCCTGCACGCGCAGGGCGGCCGCGCGCACCGAGACCAGCGAGTAGTCGCCATAAACGCCCGCGCCATGGGCCGAGAGGCTGAAGCTCGCATTCGCCAGAAGGACCGGGTCGATGGTGCCGAGCGCATCGATGCCGCCCACGGCGGCGAGGTAGCTGTTGTATTGCTGCGGGATCACCACGACGTAGTGTTGGGTTTCCGCAAAGGGTGGGACACCGCCATAGTTCTGCACGTTGCCCGGGCCTGCGTTGTAAGCGGCGAGCGCGTGGATGATGTTGCCATCGAACATGTTCAGCATCTGCGCGAGGTACCGCGCGCCGCCGGTGACCTGCAGCCAGGGGTCGTCGTAATAGGCGGGATAGATCCCGAGATCGCCAGCCGTGCCGGGCATGATCTGGGTGAGGCCAAACGCCCCCACGGGGGAGCGCGCCCCGATCTGGAAGCGGCTTTCCTGCCAGATCAGCGCCTGCAGCAGGCAGCGCCATTGCACGAGTGAGAGCCCCGCGCGGCTTACGCCGGGCAGGCTGTGGGTGTGACGCGCCGCGCGGATGATCAGTTCCTCGATCCCTTCCCGGGCATCTCCGAACATCCGGGCTGCTGCCGGGTTATTATCCTCGGGCGCATAGAGGCTGGCCGCGGCGCTTCGACGTCGCCAACCGCCCCCTGCCCCGCCTCAAGCCCGGCCACGGTGCCAGCCACATCGCCCGAGTCGAGCGACATCGCATCCATGAGCCCTTCGAGCGAGGCGAGTTGCTCGCGCTCGATCTCGGCCAGTTCCTCCTCGCGGCTTAGCCGGTCCTGCTGCAGTGCCAGGTCCCGATCGGTCTGCTCGAGGATCGCCTGCCGCTCAGCGAAGAGGCGAAGATCGAAAGTCGGCACGCCTTGAGCGACCGCTGGCCCCGCAGTGGGACCAGCCAGCACAAGGCCGATTATCGAGAGGGGGAGCCAAGTCCGCATCGGCTTAGCCGCCCGCCCCCAGCATCACGAAATCGCACGCCGTGTCGCGCCGCGTGACCTCCGCCCCCATGGTCGAGATCGTGGTCCTGGCGGTTCCCGCCTGCGCGGGCGCATCGCGGAAGTTGAAGCAATTGGCCTGCGCGGGGTTGTGCTGGGCGCAGGCTGTCAGGGTCAGGCCGAGGCCAAGCAGCACGGCGCTGCGGATCATGGTACGGGTCATGTCACTCTCCAGAAATCAGGGCGGTCACGATAGTCGGGGCCGACAAGGGCCTCGCCTTTCTCCATGCCGCCCAGGATGGTCACGAGGGGGCCGAGCGCGCTCAGATCGGCGTCAATCACCACCGCGCCGCGGTCGTCGCGCACGAGGGCCAGCCGGGAGGCGGAGCCGACACCCAGAAGCACGTCGAGTTCCTTCTCGCTGAGGCCGAGCATCGCGTAATCCGCAGCCGAAGCGCGGATGTTGGGCAAGAGAACTTGCGTCGGCACGGCTTCCACGATGGTCTTGCCGGTCCGGGTGCGCTCGAGCTGGCTGGCATACTGGGTCATCATCACGACGACCGCGTTCTGCTTGCGCGCGGTCACCAGCCAGTTCGAGAGCCGCTCCGCGAAATAGGCATTGTCGAGCGCCTTCCATGCCTCGTCGATAACAATGATCGTGGGTTTGCGGTCCTCGATCACACGCTCGACCCGGCGGAAGAGATAGGAGAGGACCGCCATGCGTTCCCGCTCACTCTCGGAATCGAGGATGCCGGTCAGATCGAAGCCCGCGACGTCAGCGTCGGTGCTGCCCCCGATCTGGAACGTTTCGTCCGCGTTCGCCCCAAAGATCCAGCCATAGCGGCCATCGGCCGTCCATTCCTGCATCCGCTCGAAGAGATCGCCTTCGTCATCGGTGGAGACGAGGAGCGAGGCGAAGTCCGACCAGTTGCGCAACCCCGCATTCCCTGCGCTGGCGTTTTGGCGCACGACCTCCTGCAGGCGGTTGGTCTGCACCGGCGTCAGGGGCCGGTCGCGGCGTTCGAGGAGGCTTGCGAGCCAATCGGCCAACCACGCCTGACCGCGGGCGTCGATCTCGGTCTGCAGGGGATTGAGCCCCGTGGGCCGTCCGGCCCGCACGGTCGAATAGCTGCCGCCAAGCGCGCGGACGGCCATTTCCATGCCGGCGCGGTAGTCGAACACGAAAAGCCGCGCGCCTGCACGCCGGGCCATGGTCATGAGGAACGCCGCCAGCACGGATTTGCCCGAGCCGGGGCGGCCCAGGATCAGCGTGTGGCCACCTGTGGGCTCACGATCCGGCGCGCCCTGTTCGTGGAAGTTGAAGCGGAACCCGCTGCGCTCGGGTGTCGGAAAAAGCGTGATCGGCACGCCCCAGGGCACTTCCCTGCCGGTCTTGCCGAGCGGCGTGCGGTGGAAGGTGGCGAGATCGGCGAAGTTGTGGTTCGTGATCGCAGCCTTGCGGCTGCGCGCCCCGGTATTTCCGGGATGCTGCGCCATGAAATGCGCCCGTGCCCCAAAGGCTTCCGAGATCAGGTTGATGCCGGAGGTCGCGGAGATGTTGCGGATTTCGGCCGCGATATCGTCAAGGGCGGCTTGACTGCGCGCATAGACCGCCACCGTCATGTGATGCTCGCCGAAGATCAGGCGTTTGGATTCCAGATCGTCCTGGGCGAGTTCCAACTCCTGCGCGAGGCTGACCGCCCCGTCATTGGCGGCCTGCATTAGGCGCAGCTGCCGCTTGATGCGACCCGCCATCATGTTGGCGTTGATCGGCACGAAGGAATGCGTGACCACCATGTCGACAGGCAGGTTCAGCTCGTCGAGCATAAGACTGTCCGTCTTGGCGGGATAGTTCTTCACCGCGAAGATCGCGCCCAGCTTGTCACCCACGGCGCCATCGGACAGCGCGATCGTCGTGCCGCGAAAGGTGACGCGGGTGTTGGCGACGTCCTCGGCGATCACGCCGAGGCGCGATCGCGGGAAGAGCGGATGCTCCTCGCCGGTGTTCAGAGATCCGAGAAACCCCAGAAGCTCGCCGCTGCTGGCGGCAAGCAGGCGCGGCTTCAGCTCATCGAAAGACGACAGCAGAAACCCGACGACCTCGTCGAGCTTGCGCAAGCGGCGGGTCGTGTCCGCCGCATGCCGGGCACGGAGACGCGCCCAAGCCGAAGGGCAGACGGCTCCCCGTATCGGGTCGCTTCAGCACGGTCAGGGTCAGCGTCTTGTCGCGCAGGCCAGCTGACTCAGATGCGCGCGCCAGCGCTGATCGACGGCGGCAGCGAACCCCTCGCCCGGGATGGGCGGCAGGGTCACATCGACCGCTTTCGAGACTTTGTGGAGGTAGAAGGAGAACTCCGTCCCCACTTGTGCGACGATGCCCGCCAAGAGTCCGCCGATCCGGTCGAGATGGGCATCCTCGCTCGTGGTACTGTTCACTCCTTCGAGCCGGATGCATTGCATCAGCTCGTTGCCGCGGGTCCGGATCGTCCGATCGGTCACGAGGCTCACATAGGGCAGCATGGACGAGAGCCGCTTCTCGCCCTTGACCCATGCCGGCAGCGCGGTCAGCGGATCGAGCGCGTCTGTCACTTCTGGCACGTCATCGGCAATTCCATCACGGGGCATAGCTGTCGCCCCCGTGAAGCTTGCGGTTCGTCGTGGGCGGGGTTTCCTGCAAGGTGATCACCAGGACATCGAGGAAGTTCGGATCCCAGTCCGCGGCCTTCCAGAGCGCCGGCCAGGCCAGCCCCGCGAAGACGGCCACCACCCAGCTCTGCACCCAGAGGAACAGGAGCGTCGAGCCGAAGAGCCAGACCATGGCGTACATGATCGGCAAGCCCATCAGCTTGGGTGGCCTGAGAAGGCCGATGAACACGCGGGACTGGTCGGACATGATCAACCTACGGGGTCGTCCAGATGGCAGCGACGATGGTGGGTGCCGCGGCGATACCCGCGATTGCAACCACGACCCAGAGCGCCTGACGGAAGTCGAGGATGCCGAAGAGCCAGGAAAGGAACACTCCGATCAGCGCAAGCGTGCCGATCACGATGCCCAAGGGACCGGTGATCGCATCGACGATGCCTTGCAGAAGAGTCTGCACCGGCGAGAGGTCGATACTTTGCGCCAGTGCCGGGCCAGCCAGCACGATGAGAGCCATCGCGCCGAGCGCGACAAAGGAAGATTTGGACGTCACGAAAGGTCTCCTCTCAGCCGCTGGAACACGGCTGTCACACGGGCCACATGGCCTTGTGTTTCTCGAAAGGGGGGAACGCCGCCATGGCGGGTGATCGCATGGGGACCGGCATTGTAGGCCGCAAGCGCCAGCGCGGGATCGCCGAACTGCTCGAGCATCATCAACAGGTATCGCGCCGAGCCGTCGAGGTTCTGGGCGATGTCATGGGGGTCAACACCGAGATCGCGGGCAGTGTCGGGCATCAGTTGACCGAGTCCGATGGCTCCAACCGGGCTCAGCGCACGCGGGTTATAGGCGCTCTCAACCTCGATATTGGCGCGGTAGAAGAGCGTCCAGTCTGGTGACCGAGCAGACCTGCCTGACGCAGCGCTGTCGTGGCTGCCGTAGCGCAGCGCCGTGGTCTCGATGGCGTGGAGGATTTCAGGTGAGGCGCGGACCGCGCGCGGGGCGACCGCTGCTGCAGCCGTCACATCGCTCAGGGGATCATCATCCTCGCGGGACTGCGGCGCTGCAAAAAGAAAGAGGCGATCTGGAAGGGGCCCATTCCGGGCATCGTCGTCGCCGGTGAACGAGCGCAGGCTGCTCGTGGTCTCGGCAGTGTCGATCAGTCGGCCATCGGGGCTGACCTGGAAGATGAAACCGTCGGCAAAGGCCAGGGGTGCTGAACAAACACCTGTACCCAATGCAACGACGAGCGCAAATGCGCGGTCAGTTGTCCTTGACCAGAACCGGGCCGGTTCGTGGCTCGGGCGTGCGCCCGGGTGCTGCATGGCGCTCGCGGGCGCCTTCGATGAGCGGGATGCTGGCAGTCGTGCAGCCCATGTCGGCAAGGAAGCTGACAAGACCGACAATCGTCTTGAACTCGCGAACCTTGAGATAGCTACGGCTCGTGACGAGCATCTTGTCGTCACGCCCGTCCTCAGCAACGGCACGGATGACCCATGTGCCGTACCAACTGTTATGGCGCTTCTCAGCGCCATCCTTGCAGACCACCTCGATGAGGTAGTGTTCGGCCAGCAGGCCGCGCAATCCGTCTTCTGTAACCACATTCGGTGCTTCTTCTATCATGGCCTTCCCTTGGGTCCTTTCCTGCCTGAGGTGCAGTACCGGTCCCACGGGTTCGAAACACCGTGGGCGATACAATACAACATAAACGTTAGCAAGACAATAATAACGACTTGACGAAGATCGCCTTGCTTCGATAAGAGTGATACCCGACAGATCGACAATCTTAAAGGCGGCAAAGAAGTTTTGCCCTGCACATAAACTGTGCGCGCAATATAACCTTGACGCTGCTGATCCTGGGCGTGGGAGCGGCCGGTCCGGCTGCTGCCTGCATTTCCCCTGAGCGACCGTTTCTTCCCCAGTCTCAAGAGGACATGCGCACCTACGCGGACCTCATCCGGGGGGATTTCGAGGCCTACATCGCCGATGTTCAGGACTACTTCCGTTGTCTCGATGAGGAACGCGCGCGGGCCTTTATCGAGGCGAGGAAAGTGAGCGAGGAATACGGGCGGTTCATCGAGGCTGTCGAGTAGCCCCCTTCCCGCTGGCACTGGGCGCCCCTGATCCTGTGCCGATGATACATCGATGATTTTGTTGGAGCATGTTCGGCCTGGATCACGTCCAAGGCCGCACGCATCGGTTGCCTATGCGGCGGCCATGCGGTTCAATCAGAGTTCGTCTCCGGCCAATTTACCGAAAGGATTTACGCCCCGTGTCACTGCGTTTCTGGCAACGTATCCGTCTTGCGCCCGGGGTGACGCTGAACCTCTCGAAATCGACGGCCTCTCTGTCGTTCGGACCGCGCGGTGCCAAATACACCGTCAGCCCCCGTGGAAACCGCGCCACACTCGGGCTGCCGGGAACGGGCCTCTTCTACACCATCCAGGACCGCAAGGGCGCGCATGCAGCCACCCTAACGCGGGACAAGCTGTCCCTCGGGTTTTTCCGAAGGCTTGTGACACCACCCGAGGAAAAGGCCTTCATAGACGGGCTGCGTGCGCTCAACGAGGGTGATGAGAATGCGGCACTGTCACAGCTGGAAGCCGCACGCGATCTGCCCGACGCGGCCTGGATGGCCGGCATGATCCGCTTGAAGCAGGAGGCATTTGCGCAGGCGCGCGCGCATCTAGAAAGCGCAATTGCGGCGGGCGACAGGCTCGGCGCGCTGTTCGCGAAATATGATCTCGCGCCCCAAATCACCCTGCCGATCGCCAAGGGCATCTTTGCGCATATCTCCCCCACCGAGCGCGGCACACGGCTTGCGCTGGTGGAACTGTGCGAGGCCAGCGGAGACGCCGAAGGCGCGGCGCAGCATCTCGAGCCGCTGATGGTCATCGCACCAGAAGATCCCGTGGTGCTTTTGTCCTTCGCCCAGATCGCGCTCGACACACCCCAAGATCACGACCTGCTCGACCGGGTGATCGCCTTGACCGTCGCCACCAAGAACGAGACACCCATTGACACGGGCATTCTGCTTTACCGGGCTCGGGCGCTCGCCGCCCGCGGCCTGCCCGACGCCGCCATCGAGGTGCTGACCCGCGCTGGCCGCCGCCGCAAGGACCGCCCCGATCGTCTCCTCCACCAGATCCGTCATGACCGCGCGGAACTTTACGAACGCGGGGGTCGCAAGGCCCAGGCACGGCGTGAGTTCGAGAAGCTCTACGTGGAGGCACCGGAGTTTGAAGGCTTGGCAGAGAGACTGGGGTTGCGGTGAATCGTTCGACGCGATGGGCGGCAAGTGTGAATTCGCTGCTGTCGCGAGCCCGCAGGGGAGTAACCCAAGGAAGCTGACATTCGCCATGCGCAACATGCGAGCTACCCGCTGAGTCGCCGCATGACTGCATCGAGGCGAAACTGGACGGTCGGTGGATGTTGTTTTCACCGAAACGGACAATGTCCACAAGATGTGCTAGGGTGCGGTTTGACCCGCTCGGGTCTGGTTCTGGCGGGAGGTTTGATTGCGTATTGCGACCATGGCTACCGGAGGGATCGGCGGTTTCCTTGCCGTGAAACTTTCCAACAGCGGGCACGAGGTAGCGACGATAGCGCGCGGCGCGCATCTTGCGGCCATTCGCAAGAATGGCCTGACGCTCGAGAGTTCTTCGCGAACCGAAGCCTGTCGGCCCTGGATCGCGACGAGCGATCCTGTCGAGGTTGGCCCGGTTGATGTGATCGTGTTCGGCGTAAAGGGCGATGCCTTGGAAGAGGCCGCGCGGGCTTGCCTTCCGATGCTTGGTCCAGCGACCGTCGTGGTGCCGTTTCTCAACGGCGTCGAGGCATCGGATCGGCTGATAGATATCCTGTCCGAGGCGCATGTCGCAAACGGCGTTGCCCGCGTTTCCACGACAATCGCCGCGCCCGGCGTCATCAGGCAAACGGGTGAGTTCAATTCGTTCCTGTTTGCCGAGCGCGACAGCAATCCGTCCGAGCGAATTGATGCCTTGAGACAGGCAATCGATGATGCCGGTTCCTCGGCACCGCCCACGGACGATATCGTCAGTGATCTCTGGTCGAAATTCATCCTGTTTTCAGCACTTTCCGGAGTCACGGCCGCAGGGCGCTGCACGATAGGCGACATTGTTTCGATACCACAACTCGGCGACCTGTTCCGAGGCGTCGTCTCCGAGACGGCCTCGATCGGGCGTGCCCTCGGTGTCACGATCGAAACCGGCATCGAGGAAAAGATCTGGTCGTCGATGCATGAGTTTCCCTCGAACGGCCGAGCGTCTACGGCGATCGACCTTGAACATGGCCGTTCGCTCGAAATCGACTGGATTTCCGGCGCGGCGGCCAGGCTTGCGCAGACGGCTGGCGTCGAAGCCCCTCTGAACGCCGCCCTGTATGCGCTTTTGCTACCCTATAAAAACGGCTGCTGAACGTCGGGCCGGTCTGCACAGCCGCCACGCGCCATCTCAAAATCGCTGCGCGAGGCACCAATGTCCGGTCTGGTGAAGCTGCGTTGCAGCGTCGCAACTGACTGCGGAGGTTGGCTCTGGGCGGGCTGCGTCGAGGCGGAGCCCACCAGCTCAAACATCCGATCCTACCTGTTCCTCCAACGTTGAACAGTCCGAACCAGATCCGGGCCAGCGCTCCATCCCCAAGCGGCCCCTATGGCTGTAAAGACCACCACTCCTGCGATCGCCCCGAAGATGCCACCGACTATGCCGGTGCCGCCACCTACTATGAAACCTAGAAGTGCCCCTGAGAGGCTGCCCAGTACTCTTGTTTTCATATCGTCCTCGCGCTTTCTTGGACCCTAGCCGTATCGTCCGGTCTTGGGAAGCTGCAGTGCAGCATGCCACCGACACGACCGGTCGGTATGGGCCGGGTGCGTCGTCCGATGCCGGCTGATGCTCAACTGACCCATTGCTGCGCTGCCGTAAGTCAGCTGCGAGCCCAATTCAGTCATTTCCCACGCCATATCTGACGCGTGGCCGAGAAGGCGTTAGGACGGATGCAGCTAAATGGGGATCTCGTTAGAATACTTGATCCTCTGCATCGGGATTTCGGTCTTGACGCTTTGAACCCCCGGAAGGGCGTTCAGATACTCGATCTGAAAGCGCCGGTAGGCTGTGATGTCGGCGGCCAGAATGCGCAGAAGGAAGTCGCAATCCCCCGCCATCAGGTGGCATTCCACTACATTTTGTAGGCGCTGCACTTCCTTGGTGAACCGTTCAACTGTCGCCTCGTCCTGTCCGGTCAGCCAGACGCGGGTGAAGAATGTCATGCCAAGGCCGAGGGTGTCGGGGTTCAGGATCGCCGTGTATCGTTCGATGATGCCGGCAGCCTCCATGTTGCGTATACGCCGAAGGCAAGGGGTTTGCGATAGCCCGACCTGGTCGGCGATCTCGTTGCTGGTCTGCTTGCAGTCTTTCTGCAGCAGGCGAAGGATCTTCCGGTCGATATCGTCGAGGACGTGCTGCATGGTCATGCTCGCTTCCATTGGCGCGTTGCGCCATTAATGCATTGCCTAACGGCGTTTTGCACTCACAATTTACGGTTTCATACCTCAGTTTGGAAAAAAACACCTCCGATCAAGTGCCATACTCTAATTCGCACTGGCAAATGGATCGGAGGGATCATGGAAAAGGTCGGTTTCATCGGGTTGGGCACCATGGGATTGCCCATGGCGCGGAACCTCGCGCTGGATGGCGTTGCGCTGAACGTCTGGAACAGGACGCACAAGGCCCCGGACGTCTTCCCCGGCGGATGCGATGTTGCATTTGCCCGATCCCCACGGGCCGTTCTGCGCGGCTCGCGGACCTCCATTCTCATGCTGCTGAACCAAGACGCCGTCGATGCCGTGCTGGAGCGGGACACGGCCGCCTTCGCCGAGAATGTGCGGGGCAAGACGATCATCGGCATGGGCTCCGTCGATCCCAGCTATTCGGTGGCACTGGCCGACGACATAGCACAGGCGGGTGGGGCCTATCTCGAAGCGCCGGTGTCCGGCTCGCGGGTGCCTGCGGAGAAAGGCCAGCTTGTCTGTCTGCTGGGGGGTGATCGCGCGGTGGTCGAGGCGGCGGCCCCTCTCTTGCGCCCCATGTGCAAGGATCAGATCCATTGCGGGGCCGCCGGGGATGCCTTGCGCATGAAACTGGCGATCAACCTCTACCTTTGCTCCAGCCTCGTCGCCTTGGCCGAGGCGACCAATTTTGCACGCAAGGCCGGCCTTCCGTTGGACAAGTTCAAGCAAGCCGTGACGGCAGGCCCCCTCAGCAGCGATTTCGTGACCCTCAAACTGCCCAAGATGATCGACAGCGATTTCACGGTGCAGGCCGGTGTGGCAGACGCGCATACGAGCACCTGCCTGATCCGAACAGAAGCGGCGCGCCTGTGCTCGGCAACGCCACAACTCGACGTCAGCTCAGACCTTTACGCAAGGGCGGTGGAAGCGCTTGGCCCCAAGGTCGATATGTCGAGCGTGATAGCGGTACTCAGTTAGAAAGGGCAGACCTTAAGAGATTTGCCAAATCCTCCTTGGCAACGTGGTGACCGCCCGACGGCAGCTCCGTCCCGCTCTGCTGTCATTCGCTGATTGAAAATGCCGCGCGAGAGCGTGAATGGCCGCTTCGACGGTCCGCACCGCAGCATTGGCTGGGTCGACCAGCGGCGGCTTTGGGCCGGGCGCATCAATTGTGGCGCTTAGTCCCGATCGACGTCGCCCAAGCGCGGGGCATGGACATGCGTTCGGACCAGGAACGCAGCGGCAGCGCCGGCGATGGCACCGAAGAGGTGCGCCTCCCACGACACGCCGGGTTGGCCCGGAAGAACGCCCCAGAGAATGGAGCCATAGAGCAAACCGACCGCCAGTGCCGCGCCCAACGTGATCAGTGAGCGATCCACAAGACCGCGCGCGACGAGGAAGCCAAACCAACCGAAGATCAGCCCCGACGCACCGATATGGATCGCCGAGCCGCCGAACAGCCACACGAGTCCGCCGCCGAGGCCGATCACCATAGTGTTCACCGGCAGCAAGGCTCGCGTGGTCGTTGCAACCAGCAGTCCACCCATCACCAGCAGCGGCGGCGTATTGGCCATCAGGTGACCGAAGCTTCCATGCAGAAGGGGCATTGCGATGATACCATCCAACCCACCGAGGTACCGTGGGATCAGCCCGAACGCCGGGTTCAGGCCGTAGCCGGTGATCCAGTTGACGACCTGGATCGCCCAGAGCACGGCGACAAAAGCGACAAGTGCCGCGGCGCGCCGCAGGAAGGCGCGCATGTGATCCCGGTTCATCATGGCGGCGACAGTAGACGTCTCCGCAAGGCCTTCAACGGCTTTCACGCGCCGCTGGGAAACGGCTAGAGGACCGAGGTTCAGGGCGGCGAACCTCGCCACGGCTCAAGCCAAGAGCGCGGCTGCCTACCGAAGGCTATGGCGAGGCATCAGAGCCTGATCTCCAAGAATGGCGAACGCCATTCCATCCCTTGTGGCTCTCCTTCGAAGCACGACCGAAGTGAACGCTGTTTCTCAGCGATCAAATCTGCTTGCTATCGTTAGTGTTGTTTTGTATCGCCGCACCATTATAGCTGGAGTCGGCGTCATGAATCACAAGGTCCGGACCGCGGCAGCCGCCGCGACCATCACCGTATCGAGCCTCGTCGGTTCGGTCGAGCCGGCGCAAGCCTACCAGGTCGACTGCGCCATTCTGCTCTGTCTCGCAGGCGGCTGGCCGGCATCGGCACCCTGTGCCCATGCGCGTGCGGTCTTCATCCGCAGGATCACACCCTGGCCGATCGAGCCACCCTTGCAGATCTGGCGTTGCCCGATGGGGGCGTCGTTCAACGCCCCTGCCCCCATTTCGCCGATGGAACGGCTCTACGACATCACCTTCCAAGAGGCGCCTCAGGCCAGCGTACCGCAAGCTCCCCTGCCCCTGGTCGAAGTCCAGTCAGACGAGCAGGCCGACATCGACATTTCGGGCGACGCCTTCGACTTCGTCCGCAGCATCCGTGTCTTTCACATCCAGTTCAGCCAACGCGAAAACAGTGAAGGCGACTGCAACACCTACGACGCCACGCGCCTCGGATCCTACGGTGTACAGGGTGACTATCGATGGACACGGTCGAGTGTCGCACAGGTCCCGCCCGCCTCACAGCTGCCCGACACCGCGCACTGCAACTGGGTCAGCTACCGCTCGGTCTTCGTGGACTGGCGGGATCATGAGGGGACCTACGGCTTCGAAGAGGTCCGCTACTGAACTTGCCCGGGCCTGCCCGGGGCAGGTCCGCACCCGATCATCTTGCACCTGTGACGGTGCACCGAACCCAAAAAGGGAAACGACGCCAGACCGAAAAGCCTGACGCCGCGCTAGAAGAACCCGTGAACAAGGATCTTCTAGCGCACTGTCCGAACCGCTGCAACCAGCAAAGTTGTTTTGCTGGCAAGAATGTTGTTTGCTCTCGGCATGGGGTCGTCTCTCACAGGAGACACCGACCATGGAACCCACGACCGGCCTGATCCTGAGACGGATCACCCAGACAGAGCTGTCCGTCTCCGCCCACAAGCTGGCGACCGTCATCCTCGACGCCATCGCGTGGAAGGAGGGTTACAACGGGCTACCGCGCGGGACGGCCGCCTTCACCCTTGCCGACCTGGCGTCGAAGATGGGCATCTCGCGCCAGTACCTGTCCGAGCTGCTGGCTGAACTCGAGGCGTCCGAGCTGGAGCTGAGACGCGAGAAGCCCAACGGCAAGTTCGCGCCCTGGCTTTTCCGCTTCACGGCCTTCGATACTGAAGACGGCGATCAGGATGTTGCGTCAGGCACAGGCGACACATCACTATCTAGAGAAAGAAATAACAAAACTATTTTCTCGGGACAGATCACTATTTCTGAAGCGTCCAACGTCTTTCAGACGTGTTGGGCGGAGATGATCAAAGCTGCGAAAAGGGCCCTGCCCTGCTGGAACGTTGATACGCAGGTGATCTGGGACCGGTTCCTCGCTTTCAACCGGGCGCGCGGGAACGACAGGGTTCCCGCCGGCTACCTGCTCGGGTTCATGCGTCGATGGCGAACCTCACCCGGTACGATGAGCCGACCGGCGGAAGCGCAAGCTCCGCAGCAGGCGGCTGACCCGCGAGAGCGTGAGCTGCACGATCAGATCAAGGCTGCACCGAGTTCGAACCGCCAGTTTCACGCGTCGGACCTGTGTCGCATCATCGGACAAGCTGCCTACGACGCACGCGTCCTGGACGTCATCCGGCAGTTCGGCTGTCCAAGGTTCACCGCGACGCTCGCGGTTCATGGAAGAGCTGTGTTGGCAGGCGAGATCACACGATGACGATGGAATGCTCCTTTGATGACGCTGCGAATGCGTCACACCTGGACATGGGACATCGGCATCCATGATCGGCAACGTACATCGGCAAAAGCTTGGACTTCATGGCGTAAAATGGTAACGATTGCTTCAAATTCTGGACACTCAAGATCGGCAAAAAATGATAGAGACACCCGGCCGGATCGAACCTTGTTTCTTCGAAGAGCACATACCTGCCAGCCTGGCGGACCTGTCGGTCGAAATCCAGCGCGAGGCGGCATGGCTGGGACAGGGCCTGCACCCGGACAGCGCGGCCGAACTGGCAGACTTGGTCAGGGTTATGAACTGCTACTACTCGAACTTGATCGAGGGGCACAACACGCGCCCGCGTGACATCGAACGCGCCCTCGCAGGGGCCGAGCTCGAGGCCGAGACGCGCCCGCTTGCACTGGAAGCCCGTGCCCATGTCATCGTCCAGCGGTCGATTGACAAGCTGCATCGAGAAGGCACCTTGCCCCGGCCAACGTCCGTCGCCTTCCTGACCTGGGTGCACAAGGCCTTCTACGACGAGATGCCCGACGAGTTCCGGCGTATCGAACATCCGGATGGAACGAGCGAGCCGATCATTCCGGGCCGCATGCGGCAGGAGGGCGACAGCGAAGTCGCTGTCGGTCGTCATCTGCCCCCGTCTTCGGGTCGGGTTGCGGCCTTCATGGATCACTTCGACAAACGATTTCAGATCGCGGCCCGCTCGGCGAGCGGACGGATCATCGCTATCGCCTCGGCGCACCACCGGCTCAACTTCATCCACCCGTTTCCCGACGGGAACGGTCGGGTCAGCCGCCTGATGTCACATGCGATGGCGCTCGAGGCGGGTATCGGAGGTCAGGGGCTTTGGTCTGTCTCGCGCGGTCTGGCGCGCGGATTGGCGGACCGGGGCGAATACAAGCGCATGATGGACATGGCCGATTCCCCACGCCGCGGGGATCGTGACGGGCGGGGCAATCTGTCGGAGGCCGCTCTGAGGACCTATTGCGAATGGTTCCTGAAGGTGACGCTGGATCAGATCACCTTCTCGACCAAGCTTTTCGACCTTGGCGGTTTGGAAAAGCGCTATCGGCGCTTGGTCGAAGACACGATCGACGACAAGCGTGCGCCCGACCTCATCTCGGCGGTTCTTCGCTATGGCGCGCTGGAGCGCGGTGAAGCACAGATCGTGCTCAAGACATCCGAGCGCACGGCGCGCAACACGTTGAGCAAGCTGACTGCCGCCGGTTATCTGTCATCTGCCTCACCGAAGACGCCCGTGCGACTTGCGTTTCCTCTCGACTACCGGGAGCGTCTTTTCCCGAACCTGTTCGCAGATGGGGATCTGCCCGCTTAGCGCGCGTCGCTTCGGCGTGAAACGTCGAGCTGCCGCAAGCGGCACTTTTAGCCATCCATCAGTCCCTTCAGCCTGCCGACGAAATCTGCATCGCCCTTGTCCATCAAGTCGCGGGTTCGTTCCAGCGCCGCGCAGTCCCGATGAGGTTCATTGCGTAAGAAGCGCGTCGATCCATTCCCGATGGATGTCCGCCGTCCACTTGGCCTTGAAAAGATCTGTGACAGCCAATTGCATCAACGCGTCCTGCATTGGCGCGGGGTAGAGAACATTCGCGTCGAACAGCACCGTGTACTGGCTCATTTCGAGCCATAGCCCATGTCCTGGTCCTGTGCGTCGGCGGCCAGTTGATCAAGGACGGCTTCGCGCTCGTTGTCGATGGCTGCCTTGTACGACATGACGTCTTCCATGCGGACGCGGCGATGCTTGCCGACCTTCCGATGCGGGATACTGCCATCCTCGAGCAGTTTGATCAGGAACGGCCGCGAGACATTCAACACCTCTGCCGCCTGGACAGTCGAGAGTTCGGCGTTCTCCGGAATGATGGTGACGCCGCGACCGGCTGCCATCGCCTCGAGGACCTCCATGAGTAGCGCAACAGCGCCCGCAGGAAGTTCGATCGGTTCCATCTGCTCCGCGTCTGTAACGCGAAGCTTCAAGGGTCCTCGGGTTGCCGCAAAGCGCGACAGGGCCTGTCCGGAGACGCGCGCGATTGCCGCGTCCTGCGGGGTTGGTGGAAGATGCCGGTGTACCAACATGTTCATGGTGGTCTCCTCTCCGTTTTCTGCTGTCTACCGCCATATATGAAATAAGTGAAACAAATGCATTAACTGAAAACTGCTTTCTTCACACCCGACTGGCGCGCGGGGTATGGAGTACACCTCTGCCGTCAACAAGATCGGCGAACTCTGCCGCATCCTTCAGTTCGTAGTACGCCACATCCGGTAGCGGCCCTGCCCGGTCAATTCGCGGATCAGACCACCCGCTTCCATCCAGGCGAGGTTGCGCTGAACGGCAGCACGGCTGGCTCCAGTCAAGGCCTCGGCCATCGGAGCGGATACTAGGGGCCATTCGGTCAGCACGGCGCGCAAGGCGCGCGGGGTCTTGCCCGAGAGTGGGGTCATCTCGGTATCCGCCCTCGCTGACCATGCCTCGATATCGTCAAGGTGCCGCATTGCGGTCAGGCAGGCGTTCTCCATCCCGTCAAGCCATCGCGCCAGACGGTCAGCGGGTGGGCCGCCTGCGCGCAGCCCCCCTGCCCCACCCATGGCCAAAGGTGCAAAGACTGCCCCCTTGCCCTCGCTGGCCGCGATCCGCGCGGCCGTTACTGCCGCTTCCATTCGATCGCCCTGCTGCCCAAGGCCCGCGAGGCTCCAAAGGTGAAAGCCCACGCAGGCACGGGTTATCGGGTGAAGATCGGCGGCTTGTGCCATCAGGTCGAGCCAACCGCCCGCGCGATCCGCGAAGGGCTCGGCTTCATCTGCCATGTTCTCGGGATCGCGGCGGTCGAGAAAGGCGGCCAGGTCCACCTCTGGGACTGGCCCCCCTGTCAGACGACGTACCGCCCAACCGACACGTGCAAGGGCTGCGGTGTCGTCGTGCGCGCCGGATAGGCGCATGGAGATCCAGAGCGCCAGCCGATCCGGGCCAATGCGATCACCCGCGAACCAGCTGAGGTCGGCAGCCTCTATCAGGGCAAGCCTGTGCCGCCATCCTTCCGGGCCGCGCTTTAGCCGGTCGTCCAGCGCGCCGACGCGACCGGCTACACGGGCAAGACGCGCGGCATGACCCGCCTCTGCTTTCCGCCAGTCGTCGAGAACAGCGGCTTCACGCGGTTCGGCCCGTGGTCCAGGGGGCAGATAATCCGGCTCCTCTTCCATTGGACCGGGCAGGAACCAAAGATCGTCCTCGGACGATTCCTCGACCTCTTCAGCGTCGAGGAGCAGAGCATCATATTCATCATGTAAAGAAGGTGCTTGAAGCTTCATATGTGCAAAATACTGATATTTTGCATTTTACCCAAGTGTTTTGTCAGAGTGCGCTCATGCTCCTTATATAGCACGCGCGGGCGATGGTCGGCGAGGGCTCTCTGATCGCGCGCAGCCTATGGAAACCAAGGGCTTTCCGTTGAGCAGGGCCACAGAGAGCGCCCTTGCATCTGTTTACAAACGGTCGTTTATTGGAGATACATGAAATTGCA
>JAGYLB010000098.1 GCA_018401055.1 Roseicyclus sp.
CGAACGCCCCCGCGCCCAAGGCCGCGCAACCGTGTGGCATTCCTCGCAGACAAGCGATGCGCCATTCCCGCGCTGGCCCGGCAGACCCACCCCGCACAGGTCACAGGACGCGCCCAGAACGAAGGGCGTATCGACCCAGCAGGCCCCGCATATGGCGAAATCGGTCTCGACCCGCGCGCCGCAACACAGGCATTCGGGCGGAAATACCGCATGCAGCAACGTTTGCAATCTCACCTCAGCCCTCTAGGTAGCACAAGATAAAGCAACAGGATCCGTGTCCCCGTGCCAGACATGACCACACAGCCGCGTCTTGTGGACCCCACCCGCCTTGCCGCGGCGCGGGCGCGCGCGCGGTTGGACGTGGCAGGGTTCTTGCATGACGAAGCCATGGCCGAGCTTCAGGAAAGACTGATCGACGTTAACAGAAGGTTTACGGCGCCTGCGCTCGTGACCCCCTTTCCCGAGATTTGGGCCGATTTGCTGCCCGGTGCCCGCGTCGTCGCGCCATCCGAAACGCTCGACCTCGAACCGGCGGCGCATGATCTGGTCGTGCATGCCATGGGCTTGCATTGGGCCAACGACCCGGTCGGCCAGATCGTGCAATGCCGCCGCGCGCTCAAGCCTGATGGGTTTTTCTTGTCGGTGGCCTTTGGCGGCGAGACGCTCACGGAACTTCGCCAGACATTGGCCGAGGCGGAAACCGAGACCCTTGGCGGCCTGTCGCCCCGGGTGGCGCCCATGGCCGAGATCCGTGACATGGGCGCATTGTTGCAGCGCGCGGGCCTTGCCCTGCCAGTGGCCGACCGCCTGAAGAAGACCGTGACCTACGCCGATGCCTTCGCGCTCATGGCCGATCTGCGCGCTATGGGTGAAACTAACGCCTTGGCGGCGCGACACAGTGCGCCAGTGCCGCGCGCCCTTTTCCTGCGCATGGCCCAGATCTATGCGGACCGCTTTGCGGCGCAGGACGACCCGACCCGCATTCGCGCAACGTTCGAGATGATCTTTCTCTCGGGCTGGGCGCCACACGACAGCCAGCAAAACCGCTCCGCCCCGGGGCCGCCAAGGCGCGCCTTGCCGCCGCACTGGGGACATCGGAGTTTGACGAGACCGCGCAACCGGTCCTACACCCGTCCGACGATTGAGGTCGCGAAGATGAACATGATGTCCGAGACGCAAGCAGCCCTTCCCGCCACCGACCTGCCCCACGCACCCGCAGATCACCCACGGGTGAAGATGGGCAAGGTCGGCGTGCTGCTGGCCAATCTCGGGACGCCGGACCATTACAGCTACTGGCCGATGCGCCGGTATCTGAACGAATTCCTGTCGGATCGCCGCGTGATCGACTACAGCCCGTGGATCTGGCAGCCGCTGTTGCAGTTGGTGATCCTGACCAAGCGGCCGTTTTCCTCGGGTGCGAATTACAAGTCGATCTGGAACGAAGAGCGAAACGAAAGCCCGCTGATGACCATCACCAAGGCGCAGACCGCCCTGATGGCCGAGCGGCTGAAAGCGCAGTACGGCGATGATGTCGTAGTCGATTTCTGTATGCGCTATGGCAACCCCTCGACCAAATCCAAGGTCGACGCGCTTGTCGCGCAAGGCTGCACCAAGATCCTGTTTTTCCCGCTCTATCCCCAATACGCGGGCGCGACATCGGCCACGGCCTGCGACCAGTTCTTTCGCAGCCTCGAAAACATCAAGTGGCAGCCGATCGTCCGCACGGTCGAGCCCTATTACGAAGACCCGCGCTATATCGAAGCCTTGGCCCAGTCGGTCGAACGCGCTTATGCGGGGCTGGAGAACCGGCCCGATGTGCTGGTCTGCAGCTACCACGGCGTGCCCAAGCGCTATCTGATGGAAGGCGACCCCTACCATTGCCAGTGCCAGAAAACCACGCGCCTGCTGCGCGAGCGTCTGGGCTGGGACAAGACCGAGATCGTGACCACCTTCCAAAGCCGGTTCGGCCCCGAGGAATGGTTGCAGCCCTACACCGTCGAGGAAGTCGCGCGGCTGGCCGAACAAGGCAAGAAGCGGATCGCCGTGGTTGCCCCCGCCTTCAGCGCCGATTGCATCGAGACGCTGGAAGAGATCAACGAGGAGATCAAGGAAAGCTTCGAACACGCGGGCGGCGAGGAATTCACCTATATTCCCTGCCTCAACGATGATGCCGCGCATATCGATGCGCTGGCCGCCGTGGTCGAAGACAACCTGAGGGGCTGGCTGGGCTGATCCGTCAGGCAGCCAAGCTCGCGCTGACGGGACGGCCCGTGAACATCTGCTCGCCGACGCGGACGGTCACCAGACCGTTGGCGAGGCGCCGGACGAAAAGCCCCTGAACGGAAACGCAAGTGCCCATTATGATGGTTGCCAACACAGTCCTATCCCCCAACACGACCGATTTAGGGGATGTTACGGCAAACCGTACGAAAATCACGCGGAAATTACGCGCAAAAGCCGAAGCGTCGCACAAATACTGTGCCGACGTGAAATTTTCATGACGTCGCGATATCAGAGCCAGTCGCGCAGGATCGGGATCAGGGGAATGTCGGCCGGCGGCATCGCGTAGTCGCGCAGTTCGGATTTCTTCGCCCAGGCTAATTTCTGCCCCTCTCGCGCTTGCGGGATTCCCTCCCATTTGCGGCAGGCGAAGAGCGGCATGAGCAGGTGGAAATCACCGTAGCTGTGGCTGGCGAAGGTCAGGGGTGCAAGGCAGGACGCCCAGGTGTCGATCCCCAGCTCTTCCTGCAACTCGCGGATCAGGGCCTGTTCCGGGGTCTCGCCCGGCTCGACCTTGCCTCCGGAAATTCCCAGAGCCCGGCCATGGATTTCCTTCGGGCCGCTGCGCCAGAAGCACCCGGCCATCGCGGTCGATCAGCGCGACGGCCGAGACGAGGATCGTTTTCATCCGCGTCCCTCTGGGTCGACTTTCAGTGAGCGTCCCGCTGGGCCGACTTTCAGTGAGCGTCCCGCTGGGCCGACTTTCAAGACCGATAATCCGCGTTGATGTCGATGTAGGCGTGGGTCAGGTCGCAGGTCCAGACGGTGGCGGTACCACGGCCAAGGCCCAGATCGACGCCGATCACCAACTCCTGACCCTTCATGTAGGCGGCGCAATCGGCCTCGGAATAGCTTTCCGCCCGCCAGCCCTTTTCGGCGACGACCAGATCCCCGAATCGGATGGTCAGCAGGTCGCGGTCAGCCGCCGCGCCCGATTTGCCCACGGCCATGACGATGCGGCCCCAGTTCGGGTCTTCGCCGGCGATGGCGGTCTTGACCAAGGGGGAATTGGCGATGGCCCGCGCCACACTGCGTCGGCATCGCGAGCCGATTTCGCACCCGTCACCTGAACCTCGACCAGCTTGGTCGCGCCTTCGCCGTCGCGGACGATCTGCAGTGCCAGGTCTCGCATCACAGCCCCCAGCGCGCGGCCAAAGGCACGGCCCTCGGCCGACCGGCCCGAAGCGATGGGGGTGTTTCCGGCCTTGCCCGTCGCCGCCAACAGCACCGTGTCCGAGGTCGAGGTGTCGCTGTCCACCGTCACCGCGTTGAAGCTGCGGTTCGTGGCATTGGTCAGCATCGCCTGCAACGCGGTCGGCGTCACGGCGGCGTCGGTGAAGATATAGCCCAGCATCGTCGCCATGTCGGGCGCGATCATGCCGGAGCCTTTGGCGAAACCGGCGATCTTGACCGGCTTGCCGCCGATCTCAAGCTCCGCGACAGCGCCCTTGGGAAAGGTGTCTGTGGTCATGATGGCGCGGGCAGCGACGGCCGCCTTGGTCGCGTCCAGCCCGTCGGCCAGCACCGGCAGGATCGTGGTGATCTTCGTCGGCGGGCAGCGGTTCCCCGATCACGCCCGGTGGACGAGGTGAAGACATGGGCGGCGGGGATCTTGAGCGCGGCCGCCGCGGCCTCGCAGATCACGGACACATCGCTTGCCCCGCGCGCGCCCGTGAACGTGTTGGCGTTGCCCGAGTTCACGACGATGGCAAAGCCTTTCTTCGACTTGCCCGGCAGGGCGGCCAGTTTCGCCTGCCCGTCCAGCACGGCGGCCGACCGCGCGGCCGACCGGGTGAAGACGCCCGCGATGGTGGCACCCGCCGCGATCTCCACCAGCATCACATCGGTGCGGTTGAGGTAGCGCACGCCCGCTCGCCGCGTGGCGAAGCGCACACCGTCGATGATCGGCAGGTCGGGGAAAGACGCAGGCGCAAGGGGTGAGACCTTGAGCGGCGCCTTGCCCGCAGGCTTGGCCACCTTGTCCTTTTTAGCGGCCTTGTCCTTTGACTTGGCCTTTTTCTTCTTGTCGTCCTTGACCTTTGCCATCGTATATTTCCCCTGAAGGCTGCCGTCAGTCGCCGAGCAGATCCAAATCCCGGATCACGGACGGGTCAATCTCTATCTCGGGGCGGACCACATCTGCCCCTGCAGAAAGCTCGGTGATCGCGGCATCGACGCGGGCGCGGCGCAACCCATCCTCTAGCTCGGCCCGCACCTGCTCCAGCCCCGGGGGCTCCACCGCGCGGCTGTCGTTAAGCACGATCACATGCCATCCGAATTGCGTCTCGACAGGCGCCGAGACCTCGCCAACCTCGAGCGCGAACACCGCCGCCTCGAAGCTCGGCACCATCATGCCAGCGGTGAACCAGCCCAGCTCGCCCCCGTTCGGCCCCGATGGCCCGATGGAGCGTTCCTGCGCCAGTTCGGCGAAATCGGCGCCTTCTGCCAGTTCGGCGATCAGCGCCTGCGCCTCTTCCTCGGTTTCGACAAGGATGTGGCTGGCGTTGAATTCTATGGCCGCATCCGAGCTGCCGTATTGCGCGTCATATTCTGCCAGCACCTCTTCCTCGGGCAGGTCGGCCATGCCGATCTGATCGAGCAGCATTGCGGCCAGAAAGGCGCGGCGCTCATTGTCCAGACCCAGTTCCATCCGGCGCGTGATGTCTTGCTCGGCCACGGCAGCAAGAACTTCTTGCTGCACCAGCTGTTCCAGCAAGCCATCGAACAGCACGTTGTCGGGCAGTTCCTGATACTGCGGCGGCAGCATCTGTCGCATGGCGATCAGATGGCCCAGCGTGATGTCGGTGCCATTGACCGTGGCCAGAACGGTGTCGGCGGTAGGGGCATCCTGCGCAGTGGCGGGCAGGGCCAACAGGGCCGTCACGGCGACGGTGGCGAGAAACTTCTTCATGGATCGCGTCCTTTTGCTTGGTCGCGGGCAGGGCAGCCCGCGTTGACACACTTGGAGCGGGCCCTTATGTCGCTTGACGGATCGCAACGGGGCCCACGCCTGTTGCCGCCGTTGATAGACCGGCGCGATGGGCCGAACAACCCGGATGCCCCACACGATCGTTTGAGATTTCCGGCCTGCGCGATTTCCCGCGCCATGGCCACGACAGAAGGCGCGTCACATGCTTGGATTGGGTTCGCTGGCGAAAAAGGTTTTCGGCAGCCCGAACGACCGCAAGGTCAAGGCCGTCCGCCCGCTGGTCGCCCAGATCACCGCGCTGGAACCCGAGTATAAGGCCAAGTCCGACACCGAGATCGTGGCCAAGACCGCCGAATTGCAGGGCCGGCGGCAAACGGCAGTGCTCTGACGCGCGCCTGCTGCCCGAAGCCTTCGCCAATTGCCGCGAGGCCGCGCGCCGCGCCTTGGGTCTGCGCGCCCATGATGTGCAGCTGATCGGCGGCATCTTCTTGCATCAGGGCAACATCGCCGAGATGAAGACCGGTGAGGGCAAGACCCTGGTCGCAACCTTCCCGGCCTATCTGAACGCGCTGACCGGCAAGGGCGTGCATATCGTCACGGTCAACGACTACCTCGCCAAACGCGACGCCGACTGGATGGGCAAGGTCTATGCCGCGCTTGGGCTGTCCACCGGCGTGGTCTACCCACGCCAGCCCGACGACGAAAAGCGCCGCGCCTATGCCGCCGACATCACCTATGCGACCAACAACGAGCTTGGCTTCGACTACCTGCGCGACAACATGCGCGCCAGCCTTGAAGATATGGCGCAGCGCGGGCACAACTACGCCATCGTGGACGAGGTCGACTCGATCCTGATCGACGAGGCGCGCACGCCACTGATCATCTCGGGTCCGACGCAGGACCGGTCCGACCTGTATCTGTCCATCGACAAGATCATCCCCGAGGTGAAGGACGAGCACTTCACCATGGATGAAAAGACCCGCAGCGCGACTTTCACCGACGAGGGCAATGATTTCCTCGAGGATCGACTGCACGAGGTCGGCCTGCTGCCCGAGGGTCAAAGCCTTTATGACCCAGAGAGCACGACCATCGTGCACCACGTCACCAACGCACTGCGCGCCCACAAGCTGTTCCACAAGGATCAGCAATACATCGTCCGCTCGAACGAGGTGGTGCTGGTCGACGAGTTTACCGGCCGCATGATGCCGGGCCGCCGCCTGTCGGACGGTCTGCATCAGGCCATCGAGGCCAAGGAAGGCTGCCAGATCCAGCCCGAGAACGTGACCTTGGCCAGCGTCACCTTCCAGAACTACTTCCGCCTCTACGACAAGCTGGCCGGCATGACCGGCACCGCCGCGACCGAGGCCGAGGAATTCATGTCGATCTACGGCCTTGGCGTGGTCGAGATTCCGACCAACCTGCCTGTCGCGCGACAAGATGATGACGATGCCGTCTACCGGACCGCGCGCGAGAAATACGAGGCCATCGTGGAAACCATCCGCGAGGCCCATGCCAAGGGCCAGCCGGTTCTGGTCGGCACCACCTCCATCGAGAAATCCGAGATGCTGGGCCGGCTGCTGGAGAAGGCGGCGCTGCCCCACAACGTCCTGAACGCGCGCCAGCATGAACAAGAGGCGCAGATCGTCGCCGATGCCGGCAAGCTGGGCGCCGTCACCATCGCCACCAACATGGCCGGTCGCGGCACCGACATCAAGCTGGGCGGCAACGTCGAAATTGCAAGGTGCTGCAGGCGCATGGCCGCCGACCCTGCAGGCTGACCCCGACGCCATGCGCGCCCGGATCGAGGCCGAACACACAGGACGACGAAGAAAAGGTCAAGGCCGCAGGCGGGCTGTTACGTGCTGGCCACCGAACGCCACGAATCCCGCCGCATCGATAATCAGCTGCGCGGCCGCTCGGGCCGTCAGGGTGACCCGGGCCGGTCGTCGTTCTTCCTGTCGCTCGAGGATGACCTGATGCGCATCTTCGGGTCGGACAAGCTCGACAAGATGCTGTCGACGCTCGGCATGAAGGAGGGTGAGGCGATCGTGCACCCTTGGGTGAACAAATCGCTCGAACGCGCGCAGGCCAAGGTCGAGGGGCGCAACTTCGACATCCGCAAGCAATTGCTGAAATTCGACGATGTGATGAACGACCAGCGCAAGGTCATCTTTCAGCCAGCGCCGCGAGATCATGGCAGCCGAGGACATCGCCGAGGTCGCGCGCGACATGCGCCATCAGGTGATCGACGATCTGGTCGACACCCACATGCCGCCGAAAACCTACGCCGATCAGTGGGACATCGACGAGATGACACACGCCCTGCGCGAGACGCTGGGCATCGACGTGCCGCTGGCCGTCTGGGCCGGTGAGGATGGCGTCGATCAGGAGGTGGTCGAGGAACGGCTGATCGCAGGCGCGCCGACGAATCATGGCGCTCAAGGCCGCCGCACTTCGGCCCCGGACCAGATGCGCAACATCGAAAAGCAGGTGCTGTTGCAGACCATCGACGCCAAATGGCGCGACCATCTGCTCACGCTGGAACATCTGCGCTCGGTCGTGGGCTTCCGCGGCTATGCGCAGCGCGACCCGCTGAACGAATACAAGACCGAAGGCTTCCAACTGTTCGAATCCATGCTCGACAGCTTGCGCACCGATGTGACCACGAAACTGGCACGCATCCAGCCGCTGAGCCCCGAGCAGCAGGAACAGTTGATCCGCCAGTTGCAGGCGCAACAGCAGGCCGCCCAGCGTGCGCTGGAACCCGTGGCCGCCGAAGCGCCGGATGGCGCGGCAGGGACCGCGCGCGACGGTTTTGACGAAACCAACCCCGAGACCTGGGGCAATCCCGGCCGGAACGATGCCTGCCCCTGCGGATCGGGCAAGAAGTTCAAGCATTGCCACGGACGTCTGGCCTGATCGGGGTCTGAAACCTGCGTCTGGTGCAGGCTTCATAAACAATGTCCAATTCGACCCCGGTTTTGCCTCAATCGGGGAACAATTTGCCTCTGACCTGAAGTTCCAGAGGCATCGTGTTCATGTCCGTCCGTAAACTGTTCCTGCGCTCTGTCGCCCTTGCCGCCCTTTGCGGATCGGGGGTGGCGGCCTTCGTGCACCACGATCTGGCCGCAACGCCCGTCCGGGCCGAGGTCGGCGCGGTGGTCCTGACAGCGGGCCACGCACCGACGCCCCCGGCGCAGACCCGAAGCAGCGGCGCAGGGTCTGGCAGAGATCGCCCCAATCCCTACGACCGAGGAAGCGCTGCATGCCGACGCCGTGGCGCTCAGCCCGCTGGGTTTGCCCTGTGGCCTGAGCGTCAGCGCCGAGGCCATGCCGGGCGCGATGGTCGCGCTCGACATCATTGAACCCTGCGCGCCCGAGACGCGGGTCGACATCACTCATGGCGCGCTGCGGTTCAGCGCCCGGACCGACGCCATGGGCCTTTTGACATTGGATATTCCGGCGCTCGAGACGCCCGCCTTCTTTACCGTCCGCCTTGACACCGGGGCCGAGGAAACGACACTCGCCGGCCTACCCGACCTGATCGACCACGCGCGCGTGGCGATCACGTGGACCGGCGACATCGGCCTGCAACTGCACGGCTATCTTGGCAATGCCGCCTTCGGCGAGGCCGGTCACGTCTGGCAGGACAATCCCGGCAGCGTGGCCGACGCGTCGATCGGGGCAGGGGGCTTTCTGAGCATCCTGGGCGATCCCGGCCTTGCGCAACCGCAACTGGCGCAGGTCTTCACCATCCCGCGCGCCTTGCGCAACGACCTGTCGTTGGTGGTCGAGGTACCGATCACCGAGACGACCTGCGGTCAACCCGTACGTGCGCAAAGCCTGCAGATCACCCCCGGCGGCGCGGTCGAGACCCGGCCCGTGACGATGACCTTGCCCGGTTGCGAGGCCGTGGGCGAGTTTCTGATGTTGCAAAATCTCTTTCTTGACCTGAGACTCGCGTCAAACTGAAGCCTGTCGCGCAGCATCCATGCCAAATCTCCGGGGGGCGGCCTTTTGTGCCGCCTTGACCCTATCCAGCATGTTCGGCCCCATGACTGCCGCTGCGCAGGATGTGCAACTGCGCTCGCTCGACGGCAGCGTGACGCTGGCAGGCGACCTGATCGCCTATGACGGGGCTTATTACCGGCTCGACAGCATCTACGGCCCGCTCACCATCGCCGCAGAAGGCGTGGCTTGCGCAGGGCCCGGTTGCCCCGACCTTGAACGTTTCGTGGCCGAGGCGCGCATCGCGGGCGAGGCCACCGTGGTCGAAGGCTTGCTGCCCGCGCTGCTGGCGGGCTTCGCAGAAAGTCGCGGCATGGTTCTGGCAACGCCGGACATCACCGAGAGCGGCCTGTCCTATGCGCTGATCCGGGCCGATGGCAGCCCGGCCGCCCGCTTCGACATCGCGGCGGGCACCAGCGATACCGGCATGCTGGCCCTTTGAACGGCGACGCCGATCTGGCGATCAGCCTGCGCGAAGCCTCCGAGGCGGAACGCCGCGCCGACCGTGCCGCAGCACCCGACGATCCCGCCCTGATCCGGCGCGTACGCGTCATCGGGCTGGACGCGCTGGTGCCCGTGGTGGCGCCGCAGAACCCGATCAACGCCATATCCCTGCCGCAACTGGCGCAGGTCTTTTCGGGCGAGATCGACAATTGGCAGGCGCTTGGCGGACCGGATGCGCCCATCGCGCTGCATCTGCTGGATGCCGATCTGGGCCTGGCGCAAGTCTTTGAGACACGCATCTTGCCCGGGGGCATGTCCGCGCTGGCACCGGGGCCCTGACCCGCCACGCCAGCGCCCGCGATCTGGCCAGCGCGGTGGCGCGCGACGCCTATGCGATCGGGATCACGGCGCAATCAGCGCGTGGCCCGGCACAAAGCCTTCCCCTTGCGGGCAGCTGCGGGTTTTCGCAGGCGGCCGACGCGAATGCCGTGAAGGCCGAAGACTACCCTCTCACCGCGCCGGTCTACATCTACCTTGCCCCGCGCCGCTTGCCGCAACTGGTGCGGGACTTCCTGATCTGGACCGAATCCGAGGCCGCCGAACGCACCGTGGCCGGCCGGTTTCGTGAACCAGAGCCTGACGCGGACACCCATGGCCCTGCAGGGCACCCGCATCGCCAATGCCATCGCCGCCGCTGGTGACGAGGTGCCACTGGGCGAATTGCAGCGCCTTGTCACAACCTTGGGGCAGGCCGAACGCCTGTCGTCGACCTTTCGCTTCGACGACGGGTCCATCGATCTCGATGCACAATCGCGCGCCTCGGTCGCGCGTCTGGCCGCGCGCCATCGAACGCGGCGCCTTTGACGGGCGGCGGCTGATCTTTGTCGGGTTTTCCGACGGCGAAGGCCGTGCAGAGGTGAACCTGCGCCTGTCGCTGCGCCGCGCGGAGACTGTACGCAATGCAATCCGCTCCGCCGCCGAGGCCGCGGACCCCGACCGCGTGACGCTCGACATCGATGCCTTCGGCGAGGCAATGCCGATGGCCTGCGAGGACAGCGACTGGGGTCGCGCCGTGAACCGCCGGGTAGAGGTCTGGCTGGAGTGAGACCTCAGGCGGCGCTGCGCTGTGGGTCAGACGGCTGTTGTTCGTCGGCTTTCGCCTGATCGGCGGGCCGGACCGGCGCTGGCGCCTCGGTCTCGGTCTCGGTCTCGGTCTCGGTCAGAGGTGGACGGGAAAACACCGGAAAACACGGACGTCCCAACATACTACAGATACCCTTCACTCCGGAAACTCAACTCACGCGCCTTGCCGATGATCAGATGATCGTGGATGACCAGACCCAGCACCTGCGCAGCATCGCGGATTGCAAAGGTCATGTCGATATCCGCCTGACTGGGCGACGGGTCGCCGGACGGATGATTGTGCACAAGGATCAGGGCCGAGGCGTTCAATTCCAGCGCCCGCTTTACCACTTCGCGGGGGTAGACAGGCACATGGTCCACGGTTCCGTCCGCTTGGGCCTCATCCGCGATAAGCACGTTCTTGCGGTCGAGGTAGAGCACGCGGAACTGTTCGAGGTCGCGGTGCGCCATCGCCGTCTGGCAATATTCCAGCAGCGCGTCCCACGATGACAGGATCGGTTTCTTAAGCACCTTGGCCCGTGCCATGCGGTGGCCCACGGCTTCGATCAGCTTCAGCTCGAAAATCACACGCTCGCCCACACCCTCCACCTCCTTGAGGCGGGGGGGCGGGGCGGCAAGCACATGGTTGAGATCGCCGAAACGCTTGAGCAGCGCCTTGGCCAGCGGTTTGGTGTCGCCACGCGGCAAGGCGCGATAGAGGATCATCTCAAGCAGTTCGTAATCGGGCACGGCATCGGCCCCGCCTTCGGAGAACCGCTGCCGCAGCCGGTCGCGGTGCGCGTGTCGGTGCAATTCCGCGCCACTGGATGGACCCAGCCCCTTGCGCCCCACCGGACGCGCCCGGGCCGCCTTGGCGGGCACGAACTGCGGCGACACCTCGTCAAAGGAAAAGGAGGGCTGATCTGACATGCGAACAGCCTCCGCAAAAAAGGTTAATGGTCTGTTATCAGGTCCAGGTCGGGTGGAATTTTCCGCCCGGCGACAGGGTAAAGATATCGGCCCCTGTGGCGGTCACGCCGATGGAATGCTCGAACTGCGCCGACAGAGATTTGTCGCGGGTCACGGCGGTCCAGTCATCGGCCAGAACCTTGGTCTCTGGCCTGCCCAGATTGACCATCGGCTCGATGGTGAAGAACATTCCTTCCTCCAGCCGGGGGCCGGTTCCGGGGCGGCCGTAGTGCAGCACATTGGGCGGCGCGTGAAACACCTGCCCCAGCCCGTGACCGCAGAAATCGCGCACCACCGACATGCGCTGCGCCTCGACAAAGGTCTGGATGGCGTGGCCGATGTCGCCGAAGGTATTGCCGGGGCGCACCGCCTCGATCCCCTTCATCAGGGCGTCATGGGTGACCTGCACCAGGCGCTCGGCCTTGCGGCCCAGCTTGCCGGCCACATACATCCGGCTGGTGTCGCCGAACCACCCATCGACGATCACGGTCACGTCGATGTTGAGGATATCGCCTTCCTTCAGCACCTTGGGGCCGGGGATGCCATGGCAGACCACATGGTTCACGCTGATGCAGGACGCGTGCTTGTAGCCGCGATATCCGATGGTGGCCGAAACAGCACCCGAATCCGTCACCATGGCTTCGATGGCGGCGTCGATCGCCTCGGTCGTCTGGCCCGGAAAGACCAGAGGGGCCAATTCGTCGAGGATACGCGCAGCCAGTTGCCCCGCGCGGTGCATCCCGGCGAAATCCTCTGCCCCGTGTATCCGAATGCCGTCCTTCGTGAGACGGCCCTTGAAATCGTCCAAACCCCGGACCTCCAAACGCGTATCAAAGGCTAAGTTAGTCGCCTTGCGTGACAATTTCCAGTCAGGCCTCCCCGACAAGCGCGTGGGCGCCACAGCCATGCACGCTGGCCCCCCTGCCCGGCTGCGCATCGAGGTCGCGCCGACGAGAGGGCTTGGAAACCGCATCGGCAGGGGCCTATACCGATCTTGCAGGGATGGACAAGCGAAGGGCACAGAATGCAGACCCCCACCGCCGCGATGCTGGTGATCGGCGACGAGATCCTGTCGGGCCGCACGCGCGACAGCAACACCCATTTCCTCGCCCGCGCGCTGACAGATCACGGCATCCGCCTGACCGAGGCGCGCGTGGTCGCAGACGAGCATGACAGGATCAAACAGGCCGTGCAGGCCCTGTCTGCGGCCTATGACCATGTCTTCACCTCAGGCGGGATCGGCCCCACCCACGACGACATCACCGCCGATGCCGTGGCCGATGCAATGGGGGCCACCATCGACATCCGCGACGACGCGCGCGCGATCTTGCAGGCGCATTACGACGCCCGTGGACAGGAGTTGAACGCCGCCCGACTGCGTATGGCCCGCATTCCGGCCGGGGCCAGCCTGATCGACAACCCGATTTCGGCAGCACCCGGCTTCACCATCAGAAATGTCCATGTAATGGCCGGAGTGCCCAACATCTTCGAGGCGATGGTGGCCAGCGTCATGCCCACGCTGACGGGCGGGCCGCCGATGCTGTCGCAATCCTTGCGCGTGGTCCGTGGCGAAGGCGATATCGCCCACGCGTTGGGAGAGCTGGCTGCCAACCACCCGGAGGTCTCGATCGGGTCCTATCCGTTCCAGCGCGACGGGGTGC
Source organism: Roseicyclus sp. (assembly GCA_018401055.1). Next base: position 13,414 of record JAGYLB010000098.1, read on the forward strand.
ACGGGTCGAACATCGTGGTGCGCAGTCAGGATGGCGCTGCGGTGGATGCCGTGATGGGCAAGCTTGCACGCCTGTTCCCAGCCACGGACTGACACGCCATGCGGATCGCCGATCTTGCCCCTGTCATCGTAGCCACCGGCCCCCGCTGCAGTGCGGACCATCGGGCCCTTCACGGTGCCGTCCGGAGCGGGCGGCGGCCAGAGGGTCAGCGCCGCACGCCTGAGCGATCCCGAAGCCACCGACGCTACCGAGGCCGAGATCGACGCGACCCTGGCCGCACAGGCCGATCTAGGTCAGGTGCCGCTGGTCATGGTGCAAGATCATCAGACCGCGCTCGAGGCCCGTCTGGCCGCGCGCGGGTTTGCCGTCCGCGACACAACCCATGCGATGATCGCGCCCACGGCCACGCTCGCCGCCCCGCCGCCACCCGTCACCTGCTTTGCCACATGGCCGCCACTGGCCATCCAGACCGAGATCTGGGGGGCCGCAGGCGTGGGCCCCGGCCGACTGGCCGTAATGGACCGAGCCACTGGGCCAAAGATGTCCTTTTTCGGCAGGGTCGATGACAAGCCCGCCGGAACTGCCTTTGTCGCCATCCATGATGGCATCGCCATGCTGCACGCGCTGGAAATCGCGCCCGCGCACCGCCGCAAGGGTCTGGGCCAGATCATGATGCGCGCCGCCGCCGATTGGGCACAGGCCGAGGGCGCTGCCCGGTTCGCCATCCTTGTCACCGGCGAAAACCGGCAGTGCCGCAGGGCTTTACGCTTCCTTGGGGTTCGAGGGTGTGGGAACATACCATTACCGTTCCCCGCAAGCCTGACAGGCCCATGACGCATACCGGCCGCGCGCAGCCCATTGTCCGATGTCTGACCGCAGTGCTTGTATCCTTTTGTGGCGCGCTGCCTTCCGCCGGGCTGGAGCTGGACTGGCCTGCTGGGGCCGAGCTTGCCCGGATCGAGACCGACAGGGTGGCCGGGTTCCGCATCGCAACGGGTCCCTTCGACGGCAGAGCCGTGCCGGTGATCGAGCTTGCCGGCGACCTGTCTGAGGAAATCTGGACCCTTCCCGCCGAGGCGGGCGACCCGGCCCGGATGCTGGCGACGATCGAAGAACAGGTGACCGCGCAAGGCTACACCATCGGTTTCGCCTGCGCCGACGAGTGCCTGCGGCGGCTTCGATTTCCGCTTTGCCCTGCCCATAGCCGATGGCCCGTCGATGCATGTCGATCTGGGCCGGTTCCACTATCTGACCGCCTCGCGCGTGTGGGCAGGGCAGGAGGACGGGGCGGAACATCTGGCCGTGACGATCTCGCAAGGGGGTCAGAAAGGCTATGTGCATCTTGCGCGCGTGACCCCGGCGGGTGCCTTGCCCGTGCCGGTCACATCCTCCACCCGCCAGACTGACCCGCGGGACGGAACCGTCGACACCGAGGGGTTGATCGCGCGCCTGACCACCGCCGGCTCCGCCGTTCTGAGTGACGTGACCTTTGCCACGGGCGCCTCTGCCTTGGCGGGTGATCGGGTCGAAAGCCTTGTTGCTTTGGCCGCCTATCTGGCCGAAGACCCGAGGCGTCGGATCGTTCTGGTCGGCCACACGGATGCGGAAGGCTCGCGCGAGGCGAATATCGCCGATCAGCCAGGGCCCGGGCCTCTGCCGTGCGCGCCTATCTGATCGAAGCCCTTGGCGCGGACCCGGCCCAGATCGACGCGGAAGGGATCGGCTATCTTGCCCCCCGTGCCTCGAACAGCACGACAGCCGGCCGCGAGGCGAATCGGCGGGTCGAAGTGGTGCTGATTGCCTATTGACGAAAAAAGCCCGGATCAGCGCGGGGCCAATCCGGGCGCAGTCAGGCACGCGCCACAGACCCGTATACGGGATGCAGGCACGGCTTCAGCGGACGGCAAAGGGCCCGCGCTGTCGCCCCGTCGGAAGGCTCACCAATCGGTGGGCCCCTTGTCCTTGAAGGAATCGACAAGAAAGTCGATGAAGGATCGCACCTTGGGCTGCGTGTAGCGGCCGGGCGGATAGATCGCGTACACGCCTTGAATATCGACCGGCAGATCGGGGATCACATCCTCGATCAATCCAGCGCGCAGGGGGTCTGCATAGAGGAAACTGGGCAGGTAGGCGATGCCCAGCCCACCGATGGCGGCATTCAGCAGCGACTGGCCGTCGTTCACCGTCAGCCAGCCCCCGCTGCGGACCTGCCGCTGTTCGCCCGAGGGGGCGGTAATCTTCCAGACGTTGCCATTGGCGTTGTTGGAATAATGCAGCAGCTTGTGATCGTTCAGGTCGTCGATCTTTTCAGGGCGGCCATAGCGCTGGAAATAGGACGGCGCGGCGATCATCCGGCGCTGCGTCTCGCAGATCTTGCGAGCGCGCAGGCTGCTGTCTTCCAGTTCGCCCACCCGGATCGCCATGTCGAACCCTTCCGAGATCAGTTCGACATAGCGGTTGTTGAGCACCATGTTGACGGTCACATCAGGGTATTTGTTCAGGAACGTGCCCAGAATGGGGGACACGTGGTTCACCCCGAAATCGGTGGCGATGGACACGCGCAGCGTGCCGGACGGCGCCGATTGCATCGCGGTCACAAGCGCGTCGGCCTCGCCCGCGTCGTTGAGAACGCGGCGGGCGCGGTCGTAATAGGCAAGGCCGATCTCGGTCGGGCTGACGCGGCGGGTGGTGCGGTTGAGCAGTCTTGCGCCCAGACGTGTCTCGAGGCTCGAGACATGCTTGGACACGGCGGACTTGGAAATCCCCATCTTCTTTGCGGCATCGGTAAAGCCACCTTGGTCCACGACCATGGCAAAGGCTTCCATTTCCGTAAGTCGATCCATCTTTACTACCTGCTCGGGCTTGTTGGTCTTCCCCTGTTTGCCCCTCAAATGCGGCGCGATTGCGGAAGCAGGCAGGCCAAAGCCGGGTAATTCAGCGGATCGTTCGTGGTGTTGCACCAATTTGAGGTCGACGTGGGGCGGGAACACGGGCAAGGGATCTGTCCGCCAGGCTCTTGGTATTCTTGCCCCACAGGGCATAGCCTGCACGGGCACGGACAGGAACGACACGAGGTCAGATTGGCCAGAAAGACCGATCAAGACACTGCGGTGAAATCCGCGATCCGCGGCACGCCGCGCAAACGCGCGCAGGCACGGCAGCCGTCGCGCCTGAGGCGCACGGCGATATGGCTGCGGCGCTGGCTTTTGCGGACGGTCGTGGGCGTGATCGTTTTCGGGCTTGGCTGGATCATCCTCTATGCCGTCATCCCGGTGCCCACGACGGCCTACATGATCGGTGAAAGCCGCAGGCTGGGCGGGATCGAGCGCCAATGGGTCCCGATCGAGGAGATCTCGGTCAATCTGCAACGCGCCGTGGTCGCAGCGGAGGATGCGAATTTTTGCCGACACTGGGGCTTTGACATGGAGGCGATCCGCGACGCCATTGCCGAAGGCGGGCAGCGCGGCGCATCCACGATCAGCCAGCAGACCGCCAAGAACGCCTTTCTGTGGCATGGCCGGACATGGGTGCGCAAAGCTCTGGAGGCGGCGTTCACACCGGTGATGGAGCTTTTGTGGCCCAAACGCCGGGTGCTTGAGGTCTATCTCAACGTCGCTGAATTCGGCGAGGGTGTCTTTGGCGCAGAAGCCGCGGCACAGCATCATTTCGGTGTGTCTGCCGCCGATCTGACGCTGCGGCAGGCCTCGCTTCTGGCCGCCGTCCTGCCCAGCCCGCAAAACCGCATCGCCTCGGCGCCCTCGGGCTTTGTCGACCGTCGCGCGCGGTCCATCGCGGAAGGCGCGGCAACCATTCGCCGCCGACGGGCGCGATGATTGCTTTGCGAATTGAAGTCGGACACGCTTTCGCGCCATAGAAGGTCAGCCCAACATGATCGAGCAGTCCATGGCGCGCCTGTACCATTTTGCCCTCTCCCCCTTTTGCCGCAAGGTCCGGCTTGTGCTTGCCGAAAAGCGGATCGAGGTCGAGCTGATCGAGGAACGCTATTGGGAACCCACGTCCGAGTTCCTGCGCCGCAATCCGGCCGGAAAGGTTCCGGTCCTCAAGATCGACGGGATGCACCTGACCGAATCCAGCGCGATCTGCGAATACCTTGAGGAAACCCGGCCCGAACCGCCGCTTTTGCCATCAGACCCCAAGGGCCGGGCCGAGGTGCGGCGGATGGTGCATTGGTTCGACGACAAGTTCCATCAGGAAGTGACCTCGAACCTCGTCTACGAGCGCGTCAACAAGAAGATCATGCGCGGCGGATACCCCGACGGCAAGGCGGTCAAGACCGGTGCGCAGCAGATCAAGTACCATCTCGATTACATGGCATGGCTGCTGGACCATCGCCGCTGGCTGGCGGGCGACAAGCTGACGCTGGCCGATTTCACGGCGGCCGCCCACCTGTCGTGCCTAGATTATATTTCTGACGTGGACTGGAACCGGTCCGACATCGTCAAGGACTGGTATGCCAAGGTCAAATCGCGCCCCGCCTTCCGGTCCATCCTCGCCGACCAGATCCCCGGCTTCATCCAGCCGCCCCATTACGCGAACCTCGACTTTTGAGCGAGCTCAAGGCAGCCCTTCTGACCGAGGCCCGCGCGGCGGGTTTCGCCAAGATGGGCGTCTGCAGGCCCGATGCGATCCCCGAGGCCGCAGGGCGGCTGACGGATTTCGTTAAGGCCGGGCGGCATGGCCAGATGGGCTGGATGGAAGAGCGGATGGGCTGGCGCGGTGAGCCGGCAACCCTTTGGCCGCAGGCGCGGTCCGTCATCATGCTGGCAGAGGTCTACACCCCCGACACCGACCCGCTGGAGGCGCTAGAGCACCGCGACCGGGGCACGATCAGCGTCTATGCGCAGAACCGCGATTACCACGATGTCGTCAAGAAGCGCCTGAAGGTCGTGGGCCGCTGGTTGATCGACCAGGTGCCGGGGGCCGAAATCAAGGTATTCGTGGATACAGCCCCCGTGATGGAAAAGCCGCTGGCGCAGGCGGCAGGGCTGGGGTGGCAGGGCAAGCATACCAACCTGCTTGGCCGTGATCTGGGCAACTGGTTTTTCCTCGGCGCGATCTTCACCACAATCGACCTGCCCCCCGACGCGGCTGAGGAGGAACATTGCGGCAGTTGCACCGCCTGTCTCGGACATCTGCCCGACCGAGGCCTTTCCCGCGCCCTTCCAACTGGATGCGCGTCGCTGCATTTCCTACCTGACCATCGAGCACAAAGGCCCGGTCGACCCTGAATTGCGCGCCCGCATGGGCAACCGCATCTATGGCTGCGACGATTGCCTTGCCGTCTGCCCTTGGAATAAATTTGCACAAACGGCGACCGAGATGCGCTATGCCGCCCGGCCTGAACTGATTTCGCCCCGGCTGGAGGATCTGGCCCAGCTGGACGACGCAGGCTTCCGCGCGCTCTTCGCGGGCAGCCCGATCAAGCGCATCGGCCGCGACCGGTTCGTGCGTAATGTGCTGTATGCGATCGGCAATTCGGGCGACAAAGGGCTGGCAGGCGTGGCACAGGGTCTGGTCAATGACCCGGATGCAGCGGTGCGCGGATGCGGCGCGTTGGGCGGTGGAGAGACTGCGATGAAGCTTCTGATATTCGGCTATGGCTACAGCGCCCGGTTTCTGGTGCGCGAACTGGCCCAGCCTGCGGGCACCATCCGCGTTACCACCCGCAGCGCCGACAAGGCCGCGCGCCCTGAGGCGGCGGGCCTGACCGCGCGCATCTTTCCCGGCACCGACATGGCCGCCGATCTGGCATGGGCCACCCATGTCCTGAGCAGCGCCGGACCCGAAGACGGCAGCGACCCTGTGCTGGCCGAGGCGCGGAAAGCCTTTGCCGATGCCGCCAACACGCTGGTCTGGGTCGGCTATCTGTCGACCACCGGCGTCTACGGCGACCATCAGGGCGGCTGGGTGGACGAGACCACGCCCCTGACCCCCTCGACCGAGCGCGGACAGGCGCGTGTGGCGGCTGAAACCGAATGGATGGACCTGCACCGCAAGCATGGCCTGCCCGTGCACATCTTCCGCCTTGCCGGTATCTACGGGCCCGGTCGCGGCCCCTTCGAAAAGGTCCGCGACGGCACCGCCCGGCGCATCATCAAACCCGGACAGGTGTTTTCCCGCATCCATGCCGAGGATATCGCGCAAGTGCTCCTCGCCTCGATGGCGCGGCCCGATCCGGGTGCGGTCTACAATGTCTGCGACGATGATCCGGCCCCGCCGCAAGACGTGATCGGGCATGCCGCGACCCTGCTGGGCCTGCCACAGCCGCCTGACATCGCCTTCGAAACGGCAGAGCTTTCGCCGATGGCCGCCAGCTTCTACGCCGAATCGAAACGGGTCGATAACCGCAAGATCAAGGAGGATCTGGGTGTCCCCCTGCGCTACCCGGATTACCGCGCGGGGCTTGCCGCCGTTCTGGTGGCGGAAACCGCGAAAACGTGACTACGCGGAACCGATTTTCTGGTGTATGGCGCGAAAAAACTAAGAGCAGAGCAGGTCCATGATCTCCAGTTTTACCCGGCGTTCCACGCTTTCGATGCTTCTTGCTTCTGTCGCCCTTGCGGGGTGCGAGCCGTCGCGCTTCATCGAGTATAACGGCCCCGAAGTGACCCGGATCGAGGTGCAGAAATCCGCCCGCCGGATGTATCTGATGCACCATGATCAGGTGCTTGCAGACTATGATGTAGAACTGGGCTTCGCGCCCACAGGCCACAAGACCACCGAAGGCGACGGACGCACGCCCGAGGGTCGCTACTACATCGACCGGCGCAACCCCAACAGCGCGTTCTACCTGTCGCTGGGCATCAGCTATCCCAATGCCGAGGATATCGCGCAGGCGCGCGCCCGCGGCGTCAGCCCGGGCGGCGACATCTTCATACATGGCACGACGCGCCCCTTCCGTCGGGTTGATGATTGGACCGTGGGCTGCATCGCCGTCACCAACCGAGAGATGCGCGAGATCTACGCGATGGTACGCGACGGCACGGTGATCGACATCTACGCCTGAGCTGGCTCAGCGGCCGGGCGCGTTGGCTGGGCTCGCGTTGCCGCCATCGCCGGCGACCAGCGTCCACCAGATCTTGCCGCTGTCTTCCTGAAAGAAGGCGACGCCCAGATCGCGTCCTGCGGGGTCGGTGATGACATCACGGGTGTCGGGCTGGGTCATCCATGCGGCGATGGTCTCAAGCTCGGATTCGTAGGTTTCCGAGATGGTTTCGCCCAGCACCGTGCCACGGTAGCCCGCCGTTTGCGCCCGGTCGATCGGCGAAGACCCGTCCGACCCGAAATGCCAGGGCCGGTTCTGCAACGCCATGTCGCGCGAATGGGTGGCGGCGGCGGCAGTCAGTTCAGCGTTGAGCTGCCAGGGCGGTGGGCACCTGCCGCCGCGCGCAGCGAATTCACGCTGTCGAGCATGCGGAACTGGATGCGCGACGTGTCGGCGGGATCTATGCGATATAGAACGGGCAGGGGTTGCCCGCTTGCGTCCAAGGTGACCTGCGCCAGCGGATCGGCACAGGCCGAAAGCGCCAAAACTCCGGCCAGCGAAACAAGAAATGATCTGCGTGTGTCCATGGGCGCCATGATTTAACGAAAAACTTTTGCCAATCCGTTTACAACTCCCCGTCTTGGCGGCTGCGACCGATCCACCACATCCGTTGCCAAATCGACGCAAGCGCCGCTTGGGCTGGCCATGTCTGTGGTATGGTCACGCCATCGAGGCAGAAACACATAGCCCCCGCCTACAAGGAGGCAGACATCATGAGCAGCTCCAACCGTGGCGGCATTAGCCGTCGCGTTGTCCTTGGTGGCGTGGCCAGCGGCCTTGCCGCCCCCGCCATCGGACAGGCCATTCCCGATTCGACCGAATTCGAGGCCGCGCTGGAGCAGCGCGCGGCGCAACATCTCGAGCTTCCGGTCGATGGACTGGCGTCCCTATTTCGATGATACGCGCAATGGCGCGATCTTGGTCGATCTCACCTCGCGCGCCTTGCACTACTGGAGCGAGGACCACAGCATCTACCGTCTCTATCCGACCTCCGTGCCGATGTCGGAGGATCTGACCCGGCGCGGTCGGACCGAGGTGGTGCGCAAGGTCGAAGGCCCATCTTGGCGCCCCACGCCCGCCATGCGGCAGCGCAATCCGGAATGGCCCGAATTCGTGCCGCCCGGGCCCGACAACCCGCTGGGCACCCATGCGCTGTATCTGAGTTGGGAGTACTACCGCATCCACGGCACCCATGACACGCGCAAGATCGGGCGGCGGTCGTCGAACGGCTGTGTCGGGCTCTACAACGAACATATCGCCGAACTTTTCGGCTTTGCCCGCCTTGGAACTCAGGTGTTGCTAATTTGACGACAACAGGGCAATCCTGCGGTCAGGACGATTTCGGACGGATTGCAATCGCTAGGTATTGCTGCTTAAAGAAATTGTACGAGGTACAGTCTTGGGTGCCCTGACCTTGCGCATAGTGCGCGAAAAGGGGCGTATCTTGGAGGATACAATGAAGAAACTCGCTCTCGCTGCTGTTCTGACGGTCGTTGCCACTGGCGCGTTCGCAGGCGGCTATGTTCAGCCCGTCATCGACCCGATCATCGTTGTGGAAGACACCTCTTCCTCGGCCGGTGGCATCCTGGTTCCGATCCTGGCGCTGATCCTGATCGCTGCAGCTGTCGCAGCCAACAACTGATCCGACGAAAGTCGCTTGGTTTCGGAAAAGGCGGTCCTAACGGGCCGCCTTTTTCACATTCAGGGCAGGGCTCAGCCGTCCAGCCCGGTTTCCGCCGCGATCTGCGCACGGGATTTGCGCGCGCGTTCGGTCGCCGATTTCAACTGACCGCAGGCGGCCATGATATCCTCGCCCCGCGGCGTTCGGATGGGCGACGCATAGCCCGCCTTGTAGACGATATCGGCAAAGCGTTCGATGCGGGCCCAGTCCGACCGCGTGTAGGGCGCGCCGGGCCATTCGTTGAACGGGATCAGGTTGATCTTGGCCGGAATGCCCGCGATCAGCTTGACCAGCCGTCGCGCGTCATCGTCCGAATCGTTCACGCCCTTGAGCATTACATATTCAAACGTGATCCGCTCGGAGTTGCTGGCCTTGGGATAGGCCCGCAGCGCATCAAGCAGCGTTTCGATGTTCCAGCGCTTGTTGATCGGCACGAGCTTGTCGCGCACCTCGTCCGTGGTGGCATGAAAGCTGACGGCCAGCATGCAGCCGATTTCCTCGGCCGTGCGCGCGATCTCCGGCACCACGCCCGAGGTCGACAGCGTGATCCGCCGACGGCTCAGCGCGATGCCCTCGCCGTCCATGGCGATCTTCATCGCGTCGCGCACATTCTCGAAATTATATAGCGGCTCGCCCATGCCCATCAGCACGATGTTGGAGATCAGCCGCGGGCGCAGGCCCATCCCCTCGCCCGGTTCGGGCCATTCGCCCAGATCATCGCGCGCCAGCATCACCTGACCTACGATCTCGCCCGCGGTCAGGTTGCGCACCAGTTTCTGCGTGCCGGTGTGGCAGAAGGAACAGGTCAGCGTGCAGCCCACCTGGCTGGAGATGCACAGCGTGCCGCGATCCTCCTCCGGGATATAGACAACTTCGACCTCATGGCCGCCCGCGATCCGCACGAGGTATTTCCGCGTGCCATCCGCAGACACATCGCGGCGCACCACCTCCGGGATCTCGATCACGAAACGCTCGGCCAGTTCGGCGCGGTAAGCCTTGGACAGGTTGGTCATCGCGTCGAAATCGCGCGCGCCCCAATGATAGAGCCATTGCCAGATCTGCCCGACCCGCATCCGCGCCTGTTTCTCGGGCGTGCCGGTGGCGATCAACGCGTCGCGCATACCCTCGCGCGTGAGACCGACCAGATTGATCGGCCCCTCGGGCAATTTGCGCGGAACGGTCAGAACATCCTGCGTGATGGGCGCAGAGGCGGTCATGGGCATCATCCTTGGTGGCTCGGGGCAGATATAGGCATCGCTGCCGCCACGCAAAGGTTTTGGCCCGTGACCGGTTGGCCCACGTCAGTTAGCGCAGCGCTGCTCGGCATCCTCGACCGCGGCGGTGAAGCCCATCAGCGAGAAGGTATCTTGCGTCTGGGTGCCCCGGGCCGAGCGCGCCGTCATCACGGCATCGGCGCCGCGCTTCATCGCGGTAATGATCCTCTGGTCGTCCTGCGGCGACGCAGCCCAAGCCATCTCACCATCGGTGAACAGTTCGAACGTGGTCTCGCCCACACGCATCGACACGGTGGACCCATCCGCGAAGGGATAGCCTCCGGTGAACGACACCTCCCCCAGACGCTCCTGACCGGGCCAGAAGCTGACGAACATCAGAATTTCGCCCCGGTTCACCGACACGACGCGACCGTCGCGGGTGTTCACCGTCTCGCGCGGGGTCGATACGACCCAGCACTGCGTCGGATCATCCTCGACGAAGACGGACCAATCCGTCGCGGCGTTGACGCGGTTGGTGGATTCCTCTTGCGCCAAGGCCGCGCTGGCCGATACCGCCAGAACAGTTCCCGTCAGCGCACCGACAAGCCAGTGTTTCATGTCTCAGGAGCCTCCGCTCTCGTCTGCCTCTGGTCTACGCCCGGTTCTTGCTTCAAGTAAAGGCCAGGCGGCAGACCTTATCGCACACAAGATTAGAGGAAACCGCCGTTCAGCAAAAGCCCCGGTGGCGGAAAATCGCCGGTATGTGAAAGGGATGGGATCATGGCACAAGCAGCCGAGCGTCTGGTCGAGGTCTGGCGCGGCGATTTTTGCGAAAGCGTGCACCACGGTCACGTCGCAGTCTGGCATGCCGACAGCGGATTGATCTGGGGTCTGGGCGATGTCGACGGCGTGATCTTGCCCCGATCGTCGTCCAAGATGATCCAGGCGCTGCCCCTGATCGAAAGCGGCGCGGCCGATGCCCATGGCCTGACGCAAGAGCAACTGGCGATCTCCTGCGCGTCGCATCAAGGCGCCGCGGTTCATACCGATCTGGTAACGCGCTGGCTGGCCGATCTGGGCCTGTCCGAGGCCGATCTGCGCTGCGGCGTGCAATGGCCCAGCGACGAGGCCGCGCGCGACGGGTTGATCTGCAGCCATTGCGGCCCCGATCAGCGGCACAACAATTGTTCCGGCAAGCACTCGGGCTTTCTGACGCTGACCAAACACCTCAAGGCGGGCCCCGAATATGTCGACCCCGATCATCCGGTTCAGCAGGCCGTGCGCGCCGCGTGGGAAGATGTGACCGACGAGACCACCCCCGGTTATGGCATCGACGGCTGTTCTGCCCCGAATTTCGCAAGCTCTCTCAAGGGGTTCGCGCGCGCCATGGCGATGTATGCCGCCGCCGTGGAGGGTGCGGATGCACGCCAGACCGCGATGGTGCGCCTGCGCAACGCGATGATGGCCCATCCGCATCTCGTCGCGGGCGAGGGGAAGTCGTGCACCAAGCTGATGCGGGTCATGGGCAACCGCGCCGCGATCAAGACCGGGGCGGAGGCGGTTTTCGCCGCGATCATCCCCGAACGCCGCATCGGCGTCGCGCTCAAGATCGCCGATGGCACCACCCGCGCGTCGGAGGCCGCGATCACGCAGATCCTTGGCGCCCTAGGCGTGATCGACCCTGCCGATCCGGCGGCGCTGGCCTATACCACCGGCCCGATCCGAAACTGGCGCAAGATCGAAACCGGGCACTACCGCGTCACACCGGCGCTGGCAGGCTGGCGGCCATAAGTCCGCCGATCTTGCCTACGGCCTGCAGGCGCGTAGGCCCGGATCATGGCATGGAGTTCCGCCTTTTTGAGCGGCTTGGTCATGTAGCCGTCGATGCCGGCTGCCACGATGCGGTCGCGGTCGCCATCCATGGCATGGGCGGTCATGGCGATGATGGGCACCGGTGGCAGGCCATGCGCCGCCTCCAGCGCGCGAATCGCACGCGCCGCCTCGGTCCCGTCCATTTCGGGCATGGAGATGTCGGTGAAGATCAGATCCGGCGGGGCCGCGCGGAAGGCCTCGACGCAAAGCGCGCCGTTTTCCACCATGCGCAGATCCATCTCGACCCCCTTCAGCATGGTGCGGAACACCAGTTGGTTGGTCTTGTTGTCCTCGGCCGCCAGCACCTGCAGTCGCCGATTGGGCGCGGGATGGGGCAGCGCGGGGGCCGGTTCCGGCGGGGGTTCGTGCATCTGTTCCGCTGCTTCGACGACGTTCGCGTGACGGCCCGGATCGGGGTCAGGCACCAGCGCGGCCCGAAATTCCGGCAGCGACAGGGTCGGGATGATCGGCCGGACACCGGGTAAAGGATCCTCGCGCAGAGGGGGCGGGCACAGGCACAGGATGGGGCCGTCATACCCGCCCGACCGCAGCGCTGCGACCGGATCGTCGCCATCGCCCGAGATCCCCGCGATCACCACGGCGGCAGGTGCGGCAGGTCCGCCCGCAAGGCCGGTCGTCTCTGTCAGCCGCGCGCTGCAACCGCATCAGATGGGCAAGGATCGTGTCGGGCAGCAGGCGTCCCCCGGTGATCGCCCAGACCTCGGCACGGTTGGGTGGCAAAGGCTCCACCGGCTGCGCCTGCGCGGCCGGGTCGGCGGCAAGATTGAGCGCAAAGCCAAAGGTCGAGCCCTGCCCCGGTTCCGAATCAAGCCAGATCTCGCCCTCCATCATCGCCACCAGCTTGCGCGTGATCGCAAGCCCCAGGCCGGTGCCGTCGAAGCGCCGGTTCGCCTCTGATTCGACCTGATTGAATTCCCCAAAGACATGCGCCTGCATGTCAGGTGCGATCCCGATACCGGTATCCTCGACCGCCACGCGGATCGGCACCTGCCCCGGCGGATGGTCGCGGGGCGCGCCTACCACGCGGACGGTCACATGCCCGGCCTCCGTGAACTTGACCGCATTGCCGATCAGGTTCGTCAGGATCTGCCGGATGCGACCGCGATCCCCGATCATGCGGTCAGGCAGGAAGATGTCATAATCCAGCCTGAGATCCAGCGCCTTGCCCTCAAGCCCCGGGCGCATCAGCTGGAAAATCTCCTGGATCATCTGCTGCAGATCGAAGCTTTCGGGATGCAGCACCAGCTTGCCCGCATCGATCTTGGAATAGTCGAGGATGTCGTTGATGATGACCAGCAACGCCTCGCCGGAATTGCGGATCGTGTCGGCGTAAAGCCGTTGTTCCTCGGTCAGCATCGTGTCGCGCAGCAGGTCCGCCATGGCGACGACCCCGTTCATCGGCGTGCGGATCTCATGGGACATGTTGGCAAGGAAGGTGGATTTCGCCCGCGCTGCCGCCTCGGCCTCGTCGCGGGCGCGTTCCAGATCCCGCTCGCGACGGATCGTGTCGGTGATGTCGACCGCAAGGCTGACGATGTCACCCTCAGGCGTGCGCTTGTCGATCAGGCGGACATAGACGCCGTTGAACAGCCGGATATCGGTCTGGGGGACATTCGGCGCCTCCCATCGGGCGATCATGCGGTCGATCCAGTCGTCTGGTGCCGCGCCTTGCAGATCGACCAGCCCCTCGTCGACCGCGATGCGCAAGATCGCCTCGTAGCTGGCGCCGGGTGCGACATCGGCGGCCCCGTCAAAGGCGCCGAGCCACGCCGGGTTGGCCACCACCAGCCGCCAGTCGCGGTCGAAGATGGCAAACCCGTCCTCCACCGCGCTTAGGGAATCCCACAGCCGACGTTCGGCGACATCGGCCTTTCGGTCGCCACCTCAAGCGCGGCCTGCGCCTGCGTCGTGCGGCCGATCAGGGCCGCGTTCGCCGCGCGCTGTTCGATGACGGTGTGCGACAGGGAATGGGCGTGTTCTGCCAGCTTGCGATGGGCGGAATACAGTTCCTCCGACCGTTGGGCGAGCAGGCGCTCGGCCTGCAGCCGCGCGCGCCGTTCCCGCGCCAGACGGTCGTCAAACCCTTGAATACTCATCCCGCTTCCCGCAATGCCGCGCCTTTTTCATGCAATCTGGCAGGCTCCGCTGAACATGCGGTTAACCCCACTTGCCGCACCTTTGGCCGGGGGAATCATCGACAGTGTCAAACGGCCCTGCCAGACTTGGTTCGCGACCCACAGACCCCAGCGAGGTTCCGATGCGCCTGTCCGCCGCCGTTCTCGCCACGCTTCTCCTGTTGCCGTTTTCGGCCGCCGCGCAAGATGCGATCCCCGACCGCTTCGTGTCGATCACCCGCGATGTAGATTTCCCCGGCGGCGACTTACGCCCGATCTTCGACACCACCCTGTCTGCCTGCGAGGCTGCGTGCCGCGCCGATCCCGACTGCGTGGGCTTCACCTACAACGGGCGGAACGGGTCGTGTTTCCCGAAATCAGCCATCGGCGCACCCGTGGCCTATGATGGCGCGCTGTCAGGCGAGGTGTTTCGCACCGACCCAGCCGTGCTGGCGCGGCTCGACGCCCGGCTCGCGGCGCTGTCCTTCCTCTCCTCCTCCGATCTGGCGGCCGCGCGCCAACAGGCCTTGGACATGGGCCGCGCGCATTACGCCGGCCCCTTCAGCGCGCAGGACTGGCGCGAGGCCGCCCGCCGCGAAGAGGCGAATGGCGATCTTGTCGCCGCCATGCGCATGTATGGCGCCGCCGCCGCACGGGGCGATCTGGCGCAGGACTGGGCCGATCACGCGCGCCTGCTTCTGAGGATGGACAGCGCCAGCAGCTCTGAGCGACGCCAGCGCGAGGCCGAGGCGCTGCGCGCCGCGATCAACGCCGCCCTGCGCGCCGCGCCGGGCCCCGAGCTTGCCACCACCCTAGACGTGCTGGCCGAGGCGCTGGAACGCGTGGGGCGTGGGCGCGACACCATCCCCGCCCTGCGCCTTGCCATGGCCGAGGCCGCGAGCCCGACGCGCACCGCAGCCCTTGACCGGGTTCTGGGCCTCTACGGGTTCCGCATGATCGAAACGCAGGTCGATCTGGAGACCGATTTCCCGCGCATCTGCGCCGTCTTTTCCGAACCCCTCGCCGCCGGGGGTGTCCTCTGGGACGATTACCTGCAGACCACCACCCCCGGCCTGAGTGCCGAGGCCGAGGGGCAGCAGTTGTGCATTTCCGGCGTACAGCATGGATCGCGCTATGACCTGACGCTCCGCGCAGGCCTACCCGCCGCTTCGGGCGAGATGCTGCGCGCGCCCGTTCCGGTCCGCCAATACGTCCGCGACCGCGCGCCTTCGGTCCGGTTCGCGGGCCGCGCCTATATCCTGCCCGCCAGCGAAGGCGCGGCGCTGCCCATCGTCGCGGTCAATGCCGATCTGGTGGATCTGACTCTGTATGCGGTCTCCGACCGCAACATCCTGCGCACCTTGCAAGACGAGTATTTCGGCCAGCCGCTGCGCGACTGGCAGTTCGATTTCCTTGCCCGCGATCTGGCTGAGGTTGTCTGGCAGGGCGAGGGGGAGGTCGCGCGCGAGCAAAACCGCGCCGTGACCACCCGCCTGCCGATGGGCGAGGTTCTGGAGGGGCTGGCCCCCGGTCTCTACGCGCTTCAGGCGCGGGTGGGCGGCGCAGGTGATCTCGGCACGCCCGCGACGCAATGGTTCTTGGTCAGCGATCTGGGCCTGTCGGTGATGACGGGTGAGGATGGCGTGCATGTCATCGTGCGCGCGCTGGCCGATGCCGGGTCACGCGCGGGCGTGACCGTCTCGCTGGTGGCGGAATCGAATCGCGTGCTTGCCGAAACCGTGACCGATGCGGATGGCTATGCCCGGTTCGATGCCGGTCTGGCGCGCGGTCAGGGCAGCGCCGCGCCCGCTCTGGTGTCGGTCCGCGATGGCGAGATTGATTTCGCCTTTCTGTCGCTGCGCGAGGCCGAATTCGACCTGTCCGACCGTGGCGTCGAAGGCCGCGCGCCAAGCGGGGCCGTCGATGTCTACCTGACGACCGACCGCGGCGCCTATCGCGCGGGCGAGGTGATCCATGCGACCGCGCTGGCCCGCGACGACCGCGCGCAGGCCATCGCCGGTCTGCCGCTCACCGCGATCCTGACGCGCGCGGACGGGGTGGAATACAGCCGCCATGTCCTGACCGAGACCGGCGCGGGTGGCTATGTCTTCTCGTTGCCCATCGGGGCACAGGTTCCGCGCGGCACATGGCGGCTGGCGATCCACGCCGACCCGGATGCGCCCGCCTTGGCCACAAGCACGGTTCTGGTCGAGGATTTCCTGCCCGAAAGACTCGACATGGTTCTGTCGATGCAAGATGGCCCCTTCGCCCCCGCCGACCGGCCTATGTTGGGCGTGCAGGCCGATTACCTCTTCGGCGCGCCCGCCGCCGATCTGACGGTGGAGGGGCAGGTGGCACTCCGCCCCACCACGACGCTCGACGCGCACCCCGGCTACCGCTTTGGCCGCCACGACCAGCAACCGCAGCCGGAATTCGCGGGGATTGCCGCGCTGACCACCGATGGCAGTGGTGCGGGCAGCGCGCGCATCGACATCCCCACGCTGTCGGGCGCCCCGCAGCCCGCCACCCTGACCATCACCGCCACGATCACCGAAGGCTCGGGCCGCCCGGTGGAACGCCGGATCACCCGCCCCGTGAGGCCCAATGCGCCGATGATCGGCATTCGCCCGCTCTTCGACGAAACCCTGCCCGAAGGGGCCGAGGCTGGCTTTCACCTGATCGCCGTGGGGGCCGAGGACCTGCCCGTGCGCTGGACGCTCAACCGTATCGACCGCCGCTACCAATGGTATCAGCAGAACGGCAACTGGTCGTGGGAACCCGTCACCACCCGCGCCCGCATCGCCTCGGGCGAGTCTGTGCTGGGGGCGGAACCCTTCGCCCTGAACCTGCCCGTCGACTGGGGCAGCTATGAATTGCGGGTGGAAACCAACGGCGAGGGGTTTGCGCTCTCCTCTGTCGGCTTCGACGCAGGCTGGTATGGTGCCACCAGCGGCACCGACACGCCCGATGTGCTGGAGGTCGCGATGGATGCCGCCGCCTATGCCCCCGGCGATACCGCCAACCTGCGCATCGTGCCCCGTCAGGGCGGCGTCGCGCTGGTGCAGGTGGTCTCGAACCGGCTGATCGAGCAGCGGATCGTGACGGTCGGGGATGAGCCCATGACCATCCCCCTGACCGTGACCGAGGATTGGGGCAGCGGCGCCTATGTGACCGCGACCCTGATCCGGCCCCTGTCGAGCGTGTCCGGCCCCGTTCCCGCCCGCTCGCTGGGTCTGGCCCATGCCACCGTCACACCTGGACGACCGCGCGCTGACCGCGACGCTGGTCCTGCCCGCCACCGCCGAACCCCGCGCCCCGCTCGATGGTCGCGCTGCGCGTCGAGGGCGCGCGGCCCGGCGAGACCGTCCATGCCTCCATCGCCGCCGTAGATCTGGGCATCCTGAACCTGACCGGCTTCGACGCCCCCGACCCGCAGGCGCATTATTTCGGCCAGCGCCGTCTGGGCGTTGCTTTCCGCGATGTCTATGGCCGCCTGATCGACGCCCGCGACGGAGCCGAGGGGCGGATCCGCCAGGGCGGCGATGCGGGCGCAGGCCTGCGCATGCAGGCCCCGCCGCCGACCGAGGACCTTCTGGCGCAATTCTCAGGCCCACTGACGGTGGGCCCGGATGGCGTGGCCCGCGCCAGCTTCGATCTGCCCGCCTTCAACGGCACGGTGCGGGTCATGGCCGTGGCATGGTCCGAGACCGGCGTCGGGCAGGCGTCGGGCGATCTGCTGGTGCGCGACCCGGTCGTGGTCACGGCCAGCCTGCCGCGCTTCCTTGCGCCGGGCGATACGGGCCGGATGCTGCTGGAACTGACCCATGTCGAGGGGCCTGTGGGCGCGGTGACGCTGTCCATCACGCCCACCGCTGGCCTGTCGCTGACGGCACCCACCGACCCGGTGACGCTGGCCGCACAGGAAACCGCGCGCCTGTCGATCCCCGTCACCGCGCTGAACACCACCGGTGTGCAACAGGTCACCGTCACCGCCACCCTGCCCGATGGCCGCACCCTGACCCGCACCTTGTCGTTACCCGTGCAGATCAACGACCCTGAGGTGGCGGAAACCACCCGCCTGACGCTCGCCCCCGGGCAGAGCCTGCCGATCGACGCAGCGCTCCTGTCGGGCTTCCGCCCCGGCACGGGCCGCGCGACGCTGGCCGCCGGTCCGCTGGCCCGTTTTGACGCGGCAGGCCTTTTGGCGCGGCTCGACGCCTATCCCTATGGCTGTACCGAACAGGTCACCAGCCGGGCGATGCCGCTGCTTTACCTCTCGTCGGTGGCCGAGGCGCTGGACCTTGGCACCGCCGCCGATCTGGATGCGCGCATCGCCGATGCCATCGCCCGCGTGCTGGTGAACCAGTCGGGCAATGGCGGGTTCGGCCTGTGGTGGGCCAGCGACGGCGATCTGTGGCTTGACGCCTATGTCACCGATTTCCTGTCCCGCGCCCGGGCCGAGGGGCATACGGTTCCCGCCATCCCGTTCACCCTCGCGCTCGACAACCTTGCCAATCAGGTGGCCAGCCACCCCGATTTCGAGGATGGCGGCGAAGGGCTCGCCTATGCGCTCATGGTGCTGGCGCGCG
This sequence comes from Roseicyclus sp., assembly GCA_018401055.1. The sequence goes on from JAGYLB010000098.1 coordinate 31,971, forward strand.
AAGGGCAGGCCAGCATGGGCGACCTGCGTTACTATGCCGATGTGAAGGCCGAGGCTTTCGCCACGCCGCTCGCCCTTGGGCAATTGGGTGCGGCGCTGGCCCTCTATGGCGACCAGCCGCGCGCCGATGCGCTGTTCCGCGCCGGTCACGCGATGCTGCAAGGCATGCAGGCCAATCCCCTGCGCGAGGTCTGGCGCGCCGATTACGGCACGGTCGCCCGCGATGCCGCGGGCCTGATCGCGCTAGCCGCCGCCGCGGGGTCGGATGCGATCCCCGACGCGTCCCTGACCACCCCCGCCGATGCCGTCTCGACACAAGAAGCCGTCTGGACGCTGCTGGCGGCCCATGCGCTGATCGACAACCCCAATGCCGCCGGGCTGACGCTCGACGGCGCGGCCGTCAACGGCCCGCTTGTGCAGGCGATCCGCACAGGCGACACGACCACGCGGACCATTTCCAACACCGGCACCCGCGACGAGGTTCTGACCGTGACCCGCTTCGGCATCCCCGAGGGTGCGACCCAATCCTTTGGCAACCGCTACCGGATCGACCGCGCCTACCTGAGCCTCGATGGCCAGCCCCTCGATCCGGCCACGGTGGCGCAGGGCACGCGACTAGTCACGGTTCTGACCGTCACGCCGCTGGGCGCGCCCGAGGGGCGACTGATGGTCACCGACCCGCTGCCCGCCGGGTTCGAGATCGACAACCCCAACCTGCTCACATCGGGCGATATCCGCGCGGTTCAGGGTCTCGACCTCAACGCCTGGGCCGACCATACCGAATTCCGACAGGACCGCTTTCTTGCCGCCATCGACAACCGGGGCGAGGTTCCGCTGCGGCTGGCCTATATCGTCCGCGCCGTGACGCCCGGCGCCTTCCACCACCCCGCCGCCAGTGTCGAGGACATGTACCGCCCCGCCTATCGCGCGCAGACATCCTCGGGGCGCGTCGTGGTGACCGAATGATCCGCCAGATCGCGGGAACCCTCGCGATCCTTGCCGCGCTGTTTGTCACCGGTGCGGTGCTCTGGCTGGATGATTGGATCGACGAAACCGAGATCCCGCCCTTGGTCCTGCAAACAGGGGTTGAGGTGCTGGACCGCGAAGGCGCGTTGCTCCGCGCCTATACGGTCGAGGATGGCCGCTGGCGCCTGCCTGTCAGCCTCGATGCCGTCGATCCCGGTTTCATCGAGATGCTGGTGGCCTACGAGGATCGGCGCTTTTTCAGCCATAGCGGGATAGACCCGCGCGCCTTTGTCCGCGCTGGCTGGCAGGCGCTGAGCACGGGCCGCGTCGTGTCGGGCGGATCGACCCTGACCATGCAGGTTGCGCGCCTGCTGGAGAATTCCGGCACCGGCGCATGGCAGGGCAAGATCCGGCAAATCCGGCTGGCGCTGGCGCTGGAACGGCGGCTCAGTAAGGATGAAATCCTGACGCTCTACCTCCATCTTGCGCCCTATGGAGGCAATATCGAGGGCATCCGCGCCGCGACCCTCACATGGTTCGGCGTGGAACCCCACCGCCTGACCGCCGCGCAATCCGCCCTGCTGGTGGCCCTGCCGCAAGCGCCCTCCTCGCGTCGCCCTGACCGTTTTCCAGAGGCTGCCCGCATCGCCCGCGACCGGGTGCTGGACCGCGCAGTGCGCTTCACCGCTCTGACCGAGGCAGAGATCGACTGGGCCCGCGCCGCCCCCATCCCGACGCTCCGCCGCGATTTCCCTGCGCTGGCCGCCCATCTGGCCGACCGCGCGCTGGCCGAGCGCCCCACACAAGGCACCCACCGGCTGACGCTGGATGCGGGTCTGCAAGGCCGGATGGAACAGCTCGCCCGTCGCGCAGTCGAAGGTCATGGACCGCAGATGAGTGCGGCGATCATGGTGCTGGATCACCGGACGGGCGAGATCCTGGCCTCGGTCGGATCACCCGATTACACGGACATGTCCCGGCAGGGCTTCGTCGACATGACACAGGCTGTCCGCTCCCCCGGGTCGACCCTGAAACCGCTGATCTACGGCCTCGCCTTCGACGCAGGGCTTGCCCACCCCGAGACCCGGATCGCTGACCGGCCCACCGGCTTCGGCGGCTACCGCCCGCAGAATTTCGACAATGTCTTTCGCGGCGAGGTCAGCGTGGCCGAGGCGCTGCAGACCTCGCTCAACATTCCCGCCGTGGCACTGCTCGACGCCATGGGCCCAGCGCAGATGCTGGCCGCGATGCGCCGCGCGGGGATGGAGGTGCGCCTGCCTGAGGGCGAGGGGGCGCGGGGCTGGCCATCGCGCTCGGTGGCCTCGGCACGCGGATGGAGGATCTGATGGGCCTATACGCCGCACTGGCCCGGGGCGGCACGGCCGTGGACCTGCGCTGGCGGGCCGATGACCCGGGTGGCGAGGGGGTCGGGTGATCGGGCCGGTCGCTGCGTGGTATCTGGGCGATGTGCTGGGTGACGTGCCGCCGCCGCCCACAGCGCCCCGGGTGCGGCTCGCCTACAAGACCGGCACCAGCTACGGCCACCGCGACGCCTGGGCCTTTGGCTATGACGGACGGCATGTGGTGGGCGTCTGGATGGGCCGCGCCGATGGGGCCGCAGTGCCTGGCGCTTTCGGGGCCGACGTGTCGGCGCCGGTGCTGTTTGAGGCTTTTGCACAGCTGGGCGTCCCGATGGCGCCGCGCACAGGCCCGCCGCCCGGCGCCTTGACAGTCGGATGGCGCGCGCTGCCCGCCCCCTTGCAGCGCTTCGGGATGGGCGCAGACGAAACAGCGCCCGAGATCGTGTTTCCGCCCGCTGGCGTGGTGCCGGCACATGATCCGACGCTGCCGGTGCTGGCCCGCGTGGCCGAGGGCGCGCCCCCCTTCACATGGCTTTGGAACGGCGCACCGGTGGTGACAGGCGCGCGCGACCGCGAAGTGATGCTGGACGCACCGGGCGTTGGCTTCGGCGAGTTGACCGTGATCGACGCGGAGGGGCGCGCGGCGCGGGTGTCTGTGGAACTGGCCGCGCCCTGACCTTGTGCGGGAAAACCCGGGTTTTCCCGCCCGTTTTCCGCGCGGAAAACGGAACCCCGGCAGATCTCCTCAGACCCGCTCGATCGCCAGCGCGATGCCCTGACCGCCGCCGATGCACATGGTGATGAGGGCTCGCCGCCCGCCGATGCGCTCCAGCTCATACATCGCCTTGACGGTGATGATCGCCCCCGTCGCGCCCACCGGATGACCCAGCGCGATGGCGCCGCCATTGGGGTTCACCTTTGCCGGGTCGATCCCAAGCCCCTTGTTCACCGCCAGCGCCTGCGCAGCGAAGGCCTCGTTCGATTCGATCACGTCGAAATCGGCGATCTTGAGGCCCGTGCGCGCCAGCAGGGTTTCGACCGCCGGAACCGGCCCGATCCCCATGACCTCGGGCCGCACCCCGGCATGGGCATAGCCGATGATCCGCGCACGCGGCTTCAGCCCCGCCGCCTGTGCCGCATCGCCCCGCGCCAGAACCAGCGCCGCCGCACCATCATTGATTCCGCTCGCATTGCCCGCCGTGACACTGCCATCCTTCTGGAACGCGGGGCGCAGGCCCGCCAACGCCTCCGCAGTCGTCGCTTTGGGGTGTTCGTCGGTGGCGAAGGGCACCATATCACGCTTCACCCGCACCTCCACCGGCACGATCTGCTCGGCGAACCGACCCTCCGCAATCGCGCGGGCCGCCCGCCTCTGGCTTTCCAGAGCAAAGGCATCCTGTGCCTCGCGGCTCACCCCATGCTCGGCCGCGACATTCTCTGCCGTCACGCCCATATGCCCTGTGCCAAAGGGGCAATGCAGCGCCCCGATCATCATGTCGAGCGCGCGGACATCGCCCATCTTCTGGCCAAAGCGGGCGGCAGGCAGGATATGCGGGCCGTTCGACATGCTTTCCGCGCCCCCGGCCAGACCAAACTGCGCATCGCCCAGCGCCAGTGACTGGATCACCGACACGATGGCCTGCGCACCGGAGCCGCACAGCCGGTTGACGTTCATCGCCGGCACGGTATCGGGAATGCCCGCCTCCATCGCGGCGACGCGGCTCAGATACATGTCCTTGGGCTCGGTGTTGATGACATGGCCAAAGACCACATGCCCGATCTGCCCGCCCGCAACGCCCGCACGCTCCAAAGCGGCGCGGGCGGCGATGGCACCCAGTTTCGTCGGCGCCACGGAGGCGAGCGACCCGCCGAAGGTGCCGATCGCGGTGCGTGCGCCCGACAGGATGACGATCTCGTCCATGAGTCTTCTCTCCCCCTTTTTCGGGTCTATTGACCCTGATCCGTGCTGGGCTGGCCAGCGTGACGCTGCGTTCGGTCGGTATCGGCCAAGGCTTCCAGCCCATCCAGAAAGGCCTTGGCGCCGGGGCCGAGCCGGCCGAGAACCTCGCCTGATAGTCCTTGCGCCGCACGGGCCAATTCGGCCATCATCGCCGCCCCCTTTTCGGTCAGGGCGAGGAACACCAGACGCCGGTCGCTGTCGCTGATCCGTTTGGTGATGATCCCCGCCTCTTCCAGCCTTGTGGCCGCGCGGCTGACCTTGGACTTGTCCATGTCGACGCGGGCGTGGATTTCGCGCACGGAAACCTCGGCCTGCTGGCTCAGATGCGCCATCACCCGCCATTCGGCGCGGCTGAGGCCGAAACGCTCCTGATAGATACGGGAAAACTCGCGGCTCAGACGGCCAGCGGTCACCGCCACACGGTAGGGCAAAAAGCCGTCGAGGATGAAGGGATCGGGCATCGGCATACCGCCTGATCGTTGCGCGTGCATCGAACCATGCGCAAAGATAGGCCCGCCGCAAGATGATGCGGCGGGCCGTTGATATTGCCGCCTCAGGCTGCGTCGAACTGCAGCGGGCGGACCTGCTGGAACAGGCCCGTGGCCTTGAGCTTGGCCAGCACATGCGCGGGCGGCTGTTCGTCGAGATAAAGCAGCGCAATCGCCTCACCCTCGCGCACGGACCGGCCGAGCGTGAAGTTGGCGATGTTCACGCCATTCTCGCCCAAGGTCTGGCCCAAGGTGCCGATGATGCCCGGCACGTCCTTGTTGGTGGTGTAAAGCATGTGCTGCCCGATCTCGGCGTCGATGTTGATGCCCTTGATCTGGATAAAACGCGGCTTGCCGTCGCTGAACACGGTCCCGGCAATCGACCGGGTGCGCGTGGGCGTGGTCACGACAAGGCGGATGTAGCCGTCGAAGACGCCGGTCTTGTCCTGAGTGGTGGTCGACAGCTCCACCCCCCGCTCCTTGGCCATGATCGGGGCCGAGACCATGTTCACGTCGGGGTTCGTGGCTTTCATCACGCCTGCGATGGCCGCACAGTTCAACGCCTTCAGGTTCATGTCCTTGGAGATGCCGTTGTAGACCACTTCGATGGTCTCGATCGGCTCGTCCGTCAGTTGGCCCACAAAAGCGCCCAGATGTTCGGCCAGCTTCAGCCATGGCCCCATGATGGCGGCTTCCTGTGCGGTGACCGACGGCATGTTGAGCGCGTTCGAAACCGCCCCGGTGAGCAGATAATCGGCCATCTGTTCGGCGACCTGCAAGGCGACGTTTTCCTGCGCCTCGGTCGTGGCGGCACCCAGATGCGGGGTCACGACGACGTTGGGCAGGTTGAACAGCGGGTCTGTCGGTTGCCGGTTCCGCGCGAAGACGTCGAAGCGCGGCGCCGGCGACATGGCCGGACTTGATGAGATCGGCCAGCGCCGGCCTCGTCGACCAGACCGCCGCGCGCGCAGTTGATGATGCGAACGCCCTTTTTCGTCTTGGCCAAGGTTCTCGGCCGGCCAGGATGTTGCGGGTCTTGTCGGTCAGCGGCACGTGCAGCGTGATGAAATCGGCCCGCGCCAGCAGTTGATCCAGTTCGACCTTGGTCACGCCCATCTGCTTGGCGCGATCCTCGGACAGGAAGGGGTCATAGGCCACGACCTTCATCTTCAGGCCGCGCGCGCGGTCGCAGACGATCGACCCGATATTGCCCGCACCGATCACGCCCAGCGTCTTGGCGGTCAGTTCCACGCCCATGAAGCGCGACTTTTCCCACTTGCCGGCATGGGTCGAGGCATTGGCCTCGGGGATCTGGCGTGCGACGGCGAACATCATCGCGATGGCATGTTCGGCGGTGGTGATCGAATTGCCGAAGGGCGTGTTCATCACGATGATGCCCTTTTTCGACGCGGCCGGGGATGTCGACATTGTCGACACCGATGCCCGCGCGGCCGATCACCTTGAGGTTGGTGGCGGCCGCGATGATCTTTTCGGTGACCTTGGTGGCCGAGCGGATGGCAAGACCGTCATATTGGTCGATAACGGCCAGCAGCTTGTCCTTGTCCTTGCCGATCGAGGGATCAAAGGTGACGTCGATGCCGCGATCCTTGAAGATCTGAACGGCGGCGTCCGACAGACTGTCGGAGATGAGAACCTTGGGGGCCATGGGTGTGGTCCTTGAAATGGGGATATGTCGGGACAGGTGGGCAGATTGCCCAGCCCTACGAATGTATGGGAGTAGGGCGGGCAATCTGCCACCGCGGATCAGGCCGCTTGCGCCAGCGCCTCGATCTCGGACGGCAAAGGCCCAGTCCAGCCAAGGAAGCATCGCCTCGATATCGGCGGTTTCCACCGTCGCACCGCACCAGATCCGCAGGCCCGGGGGCGCGTCGCGATAGGCGCCGATATCCAGCGCCACGCCTTCGGATTCGAGCCGCTTGGCCACGGCCTTGGCAAAAGCGGCACCATCCGTGATCCGGGGATCGGTGAATTTCAGGCAAACGCTGGTGTTGGACCGCGTCGCGGGATCAACGGCCAGATTGTCGATCCAGTCGCGCGCAGCGCAGAAATCGAAGATGGCTTTGGCATTGGCATCGGCGCGCGCCATCAGGCCCGGCAGACCGCCCACGGATTTGCCCCAGGCCAGCGCCACCAGATAATCCTCGACTGCCAGCATCGACGGCGTGTTGATCGTCTCGCCAACGAAGATGCCTTCGATCAGCTTGCCGCCCTTGGTCATGCGGAAGATCTTGGGCAGCGGCCATGCGGGGGTGTAGCTTTCCAGCCGTTCGACCGCGCGCGGGCTCAGGATCAGCATGCCATGCGCCGCCTCACCACCCATCACCTTCTGCCAGCTGAAGGTGGTGACATCGAGCTTGTCCCACGGCAGATCCTGCGCAAAGGCCGCGCTGGTCGCATCGCAGATAGTCAGGCCCTGACGGGTCGCGGGGATCGCATCGCCATTGGGCAGACGCACGCCCGAGGTCGTGCCGTTCCAAGTAAAGACAACGTCCGTGTCGAAATCGACCTGCGCCAGATCAACGATCTCGCCATATCCGGCCTTGAGAACAGTGGCATCGAGCTTGAGTTGCTTGACCACATCGGTGACCCATTCGGCACCGAAGCTTTCCCAGGCGATCATGGTGCAGGGACGTGCGCCCAGCATCGACCACATCGCCATTTCGACGGCGCCGGTGTCGGAAGCGGGCACGATCCCGATGCGGTAATCAGCCGGAACGCCCAAAATCTCGCGCGTCAGGTCGATGGCAGCCTTGAGCTTGGCCTTGCCAACGGATGCGCGATGCGAACGGCCCAACGGCGCGTCGGCAAGCTGATCCAGGGCATATGTCGGGGGTTTGGCGCAAGGGCCGGAGGAAAAACGCGCGTTAGCCGGGCGCGCTGCCGGTTTGGTCGGTGCCATGATCTGATACCCTCTCAGATATGTGCCCTTCGTTGGGGAAGGGTGTCCCACCGCCGCACTTACGGGGCGCGGGGCGTTGCGACAAGACGGAAAATGCGGCTCAAGCGTCGTTTTTCGTTGCCCGCCCTGTGATGGCGTCGCCGATCGGAAATGTTTTCCGTATTCCATTGTCCTTCGGGGTTCCTGGTGAACTGCGGCATTCCGCCCAAAATATCGGCGTCGATCATAAGGTGTTGATCTCAGGCAAGAAGTCTTTCCTGTCTAACCCGCCAAACACAGCATCTGTCCAGTTGACTGGACATTCTACTTGCCGTCACGGCGTTCCCGACGCTAAACTCAGGGGAGAGTGACCCATATTTGAAACAATCGGTAGGCGCGTGCGAGACCAAGCCCAGTCCCTAACCTTCGACCTCACGGACTTCTTGCCATTCCAGATGTCGGTGATCGCGTCGCGTGCGTTCCAGCGCATCATGATCGCGGCAGGTCTTCAGGTTCCCGAATGGCGCATCCTGATGGCGCTGCCCGCGCATCAACCCTGCTCAAGTCATGAGCTATGCGCCTTAACAGCGATGGATGCCGCCCGCGTCAGCCGGGCCCAGCGGCGGCTGGAAGATCTCGAGATGATCCACGTTGTACGCGACGACGCCGACCGGCGGCTACGTGGTGCAACTCAGTCACAAGGGCACCGAAGAGGTCGCGCGCCTGCGCCACTCCGCGCGCGAGGTCGAATCCTCCATGCTCGACAATCTGGGCCCCGAGGATCGCGCCAACCTCAAGACCGCCTTGGGCGACCTTTACGGCAGGCTCTGATCCAGCAGCATCCGGGTCAGCGCGCCATCGCGCGTGGCTAATCCATCAATGACATCGAAGTGATGCATGCCTGGCATATGCACGGCCCGCGCCTCGGCCCCAAGCCCCCACCAGACATTGGCCAAAAGGTCGGTCTGCCGCAGCAGTTCCGGCCTCTCGTCGCTGCCGACGACACAGGTCACCCGCAGGCCATCGCGCGGGGCAAGCAAGGCCGGGCTTTCCGCCGCGGCCTCGACCGCATTCATCCCGAGAACCTTGTTCATGCGGGTCCGCAGGATCGGGCGCAGGTCATGGATGCCCGAGATCGAGAGGATATGCGCAACGCGATCCGCAACCGGCCCGTCCAGCACGCCGGCGCAGCCCATACGTGAGACAAGATGCCCACCGGCCGAATGTCCCGTCAGATGGATCGGCCCATCGACAACGCGAGCCGCGCGCTCCAACGCGGCGCGGACATCGGCGGTGATCTCGGCCATTCGCGCTTCGGGAGCGAGGGTGTAGGTCACGATCCCCACGGCATGGCCCCGCGCCAGCGCGCCTTGCGCCAGATAGGAGAAATCGCGCCCTGTGCGCAGATGCCAGTATCCCCCGTGAACGAACAGAACAAGACCCTGCGTGGCGCCTTGGGGTCGATACAGATCGACGAATTGCCTCGGGCCGGGTCCGTAGTTCAGCGTCTCGCGCGGGTGGGCCGCGTGAAACGCATCCGACCGGCGCAGCCAGTCTTCGGCCAATTGCGCCACCTGCGGCACATGGCCGGAATTGTCGTAGGCATCATCCCAATCGGTGATCGGCATTGTGCATCCTTCCCTTTTCCACGCACCAAGGCGCAAGGCCGGGTCGGATGCAAGCATCCTGCGTCATGATCGGTTTCGATGCCGGACCTGTCGCTTGTGGCCTTGCGGCGCGACGCGGACTCACGCTACCGTGACGGTGCTTCGGTCCGGGCGGCACAACCGTCCGGTGAAAAGGGAACGCGGTGAAAATCCGTGACTGCCCCCGCAACTGTAAGCGGCGAGCGTGACCGGCACATGCCACTGGGGGACACCCCGGGAAGGCCCGGCCCACGCGATGACCCGCGAGTCAGGAGACCTGCCGAAGTGATCACCCTGTCCGGGCGCGGTGGGCGTCATGGGCAACGGACCCTTCCGTTGTGGTGACGCTTCACCGTTCACGGGAGGGGTCTGTCCGACCCCCTCAAGAACATCGCATCTGAACCAATCGGGCCAAATGGCCCGCGAGGGGGATATATGAAACACCACATCACGGCCGCGCTGCCCTTGGCGCTGCTTTTCCCGGCCATGGCGGCTGGACAATCGGTTTTCGATCTGGGGGAGATCGTGTTTTCGGCCGAATTCGGCGAAACCACGCTGGAGGAAACCGGCGCGACCGTGTCGGTCGTCACCCGCGAAGAGCTTGAGACAACTGGGGAAACCCGCGTCATCGACTATATCGCGCGCCTTCCCGGCGTCGATGTGCGTGCATCGCGGCCCGATCGGATCGCTGACCTCGATCACCATCCGTGGGGCAGGGCAGAACTATGTCCGCGTGCTGGTGGATGGAATTGATGTCAGCGACCTGTCGGGGCCGCAGGCCGCCTTTGATTTCGGCAGCCTGACCACCTCCGACATTTCCCGGATCGAGCTGCTGCGCGGTGGGCAATCCGCGATCTACGGATCGGAGGCGATCGGCGGCGTCATCAACATCACGACCCTCCGCGCCGAGGACGAGGGCGTGAGCCAGTTCGCCAGTATCGAGGCCGGTAGCTACAACAGCTACCGCGGAAGTTACGGCGTGGCAGTCCGGCAAGGTCCGCTGGACTATGCCTTGACCCTGACGCGCACCCAGACTGACGGGTTTTCCGCTGCCGATGAGAATGACGGCAATACAGAAGCTGACGGGTTCGAATCGAACCGGCTGAGCTTTTCGCTCGGCCATGATCTGGCGAATGGCGGTCGCGTAGGGCTGAACGGCTTTGTCGAAGATGCCCGGATCGAGTTCGACGAGCAATTCCCTGTGTCCGACGGCTCGCCCGATGAAGTGTCCTTCAACACGTCTTTCGGTTTGCGCGCCTATCTGGAACTGCCGACCGGTGCCGTCGACAGCACCTTTGCCGCCACCTACTATCAGATCGAACGCGATGTCCGGGGGTCCACGGCATTCGGTCCGGCCGAAAACATCTATACCGGCGAACGGATCACACTGAGCTATCTCGGCGCCCTTGACCTCGACCCGGCAACGTCGCTGAGGTTCGGGCTAGATGCAACGCGCGAGACCTTCTCGCAGGCAGGTACTTTTGGCCCAGGTGGCGGTGAAAGCGAAACTGTCGGGATCTTCGGAGAGCTGGCTTGGTCGCCCACCGACCGGTTCGACCTGTCCGCAACCTTGCGTTATGATGACCATTCGCAATTCGGTGGCTTGGCCTCTGCGCGGCTGGCTGCCTCTTGGCGCCCCGATGAGGCATGGATCATTCGCGCCTCTGCGGCGCAAAGCTTTCGGGCGCCGTCTCTTTACGAACTTTACGGACCTTTCGGCGAGCCGACATTGCAACCGGAAGCGAGCCGCTCCTTCGATCTGGGTGTGGAACGACGATTGGCGCAAGATGCCTTTGTCCGGGCCACGCTGTTCTACAACGAGACCGACAACCTGATCGATTTTCCTTTCCCCTATGCGCAGGTACCCGGCACGGTCCGCCGCCGGGGCCTCGAGCTGGAATTCGGCGCGCCCATCACCACCGCATTGCGACTGGACGGAAGCTATACCTACACCGAAGGCACGAACCCACCCCTGACCGCTGGCAACGCCTGGAACCTCGAGTTTCCGGCCCATGACCTGTCGCTGACCCTGACCGGTGTCATCACCGACAGGCTTTCGGCAGCAGTGGCCGTGCAATCGGTGGTGGATCGGCCGACGCTGGCCGATTACACGGTTGCCAACGCCACTTTCACCTATGCGCTGAACGACGATGTCGACGCGTATCTGCGCATCGACAACATCTTTGACGAGCAATACCAGCTGACGCGCGGATACGGCACATCCGACCGCGCCTTGTACCTTGGCCTCCGGGCCCGCTTCTGATGCCTGCCCTGCGCGCCCTGATCCTCGGCCTCGCCCTTGTGGCGGGACCTCTGGGCGCGCAGACCCTGACCGCCGCAGCGCGTCGTCTCGATGAACCTCTGCACCGACCAGTTCGCGCTGATGCTGGCCGCCCCCGGTCAACTCGTCTCGGTCAGCTATGTCTCGGCCGATCCCGTCACCTCGCCCATGGCCGACGCGGCCGCCACCTATCCGCTCAACTATGGCAGCGCCGAACAGATCTACCTGATGCGGCCTGATCTTGTGCTGGCTCATCCTTGGTCAGACCCGACCGCCATCGCCATGCTGCGCCGCCTTGGCGTCCACGTGGTTCAGGTGCCGGGGGTCGAGCGGCTGACCGATATTCCCGATCGGCTGGCACAAGTTGGTGTACTGTTGGGCCGCCAAGACCATGCACAGACCCTGATCCGCCAGTTCGAGGCGGATCTTGCCGCCCTTGGCACGCATCCACCCGGCGCGCGCGCAGCCTTTTTCGGGGCAAACGGCTATTCCATGGGCTGAAGGCGGCATGGCGCATGAGATCCTGACCCGCGCCGGTTTTCGCAACATCGCCTCCGAGGTTGCGCGCAACGACACCGGCCAGATCGCGCTGGAGCTTCTGGTGATGGCCGCGCCTGACCTGATCCTGCGCACGGCCCTGTACCCTGGTGCGTCCCGATCCGAGGAAATTCTGCATCACCCCGCCCTGCAGGCGCTGGTCGCGGCGGGCAATGGGCTGGATATGGGGCCCGATTGGGCCTGCGGCACACCCCGCATCGTCGAGGCGTTGCGCGATCTGGTCGACGTCCGCCAGACGATGGAGGGCGCACCATGACCCGCGCCTTGCTACCCGGCCTCGGCCTACTGACAGTGGCCCTCTTCGCCCTCTCGCTCTTGACCGGCCCGGCAGGCTTTGGCCTGCGCGAGAGCCTGTCGGCGCTGATCACAGGGCAGGGCGAAGCGGTGACGCTGGTGATGCGCGAGATCCGCCTGCCGCGCGCGATACTGGCCGTGATGATCGGCGCAAGCCTTGGCCTGTCGGGCGCGGCCTTGCAGGGTTACCTGCGCAATCCTCTGGCTGAACCTGGTCTGATCGGCGTGTCAGGGTCTGCTGCACTGGGTGCGGTCATCGCCATCCAAACCGGGTTTGCCGCCGCCTTTGCCCTTGCCCTGCCCTTGACGGCGCTTGCGGGTGCCGTGATCGCGGTCCTGCTGATCCTCGCGCTCGCCGGGCCGCGTGGTGGGTCACTGACCCTGATCCTTGCGGGCATCGCCATTTCGGCGCTGGCGGGCGCGCTGACATCGCTGGTGTTGAACCTGTCACCCAATCCCTTCGCCACGGCCGAGATCGTGTTCTGGATGATGGGCTCGCTGGCGGATCGATCGTTTTCCCATGTCTGGCTGGCCGCGCCCTTCATGGCGCTGGGCTGGGCGCTGCTGCTGCCGCTCGGCCGCGGCCTCGACGCGCTGACGCTGGGCGAGGATGCCGCCGCCGCCATGGGCATCAGGCTGGACCGGATGCGCCTGCAGCTTGTGTTGGGCGTCGCGGCCTGCGTCGGCGCGGCCACGGCGGCTGCAGGGGCCATCGGCTTTGTCGGACTGGTCGTGCCGCACCTGCTGCGCCCGCTGGTGGGTGCCCGGCCTTCGGTCCTGATGCCCGCCTCGGCGCTGGGGGGCGGCGATGGTGCTTCTGGCCGATGTCGCCGTGCGTCTGGTGCTGCCCGAACGCGACCTGAAACTGGGCGTCTTGATGGCGATCATCGGCGCGCCGCTGTTCCTGCACCTGATCTACAAGACGCGGAGGGCGCTATGAACTTGCTGGCGCTTTCCGATCTGACCGTGACACGCGGCGATTGCCCCGTGGTCGATGCCGCCAGCCTGACGGTCGCGCCGGGCGAGCTGGTTGGGCTGATCGGCCCGAACGGCGCGGGCAAGACCACGCTGATGCGGGGCGCGCTGGGCCTGTTGCCGCATTCCGGCAGGTCCTCGCTGACGGAAATGCCCGCGCTTACCCGCGCCCGACACGCCGCATGGTTGCCGCAAGCGCGCGAAATCGCCTGGCCCGTGAATGTCGAGACACTGGTGACACTGGGCCGCACACCCCATCTGGCGGCAGGCCAACGACCTACGGAAACTGACCGCGCCGCCGTCGCGCAGGCGCTGCGCATCATGGACCTGTCGGGCTTCGAGGGTCGACCCGCGACCGAGCTGTCGGGCGGCGAACAGGCCCGCGTGCTGATCGCCCGCGCGCTGGCCCAGGACACGCCGCTGATCTTGGCCGATGAACCCATCGCGGGGCTGGACCCCGGGCACCAGATTGCCACGATGCAGGCGTTTGCGCGGCTGGCGGCCAAGGGCAAGGCGATCATGGTCTCCTTGCACGATCTTGGCCTTGCCGCGCGCCATTGCACCCGGTTGATATTGATGCACCGGGGCCGCATCCATGCCGACGGCCCGCCCGAGGATGTGCTGACCAAGGCCAATCTCGCCGATGTCTTCGGCATTTCCGCCCATTTGACGCGCGGACCCGAGGGCGTCATCTTTCAGCCGCTCGAGGTGCTGACATGACCGACATGCCCGATCTTCTGACCCGCGGTGGCCCGGTGATCTGGGCCATCGCCGCGCTGTCGGTTCTGACGCTCGCCCTGATCTTGTGGAAGCTCTACCGCCTGTCCACGCTCGGGGCGTGGTCCGGTGGGCACGTCACGACCGAGGCGATCACGAAGTGGCAACAGGGCGACGCGGCGGGTGCGCTGTCGCTGTTGGCCGCACGGCGATCCCTTCGCGCAAGACTGGCCCATGCCGCGATGTCGGCGCACCGCGATGTCGGCCTGTCCGACGAGGCCGCGCGCGAGGAAACGGCCCGCATCGCCCGCACCATGCTGGCCGAGTTGCGTGCAGGCTTGCGCCCGCTTGACCTGATCGTGACCATCGCGCCGCTGCTGGGGCTGCTGGGCACCGTTCTTGGCATGATAGCCGCCTTTCAGGCCCTGCAGGAGGCCGGTGGCCAGACCGATCCCGCCACGCTGGCCGGCGGCATATGGGAGGCGTTGTTGACCACCGCCGCAGGCATGGCCGTGGCGATCCTCGCGGCAGCGGCGCTGACATGGTTCGACAGCATCGCCGACCGGGTGCAGGCCGATATGGAAGGCGATGCGACCCGCATCTTCACCCGCGGGGGCACAAGATGACGGGTTTTCGTTTTGCCCCCGCGCGGCCACGCCGTCGCCCGAGTTTGACGCCGATGATCGACGTGGTCTTCTTGTTGCTTGTCTTCTTCATGCTGGCCGCCCGGTTCGGGCAGGAAGGCGCGCTTGACCTGCGCATCGCGGCCAGTGGCGGCGCGGACTGGCAGGGCCCGCCGCGCCTTGTCCGGATCGAGGTCGAGGGGTTCAGGCTGAACGGTCAGGTCACCGATCCGGACAGGTTGATCGAGACCCTGAGCAGCCTGACAGACACGGGTTCCGACCTGATCCTTGTGCAACCGGCAGAAGACGTTGACCTTCAGCGCCTGATGGATGGGATGGGGCTTTTGGAGCGGGCGGGCTTCACCACGCTATCCTTGGTGAGCCCATGACCTTTGGTGGCCCCTCACAGCCCCGTGGCGGGCAGGATCGGGCCATCGTCCCGATGATCAATGTGGTTTTCTTGCTGCTGATCTTCTTCCTGATGACGGCCAGCCTGACCCCACCGCCGCCGCAAGGCCTTACGCCGCCAACAGCCGACATGCCGCAGACCGACCCACAGCCGGGCACGCTCTACATCATGGCCGATGGCACGCTGATCTTTGGCGCGACCACGGGCGATGAGGCGCTCGCGGCGCTGGCCGAAGCCGACCGGGACGGACCGCTGCCCGTTCTGGCCGACGCCGCGCTGCCTGCCGCCGATCTTGCGCGGCTCTTGCCCCGGCTGGTGGCACAGGGTGTGTCTGATCTTCGCCTGATCACGGTCCGCCCATGAGACGCGCCGCCGAAATCGCCGCCTTTCTGGGCCTGTCGGCCGCCGTGCATGCCGGGGTGATGTCGGGGCTTGGCACCAGCAGCGGAGGTCCCGAGGGGCAGGGTGCGCAGGGTGCCGACCGGATCAGCCTGCAAGCTGCACCAGAAAACCTTGCCGCACTAGCCGAACGATGGGCGACACCGCCCGACCCGATGACATCGGCCGCCCCCGGAACGGCCGATGATCTCGGACAATCCTGGCGACTTGCCCATGACCATCACACCGGCAACGCCTGGCCAGTACCAGCGCTGCCGCAGCAGACACTTGCGGAAACACCCCGGTGGTGCGGAACCCGGAACCAGCGCCTGCACGCCCTGCAATGCCGCTCTTGCCGATCACCCGGCAATGCCGATGCCCGAGACACCCCCCGCCGCACGCGAGCACGTCGGATCTCTTGCCTCCAGCGCAACGGCCCGCCGCCGCTGATCACGCCCGAAACCCCTTCAAACCCCGCGCTTGACGCAGTCGCACCCGCCCCACCGGGCGGCACGGAACTGGCCACCGCAACCTCGCCACGGCCGCTGGTCCGGCCGTTCGACCCCCTGCGCCCGCAGCCAGCCCGCCATCACCGCCGCAACCGGCCCGCGTTGCGGCAGGGGCCAACGATGGCGCCACTCAAGGCTCGGCGCCCACGCCGACACAGACCCCGCCACGCTCAGTGCCGCCGACCGCCAGAGACTGATGGCCCAATGGGGCGGGCAGATCATGGCGCGGATCGAGCGCGCACGGCCGCGTGTGCGGGGCGTCGGGTCAGGTGGTGCTGGCACTGCAAGTGTCGCGCGGCGGGCAATTGGCGAGCCTGTCGGTCGCCAGATCCTCGGGTGATCCGGCCTTGGACGAGGCTGCGATGACGCTGTCCGGCGCGCCGGATCGTTTCCCGCCGCGCCCGCGGGCCTGACCGAGGCGAGTTATGGCTTTTCCCTGCCGATCCGGTTTCGCTAAGCCCTTTCAGTGGCGCGGGATACCGCTAGGTATGAAGTCATGGGAACGCTGTTGCATATTGAGGGACTTACCAAGGCCTATGGGCCGGTGTCCGTGCTGAACGGTGTGTCGCTGACGCTGGACGCGGGCCAGAGCCTTGCGCTGACCGGCGAAAGCGGATCTGGCAAAAGCACGCTTTTGCATCTGGTAGCCGCCTTGGATCAGCCAGACGCAGGCTCGATCAGGCTGGATGGGGTCGAAATCGCCACGCTGGACGATACCGGTCGCGCCGCCTTGCGCCGGGATCGCATCGGGCTGGTGTTCCAGCAGTTCAACCTGATCCCGTCGCTGACGGTGTCGCAGAACATCGCCTTTCAGGCCCGCCTGTCAGGGCGACACGACCCCGCGCGCTGTGCCATGCTGGCCGAGCGTCTGGGCATCGGCACCCTGACGGGGCGTTACCCCGAGGATCTGTCGGGCGGCCAGCAACAGCGCGTCGCCATCGCCCGCGCGCTGGCCAACCGCCCCGCGCTGATCCTTGCGGATGAACCGACCGGCAATCTGGACGAGGCCACCGGCGATGGCGTGCTCGACCTGTTGCTGGATCTGGTGCGCGACACTGGCGCGGCGCTGATGATGGTCACGCATTCCACCCGGTTGGCCGCCCGTCTCGACCGACGGCTGCACCTGTCGCGGGGTGTGCTGACCGCAGCAGCCTCTGGTCGCATGACATGGTCAGACCGCCATATCGACCCTTTTTTCCCACTGGCGACGTCACCCCGGCCAACTGGCCACCTTGATCGCCGGTCTGGCGCTGGCCACCGCGCTCTGGTCCGGCGTGCAGGCGATCAATGCCGAGGCGCGTACCTCTTACGCCGAGGCCGCCGCGACGCTGGGTCAAGACAGGCTCGACCAGACTCGTCTCGCCGTCCGGGCGGCCGGTGCCCTTGGCCGAATTCGTGGCCCTGCGCCGCGCTGGCTACCTTGTCTCGCCGGTCATCTCGGGTGAATTGCGCGAGGCTGAGGCCCGCCTGCGCATCCTTGGCATCGACCCGCTTACCGCCCCGCCCGAAGCCGGTGCCCCGGCACTGCAGGGCGAGGGGCTCGATCTGACCACCTTTTTCACCGCCCCCGGCCTGCTCTTGATGGGGCAAGAGACATCGGTCGGTCCGCTGCCCCCGGGTCTGCCCAGGATCGTGCTGCGCGACGGTATTCCGCCCGGTGCCGCGCTCACCGACATCGGCACCGCCGCGCGCCTGCTGGATCAGCGCGATCCCAGCTACCTTCTGGTGGCCTCGGTTCAGCCCGCGGGCCTGCCGCCCCTTGCGCAAGTCACAAACCTGAGGCTGGAACGGCCCGGAACCACCACCGATATCGCCAGCCTGACCGACAGCTTTCACCTCAACCTCACTGCCTTTGGCCTTTTGTCCTTTGCCGTGGGCCTGTTCATCGTCCACGCCGCAATCGGTCTGGCCTTCGAACAGCGCCGCGCGACGGTGCGGACCTTGCGCGCTCTGGGTCTGCCGTTGAGGAGCCTGCTGGTCGCTGTCAGTCTCGAACTGGCGGTTTTGACCCTGTTTGCCCGGGATTTTGGCCCCTTGCCCTTGGATATGCGATCGCTGCCGCGCTCATGCCCGGTGTCGCGGGCACCCTGCGCGGCCTCTATGGGGCGACCATCCCCGGAACGCTGAGCTTTGATCCGGCCTGGGCAATCTCGGCACCCGGCAATGACGCTGGCGGGTGCGGCGCTGGCAGGCGCGCAGGCCCTGCGCCGCACCGCCAGCATGCCGATCCTTGCACCGGCCAACCCACGGGCCTGGGCGGCGCTGGCATCGGCCCGCTCAATCGCGGGTTCAGGCGTTGGCCGCCACTGCCTGTTTCGCCGCCGCGCTTGCCCTTGGCATCTGGGGCGGGTCGCTCCTGACGGGCTTTGCTACCTTGGCGGGGTTGTTGCTGGGGGCCGCCATGATCTTGCCCGCATCGCTGGGCCTTGTGCTGCGCCTGACAGGGCGCAGGGCCCGTGGCGCGCTGGCGCAATGGCTTTTCGCCGACACGCGGCAGCAATTGCCGGGCCTGTCGTTGGCTCTGATGGCGCTTTTGCTGGCGTTGGCGGCCAATATCGGGGTCTCGACCATGGTCGGGTCATTCCGAGGCACATTCATCGGTTGGCTCGACCAGCGGCTTGCTCCCGAGCTCTACGTCACCGCCGCAAGTCCCGATGAGGCCGCGCGCCTGCGTGCCTTCCTGATCCCCCGCGCGCAGGCGATCCTGCCCATCGTCAGCGCCGAGGTGCCCCTTGCCGGTCGCCCCGGCGAGGTGTTCGGCCATATCGACCACACCACCTACCGCGATCACTGGCCGCTTTTGCAGGCCATGCCCGACGCATGGGACATATTGGCCAGCGGCGAATCCGTGCTGATCAACGAACAGCTTGCCCGCTTTGCCGACCTGTCGCTGGGCGATCGGCTGGCGATCACGCCGGATCTCACCCTCACCATCGCCGGGGTCTATTCCGACTACGGCAACCCGACTGCGCAGGCGATTGTGACCCTGAACCGCTTTACGGAGACGTTTCCCGACGTGCCCCAGACCCGGTTCGCTCTGCGCATCGCGCCCGAGGAGGCCCCGGCGCTGGCTACGGCCCTGCGTGAAGAATTCGGCCTGCCCACCGACGCCGTCATCAATCAGGCCCAGATCAAGCGGTTTTCGATGCAGGTTTTCGAGCAGACCTTTCTCATCACCGGCGCCTTGAACGTGTTGACGCTGGGCGTCGCGGGTTTCGCGCTTTTGACCAGCCTGTTGACGCTGGCCGACATGCGCCTGCCGCAACTGGCCCCGGTCTGGGCACTGGGCCTGACACGCGCGCGCCTTGCTTGGTTCGAACTGGCGCGCAGCGTGATCCTTGCCGCGCTGACTTTCGCTCTGGCCCTGCCGGTCGGGCTTTGTCTCGCTTGGGTTCTGCTCTCCATCGTGAATGTGGAGGCCTTTGGCTGGCGCCTTCCCATGACGCTGTTTCCGGCCGAATGGCTACGCCTCTTCGCGCTCGCCCTACTGGCAGCCGTTCTTGCCGCAGCCGTGCCAGGCGGTGCGGCTGGCGCGCATGCCGCCGACGACCCTGCTCAAGGTGTTCGCGCATGGACGCTAGGCCCCTCACCCTTTGCCTGTGCCTTCTTGCATCGCCGATCTGGGCCCAAGGCTTCGCTGGCCTAGGCACAACAGCCGATGGCTTTGCCATGCCGCAAGACCCGGCGCGGTTCAGCTTTCCCGAGGATCATGGCCCGCACCCGGCCTATCGCATCGAATGGTGGTACCTGACCGCAACCCTGAGCGGCGAGGATGGCACCGACTATGGCGTGCAATGGACCCTGTTCCGCTCCGCCCTCGCCCCGCGCGAGGCCGACGGCTGGGAGGCCTCGCAACTGTGGATGGGCCATGCGGGCCTGACCACGTCCGACGCACATTTCAGCGCCGAACGGCTTGCGCGCGGCGGCATCGGGCAGGCCGGTGCCATACCTGCGCCTTTCAGCGCATGGATAGACGACTGGGCGATGACCGCAACCGACCCGCAGACCCCCGATGCGCTGGATGCGCTGAACCTGACCGCGCGCGGGGCGGATTTCGCCTATGACCTCGATCTGACCGCCACCGGCCCCCTGATCTTTCACGGCGATGGCGGTTATTCGGTGAAATCCGCCGAGGGGCAGGCCAGCTATTACTACTGCAGCCCTTCTACAGCGTCACCGGCACGCTGACGCTGCCCGATGGCCCCGTCACCGTCACAGGAAACGCCTGGCTCGATCGCGAATGGTCGTCGCAACCTCTTTCGGAACGGCAAGAGGGGTGGGATTGGGTCTCGCTCCAGTTCGACAGTGGCGCGCGGCTGATGGGGTTCACACTGCGCCAGACAGACGGCACGGCCTATACGGCGGCGACATGGATCGAGGCGGATGGCGACACCCAAGCCTATCCCGACGGGGCGCTGACCATGACGCCGCTGTCCGTCACCGATGTGGCGGGCCGACAGGTTCCGACCGCATGGCGGATCGAGCTGCCTGATCGGGGTCTTGATGTCACCACTCGCCCACTCAATCCGCAGGCTTGGATGGATGTCTCCGTCTCCTATTGGGAGGGGCCCATCCGCATGACCGGCACCCATCCTGGGCGCGGCTATCTGGAGATGACCGGATATGACTGAACAGACCCTGATGGGCCTTCTCGATACGGTCTGGCAGCATCTTGCCCGAGGCACGGCCGACCGCCACCATCCGGCGCGCCACCCAACGCTGGCCACCATTGGCACGGATGGGCCCGAGCTGCGCACGCTCGTTCTGCGCCGCGCAGACCGGACCGAAGCACTGCTCGAGATGCACACCGACGCGACCAGCCCCAAGGCTGCCCAGATCACCACCGACCCGCGTGTGGCGCTGCATGTCTGGCTGCCAAAGCCCCGGCTGCAGATACGGGCGCGGGGCGTGGCCAGGCTGGAACCGGGCGATCCCGCCGTCTTTGCCAACCTCCCGCTCGAGGCTCAGGCGAATTATGGCGGTCCGGCCCCCGGCACACCCCTCTCCGCCCAAGCGGAGCACAACCCCGGCGACCCTACACGGTTCACGCGCATCCTTTGCCATCTGACCGAGATCGACACGCTTCTCCTGTCCGACCCGCACCGACGCGCCCGCTACCGTGCCGACGCGAACTGGCAGGGCCAATGGATCGTGCCCTGACCCCTTCTCTGTTTCAAAAATATCCCGGGGAGGCGCGGCCGGAACGGCCGTGACGGGGCAGAGCCCCTTCTCACACCTCAGACGCCGGGATCGAACATCGGGAAGGTCACGCCCAGCGCCCATCCCAGAATCACGCCCAGCCCGACGCCCATGGCGACGACCGAGCCTGTGCGTTTGCCGACAAACCGACCCATCATCCCGTAGCTCAGGTAGAACAATCCGATCACCGGCAAGATGATGATGAGGAAGAACAGCCGCTCGAAATCCAGCGCCACCGCGATGCCGAGGGAGATGAGGAACATCCCCCGCGCCACGATCCGGCGCCACAGCGCGGCGCGCGTCGCCTCCAGCAGCACGGCATCGGCCAGCATCGCCAGAACCGCCCCGGGCAGGATCGCCAGCATCACAGCCGCACGTCCGGGATGAGGAAAGAAACTGCCGACGTACCGGTCCATGACGCCGCCGAACACGACGATGCCATAGACAGCAAGGCCAAGGCCCAAAAGCAGCCCCCGCCGCGCGGGCAGCCCGCCCGCCCAGGCCGCACCCGCAAGAACGAGTGTGCCATAAAGCGCCAAATGCAGAGCAAGGTAATCAGCGACCAGGACTGGCAGGAAACGTGTCTCGAACAGGCTGAGCAGAGCCGGTGTCAGGACTGCGGGCAGAACCGCCATGGCCCAGAACTGCCCACGCCCGGGGTGCCAAGGCGCGCGACCCTCGGGCAGCAGCCGCGCGAGCGGCCAGACCAGCAGCACCACCCCGAAAAGCGTTAGCAAGATCCACGGCCCGAGCGACACCAGCCCCGCCTGCGGCACAAGCCCGAAGCTCGCCGCGATCCAGTCAATGCCTGCCGCAATCCCCGAAGGCGCATAGAGAACGCCGACATGTTCGACGAGGGGCACAGCCTCGGCCCGCCGCGCGAAGCCGTCGCCGGGGGTGCCGACAGTCTCGCCTTCGGCCGCGTTTAAATCGGCCATGACCCGCTGCGCCTCGGCCCGCAGCGCCCCCTCCCATGCGCCGTTCAACATCAGCAAGTTGCGGGGTTCCTCGGACGTCACCGCCTGGCTGAAAATGGAAATCCCCACGATCGACGCGACCCTGTCATCGGCCAGACCCTGACGCACAACCACGTCCGACGCCATGGAATGACCCACCAGCGCCACGCGCGGCTCTGCCCCCGGCAGGGCTGTCGCGTAATCGGTGACACGTGCGGTTTCCTCCATCAACAGGCGCGTGGTGCCATCGATGCTGGTCACATCACCCGACATCGGCACCGGGTTTCGACCATGCCCCTCGAAATCGAAGCTGACGGTGATGAACCCCGCCCGCGCAAGGCTCAACTGCCAGGCCGCCATCAACTGCCGCGATCCGGCAAAGCCATGGGCGATCACGGCCACCGGCCCCTGTGCGTCGGGCAGGCGCATGACCGTCACCGGCGTGTCACCCACCCGGTCGTGCGAAATCGCCAGTCCGCTGCGCGGCGCTTCCAGCCCCCAAAGGCCCAGCGCGATGCACAGCACCGCAATCCCTGCCACAATCGCCTGTCTCATCGGCCCATCCGTTACCCGTTTCGTCAAAGACATAGCCGAAGCCCGCCTATCGCCAACAGCCAAAGCCACTGGCCAGACGCGGGACTTCATGGTCTATGCCCCGAAAAAACCGGACCGAGGGCGCCGATGTATACTCTGACGCTTGTCACCAACCCTGCGATGATCCTTGAACCCGCGCTGGTGCGTGGGCTGCGCGATGCGCTGGGCGGGGGTGACGCCCTGTGGCTCGACCCCAATTGCGCAGCCGAGTTCACTGTGCCCAAGGTGCCCAAGAACCTCGAGGATATCCGCTACAGCCTGACTGCCGAAGGGGTGGATCTGGTCTGCCAACCGACCAAAGGGCGGCGGAAGAAGCTGCTTCTGGCCGATATGGATTCGACCATGATCCGGCAGGAATGCATCGACGAACTGGCAGCCGCAGCGGGTATTGGGGAAAGGGTAGCGGCAATCACGGCGCGCGCAATGAATGGCGAGCTTGATTTCGAGGCCGCGCTGAAAGAACGCGTCGCCTTGCTGAAGGGTTTGCCCGATACCGTGATCGGTGAAGTCTTGCAAACCCGCATCACCATGATGCCGGGCGGTGCCACGTTGGTGGCCACGATGAAGGCGCATGGGGCTTATGCCGCGCTGGTGTCTGGCGGCTTCACCGCCTTTACCGCAGCCGTGTCCGAAAAGCTGGGCTTCGACGAACATCGCGCCAACACGCTGCATATCGAGAATGGCGCGCTGACCGGCACGGTTGCCGAGCCGATCCTCGGGCGCGAGGCCAAGGTGACAGCGCTGGAGGATCTGACTGCAAAATTGTCGATTACGGCAGCCGATGCTGGCCATAGGCGACGGAGCCAATGATCTGGGCATGCTCACCCGGGCAGGGCTGGGCGTGGCCGTTCATGCCAAGCCCGTGGTGCAGGCGCAGGCCGCGCATGCGATCAACCACGGCGACCTGACAGCGCTTCTGTATGTCCAGGGCTACGCCAAAGCGGATTTTGTCCTTCGGTAGCGCAGCGCCCCAAGCCCCAGCAGCCCGGAAAAACCCAGCAGAAGGCCGGGTGGAAGTGGAACCTCCGAAAGACGCCAAGTACCTGAGGTGCTGATGTAATCCCGGCCGTCCGGCCCACTGATCATCATGGTCACCCCTGTCATCGAGATGCCGATATCCTGGAAGTCGTTGATCAAGGCCATGCTGGCCGACAGAAGCTCCCAACTGCTCGTGACAGTGATCTCGATCCCGGCATAAACGCGCGGGTTGTCGAAGTAACCCGTCAGATCGTCAACACAGCGACCCGCACAACCCGGAGAGTTATCAATAAATTCAAGGCTGAAGCGAAGCGGGCTGTTACCCTGCTCGCCCAGGTAATCGGCGAAATAGGTCAGGGTGCGGGTCGGCCCGTAAAAGCGGAGCGCTGTTGGAACCTCGATCCTGGCGCGGATCTGATCACCACAATTTGGAACACAGCCGCCCGGTTGATCCTCTGTGAACGGGTCCGACAGGAAGGTGTAGGTGACGGCTGAAGCGGTGGACGCCGCACAAAAAAGAAGGGCACATAGAAATGCGCGCAGCAGGAAAGTTGCCAAATCAAAGCGCTCCGTTAACGAATCTTAAGAAAGTGTTAACGACTTATAACCTGAGGCTCTGATTTTCAAACGATAGATTGGAAAGCGGTTAACGGGGCGACAGTTCAGCCGCCCCGCTATCGTGCCCTACCTTACTCCGCCGGAACGGCCGTCGCCTCGACGGTCAGGGGATGGGTCAACTTGTCCAGCATCTCCTTCGGGCAGACCTGGATGAAATTGCCCCGCTCCACCTCCCAGTGCTGGAGGATGCTGGCCGCCCGGCGCGAGCCGGTTTCGCGCAGATGTGCCTCGATCAGACCCTTCAGCTGGCTTTCCCAATGCGCAACCGTGACCGGGCAGGTCACCAGCGTCTCGAGGTTCATGTTCACGCTGGCCACGCCCTCGGGATCGTAGAGATAGGCCATACCACCGGTCATCCCTGCGCCGAAGTTGGCCCCTATCCGGCCAAGGATCACGGCAACCCCGCCGGTCATGTACTCGCAACCGTTCGACCCGCAGCCTTCGACCACCACCTTGGCGCCCGAGTTGCGGACCGCGAAGCGCTCGCCCGCACGACCGGCGGCGAACAGATAGCCGTCGGTTGCGCCATAAAGGACCGTGTTGCCGATGATGACGTTCTCATGGGCGACCAGCGGGCTGTCCTGCACCGGTTTCACCACGATGGTGCCGCCCGACAGGCCCTTGCCGACATAGTCGTTGGCGTCGCCCGACACCTCGAGCTTCAGCCCCGGCGCCGCAAAGGCCCCCAGCGACTGGCCCGCGGAGCCCTGCAACTTGACCGTCAGGTGATCGGGCTGCAGCGCGTTGCGCATGCCGAACCGCCTGCACGATATGGCTCGATGTGCGGGTGCCGATGCTGCGCAACGTATTCTGCACCGCGTAATCCAGCTGCATCTTTTCGCCATCGTTCAGGAAACGTGCGGCATCCTGCACGATCTGCGCATCCAGCGTGTCGGGCACGACATTGCGTGGCTTGTTGCGGTCATACTTGATCTTGTCCGCGCCATCGACAGTGATCAGCAGCGGGTTCAGGTCCAGATCATCCAGATGCGCCGCGCCGCGGCTGACCTGCGTCAGCAGATCCGCCCGCCCGATCACGTCATCCATCGACCGCGCCCCGATGGAGGCGAGGATCTCGCGCACCTCCTGCGCGTAGAAGGTGATCAGGTTCACCACCTTTTCGGCATTGCCGGTGAACTTTGCGCGCAGGGCGTCGTCCTGCGTACACACGCCGACAGGGCAGGTGTTCGACTGGCACTGGCGCACCATGATGCAACCCATTGCGATCAGGGCAGCGGTGCCGATGCCGTATTCCTCGGCCCCCAGCATCGCGGCCATGACGATATCGCGCCCCGTGCGCAGACCGCCATCGGTGCGCAGGGTGATGCGGTCACGCAGGTTGTTCATCGCCAGCACCTGATGCGCCTCTGTCAGGCCCATTTCCCACGGAAGGCCCGCATATTTGATCGACGTGCCCGGCGATGCGCCCGTGCCGCCGTTATGGCCCGAAATCAGGATCACATCGGCCTTGGCTTTGGCCACGCCCGCCGCAATCGTGCCGACGCCGGACGATGCGACGAGCTTCACTGTTACCTTGGCGCGCGGGTTGATCTGCTTGAGGTCATAGATCAGCTGCGCCAGATCCTCGATGGAATAGATGTCGTGATGCGGTGGCGGTGAAATCAGCGTCACGCCTTTGGTCGAATGGCGCAGGCGCGCGATCAGCTCGGTCACTTTCATGCCGGGCAGCTGGCCACCCTCGCCGGGCTTGGCGCCTTGGGCGACCTTGATCTCAAGCTCTTCGCAATGGTTCAGATATTCAGCCGTCACACCGAACCGGCCCGATGCCACCTGCTTGATCTTGGCGGATGGGTTGTCGCCATTGGGTTCCGGCACGAAATGCGCCGGGTCTTCGCCGCCTTCGCCACTATCGGATTTCGCACCGATGCGGTTCATCGCGACGTTCAGCGTCTTGTGCGCCTCGGGCGACAAAGCACCCAAGGACATGCCGGGCGTCACGAACCGTTTGCGGATCGCGGTGATGCTTTCGACCTCTTCGATGGGCACTGGCGCGCCCAAGGGTTTAATGTCGAGCAGGTCGCGCAGGTGGATCGGCGGATTGCTCCGCATCTTGCGGAATACTGCTTCCACATCGCATAGGACGCACGGTTGCAGGCCGCCTGCAGCATATGCATCGTCTGCGCTTCCCAAGCGTGCTTTTCACCCGACCGGCGCGCCTTGTAGAACCCGCCGATGGGCAACACGTCTGACCCGCCGCGCCGAAGCCGCTTGCGCGTGCACATCCAGCGGCCTTTTTCTGCAGACCGCTGACGCCAATTCCGGAAATCCGGCTGAGCATGCCGGGGAAATATTCGGCGACCATGGCGCGGGACAGGCCCACAGCCTCGAAGTTCAGACCACCGCGATAGGAGGATAGGACCGAAATACCCATCTTCGACATGATCTTCAAAAGGCCCGCATCGACCGCGGCGCGATACCGCGCCATGGCTTCCGTCAGCGTCCCCTCGATCAGGCCGCGGTTGATCCGGTCGGCAATCGAATCCTGCGCCAGATAGGCGTTCACCGTCGTCGCCCCACACCCCACCAGAACGGCAAAGTAATGGGGGTCGATGCATTCGGCCGACCGCACGTTCAGCGAACAGAAGGTGCGCAGCCCCTGCCGCGTCAGCCACGAATGGACCGCGCTGGTCGCAAGGATCATCGGCATCGCCACGCGATCCTTCGACTGGCCCTGATCGGTCAGGATGATGTGGCCCGCCCCCGACCGCACGGCGTCTTCGGCCGCATGGCGCGGATGCGCTCCAGCCCCTCGCGACAGCGCGTCGGCTGGCCGCCATCGCCGGAAAGGTGCAGTCGATCTCGACCATGATCGGCGTTGAAATGCGTCACCATCGCCTCGAACTGGGCATTGGCGACGAACGGGCTTTCCAGCACGAGGATCTCGGTCTGGCTGCTGTCTTCGTCCAGCACGTTCTTGAGGTTGCCGAACCGCGTTTTCAGGCTCATCACGCGGCTTTCGCGCAAGCTGTCGATTGGCGGGTTGGTGACCTGGCTGAAATTCTGGCGAAAGAAATGCGACAGCGGGCGGTAGATGCTCGAAAGCACCGCCGCGGGCGTGTCGTCGCCCATCGAGGCAAGCTGTTCCTTCCCGTCCTCGGCCATGGGCGCAAGGATCTGTTCCAGTTCTTCGATGGAATAGCCCGCCGCGACCTGACGGCGGCGCAGCTCGGCACCTTCGAACAGCGGTCTTTTCGGTCGCGCCTTCGGTTTCGGCGGCCAGATCGACGATCTTGCCCACCCAGTCACCAAAGGGACGCGCGGCGGCCAGCTTGTCCTTGATCTCGGTGTCGTGGAACAGGCCGCCGTTCTTCATATCGACCGCGATCATCTGGCCCGGGCCAAGCGCACCCTTTTCCACCACGGTCGCCTCGTTGACCGGCACCATCCCGGCCTCGGACCCTGCGATCAGCATGCCCTCGCCGGTCACGACATAGCGCATCGGACGCAATCCGTTGCGGTCAAGGCCCGCGCAGACCCAGCGGCCATCTGTCATCGCCAAAGCGGCGGGACCATCCCAGGGTTCCATCACGGAATTGCAGTAGGAATACATGTCCTGCCACGCCTTGGGCAGTTCGGTCGCGGTGTTCGACCAAGCCTCGGGCACCAGCATGGTCTTGGCCATCGGCGCAGACCGTCCGGCGCGCACCAGCACCTCGAACACGGCATCCAGAGCGCCGCTGTCGCTCGACCCTTGCGGGATGATCGGCTTGATGTCCTCGGCCATCTCCCCGAAATAGGTCGAGGCCATGCGGATCTCGTGGCTCTTCATCCAGTTGGTGTTGCCCTTGAGCGTGTTGATCTCGCCGTTGTGGGCCAACATGCGGAAGGGCTGCGCCAGCCACCACTGCGGAAAGGTGTTGGTCGAATAGCGCTGGTGATAGATTGCGAAGGCGCTCTCGAACCGCTCGTCCTTCAGGTCGGGGTAGAATTCGGCGACGTCCTGCGCCAGCATCATCCCCTTGTAGATGATCGACCGGCACGAAAAGCTGCACAGATACAGCTCCTTGATGCCGGCGGCCTGCGCGGCCTTCTCGATCCGGCGGCGGATGACGTAAAGCTCGCGCTCGAAGGTTTCCTCGTCCACGCCCTTGGCGTTCGAGATGATGATCTGCTCGATCTCGGGCCGGGTCGCGTTGGCCTTTTCACCCAGAACGCTGACATTCACCGGCACATGGCGCCAGCCATAGATGTAATAGCCCATGCGCAGAACCTCGGATTCCACGATGGTCCGGCAGGTTTCTTGCGCCGCGAAATTGGTGCGCGGCAAGAACACCTGCCCCACGGCCATCAACTCGTCCATCCGCGGCTCATGCCCGGTACGGCGAACCTGATCGTAAAAGAAGGTCGCTGGGATCTGCACATGGATGCCCGCGCCGTCGCCGGTCTTGCCATCGGCATCGACCGCGCCCCGGTGCCAGACCGCTTTCAGCGCGTTGATCCCGTTTTCCACGACCTTGCGCGACGGCGTCCCGTCGATGGAGACAACAAGCCCCACCCCGCAGGAGGAATGTTCATCCTCTTCGCGGAACAGGCTGTTGTCGTTCATCCACGCGCGCTTGGCTTCCTCGGCGGCGGCCCAGGTGGCGTCATAGGTCGTCATGGTCAGTCCCTCCGTTCGGGCCGGGTGCCGCACCGCGTGCAAGAACCCGGAAAATCTGGTCGGAAATCGACGGTGTCGCGCGGGGCAGGCCGCTGAACATCTCGCCGCAATCATAGATCGGTTGCATCGTCAGAAAACCGGGCTCGCCGGGTTCGGCGAATTCCATCGGGCTGTTGTTGTATTCAAAGGTCTCGCCATTCGCCTCGGTCACGGTCTCAATGCCGCCGAAAAACAGGCGCCAGCCTTCGTGCACGAACTGGTTGCCCTGCACGCGGCGTGTGCCGCCATCGGTCGGATATTGATAGGAGAACTCGGTCACGGCCAGCGTGCGACCGTCGACCACGACCTCGTCGCCGGTCAGGCGGTCAAAGCCGGTGTAGTCGCGCTGGTAGCTGCCGAAATTCGACTCCGTCAGCAGGCTGAACACCATCGTATCGCTGCCCGTTGTCAGCAATTCGGTCAGGCTGGCCGGATCATCCTCGGGTTCGATCAGGGTCGAGGTGCCAGCACCGCGCAGGTTCCAGCTTTGCAACCAGCGGAACTCTGCATCTGTGAAGCTGACGTAGAACGGGCTGTCCTCGTCAAGCGCGGCGCGCCAATGCGTGCCCGGCGGATCGGCTTCGCAGGTCCAGTGGTGGCTGACCATGCAGCCGCGCGACTGCACGGTCAGATAAGCCGTGCAGCCCGGCGGAACCTCGAACAGCGCGGGGCCTTGTTGCGCCGATACGGGCAGCGCGGGCGCAAGCAACAGAACCGCGAAAACCGCGGCCGTCGCCCCACTCGTGATGCCCGATGCCTGTCTCATTCTGCCGCCACCGCGCCGCTGACCGCCAGTTTCTCGAGAATCGCCTCGGCCGCCTCGCGCCCGTCGCGGATCGCCCAGACCACAAGGCTGGCGCCGCGCACGATGTCGCCCACCGCGTAGACATTGGGGATCTGGGTCTCGTGGGTGCGGAAATTGGCCTTGATCGTGCCCCAGCGGGTCACCTCCAACTCGGGCGTGCCCCAGAGCGTCGGAAGATCCTCGGGCTCGAAGCCTAGCGCCTTGATGACCAGATCGGCGCCTTCGACGTAATCGGCACCCTCGATGATCTCGGGGCTCTGGCGGCCGGTCGCGTCGGGCTGGCCCAGACGCATCTTCTGCACCATCACGCCTTCGACGGCATCCCCGGTGAAACCCTTGGGGGTCGACAGCCAGACGAAGTCAACGCCTTCTTCCTCGGCATTGGCGACCTCGCGCTGCGACCCGGGCATATTGGCCTTGTCGCGGCGGTATAGGCATTTGACGCTAACGGCATCTTGCCGGATCGCGGTGCGCACGCAGTCCATCGCGGTATCGCCGCCGCCGATGACGACGACGCGCTTGCCCTTGGCGTTCAGCTCACCGCTGTCGAATTCCGGCACTTCGTCGCCAAAGCTCTTGCGATTGGAGGCGGTCAGATAATCGATCGCGCGCACGATGCCATCGGCCCCCACGCCCGGCGCGTTCAGGTCGCGCGACTTGTAGACGCCGGTGGCGATGATGACGAAATCATGCTTGCCGTAGATCGCGTCAAAGCTGACATCTTCGCCCACGGTGCAGTTCAGCACGAATTCCACCCCGCCTGCCTCAAGCTGGGCGTTGCGGCGCATCACCACGTCCTTCTCAAGCTTGAAGCCGGGAATGCCATAGGTCATCAGCCCGCCCGCACGGTCATAGCGGTCATAGACCGTGACCTGCAGACCGGCGCGGCGCAGCATGTCGGCGGCAGCCAGACCGCCCGGACCTGCACCGATGATGCCGACCGATTCGGGGCGTTCAACCGCAGGCGCGATGGGCTTCACCCAGCCCTGTTCCCACGCGGTGTCCGTCAGGTATTTCTCGACCGATCCGATGGTCACAGTGCCGTGGCCCGATTGCTCGATCACGCAATTGCCTTCGCAGAGCCGGTCTTGCGGGCAGATGCGGCCACAGATCTCGGGGAAGGTGTTGGTCGCCTGGCTCAGCTCATAGGCTTCCTGCAACCGGCCCTCGGCGGTCAGCTTGAGCCAGTCGGGAATATTGTTGTGCAGCGGGCAATGGGTCTGGCAATAGGGCACGCCGCACTGGCTGCAGCGCCCGGCCTGCTCGGCCGCCTTGTCGCGGGCGTATTCGCCGTAGATCTCATCGAAATCCTCGCGCCGCAGATCGGGCGGACGCTTTTCGGGCATCTGCTTGCTGACGGTCACGAATTTCAACATGGGTTGCTTGGCCACGAAACATCTCCCATCCTAGCTGCGCCCCTATACAAAGATGTCACGGGGATAAAAAGACAACAAGACTGACCTATTTGTCGATTTCTCGAGGCCCTGGATGCCCGAAAGGCCGAAGTGGACACCAAAATAGGTAACAAGTCATACCTATCTAGCGGTTTCAGATGGAAAATCAGATACATATTGATTCAACCCTCACAAGCGGGGCTCTGTGATGGCGCTGTGGAACCTTCTGTTGTTGGCGCTGATACAAGGCGTGACCGAGTTCTTGCCGGTGTCCAGCTCTGGCCATCTCGTGCTTTTGCCGAATCTCACCGGCCTGCAGGACCAAGGGCAGGTCATCGACGTGGCCGTCCATGTCGGCACGCTTGGGGCCGTGATCTTGTACTTCTGGCCCGATGTGCGCAGTGCCTTGGGCGGCGTTCCCCGAATGCTGACGGGGCGGATCGACACAGTCGGCTCAAGGCTCGCCTTCTTGCTGCTTGTCGCCACTGTGCCGGTGATCGTTGCGGGCCTTATCCTGCATGTGACCGGGCTGGCCGACGCGATGCGGTCGATCGCCGTGATCGGCTGGGCCATGCTGGTGTTCGGTGTGGTGCTCTACTGGGCCGACCAACGCGGTGAGCAGGTCAGGCAGGCCGGAGAGTGGACGCTGCGCGACGCCATAACGCTCGGGCTGTGGCAGGCGGTGGCGTTGATCCCCGGCACGTCACGGTCCGGCATCACCATAACGGGCGCGCGCCTCATGGGCTATGACCGGACCAGCGCGGCGCGGCTGTCTATGCTGATGTCGATCCCGACCATCGCCGCCTCGGGCATCTTGTTGGGCGGCGAGGTGATCATGACGGCCGATGCGCAGACCGCCCGCGACGGGGCAATCGCGGCCGCTTTCGCCTTTGTGTCGGCGCTGGCAGCCCTCGCAATCATGATGCGGCTTCTCAGATCCGTCAGCTTCACACCCTATGTGATCTACCGCGTCGCACTGGGCGTGGTGCTGTTGTGGATCGCCTATTCCTGATCACGCAGATGCTTGGCGGTTTCCTTGATCTCGGAATACTGACCGCCGGGGCGATAGGGCCAAAGGTAATCCTCAAGCACCGGGTCCATTGCCACAGGCTCGATCCCCAGATCGGAAAAGCCCATGCGCCCCTCGCCCACGACATTGTCGCGCTGCAGATTGCGCACCTGATCGCGGGTCAGAACACCGTTGCGCGCCAGACCCAGCGTCACGGTCTGCAACAGGTCGAACGCTCCACCCATAATCGTCGCGGCCCAGAAGGGCACGTTCACGATCAGCTTGCGCCGCCGGATGATGCGCAACATGCGCTCCATCAATGCGCGGAAGGTTTCCACATCCGGCCCGCCCAGTTCGTAGATGCCGGGCTTGGCATGACCCAGAACGCCCATCACGGCGGCCTTGGCGACATCATCGACAAAGACTGGCTGGAACCGTGTCGACGCACCAACCACCGGCAGCACCGGCCCTAGACGCGTCATCGCGGCAAAGCGGTTGAAAAACTGATCCTCGGCCCCGAAGATGATCGACGGGCGCAAGATCACCGCATTGGGCATGGCAGACAGCACCGCCGCCTCGCCCTTGGCCTTGGTCTTGGCATAGTCGCTCTTGCTGGCGCGGTCGGCCCCGATGGCCGAGATATGCACCATGCGTGTCACGCCTTCTTCGGCGGCGATGCGCGCGATCCGGGCGGCACCGTGCTCCTGCACCGTGTCGAATTTGTTCTTGCCCTGCTCGGCCAGAATGCCCACGCAGTTGACGACCGCATCGGCCCCATGGATGGCCGCGCGCACGCTGTCATCGTCGCGGATATTGGCGAGGATCGGATCCACCTGCCCGACGACGCCATAGGGGCGCACGAACAGCGCCTCGTTCGGGCGACGCACGGCCACGCGGACGCGCCAGCCCTCCTTGGCCATGCGGCGCGCTATATAGCGGCCCACAAAGCCCGATCCGCCGAAAATGGTGACAAGCTTTGACATGGATGATGTCCTCCGGTCGCGGTTGATTGGGTGATAGAAGCGAGGCCGCGGCGCGACAAGGCGCAAATCGTCCCGTTTTTCCGCCGGTCTTGCCGCAAACCCGCAAACCGGCTGGCCAGAGGGATGCGTCAGGGCTAGGTCTTGGGCATGCTCGTGCTGCCCCGCAAGACCGTTGTCCTGATCCTCGCCACCGTTGCGGCCGCTGCCGTGGCGGTGATCACTCCGGCCGTGTCTGCGCAAGAGGTGACGTTGCGCGCGCCCTCGGCCTCGGAGGACCTGATCGACCGGCTCAGAGCAAATGCACTGTTGCTGCGCACCCCCGAGCAAGGGACCGTTCGCACTGGCGAGGATATCACCGCCGCCGCGCGCGCAGATTACGGGCGGCTGATCGGCATCTTGTACGAGCAGGGGTTCTTTGCGCCTGTGATCACCATACGGCTCGACGGCCGAGACGCTGCGGGCATCTCGCCCTTTGATGCGCCCGCGCAGGTGGCGCGTGTCGAGATCGACATCGAGACCGGCCCGCCCTTCTTGCTTGGTCGCGCCGAAATCAGCCCGCTTGCGGCCGATACCGTCCTGCCCGAGGGGTTCCGCCCCGGCGAAACCGCCACAACTCCGCTGCTGCGCGCCACGACACGCGCAGCTTTGGAAGGGTGGCAGAACCGGGGTCATGCCACTGCAGAAATCGCCAGCCAGCAGATCACCGCCCAGAATCGCGCGGCGATCCTCGATGTCGCGATCCGGGTCGATCCGGGGCCTGTCATCCGGTTTGGAACGCTCATCCCCGAGGGGCAGCAACGGATGCGGGTCGACCGCATCCTCGAGATCGCGGGCCTGCCCACGGGTGACGTCTATTCCCCTGCCGTGCTGGAACGCGCCGAGGAACGGCTGCGCGACACCAGCGTGTTTTCCGCCGTCGCCCTGCGCCTGCGCGACCCGGACGCCCGCGATGTCGCCGATGTCACCGCGGCGCTGGCCGAGGCACCGCTGCGCAGGCTGGGTTTCGGTGCCGAGATCGCCAGCGATGAGGGGCTGATGCTCAGCGCCTACTGGCTGCATCGCAACCTGCTGGGCGGGGCCGAGCGGCTGAGATTCGATCTGGAGATCGCGGGAATTCAGGAATTCGAGGGCGACGGCGTCGATGCCGAGTTGCGGGCACGCTACGAACGTCCTGCGACCTTCACGCCCGACACCTCGCTCGCCATCGAAGGGGCGCTGGTGTTCTTGCAGGAACCGACCTTCACCATTCAGGGGATCGGCGCGGAGGTCTCGCTGACCCATCGGTTGTCGCGCACGGTGACGGTCTCGGGCGGCATCGGCCTGACCTATTCCGAGATCGAGGATGGCTTGGGCGCGCGCGACATCACGCGCTTCACCTTTCCGCTGCGGGCCACCTACGAGAACCGCGACGATCCCATCGACGCGGCGGGCGGGGCCTATGCCGATCTGACGCTGACCCCATTCCACGTCATCGGCGGTAGCGGCGGCGCAAGGTTCACGCTGGACGGGCGCGGCTATTGGGGCCTCGGGCCCGAGGAGCGCACAAGGCTGGCTGCGAGAGTGCAATTGGGCAGCCTGTTCGGCGGCGATCTGGTCGATATCGCGCCCGACGATCTGTTCTATTCGGGTGGGTCGGGCACGGTGCGCGGTCAGGCCTATCGCTCGCTCGGCGCGTTGCAAGGTGGCGTGTCCAGCGGCGGGCGCGGCTTTTTCGGCCTGTCGGGCGAGGTGCGGCACGACATCGGCGACACCAATTTCGGCATCGTGGGCTTTGCCGACGCGGGTTATATCAGCGAAGGCGCATGGGGTGACGGCGCGGCCGACTGGCATGCGGGGGTGGGCCTTGGCCTGCGCTATGCCACGCCATTCGGCCCGATCCGGATCGATCTGGCGACGCCCGCCAACGGAGCCAATGCCGGGACGGAAGCCTACATCTACATCGGCATCGGGCAGGCCTTTTGATGCGCGCGCTCGCCCTTTGTCTGACCCTTCTGGCGCTGATCGCGCCGGCCGCCGCGCAGGCGCAAGATGATGACCGCAGCCGCATCGTCCGCTTTCTCGAGGATCAACTGTCGGACGGGGCGCGCACGGTCACGATACGGGGCTTTCGGGGCGCGCTCAGCTCCACCGCGCAGATGGATCTTTTGACCATTGCCGATGACGATGGCGTCTGGCTGACGCTGGAAAACGCTCAACTGACATGGTCGCGCACGGCCTTGCTCAGGGGCGCTCTGCAGATCGACCAACTGACCGCCGAGCGGCTGGAGATCGCACGCCGCCCGACCATCGCGGGATCGGGCCCCGATCTGCCCAGCGCGGAGGCGACGCCTTTTGCCCTGCCTGAATTGCCGGTTTCCATCGCCATCGAGCGCACCGCCATCGACCGCGTGACCTTGGGCGAGGATATCCTCGGCCTCGCCGTGGCCTTTTCGATTCAAGGCAGTGCCCAGCTTGCGGGAGGGGAAGGGGCGGCCGCGCTGCATCTCGAACGTCTGGACGAGGCGCGTGGCGTGTTCGACCTCGCGGCATCCTATGGCAATGCGACGCGGCAACTCGATCTGACGCTTTTGCTGGAGGAGGAGGCCGGCGGCATCGCCACGACCCTGCTGGGCCTGCCGGGTGCGCCCCGGTGCGGCTTTCGGTCGAGGGCGCGGGGCCGATCGACGAGTTCACCGCCGATATCGCGCTGGAAAGCGACGGCCAGCCCCGCCTGACCGGACAGGTCGTCACATCGCTGGCCGCAGCAACGGGTGAACGCCGGGTGCGCGCCGATCTGGGTGGCGACATCACCCCGCTGCTCTTGCCCGAATACCGGCGGTTCTTTGGCCCGGAAGTTGCGCTGGAAACCGACCTGCGGCTGTTGCCCGACGGCGCGGTGGAGCTTGACACCCTGTCGCTTAGCGCAGCGGCCCTGACGCTGGAGGGAACGCTGTCACTGACCCCAGGCGGACAGCCAAGCGCCTTTGATCTGGTGGGACGCATAGCCGACCCCGGCGGGCAGGGTCCTGTGCGCCTGCCGGTGTCGGGGGCGATGTTTCCGTCGCAGCCGTGGACCTGAACCTGAGCTATGACGCCGCCGACCGTGACAGTTATACGGCCACGGTCGGGATCACGTCGCTTGACCTTGGGCCGGCGCGGGTCGCCAACCTCAGCCTCGACGCCAGCGGACAGATCGGTGAGACACCTCAGGGGCTGTCCATCAGCTCTCCCGTCATGATCGAGATCGGGGGGCTGACCCATGATGATCCAGCCCTTGCGACCGCCTTGGGCACCGGGGCGCGCTTGACGGCGCAAGTCTCGTGGCTGCAGGGCGCACCGCTGGTCCTGGGCGATCTGGAAACGCAGGCCGGCGACCTGTCCCTGTCGGGCATGGCCGCGCTTTTGCTGGCCGACCAGCGGCTGACGCTTACGACCGACCTGCGGGCCGAGGCCGGGAGCCTGTCCCGCTTTGCCCCCATCGCCGGCCAACCGCTGGCCGGATCGTTGCGCGGAACGCTTTCCGGCGAAGCCGACATCCTGTCGGGCGCTTTCGACATGGTTCTTACCGGCACCGGAACCGACCTGTCCCTTGCCGATGGATTGCCCCGGCAACTGCTGGCGGGCGACACGACGCTGACCGTCTCGGCCCTGCGCGATGAAAACGGCACAACCCTGCGCGAGCTTCGGCTGTCGGGCCGCGAGTTGTCGCTGCTGGCCGATGGCCGCGTCAGCGCGGCCGGTGCCATCCTGTCGGCCGAAGCGCGGCTGAACAACATCGGTCTCTTCACCGAAGCGCTCAGCGGAGCGGTGACCACCACGCTCGACGTCACGCGCGGCCCGGACAGCGCAGCGCCGTATCGAATCGTGGCCGACGTCGCCAGTGCGGCGGGCATCACCGCCACTTTTTCGGGCAGTGCGCAGCCTGAGGCGGGCACTGTCGACCTGACAGCCAACGGGCAATTGCCCCTTGCGCTGGCGAACCGGGCACTGGCGCCCAGAGGGATAAGCGGCACGCTTGGGTTCGATCTTGCGCTCAGGGGCGCGCCCAGCTTGGCAAACCTTTCTGGCAGCTTCCGAACCGCGGTGGCGCGTGTCACGCTGCCGATCGTGCAGACATCCATCGAAGGACTGTCTGCTTCGGGTCAGATCGCGGGCGGGCGCATCAACATTGACGCGAACGGAACGCTGGGAACCGGCGGCACCATCGGCGCCACTGGGTCGGTCACGCTGACCACGCCGAGCCTGCCGGCGCGGATCTCCGTCATCAGGGCAGAGCCTGCGGCTGATTGACCCCACACTGTATTCCGCGCTGATCGACCGGGCCGACGTCACGGTCAGCGGGTCACTGGCGGGGTCGCTTCAGGTGGGCGGCACGATCGCGCTGGGGGAAACGGAACTCCGAATCCCCGAAAGCGGTCTGGGCGGATCTGCGCCGATTCCGCCGATCACCCATCTGGGCGAAACCGCCGCCGAACGCCGCACACGGATCGCGGCGGGGCTCGGCCCTGCGGAAACCGGCAGCGGTGGGTCGCAAAGCATTGGTCTGGACCTGACGATTTCCGCGCCGGGCCGGATCTTTCTGCGCGGTCGCGGTCTGGACGCCGAACTGGGCGGCACCTTGCGGATCGGGGGCAGCACCGCCAACGTGATCCCCGCGGGCCGGTTCGACCTAATCCGGGGGCGGCTTGCGATCCTTGGCACCCGGCTGGACCTGACCGACGGATCGGCGACCCTGCAAGGCAATTTCGACCCGTATATCCGCCTGCTCGCCACCTCGCGCAGCGGCGGCTACACCATCGGCGTCAGCATGATCGGCCGGATCAGTGCACCCGAAATCAGCTTTACCTCGACCCCGGCCCTGCCCGAGGACGAGGTGCTGGCCCAGCTTCTGTTCGGGCGCTCAGTCTCGGCGCTGTCGCCGGTGCAACTGCTGCAGATGGCCGATGCCGCCGCCTCGCTGGCGGGAGGGTCCAGCCAATCGGGGATCTTTGCCACCCTGCGCGAAGGGCTGGGGCTGGATGATCTGGACCTGCAGACCGACGCTGAAGGCAACGCCGCGCTCCGCGCCGGGCGCTACCTGTCGGAGAATATCTATACCGATGTCGTGATCGATCAGGATGGCAACACAGGCGCCTCTCTCAACATCGACCTGACACCTGACATCACGGCGCGCGGCACGTTTTCCACCGATGGCACGTCGCGGCTCGGCGTGTTTTTCGAACGCGATTACTGAGCGCGAATTTTCACGGGTTTGGCCCGTTGACAGCCCCGCGATGCGGATATATCAGCCCCGCTCACGACACCTGCCCAGGTGGCGGAATTGGTAGACGCGCTGGCTTCAGGTGCCAGTGATCGAAAGGTCGTGGAGGTTCGAGTCCTCTCCTGGGCACCAAATCCCTTCGCTCTGGCGCCTTCGGGCAGGTTGGGGCATAGCTGGCCCCGACTGGCTGCTGAAAGGGACGGGCGCGTGACAAACCACCTCTACAAGAACGATTTGCCCGATGGCCTGCATCTGGGGCCCGTTGTGGCTATCGACTGCGAGACCATGGGGCTGATCCCCCAGCGCGACCGGCTGTGCGTGGTGCAGCTATCGTCGGGGGATGGCGACGCGCATCTGGTGCAGATCGACAAGGGCCAGACCGATGCCCCCAATCTGGCGCGGCTGTTGCGCGACCCCGATGTGCTGAAACTGTTCCACTTCGGCCGCTTCGACATCGCCGTGATGTATCACGCCTTTGGTGCGCTGGCGGCCCCCGTCTATTGTACAAAGATCGCGTCCCGACTTGTGCGCACCTATACCGACCGCCACGGGCTGAAATACCTGCTGCAAGAACTGCTGGACACCGACATTTCCAAGCAGCAGCAAAGCTCTGATTGGGGGTCCGTGTCCCTCAGCGAGGCGCAGAAATCCTATGCCGCCTCGGACGTGTTGTATCTGCATCGGCTCAAGTCGAAACTCGACGTGATGCTGGAGCGCGAAGGGCGGACCGCCATGGCGAAGGCCTGTTTCGAATTCCTGCCCGCCCGCGCGCAGCTTGACCTTGCGGGCTGGCCCGAGATCGACATCTTCGCCCATTGAGGTCAAGGTACCAATGGCACGCGGCAACCGATATTCCACCACGGTCGCCTGGGTAAAGGTGGCCCTGCCCCTGATAGCGTTGGCGCTGCTGTCGACCCTATTCCTGTTGTCGCGAACACCCGACCCAGACGCCGCCCTGCCCTTTGCACAGGTGGACGTCGACCAGCTGGTGCGCGAACAACGCCTGTCGCGACCGCGCTTTGCAGGAACGCTGGACGACGGGCGCGAGGTGACCCTGGTGGCCGATAGTGCAGCCGCGGCCGTGCAGGACCCCAATACCATCTTGATGACCGCCGTCGAAAGCCGCCTCAGCCTGTCTGACAGCGGTGCGCTGCTTTTGTCAGCAGACCGGGGCGATCTGGACTTGGCCAGCCAGGTCGTTGCGCTCGACGGATCCGTCACCGCGGTAATGACGACAGGCTACCGGATGTCCACCGAACGGCTCACCGTTGCTTTGGACAGTATGCGTTTGGCCGCCCCGGAGGCCATTGTGCTGACCGGGCCCGGACTGACGCTGGAGGCGGGCGCGATGACCCTCACGGGCCCGGAAGGTGCGAGTTTCCTTAGTTTCACCGGCGGCGTTCGGCTGCTATACCAGCCGCAGGATTGAACCAAGACCATGCCCATGTCCGCATTTTTCAGAACGGCCTTTCTGGCCATCATCCTCAGTGTTTCGGGGCCCGCGCTGGCGCAGGTGGCGGTCGGCTTCGGCGGCGTCGCCCATGACTCCTCGCAACCGGTCGAGGTGACGGCCGATAGCCTGACCGTCAACCAATCCAACGGAAACGCCGTGTTCGAAGGCAATGTGATCGTCGTGCAGGGCGATCTGCGCATGACGGCGGGCCGGATCGAGATCGTCTATACCGCCGACACCGGTGCGCGGCGGGTGCAAGATGTCATTGCCACGGGCGGTGTTCTTGTCACCCGCGGTGCCGATGCTGCCGAAGGGGCCGAGGCACGCTATGCGGTTCAGACCGCTCTGCTGACGCTGGCAGGCAACGTGATGGTAACGCAGGGGCCTATGGCGATTGCGGGCGACCGGATGCTGATCGACATGACCACCGGAACGGGCACGGTCGACGGGCGCGTGCGCACCGTTCTGGGTGGCGATCAATGACGGAACGGCCCAAACTCAGCGTCACGGATGGCAGTCAGGGCCTTGTCGTCGACCGCCTGCGCAAAAGCTATCGCAAGCGTCCGGTGATCCGCGACGTGTCGCTGCGTCTGGCGCGGGGTGAAGTCGTGGCGCTTTTGGGGCCGAACGGATCGGGCAAGACCACGTCGTTCTACTGCATCGCGGGACTGATCACGCCCGATGGGGGCAGCGTCACCATTGACGGGCAGGACGTCACGCAATTCCCGATGTACCGCCGCGCGCGCGCGGGCATCGGCTATCTGCCGCAGGAAATGTCGATTTTTCGCGGCCTGTCGGTCGAGGACAACATCCTTGCGATTCTCGAGGTGGTCGAACGCGACCGCGCGCGCCAACTGAGCGGCTGGAGGAATTGCTGTCGGGTTTTCCATCGGTCACCTGCGTCGCGCGCCCGCGTTGTCGCTGTCGGGCGGCGAACGACCGCCGGGCTGAGATCGCACGCTGCCTTGCCTCGAATCCGCGCTATGTGTTGCTTGATGAACCCTTTGCCGGGGTGGACCCGATCGCCGTGGGCGACATCCGCCACCTTGTGCAAGATCTCAAGACCCGTGGAATCGGCGTTCTGATCACCGATCACAACGTGCGCGAAACGCTGGAAATTGTCGACCGCGCTTACATCTTGCATGAGGGCACGATCATCAAATCCGGCATTCCCGACGAGGTGGTGCGCGACGAAACGGTGCGGCGCGTCTACCTTGGCCAGAGCTTCCGGATCTCGTGAGGCCGCCCCACCGCTTTGCGTTGACAACAGACCATGCGCCATCGCCTAATGGTGGTGATGTTCGCGTTTGCTTCATCCTTGATCCTCATGTCCGCATCCCGACACCAGCGGCAAAACGGCCCCGGATCGCCCTTACCGGTAAACGGTCGAACATCTTTTCGCGCGGGACGGGCGGCCCATGCCGGGCCTGCATCCCGCGCGCCCGAAGTGCGGAGGATCCATGCGCTATCAAATCAGTGGTAAACAGATCGACATCGGCGAGGCGCTGCAAACCCATGTGCGCGACACGCTGGGTGCGGCCGTGGCAAAGTATTCCGACCGGCCGACCGACGCGACCGTGATCTTTTCCAAATCCGGGTCCGAGTTCTTGTGCGAGGCCACGGTTCACCTGTCCACTGGCCTGACCGCATCGGCCAAGGGCCACGCCCATGAGATCTATGCCGCCTTCAATGCATCGTGCGAGAAGATGGAAAAACAGCTGCGCCGCTACAAGCGCCGGCTCAAGGACCATCACCGCGACCGCCCGCAGCCTGTTGAAACCCTTGGCGCGCCGATGTATGTCCTCGCCGCATCCGGGCACGAGGAAGAGGAACACGAGCCCACCGACCTGCAACCAATCATCGTAGCCGAGATGGAGACCAAGATCCCCTCTCTCAGCGTGGGTGAGGCGGTGATGCAGATGGAACTGGCAGGCTCACCCTTCCTGATGTTCCGAAACGAGAAACACAGCGGGGTCAATATCGTCTACCGGCGCGACGACGGGAATGTCGGTTGGGTCGATCCCCGCACATAGCATAACGCGCGATGCGGGCCACTGGTTGGCCCGCCGCGCTCAACCGATCCGACATCAGGGTCACGAAAGGGATGGGATGAACCTGTCTTCGCTGCTGAAGCCGCGCGCCGTGAAGGTGCTGAGCGATGTGACGAGCAAGAAACGCCTGATGCAAGCCATCGCCGATCAGGCACATTCCCTCATCGGTCTGCCCGAGGGGATGATCTTTGACGCTTTGCAGGAACGCGAAAGCCTTGGGCCGACAGGTGTGGGGCATGGTGTTGCGCTGCCGCATGCCCGGTTGTCGGACCTGACCGAGGTGCACGGCGCCTTTCTGCGGCTAGAACGCCCGATCGAATTCGATGCGGCAGACCGGCAGCCGGTCGATCTGGTATTTGCACTGTTCGCGCCTGCTGACAGCGGGGTCGATCATCTCAAGGCGCTGGCGCTGGTGTCGCGTACCCTACGCGATGCCGCGCTTTGCGCCAAGCTACGGGCCAATAACGACCCCGCTACGCTGCACACGCTGCTGACCGATCACCACGCAAGCCAGGCCGCCTGAGGAACTACCGCTTGTTCCAGCGCGGGAAGCCCAGCGTCAGGTAATCCCGTCGATAGGCGTCGATGGCGGCCTTCTCGATCTTGCCGTCGTAGACACGGTCCAGCGGCACGGGCGTTGGAATCATCTCGTCGCGCAGTGTGGGAATATCGGTCACGCCCACAGCGCGTGCAAGATCGGGCAGGGCTGTCGCCATCTCGTCCTCGTCGATCAGGGCATGGGGTGTCAGCACTTGCGCCACGCCTTGCAAGATCGCCGATTGCGTTGCCCATGCCGTATCGACCCGCACGCTGGTCTGCCCGTCGAGATTGGGCTTGAGGAATTCCAGAAATGCGAGAAACGCGGCCTTTTGCTCGGCCTCGGTCCAGTCCGGGCCAGGGGTCTTGCCGGGGATCGGAAGCTTGTAGCGTTGCCGCATGACCTTGCGCGGGTCCTCATAGGCGGGGCGATCGTCGGGCAGGATGAAGCGGCTAAAGCTGTTGTAGGCCCGTTTCACCGGATGGCGCAGCACCGTGAAGCTGCGGTAGCCGGGATGGTCCTTCATCCACTGCCGCAGGTCCTTTTGCGACATGCGCCTGAGCAACCCGTCGCGCCCGACACCGCCGATATCCCCCATCCAGTCCAGCACCGCCTGTTCCGGCGACCCCTTGAGCGGCACGAACAACAGACCCGCCGTTGGATGCGCGACAAACCCCTGCACCGAGGCCCCACGCGGAACTTCGGCATCCGTGCTGGCCGTCAGCCCGAACCGGTCGACATCGCGCAGCGCGGCGATCATCTCGTCGAAATTCTCGACCTTGTCGGCCAGATCGCCCGGGTTCTGGCGCTTGAGCTTTTTCGACGCCCCTTCGACCCGCCCGACGGAGCCGAGGAACATCGCCAGCCCGTTCAGCACCTCTGGGTCGTTGATATCTTCGTAGCGGACATGAAAGGCGGTCTGCCCGGTCACCTGCAGCCCGCGCCGCAACCGGTCCTGGAACGCGGCGAGCCTGTCCATCAGCTCGGAGAATTCAGCGGCGTCAAACACCACCTTGGCCGATTTCCGGTTCTTGGCGTCGGTCAGGCGCCATTGGCCGGTGGCAGTGGCGATCTTGCGGCTGACATAGCTGTCGAGCGGATTGCGCGTCAGGATCACCTTGGCGATGCGCGGATCGGGCAAGATGCCGTCGACCACCCGGTCATCATGATCGTGGAACAGGCGAAAACCCGGCAGCCCCTCGGTCTGGTCGATCATCGCGCGCAGCAGGCCCAGCGGATCAGCCTCGCGCCGGTCCATGTCATAGCCGAAGAGCTCGAACTGGTTGTGATGGCCGAGGAAGGTGGGGTTATAGACCTCGCCATGGCAGGTGATGTCGGGCAGGGCGTTCAGGCTGTCCTCGAGATAGTTCGATCCTGTCCGCATCTCGGCGAACAGGACAAAGGCGTCGAAGCGGCGGTCAGCCATGTGTCAGGTCACCAGATAGGGTCTGTTTCTGTCCGACGGCGGGCGGTGCGTCAGCCCTTCTTGCGGGAAATCGCCAACTGTCATCGGGTTCAGACCCTGGTTCTTGAGCGACTGCAAGAAGGCGGCAAAACCCGTCAGATCGACCATGCGCGGCGCCTCGGTCAGGCGCAAGACATTTGCCCCTTCCATGGCGTCAAGAATGCCCTGCAGGTTCTCCATCGGTTCCTCGATGAATTCCGCCAAGGTCCAGATGCGGATGTCGGCACGGCTTTTGACATGGCGCAGGGTGTTGATGAAATCGATCTCTCGGCGCTGCATCAGGGCGGCTTCCTCGCGGATGTCGGCGAAGTTGCGGTTCGACTGGAACAATCGCACGGCCCAGGCCCCCGAGATGACCGAGATCTGCGCATTGCTGTCCGACGCCATGAAGGAACCCGGCCGCTGGTTGTCGCGCGGGCCGAAGGCGCGAACACCTGCCGCTCGCCGCGGGTGTTCCAGATCAGGTTGGTCAAGAAGCGTTCGGGGTTGTAATCGCGCAATTTGGCAGAGGCCGACAGACAGCCGGCGTAGACCGCAGCATCGCCCGAGAACCGGACCATGGAAGGATCAG
>JAGYLB010000099.1 GCA_018401055.1 Roseicyclus sp.
TCGACCG
The DNA here is from genome assembly GCA_018401055.1 of Roseicyclus sp. The sequence goes on from JAGYLB010000099.1 coordinate 8, forward strand.
TATAGGTCGCGTCGATCACGTTATCGGCATGCGGTGGGGCATGATGGGGCGATCTGTGACTGAAAGATTGCACTTTCACCCGCTTGCGCAGCTCACGCAGCACAACAGAGCGCACGGCCGGAATCAGCAGTGCGAAGCCGACGGCATCGGTGAAGAACCCAGGTGTCAGCAAGAGCGCCCCGGAAAACAGGATCATTGCGCCGTGGGCCAGCGCTATGGTCGGATCGTTCAACGTGTCAAAGCTGCGGCGCAACTGATCCAATGCCTGTGCGCCTTGGGACCGCACGAGCATCGTGCCGGCAATCGCCGTCAGAACCACGATGGCCAGCGTCGGCCAAAGCCCGATCAGGCCGCCCACCTGAATGAACAGTGCGATTTCGATCAGCGGCACCAGAAGGAACGCCAGAAACAACCACATTGCGACAGCTCCTTTTCAAAGTGGATGATTGGTGCGGCCTCGGTCATGGACTTGACCGCACCCCTGCCTTACATATGTGCCCTGCGACCACGATTAGAACCCCGTCCGCGCGTGCGAGGAACTCCGATGAATTCGTCTCTTCTGTCCCTGCTGGTGCTGGCTGGCATCGCGATCTTCTTGATCTTGCGCCTGCGCAGCGTTCTGGGAACCCGGGAGGGGTTCGAGAAACCGCCAGTGGTGCGCGCCGCGTCCCGCCCTGATCCTCGTCGAGATTTCGAGGTGATCGAGGGCGGTCCCGACCGCGACATCACCGATCATGTCGATGACGGAACCGAAAGCGCCAAGGCATTGTTGGCGATGAAGATGGCCGAGCCGGGCTTCACCGTCACCGAATTCCTGCAAGGGGCGCGCGGCGCCTACGAGATGATCCTCATGGCCTTCGAGAATGGCGATGTCGATGATCTGCGGCCTTTCTTGTCGGCCGATGTGCTCGAGACGTTTGAAACGGTGATCCGCCAGCGTGAGGAACAAGGGCTGACCATCATGGCCTCGTTCATCGGCATCCGCGAACTGGTTCTGGAAAGCGCCCGCTTCGACCGCGCCACCGGCGTGGGTGAGGTGACCGTGCGTTTCGTTGGCGAACTGACTTCGGTGGTCAAGAATGCCATGCAGCGACGTGGTCGAGGGTGATCCCAACGAGATCAAGCGCCAGCGGGATGTCTGGACCTTCGCCCGCAACATGGGCGCCGACAACCCGAACTGGGAATTGGTGGCCACCGACGGATGAGCCATGGCAGGGCGGGGCGCGATCCTTGGCCTGTGTCTGGCCGCCGTGACTTGGGCCGGGCCTGCCGTGTCTGACGAAAGCGTCACCCTTCTTTCCTTTGCCGATCTCGATGGCTGGCCCGATGATGACCATGCGCGGCCCTTGCGGTCTTTCGCAACACCTGTGCCGACATGAACGGTGATGATTGGCAAGCGCTTTGTGCCATCGCCGACACTGCGCCCGAGGCACGGACGTTTTTCGAACTCTTCTTTCGCCCGGTCCTGATCGGGGGCGATGCCCCGGCTCTCTTCACGGGCTATTACGAGCCAGAACTGAACGGGTCGCTGCGCCAGACAGGCGCGTTTCGCTATCCGATCTACCGGACCCCGCCCGAGGCGCAATCGGGCGTCTGGCGCAGCCGCCGCGAGATCGAGGAGGGCCGCCTGCTGGAAGGGCGGGGGTCTTGAAATCGTCTGGGTCGATGACCCGGTCGAGTTGTTCTTTTTGCAAATCCAAGGCTCTGGCAGGGTCAGGTTGCCTGACGGATCGGTCATCCGCGTGGGATATGGCGGGCGCAATGGCCACCTTACCGCTCGATCGGACAGGAACTGGTGCGGCGCGGCGTTTACCAGTCGCATCAGGTTTCGGCACAGGTCATCCGGAACTGGGTGCGCCGCAATCCCTCCGAAGGGCGGGAGCTTCTGTATCACAACCCGTCCTACATCTTTTTCCGCGAAGTGCAGATTTCCGACCCTTCCATCGGACCCTTGGGCGCGATGAACCGCTCCATCACGCCTTTGCGCTCCATCGCCGTCGATCCGGCCTTCACGCCTTTGGGTGCGCCGGTCTGGATCGAGAAGGGCGGTGCGGGCCCGATGCACCGGCTGATGATTGCCCAAGATACTGGCGGTGTGATCCTTGGCCCGCAGCGGGCCGACATCTTCTTCGGGTTCGGCGATGCGGCGGGGATGCTGCAGGCACCATCCGCGATCCCGGCCGGATGGTCGTGCTTTTGCCGATCGAACTGGCCCATCAGCGCGCGCCGGACGCTTGAGCGATGTCGCGGCGTGGCAAACGCGGCCTGAGCGCCGAGGACAAGGCGTTGTGGGACCGGGTCACGCAGACCGCCACGCCGCTTGATCCCCGTCGCGCAGCCTTGTCATGCCGCCCGATCCCCCGTCGCAGACGCGCATCCCCGATCCGGTCAGCCCGCGCGACCGTTTGCCCGCCTTTCGCATCGGGGAACGCGCAGGGCATAAGCCCCATCCACCGCACCCGGCGCAGGATCTGTCGACGCGTATCGCCCATGCCCCGGTTCGGATGGACCACGGTGCCTTTCGCAAGATGCAGCGCGGCAAGCTGAAGCCCGAAGGGCGCATCGACCTGCATGGCATGACGCTGGCGCAGGCGCATCCGGTGCTGATCCGGTTCATCCTCGACGCGCATGACGATGGCAAACGTTTGGTTCTGGTCATCACAGGCAAGGGTAAGGATCGTGAAACGCCTGACCCCATCCCGATCCGGCGCGGCATCTTGCGTCATCAGGTGCCGGGCTGGCTGCACGCGCCGCCGCTTGGCTCTGTCGTGCTGGACATCCGGGAGGCGCACCAGCGCCACGGCGGCGGCGGGGCCTATTACGTTTATCTCAGAAAATCGCGCTAGGGCGCCAAGGATAGCGGTTGCAAGATCACCTGCGTCGCGTTCCGCACTGTCAGCACCGTTCCCGGCAAAAGCCCGAGGTTTCGCGCAGCTTCGCCCTGCAGCGACAGATCGACGGCGGCGACTTGTTGCAGCAACTGGATCATCGCGGGCGATGTGGCTGCGGCGAAATGGTTCAAACCGTCGCTCGTCCCGCCGCGGAACTCGGAAATATCGATCAAGGTGACATTCAGGTCGGCCACATCCTCGACCGATGCCCAGATTGCCCAGACGCGACCGTTGACCAGGTGATCGCGGCGGAGATGCGCAAGGCCCGATCGCGCTGCGAGGTGAAGATGACGAAGGGTTGCGGCAGAGGGTCGACCCTTTGCGCCTGACTGCGAAACAGGTCGACGTCCAGATCGGGTGACATCAAGATCACACCGGAAATCCGGTTCAGCACGTCATCCCGCCCGCCGATGCGCAACTGCCGCAGCGCCTCCATGGTGACCGACGATCCCAGCGAATGGGCGACCAACACGATGCGATTGGATCCTGCGGCTGCAATTTCGCGCAACAGCGCCTCCAGCCCATCGCGGGCGAAAAGGGCGCTGTCGCGATCATGAGGCATAGCCCAGCGCGTTCCCCGCGCTGGGCCAGGCATAGTGGACCGCGACGCCAGGTATCTCGAAATCGTGCCGGATCTGGGCGGTGCGATGCAGGCCATCGGCAAAGGTGTTGTTGAACCCATGGACAAAGACCATCACCTCGCGCTGATCGGTGGAGCGCTGGTTCAGTTCACGCTGCAGCTCCGCCCGAAGGCCGATGGTCCGCCCAGCGCCTCGGCCCTCGTGACAAGGAATTCCGTCGTCGGATCAGGGGCGGCCCGGGCGCGGTCGCGCACGGGTTCCACCACGCCCAGTTCGCGGTCTGGCGGAATATTCACATCAAAGCTTGCGAAGCTGAGGCCTTCCAGCCGCTCGTTGCCCCAATCCCCATCGATGAATTCCCGTGTGCTGGCCACCAGCACCAGGCTCGGTCACACCCACACCCAGCGCTCCGGGCACCAGCGCGATCATCGCCCTGCCCGCACAGCCGGTCAGCACCAGCACAAAGGCAAGGCTTGCAACCAGACGAAGGGAGGGGCGCAAGATCATGCCCACCTCATACCTTGTCTGTCTAAAGAACGTAACGGCTCAGATCGGTGCTGCGCGTCAACTCGCCGAGGTTGGTTTCCACGAATGCGGCATCGACCACGACTGCCTCGCCGCCCCGATCCGGCGCGGTGAAACTCAGCTCCTCGAACACCCGTTCCATCACGGTATAAAGCCTGCGCGCGCCGATACTCTCGACCGACTGGTTCACATCCGCTGCGATCTTGGCCAAGGCGGCGATCCCGTCATCGGTGAAGCTGACCGTCACCTCCTCGGTGGCCATCAACGCCGTATATTGCCGGGTCAGGGCATTGTCCGTCTCGGTCAGGATGCGGACGAAATCCGCTTCGGTCAGCGGGCGCAGGTTCACCCGTATCGGCAGGCGGCCCTGCAATTCGGGCAAGAGGTCGGATGGCTTGGCGATGTGAAACGCGCCCGAAGCGATGAACAGGATATGGTCGGTCTTGACCGGCCCCAGCTTGGTCGACACGGTCGTGCCCTCGATCAGCGGCAGCAGGTCGCGCTGGACGCCTTCGCGGCTGACATCGCCGCCGCGCACGTCTTGCCGGGTCGCCACCTTGTCGATCTCGTCGATGAAGACGATGCCGCTTTGCTCCACCGCCTCCAGCGCTGCCTTTTTGACCGTCTCGTCATCGAGCAGGTTGTCGGCCTCTTCCGCGATCAGAAGGTCATAGCTGGCCGCGACCGTCAGTCGTTTGCGCACCATCCGCTGCCCGAAAGCTTTGCCGAAGATATCGCCAAGGTTCATCATTCCCCCGCCCATGCCGGGTGGCTGGCCGGGGATCTCGAAGCCTTGCATCGGGTTCGAGGTGTCGGCGATTTCAAGTTCGATCATGGTGTTGTCGAGTTCTCCCGCGCGCAGTTTGCGGCGGAACATCTCGCGGGTCTGGTCGCGCGCATCCTTGCCCGCCAGCGCCTCGATCACCCGTTCTTCGGCCGCGGCATGGGCCTTGGCCTTGACGTCGTCGCGCATGAGGTCGCGGATCATGACCTGCGCGGCATCGACCAGATCGCGGATGATCTGTTCCACGTCCCGCCCGACATAGCCGACTTCAGTGTATTTCGTCGCCTCGACCTTGATGAAAGGCGCGCGCGCCAGCTTGGCCAGACGACGGGAAATCTCGGTCTTGCCCACCCCGGTCGGCCCGATCATCAGGATGTTCTTGGGATACACCTCTTCGCGCAGGTCATCGCCCAGCTGCTTGCGCCGCCAGCGGTTGCGCAACGCCACGGCGACGGCGCGCTTGGCGTCCTTCTGCCCGATAATGAACCGGTCAAGCTCTGAGACGATCTCGCGCGGGGTCAGGTCGGTCACGCTGCGGACTCCTGTGATTGAATGTCATAAGGCGGCAAGCGGTCCTTGCCGGGAAACCGGGGCAGGGCGCGCATGACGCGGCGGCGTAACGCCTCCCATTGCGCACCCAGCAAGACGAGGCCCGCGCCCAGCATCAGGATGACAAAAACGCCTGCCCTTCGGCCACCGTGACGGCAAGTGCAACGACATAGCCGACGCCCGCCACAAGGAAGGACCTGCGGTCGATCACCACCGCGAACAGCGCCATCAAACCCAGAAACCCGGCGAGCATCAATTGCGCCGCAACCGTGCCGCCGTCGAACAGCGTCAGCGCCACGGTGTTCACAATGGCGGGCGCGGCAATCACATGCAGCCAGAACCCCGAGGCCGCCCGCCGCGTCACCCGGTGCGGGTCCGAGATGTCGAAGCCCAGCGCGATGATCAGCCCGATCAAGCCCAAAGCAATGGTCAGAAGGGCGAAAGGGCCGTCCGCCGACAAAAGGAAAACGTCGCGCAGGCTGTCGGGGAAGGACCCGCCCAGCGTCGCAAGGCCAAAACTGGTGGCAAAGACCGACAGCGCGATCAGCGCCACGGTAAAGGGCACACGGAACATCAAGTAATAGCCCGACAGCAACAGGGCCACGATGGCTGCCCCCGTCGTCAGGGCACCGGGCGTGTTCATGTCGAGCATTGCGGCAAAGGCAAAGCCGAACTGGCCGCCGAGCAGGCCGAACATGACCGACAGCGCAATCGAAGGGGCCACCATGCGCCGCGTCAGCGTGAAATACCGCGCCAGCAGCGCCACGGCCCCCATCCCGAACACGGCATAGATCATGCCAAGGATGTAGCCTTGCGTTGTCCCCAATAGCGTCATCCCCGTCACGCCGGCATAGCCGAGGTAAAGGATGCTCAGGCCGACGACGATGAAGATCTCGTTGAAGCCTTTGAACAACTCAAAGGGCTCGTCCAGCCCGTCGACATGCTTGCGCACCCCGGACCGTTGTTCGGACAGCACGACCAGCGAGGCCGCCTGCGCCTCGGTCATCACACCTGCCGTGACGGCAGCACGGATATCGTCGCGGGTAATGCCGGTCATCCGCCGATCCGCTCCACCGTCAGCCTGCCGTTCGTGTAGACACAGATGTCGGCGGCAATGGCCATGGCGTCGCGTGCGATGGTTTCGGCGTCCTTGTCTGTGTCCATCATCGCCCGTGCAGCGCCAGCGCATAGTTGCCGCCCGACCCGATGGCCGCTACGTCATGTTCAGGCTCCAACACGTCGCCCGCGCCGGTGATGATATACAGCTCGCGCCCATCGGTGACGATCAGCATCGCCTCCAGCTTTTGCAGATATTTGTCGGTGCGCCAGTCCTTGGCCAGTTCGACCGAGGCGCGTTGCAATTGCCCCGGCGTTGCTTCCAGCTTCTTCTCCAGCCGTTCCAGCAAGGTGAAAGCATCCGCCGTCGACCCGGCAAATCCCGCGACCACGTCATAGCCGCCAGGGGACAGCCTGCGCACCTTGCGCGCGCTGCCCTTGATGACGGTCTGGCCAAGGCTGACCTGCCCGTCACCCGCGACAACCACCTGCCCGCCCTTGCGGACGCCGATGATCGTGGTGCCGTGCCAGCCGGGGAAATCGCTGTCTGCCATGGGGCCTCCGCTTCAAGTCCCGGTGTATATGGAGGGCTGGGGCCTGCCCCGCAACCGTGGCGGCGTCACAGCCAACCCGGCCAGCCCGTCTTCGGGGCACGCGCACGGCCAGCATCGGCATCAGCCACGGGCCGCGAAAGCGGTCGAGGTCCAGAGCTTCGAAAACGCCCACTGTTTCCTCGCCGTTGATTTGGGTCTGCACGGCGGCACGGTTGTAAAACGGCGCATCGAGCATCGCCTTGACCTGCCGGGGCGCATAGCCCGCGTCAGCCCGTGTCTCGCGCCGGACCATCCAGCCGGGGCGCTTGAGCTTTGCCTTCGGCGGCATAGCGATGGCGCGGGGCGTTCCATCCTCGGCAAAGCCTATGGCGGCGGCCAGCTCCGTCCCATCCCGGCGCTGGGCGTCGTAGAAGCAGGCCGCACCGTCTTTCAGCGGAAACCGCCCCCAGGTCCAATAGCTGAAATCGGCCTCCAGCGCCCGCGTCCCGAAATTCGCGTCGAAATAGCCATGCCCGGTCCAGGACCAGCCCGGCCGGTTCAGCCGCACCTCGATATCGGCCTTGGGCGCGAAGGGGCGCCAGACATGGGCGCCATCGGGCGTAAGGGCCATTTCCACCTGCGTCAGCGCGCTGGGTCGCACGATGACCTCGCCCGTGATGCGCTGCGCGTGGGGGGTCGAAACCTCCTCGATCTCGATCCGCAGGTGATCGCCCCGCCCAGACCATGGCGGATGGCCCGATCTGGAGCCGGTCGCGCGACAGCCCAGCGCGTCCTGCCCCCGGTCCGTCATCGTCCAGCGCCCGCCGCGCCCGTAGGTTACCACGTTCAGGCAGCGAGTGGTTGGCGGGGTTCTTGCGCCGCGACCAGCGATACCAAGGCGAGAAAACCGAGCCTATGAAGCCGATGATCGAGATGGCGCGTTCGCCATCGTCACTGATCCCGTCGACATACCACCAGGCGTAGCCGTCGGCCGGGACGTCGAGGTCGAAGCAAGGTCGCTCAAGATCGCCGCGGCCGCGTGGCTCCCTGAGAGGCAGGCCATCGGAATTCCCGCCCCCGGATGCGCCCCGCCCCCTGCCAGATAGAGGCCCCTTGAGCCGCGTCCGCGCCGTGGCCGCTGGAACGTTGCCATCATCCCATGTGGGAAAGCCCGTAAAGGGGAACCGTCCGACCCCGGAAAGGCCCGGTCGAAATCCCCCGGCATGGTCAGTGCCGTGACGTCCGGCGTCGGCGAAAACCTCAGCCCCATCCGGGCCAGCGCGTCGAATGTATGTGTCTTGCATGTGTAGGCGTCCTCCGGGCGCGAGGGGTGCCCGGGCGGGCCGTTCAGGATGATCTCGAACCGCTCAAGGCCGGTGGGCGCAGCGCCGCCCCGGTCCTGAGCGCAAACGTAAAGCGTGCCGTCTGCGGGCATGCGCCCGGCGGCCAAATCGTCGAACTCGCGCTGGGATCAGCGCAGAAAAGACGTTGTGATGCGCCAGATCGACGCTGGCGGGTTCGGCGGCAAAACCCCAGACAAAGGCCGACAGGCTGCGGTCGGCGCACACCCTTGTGCGGCACGGCCGCGGCAGGGCTGTGGCCCAGATGCCCGTCGACCAGCGCCTTGGGGTCGCCGTTGAACACGATCAGATCGGCGGGCAGGCGGCTGCCATCCTCCAGATGCACGGCGGTCACCCGGTCGCCCTGTTGTTCGATCCGGGCGGCTTTGGCCCGGAACCGGACCTGCGCGCCCTTGTCCTGAGCCAGTCGACACATCGCCTGCGCCAGCCGGTTCATGCCGCCTTCGACGCGCCAGACGCCGCCCGCCTCCAGATTGCCAGATCAGCGACAGCACGGCGGGGCTACTGTAGGGTGAGCCGCCGACATAGGTGGCATAGCGCCCAAAAAGTTGCCGCAGGCGCGGATCGCTGAACTGCGCCGCAAGGGTCGCGGCCAGCGTCCGGCCCGGTGCCATGGCCGGGATCAGGCCGGGGTTCTTCAGCACATGCGCGGTCAGAGCGGGCAGGCTAGGGCGCGCGGCCTGCATCACCGGACCCTCGAAGGCATCATAGAGACGCTTGGCCCGGTCGGAGAATCGCCGGAACTGCCGTTCCCCTTCGGGACCGGCAAAGGCGCGCACGGCGTCGGCGCTTTGTTCGGCGTCGTGAAAAAGGTCGAGGCTGGATCCATCAGGCCAGTGATGTCGTGCCAGAACTTCATCGGGGATCAGAGTCACGAAATCTGACAGCCGCGCGCCGACATCGGCAAAAAGCGTCTCGAACACGCGTTTCAGGGTCATCACAGTTGGCCCGATATCGATCGGCCCCGCGGCGCTTCCCCGCGTGCGCATCTTGCCGCCCGGCCCGTCACCCATGTCGATGATTGTCACCGCCAGCCCCGCATGGGCCAGCCGCAGCGCCGCCGACAATCCGCCGACGCCAGCGCCGATCACGACGGCTCGGACCGGGGCATCTGTCACGGCAATCTCTCCCACAAGTGTCAGTTTATATTGACAGTCAAAAGCCATTTGTCCACTCTAGTTTACATCAGACCTGTCAACATTGACGGATTCTTTCCCAATGAAGGGCGCGCGCATGTCTTTGAAACCCCGGATCGAAGCGGCCATCGCCAGTGCAATCCGCCTGGCTCAGGCACGATCTGCCCCGCCCCGTCTTGCCTCGGCGCTCGATTACGCGGTCAGCCCCGGCGGCGCGCGCATCCGTCCGACCATCTGCCTGTCGGTCGCGATGGCCTGCGGCGATGGCAAACCCGCCGTGGCAGATGCCGCCGCGACCGCGATCGAGCTGATCCATTGCGCCAGCCTCGTGCATGATGACATGCCCTGTTTCGACAATGCCGACATCCGACGCGGCAAGCCCTCCGTCCATCGCGCTTACGGCGAACCGCTGGCGCTGTTGGCGGGCGATTCGCTTATCATCATGGCGTTCGAGGTTCTGGCCCGTGCCGCCGCGCAGGATGCCACCCGCGCCATCGACCTGATCCGCATCCTTGGCGAATCGAGCGGAATGCCTGGCGGCATCTGCGCCGGACAGGGTTGGGAAAGTGAAAGCAAGATTGACCTTTCAGCCTACCACCGCGCCAAGACCGGCGCGCTCTTCACCGCCGCGACCCGTATGGGCGCCGCTGCCGCCGGTCAGGAACCGGATGCTTGGACCGAACTTGGCGCGCGCATCGGCGAAGCCTTTCAGGTCGCCGACGATCTGCGCGACGCGGCTTGACGACGAGGCGACGCTGGGCAAGCCCGCCCATCAAGATGAGATCAACGGCCGTCCCAACGCGGTGTCTGAACTGGGCGTGCGCGGCGCGATCCGGCGGCTCGAAGATATCCTCTCGGGTGCGATTTCCTCGATCCCGTCCTGCCCAGGCGAGGCGATGCTTTGCGAGATGGTGCGCAAGACCGCCGAGCGCCTGACCCCGGTTCTTCCCGCCCATCATCACGCGTGATCCATGGCTGTGGCCGACCAGACCGACCCTGACCGCCCGCGCCTTCGGGACCGGCTGTATGCATGGAAAACGGGTCTGTTGCGGTCGCGCCGGTTCCAATCTTGGGCCGCGCGCACACCCGTTGCCGCCCGTATTGCCCGCAAGGATGGCGAGGCGCTGTTCGATCTGGTCGCGGGCTTCCTGCACAGTCAGGTGCTCATGGCGTTCGTCCAGCTGGATTTGGCCGATCACCTGTCGGCGCAACCGCGCACAGTCGAAGGGCTGGCGCTGCGCACCGGCGTCAACCCCGACCGGATGCGCGTTCTGTGTCAGGCGGCCGCTGCCTTGGGCCTGATGCAGCGGCAGCGCGACGGGCGTTATGCGCTGGGCCGCTTGGGCGCTGCGCTGCCCGGTATTCCGGGGTTGGCGCAGATGATCCGTCACCATGACGTGCTTTACCGCGATATGGCTGATCCGGTGGCGTTCTTCCGCGATGCACCTGATACGGAGCTTGCCGCGTTCTGGCCCTATGTCTTTGGCGCTGGTGGCCATATCGACCCGGACACGGCCGCCACCTATTCCGAGCTTATGGCGCAAAGCCAGACGCTGGTGGCCGAAGAGGCGCTGCGCGTTCTCGACCTCAAGGGTATCGAAACGCTGCTGGATGTCGGTGGCGGCACAGGCGCGTTCCTCGCGGCGGTCGGCGCGGACTATCCCGATCTGAACCTCCATCTTTTCGACCTGCCGGTGGTCATCGACCCCGCAACCCGCCGGTTTGCCGAGGCCGGGCTAACCGCCCGGACCCAGATCACAGGCGGCAGTTTCCGCACCGATCCTTTGCCGACAGGGGCTGACGCGATCAGCCTGATCCGCGTTCTCTATGACCATACCGACGACACCGTCCGCCAGCTTTTGTTCAAGGCGCATGCCGCATTGCCCGATGGCGGCCGCATTCTCATCAGCGAACCGATGTCGGGCGGCGACCGCCCCGACCGGCCCGGTGATGCCTATTTCGGCCTGTATTGCCTGGCGATGGGCACCGGCCGCGCGCGCAGCGCCGCCGAGATTTCCGACCACCTCAAGGCCGCTGGTTTCGCCGATATCCGCATCCGCAAGACCGCGCGCCCTTTCATCACTTCGGTGGTCGAGGCGCGGAAACTGTAAGGAAAAACGGACAGGTATGTCTATTGAGATTGACATAACAAAGTGTCAGGTTAAACTGACAGTCAGAATGCCGCAGTGGTGGGATTCTTCCACAACCCACCCCGCGCCACGCCAGGACCACA
>JAGYLB010000100.1 GCA_018401055.1 Roseicyclus sp.
GGTAGTCGCGCTCGAGGCACCAGTTGAAGAAGCGGCGAAGGAAGGCGAGCACGCGGTTGGCCTGCACCTCTGCCCCACCGTCCCTGATTCCATCGATCAGCTTAAGCAGGTCTGGCTTCTTGATGCTGTCGAGACGGCACTGGCCTAACTTGGGCAGGACGTGCAGCTCCATCGCGCTGCGCACCTGCGACACGGTCCTGTTGCTGCCCTGATCGCGCTGCAGCCACTCCCTATACACCTCATGGAAAAATTGCTGCTTAGCCGGCGCCACGATCTCTCCACGTGCCATCTTGGCCAGCTCCTCTGCGCCGCGGATGCGCGCTTCCTTCAGTCCGATCCGAGGATAGTGGCCAATTGTCCGGCGCGTCATGCGCCCCTTGACGCGGGTCATCACAAACCAGCTTTCGAGCCTGAGGTGCCAGACGCGCACCCCAAGCCACGCACCTGCGCGTCATAGAGATCGTATCGCGCCTCCTTGCCTGCGCGTGCGCGGGACACGTTAGTCAGTCAGGGTTCCGTTCGACGGTCTTGGGCATGGCGTACCCCTTGCTGTGGGTTACAAGTGGGTTACAAAAGCAGTGGTGAGCTATGGTCACCAGTGAAAACCCATGCCAGAAGATGCCAGAAAAACTCCAATAAAACAAGGCAAGATGGATGCCAGCGGTTTCCAGTGAAACAATCTAGCATCTGATTTGTAATCAGAGGGTCGGGAGTTCGAGAGTCTCTGGGGCACCATCTCTCACTATCCGGTCTCGCCGTAAGCCTGATGGCGGACGGGCCGCAAGGCGGCCGCGACGCCCGCCGCCATGCCCATTGCCTAATCGCGCGGCGCGCTGCACACTCATACCACCCAAGGCGGAGGGAGGACAGCCGTGGGCGGACGCATCCTTTTGATCGAGGACGAGGGCAACATCCTCGAGGCCATCACCTTCATCTTGTCGCGGGCAGGATGGGCTGTGCATGGTCACGGCAATGGGGCAACGGCGATCGACGCGGTGGCGCGTATTGCGCCTGACGTCGTCGTGCTCGACGTCATGCTGCCGGGGCGCTCGGGGCTGGATATATTGCGCGACCTGCGCGCGGCCCCCGCCACAGCCGATCTGCCGATCCTGATGCTGACCGCGCGCGGTCAGGCCCGGGACCGCGAGACCGCATTGGAACTTGGTGCTACGGCTTATTTGACCAAGCCCTTTTCCAACGCCGATCTGCTGGCCACCGTCGAACAGCTTGCCGCAGCCCGCACAGGGCATGCCCGCGGCGCGGGCTGAGACACGGGCGATGGCACGTCGACTGTTTCTCGAACGCCGGACATACCGTCAGGCCCGGTTGCAAGATGCGGCCCGGCTTTTGCCGGTGCTGGGTCTTTTGCTGGTCTTCGCACCCATCTTCATTCGTGGCGACACTCAAGGTGCGGGGGTGCAGATGTCGGGCTGGCTGGTCTATTATTTCACCATATGGGTCGGCCTGATCGTGTTGACCGGCTTCGTGTCGCGTGCCTTGACACGCAGCGAAATACCCGAGCCGACACCGCCTGAAACCGCCGCCGACCCCAAGACCCGCCCAGATCCCGGGGAGACTGGCTGATGCTCAGCTTCGACGGTCTGGTTGCGGTCTGCGTGCTCTATGTTGCGCTTCTCTTCGGCATCGCCTTTCTGGCAGAAAAGCGCGCCACCGAGGGCAAGGCGCGCTGGCTCAATTCGCCGATCACCTACACATTGTCGCTTTCGATCTACACCACCGCCTGGACCTTTTATGGCGCGGTCGGATCGGCGGTGCGCAACGGGCTGGAATTCCTGACCATCTACCTCGGTCCCACGCTGGTTTTCATCGGATGGTTCTGGCTGCTGAGGAAAATGGTGCGCATCGGGCGGGCGCAGCGCATCACCTCGATCGCCGACATGATCTCCAGCCGCTATGGCAAATCCGGCGGTTTGGCGGCCCTTGTGACGGCGCTCGCGGTGTTGGGCACGACGCCTTATATTGCCCTGCAATTGCAATCGGTGACGCTGTCCTTCTCGGTCTTTGCCAGGCCCGGGGCTTTCGGCGCGCCCGATGCGGAACAGACCGCGATCTGGGTTGCCGCCGGCCTGGCGCTGTTCACCATCATCTTCGGCACGCGTTCGCTCGATGTGAACGAACGCCATCCGGGCCTTGTCTCTGCCATCGCGCTCGAGGCGATCGTCAAGCTGACCGCGATCCTGGCCGTCGGCGTGTTCGTGGTCTGGGGCGTGGCGGACGGCCCGGCCGACATGCTCGCCCGGATCGAGACAAGCCCGGTCGCGCAAGCTGACTGGAACGGGGCGCGCTGGCTGGGGCTGACGGTTCTGGCGGGCACGGCGATCTTGTGCCTGCCGCGCATGTTCCAGGTACTGGTCGTGGAAAACTCGGACGAGCGGCATCTGGCGACGGCGGCATGGGCCTTTCCGCTCTACCTGCTGCTCATCAGCCTCTTCGTGGTGCCGATCGCCGTGGTGGGTCTCGAGATCTACGGGACCGAGGGCAATCCGGATCTCTTCGTGCTCACGGTTCCGCTGGGCTTGGGGCAGGAGGGATTGGCCCTTCTGGTATTCCTTGGTGGGTTCTCGGCGGCGACCTCGATGGTGATCGTGGCGGCGCTGGCGCTGTCCACGATGCTGTCGAACCACATCATCATGCCGCTCTGGCTGCGGCTGACACGGCATGACGACCCGATGTCGGGCGACATGCGGCGCGTGGCCTTGATGGCGCGGCGGCTGTCGATCGGGGGTGTGCTGTTTCTGGGCTATGCCTATTACCGCCTGTCGGGTGGGGCCGATGCGCTGGCCGATATCGGGCTGATCGCCTTCCTCGGGGTGGCGCAGATCCTGCCAGCCCTTCTGGGCGGCATCTTGTGGCGCGGTGCGACCCGGATCGGGGCCGCGCTGGGCATCGGGGCGGGCTTTGCCATCTGGGCGTGGCTTTTGCTCATTCCCAATGTGGCCGAGACCGGCGGCATCATTCCCGCCGTGCTGGCTGGTGGCCCTTTCGGCATCGGCTGGCTCAGCCCGGCCACGCCCTTGGGCCTGCAATCGACCGATCCGCTTCTGACCGCGATGGTGTTGTCGCTGGGGGTCAACACGCTGTTGTTCATCCTCGGCTCGCTCTTGTCCTTTCCCGGGCCGCTGGAACGGCTGCAGGGCGCGCAATTCGTCAATGTCTACGACCATTCCCGCCCGCTCTATGGTTGGCAGGGCGCGGTGGGCATGGCCGATGACCTGCTCATCATGGCGCAGCGCATCCTTGGTGCTGGGCGTGCGGGGCGGCTGTTCCAGGCCGCCGCGGAGGCGCAGGGCAGGGCAGGCGGGCTGCCCGAACCCACGCCCGATTTCCTCGAACGGCTGGAACGCGAGATGGCGGGCTCGGTGGGGGCTGCCACGGCGCATGCGATGGTCGCCCAGATCATCGGTGGGGCCAGCGTGTCGGTGCGCGACCTCTTGGCGGTGGCGGATGAAACCGCGCAGATCATGGAATATTCCAGCCAGCTCGAGGCCAAATCGAGTGAACTGGCCCAGACCGCCGCCCGCCTGCGCGAGGCCAATGCCAAGCTCACCGAACTGTCGCGGCAGAAGGATTCCTTTCTGGGCCAGATCAGCCATGAATTGCGCACGCCCATGACCTCGATCCGGGCATTTTCGGAAATTCTGATGCAGGCCGATCCGGTCGACGATGCGGCGCGGGCGCGGTTTTCGCGGATCATCCATGACGAAAGCCTGCGTCTGACCCGGCTGCTCGACGATCTGCTCGACCTTGCGGTGCTGGAACACGGGCGCGTCACGCTGCACGAAGGGGAGGCGATGTTGTCGGACGTGCTGGACCGCGCGATCCGCTCGGCGGGCGCGCAGGCGGGCACCGGCCGGTTGGCGATCTTGCGCGATCCGTCCGCCGAGGCGATGGCGATCTGGACCGATGCTGATCGCCTGGCGCAGGTCTTCATCAACCTGATTTCCAATGCGCAGAAATATTGCGATGCCGAGACGCCCGAGCTGACCATCGCCGTGCGCCAGCGGCCCGGTCGGGTCGAGGTCGAGTTTTCCGACAATGGCAGCGGCATTCCGGCCCGCCAACGGGCGCTGATCTTCGAGAAATTCGCCCGCGCCGATACCGCCAAAGGGGCGCCGGGGGCGGGTCTGGGTCTGGCCATCAGCCGCGAGATCATGGCCCGGCTGGGCGGCGGGCTGACCTATGTGCCCAGCGACAGCGGGGTGCGCTTCCGCGTTAGGTTGCCCGCGCGCGCTTTGCGGGCGGCCTGAGCCGGCGTTTACCGGGCCTTAACCCCGCAAGGTGCACGATAGGGCCTTGCGCAGCCCTTCGGACACCGCCCACAGGCCATGACCCTTTCCGTCGATCCCACCGTGCTCCGGCGCAAGATCGCTGCCCATGCCCGCCCGCCTGCCGCGCGCCCCGATGCCGCGCCGCAGGCCATCCGGGCGCTGGGGCGCGCCCTGCGCCATGCCTCGACCCCGTTCGAGGGGCTGGGCCTGATGCCCGGCGCCATCACTGTGACCGCTGGGTGCGACCTTGATGCGCTTGTCGCGGGCTTGCCCGATCACGGTCTCATCTCCGCGCTGGAGGCCGAGGGCGGCGCGCGCGGACTTCTGGCGGTCGGTCCCGGCCTGATCGACGCGCTGGTCGAGGTGCAGACCACCGGCCGGATCGAGGCGGCGGATCTGCCGCCGCGACCCGTCACCCGTATAGACGAGGCGCTGGTGCGCGATTTCATCGACCTTGCTTTGGCCGCGCTGGGGCGTGAGGCCGCGGGGATCGCCGGGCGCGACTGGCCCGCCCGCATGGCCTATGGCAGTCGCATCCGCGACCGCGGCCAGATCAACCTGCTGATGCCCGAGGGGGCCTATACCCTGATGTCAGCCGATCTGGGCTTTGACGGGGTCGAGCGGCGCTCGCGGGTCGTGCTGGCTGTGCCCCAGACCGAGGTCGAGGGGCAAGACCTACCCCGCGGCGGGGCCTGTCGTCGATCCGGGCTGGGTCGCGGCGCGCGCGCGCATGCTCGACACCCTGCCGCTGTCGGTGGAGGCAGTGCTGATGCGCCTCACGCGCCCGCTCGCCAAGATCGAGGGGTTGGCGGTGGGCGATGTGCTACCCTTCGACGCTTCCGACCTGCACATGGTCAGGCTTGAGGCGGCGGGCGGGCGCGTCGTGGCCACCGGGCGGCTCGGCCAGTCCGGCGGGCGGCGCGCCCTGCGGCTGAACGGACAGGCGGCGCGCGCCCCGGATCCGTGCCAGGTGCGCCGACACCGGTGCCGGACTGCATGCCCGACGCCTCAACCCTACCGGGGCTCGTGGCGCGCTAGGCCTTGCGCCTGACCGGGACCCGCGCCCACCATTGCAATCCTCACGGGCGCCCGCCACTGTCTCAGCCAAGCAATAGGGGGCTTCATGGGACACGCAACATTTCGCGGCGATCTGGTCGGGGGCAAGACCCTTGTTGGCACCTTCATGAAGACGCCGGCGCTCGACGTGCTTGAGGTGCTCATCTTGTCGGGTCTCGATTTCGTCTGCCTTGACGCCGAACATGCCCCCTTCGACCGGGCCGCGATGAACGCTTGCGGCGCGCTGGCGCGGGCGGCCGACCTGCCGCTTCTGGTGCGGGTGCCACAGGCGGATGCGGCCGAGATCGGCGCCGCCCTGGATCTGGGAGCCACCGGCGTGGTCGTGCCCCATGTCATCGATGTGGCGACTGCGACCCGCGTGGCGCGCGCGGCCCGTTTTGGCCATGGCGGGCGCGGCTTTGCCGGGTCGACCCGCTGGGCAGGCTTTGCCGGGTCCGACATGGCGACGCTGCTGGAACGCAGCCGGTCCGAGACTGTCGTCATTGCCCAGATCGAAGACCCCGAGGCGGTTGCCTGCTGCGAAGGATATCGCGGCGGTCGACGGCATCGACGCGCTGTTTCTCGGCCCCGCAGACCTGTCGGTCGCCTATGGCAAGACCGACCAGTCCAGCCCGGAACTGCAGGCAGCCCTCGCTCGCGTGGGCCGTGCGGCGCAGGGCGCGGGAAAGGGCTACGCCACATTCGTGGCCGATGCCGCCGCAGGCCGCGTGCTGGCGCATCACGGGATCAACGCATGGTTCGTCGCCTCGGAACAAGCCTGGATCATCGCAGGCGCACGCGCCGCCAAGGCTGGTCTGACCGCGCCCTGAGCCGGAACCCAAGCCGGATTTCTGCCGCATTTGCCGAAAACCTGCCGCAAATCCGACGGCAAATGACCCAAGGAAAACCTTTGCCCTGACGCGGTTCGACCGCGCTTTCGCCCGGTGCCGGGGCGATCTTGAGCCTGTCGTCCAACCCCGGACGGCGTGATCCATGCGCAGATCGTCCGAAAAGCCCGCCCGAAAGCGGCAAGGAGGCCCGGCAATGAAACGTATCTTCACAACCCCCGCGCTGATCGTTGCGGCCCTGCTTGGTCTGTCGGCCTGCGGCACGCCCCTCGACGTGTCGCGGAACGCGGCATTCAGCACCATCAGCCCGGTGATCGAGGCGCCGACGCAGGACTGGTCCATCACCGCGCTCCAAATCGATGTGCCCCGGACATTGACTGTCTCCGAAGCCAATTCGATCAAGCCCGCCTCCGATATCGTCTGGCGCGGTGACCCGCCCGGTGACCGTTACGAGCAGATCGAAACCCTGATGAACCAAGCGCTCGCCCCGGTGCTGCGCCCGCGCGAAGACGCCGGGACCCCTGTAATCGTGTCACTGGAGGTGACGCGCTTTCATTCCCTGACCGAACGCGCCCGCTATACCGTCGGTGGTGAGCACGAGATCGAGTTCGTCCTGACCGTGCGCCATGCCGAAACCGGCGAAATCCTGTCGGGTCCGCGTGATGTCGACCTGACCTTCCGCGCCTATGGCGGCCGTCAGGCGGATCGGAAGCCGGGCGCAGGGGCATCACCTAGGGCCAGTGCGCGTCACCGCCCGTCTGCAAGACTGGGCCCGGATCGAGTTCCCGACGCCCCACCTCGATCTTCTGACCCTCGTTCAGGTTCAGAACTGATCTTCCGTTGCGGCCGAGACAAGGCTAGAGGGGGGGCATGAGCATGCCCCCCTTGACCTATCCCGTCTTGCGTCTTCGCCCCAAGGCCGACGCCCGCCGCATCCGCCATGGCGCCCCTTGGGCCTGGTCCGATGACCTTGTGCTCGACCGCCGGTCGCGCGCCATTCCGGCAGCGCGCTGGCGTAACGGAGGATGGCGAGCGTCAGCCGCTCGGGCTTGGCGTCGCCACCGTCGAGGCCAAGATCGGCCTGCGGCTGGCAGTCGTGACCCTGCTGCCGTCATCGACGCGGCCTGGCTTTCCGCGCGCATCGACGCGGCACAGGCCTTGCGCGACCGCATCTATGCAGAACCCTTTTACCGCATGATCCATGCCGAGGGCGACGGGCTGCCCGGCCTGATTGTCGACCGGTTCGGCGACATGCTGGTGATGCAACCCAACGCGATCTGGCTGGAAGAGCGCGAAGAGATGTTGGCCCACGCCTTGTTGGCCGCCACCGGCTGTTCCAACCTGATCCAGAACGGCACCGCCCGCGCCCGACTGGCCGAAGGCCTGCCCGAGGTGTCTGCCGTGCTGGCCGGGACCGCGCCCGAAGCGGCGATCCCTGTGCCGATGAACGGGGCCACCTACATGGCCGATGTGATGGGCGGGCAGAAAACCGGTCTGTTCTATGACCAGCGCGACAATCACGCCTTTGCCGCAAGGCTGTCGCGGGGTGCGCGCGTGCTTGACGTGTTCAGCCATGTTGGCGGCTTCGCGCTGGCCGCGCTGGCTGCGGGGGCCGACAGTGCCGTGGCCATCGACGGGTCAGAGCCCGCGCTGGTGCTGGCACAAGACGGGGCCGTGGCGATGGGCGTCGCGGACAAGCTCGCGACCCGCAAGGGCGACGCCTTTGACGAGATGGAGGCGCTGGCTACTGAGGGCGCACAATTCGATCTGGTGATCTGCGACCCGCCCGCCTTTGCGCCGTCGAAAACCGCACTGGAACCGGGTTTGCGCGCTTATGAACGGGTGGCCCGTCTGGCGGCAGCTTTGGTCGCGCCGGGCGGTGTCTTGGTCTTGTGTTCGTGCAGCCATACCGCCGATCTGGGCAAGTTCCGCGCCGCCTGTCTGCGCGGCATAGGGCGGGCAGGGGGCGATCCGCGCCTGATCCACACCGGCTTTGCCGGGCCCGACCATCCGCAGCATCCGGCCCTGACCGAAACCGGCTATCTCAAGGCACTTGCGTTCCGCTTGATGCCATGAGGTCGTTGATCGACGCCTGCGTGCTCTACCCCACGGTCCTGCGCGAAATCGTGCTGGGCGTGGCGCGCGCGGGGTTGATCGTGCCCCTGTGGTCGGAGCGTCTGTTGGAGGAATGGGCGCGCACCGCCGCGCGCCATGGCGGTGCGGTGGATGAAACCCTCGCGCGGGGCGAGATTGCGGCGCTGGCTCTGGCTTTTCCCAAGGCGCGCGTGGCCGCCGACCCGGCGTTGGAGGCGCGGCTCTGGCTGCCCGACGGGGGCGATATACATGTGCTGGCGACCGCCATCACGGCGCAGGTCGGGACAATCATTACCCTCAACCTGAGGGATTTTCCCGCGCGCGAACTGGCCCCGCACGGGGTTGCGGCGCTGCATCCCGATGCGGTGCTGCATGATCTGTGGCTCGCCCATCCCGGTCTCGTCGCGGGTGTCGTTGCAGGGGTTCACGCCACGGCTGAACGGCTTTCGGGCGAGACCATGGACTTGCGCGCGCTGCTCAAGCGCGTACGCCTGCCGCGACTGGCCAGGGCGCTGGGGTGGGGGCGGAAGCGGCCGTCCCTCACTCCTGCGGCAATTCCCGCGTCCAGCGCGCTTCGAGCGCCTCGATGGCGCGCACGCGGTCCTCGGTCTTGGGGTGGCTCATCAGCCAAGCGGGCATGCCGCGCCCGCCCATGCCGGTCAGGTTTTCTAGCTTGAGGAACAGCGCCTTTTGCGGGTCCGTGCCGATCCCGGCCTTGGTCAGCAAGGCGGCGGCATAGGCATCGGCCTCGTATTCGTCCTGCCGCGACAGACGCGCGGCCAGCATTCCGGCCAGCATGTTGGCAAGCCAGACGCCGACGCCGGGGATCAGGCGGCCAAGCACGGTTGCCAGCGCGACGCGCACCGCGTTCTGCCCCGAAAAGTCGATCATCCGACGCCTGGAATGGCCAAGGGCGACATGGCCCAATTCATGCGCGACCACGCTGGCCAGTTCCTCGCCCGTGACCTCGCCCGCCCGATACTTGTTGTAAAAACCCCGTGTGAGGAAAATCCGCCCATCGGGCGCCGCCAGACCGTTCACCGGCTCGACCTCGTAGATGTTGACGCGGATACGCTCCACCCCCAAGGCCTCGGCCATGCGGGCCATCAGACCGCGCAGGCGCGGGTCGGCCAGTTCGGTCGATTTCGCGTCCAGCTCTCGCTTGGTGCGCCAAGCCGAGGATTGATACATCAAAAGGCCGTAGCCGATGGCCAGAAGGATGGGTGTGAGCTTCAACATAGGAAAGATATGGGGCGGTCCATGAGGGCTGGCAACGGGCCTGTCACGAATGGCGCCGATGTCGCAGCGCCATGCGCAGCCACACGGCCAGCGCCGCGGCTACGGCCAGCGCAGCAAGCAACCCCGACGCGCTGCCCATCAGGTCGGCGAGCGCCAGGATGTCATCGGCAAAAAGGCCCCGAGCCCGACATAAAGCGCGACCCAGACCGTTTCACCGGCTATTCCCGCCCATGTAAAGCGCCCCCAGTCGAGCCGCGCCGCGCCGCCTGCGAAATTGACGTAAGGCCCCAGCGGCGAAAACAGCCAGCGGCTGAGGAAAACCGCCAGCGCGCCCCGGTCCCGAAGGTAGCCCGTGGCCTTGCCCATCAAGGCCGCGCGCCGGGACGACGCCTTGTGTCCGGCCATCAGGCGTGCGCCCGCCCGCCCCAGAAGATAGCCCGCTTGATCACCCAGCACTGCTCCGCCAAGCGCGGCAGCCGCGGCCTGCCACAACACCAGATCGCCCGCCGCGGCAAAGCCCCCGCCGACAGCATCACCAGCGAGGCAGGCATGGGCACGGCGAGGCAGGACAGGAAGGTGGCGACAGCGATCAGCGCAAGGCCATAGACCGGCACAAGCGCGAGGATCGTCTCGGTCATTCGGCCCGCGCCCCGGCGATGGCGGCCTGCAGCGACGTGATCAGATCGGGTAGGGCTATGCCCTCGTCCGCGGCGATCTGCGCCAGCGTCGGGCGCGCGCCGGGGCGGGTTTCGGGCGGGGCGGGCAGGGCCGCGCGGATCGCCTCCGGGTCCACATCCCACGACCGCGCGACATATCCGGGCGTCATCCATCCCTCGATCCGCTGCTCGCGGTGGGCGGGATCGGCCCAATAGATCGTGAAAAGCGTCAGGCGCACAGCGAAAAACCCTGCTACGGCAAGGGCGAGGCCCATGGCGATCAGCGCTGCGCGGTGGTGGCGCCAAAGGTAGCCAAGCGCCGAGGTCTGCGCCCTCACCGGCCCAAGGCCCGCATGCCGCGCGTCAGCCCCTCCAGTGTCATCGGCACCATTTTGTCCTCGAAGATCTCGCGGATCATCCCGATGGATTGGGTGTAGCCCCAGGCCCGTTCAGGCGTGGGGTTGATCCACAGATGATCGGGCCATTGGGTGCGGGCGCGCTGCAGCCAGACCTGGCCTGCCTCCTCGTTCCAATGCTCGTTGGCGCCGCCGGCAAAGGCGATCTCGTAGGGTGACATGCTGGCATCTCCTACGAAAATGCATTTGTAATCAGACCCGTAGGTGTTCATCACCTGATGGGTCGGGATCTGTTCGGTCCAGCGCCTGCGGTTGTCGCGCCAGACGCTTTCATACAGGCAGTTGTGGAAATAATAGTGTTCCAGATGCTTGAACTCGGATTTTGCAGCCGAAAACAGCTCCTCCACCACGCGGATGTGGCCGTCCATCGACCCGCCCACGTCGAGAAACAAGATCACCTTGACCGCATTGCGCCGTTCGGGCCGGGTTTTCACATCGAGCCACCCCTGCTCGGCGGTGGCGCGGATGGTGCCGTCCAGATCCAACTCATCCGCCGCCCCGTCGCGCGCCCATTGGCGCAGTCGCTTCAGCGCCACCTTGATATTGCGGGTCCCCAGTTCAACGTCGTCGGCGAAGTCCTTGAAATCGCGTTTGTCCCAGACCTTGACCGCACGGCGGTGGCGGCTTGTGTCCTGCCCGACGCGCACGCCTTCGGGGTTGTAGCCATGGGCGCCAAAGGGCGAGGTTCCGGCGGTGCCGATCCATTTCGAGCCACCCTGATGGCGCCCTTGCTGCTCGCGCAGCCGCTCGCGCAGCGTCTCCATCAGCTTGTCGAAGCCACCCAGCGCCTTGATCTCGGCGCGTTCATCCGCGCTCAGGTGCTTTTCGGCCAGCTTTTCCAGCCAGTCGCGCGGGATCTCGGCGGCTTCCAGCACCTGCTCAGGCGTGATCGCCTCAAGCCCGCCAAAGGCATGGGCGAAACACTGGTCGAACCGATCCAGGTGGCGCTCGTCCTTCACCATCGCAGTGCGGGCGAGGTAGTAGAACCCATCGACATCATAGGTGACAAGGCCGCGCGACACGCCTTCGAGAAAGCTCAGGTATTCCCGCAAGCTGACGGGGATACGGGCGGCGCGGAGGGTCTCAAAGAAGGGCAGGAACATCGTGCCCCCAAGGATGTCAGGCCGGCGCCGGGATCACAAGCATGGCAAAGGCCCCGAGCAAGAAGCCTATGATGCCGAAGATCGTGGCGTAATGCAGCAGATCAAGCCGGTTGCCGCCCTTGCGGCGTGCCATGATGAGCCCCAGCGCGATGCCGCAGGCGCCCCCGATCAAGTTCAGCATGGTTCTTGTCCCGCCCGGTCTGGTGTCACGGGGCGAGCGCCGCAACCTCTGTCAGGCGCGCGCCCACCGCCGCGGTGTTGCCGAAGCCATAACGACCCCAGGCAAGGCTGTCGAGGCGGACCTGACGCGCCTCGGACGACCGGCCCATGCCATCCAGCGCCTCGGCCCGGATCATCAGCAGCGTCGACAGGAGCGAGGCATTCTGCGCGCGGGTGGCCGCAGGCAGCGCCTGACCGCTCAGGCGCAATGCCTCGTCGGCCCGCCCTGAACTGAGCGCGAAGGCGGCAAGTTGCATGTCGATATGCGCCGCGTGGATCCCGCCCGGTGCGATCCGGTCATAAATGTTGGCGGCGGCAAGGAAGGCATTGACCGATCCCTCGACATCGGTGGCCAGTGACAGCCGGCCAAGGGCGAAATAGCTGAAGGCCAGACGCGCATCCGACAGGCCCGCCTGCCGGGCGATGGTCACGGCGCGGTCGGCGGCGATCACGCGCTCGGGCCCGCGGGTGCCGGGGCCAAGCGCTGTCTCGATGGCCTCGATCCAGGCGCGGGGTGTCGGGCTTTGGTCGACCGGACCGCCCGCACGTTCGCCGCGCGGGTTCAGCCGTGCCAGAACGCCGGGCAGGACGGCCGCGACCTCGGCCTGTGTCATGCCGGACCGGATGGCGTCATCGTGATAGGCGCGCAGGATCAGCATGTCGAAGCCGGTCAGAACGGCATGGAAATTGTCGTCGTTGAACACGCTGTCATCGAGCCGGTAGAGATCGTTGAGCGGCCCCATCGCCTGTGCCACCTCTTCGTGCAGGCAATCGCGCACCTCTTGCGGGGCGACGTCATTGGGCAAGAACACCGCCACGCGCTCGCGGCTCTCCAGCGTGGTCCAGTCCATGTCGCGGGAATTGCGGGCGCGGCGGAACTCTGTCCAGGAACTGACGCGGGGCACGACGAAACAAGCGGCTTCGGGGACGAAGCGCTGCATACGTTCGCGCGGCAGGGTCTCGACCGTGATGTTGGCGGCGGTGCCATAGGGCACGCGGCGGATGTCGATGCGCGCTTCGGTGCGCAACCGGTCGATCAGCCGGTCCAGATCGGGTGACAACGACGCGGGCGCGCCGGGGGCGACCGTGATCGTCACCGGCCCCTCGAACCGCGACAGACGTTCGATCCGGCGACCCGATTCCATCTGGAACGACAATTCGAGGAAATCGGCCGCGATCTGCGCGTTGGACCGCGCGGGCGCGCTGACCTGCGTGGCACCGAACTGGTTCATCGCGGGGATCGCCTGCACGATCTCGGGGGTCACACGCCGCTCGGCCACGTCGCGGGACGGCACGGTGGACACGCAGCCCGACACCAGAAAGGCCGAGAGCACAGAGAAAGGGAGCAGGCGCAAAAACATCAGGGGCGTCTCAACACTGGCAGGCGGGGCGCGGTGGGCAAGGTGCGTGACAGGCATCGGCGTCCGAGTTTCAGCCTTGCACCGTCGCGCGGGGAATCGGCAATCATGGTCAGTTCATGGCACATTGATGGCCGAATGTGGCAGGAATTGGGTTCCGTTGTCCAAGTTTCCTGTCGGATCGCCCATCATTTGCCATCGTTCCATGGACTACGAACAATCTGACGCCGTTCGCCAGATTCGTTTCGTGCGGCAGAAAAATCACCCGGTTTCCGTTGGTTGCGCACCGATCAGCGCTGACGCTTTGCCAAAAAGGCCAGTCTTTCGAACAGCGCCACATCCTGTTCGTTCTTGAGCAGCGCGCCATGCAGCCGCGGTAGGCTGGATGCCCCGTCGCGCCGCAGATCCTCGGGCGTCAGATCCTCGGCCAAGAGCAGCTTGAGCCAGTCCAGCACCTCGGAGGTGGAGGGTTTCTTCTTGATCCCCTGCTGGTCGCGGATCTCGTAGAATTGCGTCAGCGCCGTGGTCAGAAGGGCGGGCTTGATGCCGGGGAAATGCACCTCGACGATGCGTTTGAGCGTCTCCATCTCCGGAAATCGGATGTAGTGAAAGAAACAGCGGCGCAAAAAGGCGTCGGGCAGTTCCTTTTCGTTGTTGGAGGTGATGATGACGATGGGGCGCACGGTGGCGCGGATCGTCTCGCCCGTCTCGTAGACGAAGAACTCCATCCGGTCCAACTCCTGCAGCAAGTCGTTGGGAAATTCGATGTCCGCCTTGTCGATCTCGTCGATCAGGAGCACGGTCTTGGTCGGTGCCTCGAAGGCCTGCCACAGCTTGCCCTTGCGGATGTAGTTCTTCACGTCGTTGACGCGTTCATCGCCAAGCTGGCTGTCGCGCAGGCGGCTGACCGCGTCATATTCGTAAAGCCCCTGCTGGGTCAGCGGGTGGTCGATTTGATGTGCCATTCCAAAATGGGCAGCCCCAACGAGGCTGCCACCTGCCGCGCCAGTTCCGTCTTGCCTGTGCCGGGTTCGCCCTTGACCAGCAGCGGGCGTTCCAGCGTGACAGCGGCGTTGACCGCGACCGTCAGATCCTCGGTCGCCACATAGCTGTCGCTGCCTTCGAAACGGGTAAGCATCGGGTCCTCCGCAGGTGTGCCTTCAGCCATACCCCTTCGGCGCGCGCGGGAAAAGGGCAGGGCGCGCGGGAGGCGCCATCTTCAACCCAAGCGGGAATTCTGCGCAAAACCCTGCAGGGGCGCTTGAAAAACAGCCCCGAAGGTGCGCGCGGGATTGCGCTTTTTCCCGATCGTGACTCATCACGCACAAGAGTGTCGACAAGCCGTGCCGGGTCTAGTAATCGGGCGCCAAGGGGCCGGAAGGGTGTCATGCCAGACCGACAAGACGACGCCGGCTTCGCTGAGGGGAGCGAGATGAAGGTCGAAACGTTTCTACCCGACGATTATCGTCCCGCCGAGGACGAGCCGTTCATGAACGAGCGTCAGCTCGAATATTTCCGGCGCAAGCTGATCACCTGGAAGAACGAGTTGCTGGACGAAAGTCGCGGCACAGTGGAATCGCTTCAGGACGGCACGCGCAACATTCCCGACATCGCCGACCGCGCGAGCGAGGAAACCGACCGGGCGCTGGAGCTGCGCACGCGCGACCGCCAGCGCAAGCTGATTTCCAAGATCGACAGCGCGCTGCGCCGGATCGAAGAGGGCGAATACGGCTATTGCGAGGTGACGGGCGAGCCCATCAGCCTCAAGCGTCTGGATGCACGGCCCATCGCCACGATGAGCCTCGAGGCGCAAGAACGCCATGAACGCCGCGAGAAGGTGCATCGCGACGACTGACCGCGCTGCGCCTGCATAAGCGGGCTGGAATAAGGCGGGGGCACCCTTCGGGGTGCCCTTTTGCATTGGGAACGGGTCATCGGGGGCGGGGCATGCTGATCGGGCAAGAGGTGACGGTCGTGGGCGGCGGCATCGGCGGGCTGGCCGCTGCGCTGGCGCTTGCGCGCCATGGCGCGCAGGTCACCGTGCTGGAACAGGCCCCCGCCATCACCGAGGTCGGCGCGGGCATCCAGATCAGCCCCAACGGCTGGCGCGTTTTGCAGGCGCTGGGTGTTGCGGACGCCGTCGCCGCCCTCAGCCCCCGCTCGCAGGCCGTGCGGTTGCGCGATTTCCGGCACGGGGCCGAGGTTTTCACGATGCCGCTGACCCGCGCCGACCAACCGTGGCATCTGGTGCACCGTGCCGATCTGGTCGCAGCTTTGGCCGAGGCCGCGCAGGCGGCGGGGGTTGCGATCCGGCTGGCCACCAAGGTCACGTCGATCACGCCCGGCCCGATGGAAACGCAGCTGACGCTGGCGGATGGCACCACCCAGACGCACGGGCTCACCATCGCCGCCGATGGGTTGCATTCGCCCGCGCGTGTCGCGCTGAATCCCAGATCGCGCCCCTTCTTCACCGGGCAGGTGGCCTGGCGCTGCACGATTCCCGTCGACAGCCCGCTCCCGCCCGAGGCGCATGTCTTCATGGGGCCGGGGCGGCATCTGGTGCGCTATCCCTGCGCGACCGCCGTCTGGTCAATGTGGTAGCGGTCGAGGAACGCGATGGCTGGGCCGCCGAAGGCTGGCAGCATCGCGACGACCCGGCCCATCTCGCGCGTGCCTTCGTCGATTTCTGCCCCGAGGTGCGCGCGCTGCTGGACCGCGCGCCCGAGGTCTATCTCTGGGGCCTGTTCCGCCACCCCGTGGCACAGGTCTGGCAAGATCACCGTCTGGCGCTCTTGGGCGATGCGGCTCATCCGACGCTGCCATTTCTGGCGCAGGGCGCGAATATGGCGCTGGAGGATGCCTTCGTTCTGGCGCGCTGCCTGTCCGAGGATCCCAACACGGGCGCGGCCCTTGCCCGCTACGAGGCGCTGCGCCGCCCGCGCTGCGCCAAGATCGTGCAGGCGGCCAATGACAATGCCGAGAATTACCACCTGCGCCCCGGCCCGATGCGCTTTGCAGCGCATACGGCGCTCAGGGCAGCGCATCGGTTTGCGCCGCATGTGGTGACGGGCAAGTTCGATTGGGTGCATCGCTTCGACGTGACGGACTGACCGGGCGCACCGCGCCGCGCTCACTCCAGCGAATAGGCCGGCAATCCGTCAAAGGCCGCCCGGAGCGCCTCGCCCCAACCCGACGAGATCATCTCGTAGAAGGGATCGTCGCGCTCGATCCGCGCGCACCCGGCCGGTGCGCAGGCTCTCGGCGTCATACAGGTGCAGATCCAGCGGCAGGCCCACCGAGAGGTTGGCCTTGATCGTCGAATCAAAGCTCAGCATCAACAGCTTTACCGCCTCCTCGAAACTCATCGCCGGATTGTAGGCGCGCACGAGGATCGGTTTGCCATACTTGGTTTCCCCGATCTGGAAAAACGGCGTGTCCCGGGCGGCCTCGACGAAATTGCCCTCGGGATAGATCAGGAACAGCCGCGGCTCGCCGCCATGGACCTGCCCGCCGAGGATCATGGTGGCCGAAAACGGGCTGTCGGCCTCCATCCCCATGCGGCCGGACTGTTCCACGATCACCTCGCGCAGCGTCTCGCCCACCAGTTTTGCGACCTGGAACATCGAAGGCGCCTCGAGGATCGAGGGTTGCCCGCGTTCCTCGGCCGGTTTGGCGCGTTCGTTCAGCAGCGAGACCACGGCTTGCGTGGTCGCCAGATTGCCTGCCGTCATCAGTGTGACCGACCGTTCGCCGGGCCGTTCCCACAAGAACATCTTCTTGAAGATGCTGATGTTGTCGACGCCCGCGTTGGTGCGCGTGTCGGACATGAACACCAGCCCGCGATCGAGCTTGAGCCCCACGCAATACGTCATGCGCCTGCCATCCCCTGCCTGTGTCCCAAAGGGTTACTGCTGCTGCACCTGGATGTCGATGGACATAGCCTCGCCAGCCTTGCCAAATCGCAAACCGCTGACAGGTGCCGCCTCGCGGTAGTCGAGGCCGGTGGCCACGCGGACATAACGCTCATCGGGCGAATAGCCGTTCGACACGTCGAAGCCCACCCAGCCAAGGGGTTCGATATAGGCTTCGGCCCAGGCGTGGCTGGCATCCTGATGCACCCGGTCCGACATCAGCAGATAGCCCGACACATAGCGCGCCGGATAGCCCATGTGGCGGGCGGCTGCGACAAAGATCTGGGCGTGATCCTGACAGACGCCGCCACCGATCTCGATGGCTTCCTCGGCTGTGGTGGTGGCTTGGGTCAGGCCGATCTCGTAGGGCACCGCCGCCGTGATCCGGGCCGAAAGGGCGTGCAGGCGGGGGATGTCGTCGGGCTGTTCTTCCTTGAGGCCCTTTGTCAGGGCGCGCACGCGCGATGCGGCGCGGGTCAGGTCGGTGGGTTGTTGAAAGAACCATAGCGGCGCAAAGCCCGCGTCAGGCTGTCACGCCCGCCGTATCGGCGGTGTCCACCTCGCCCTCGCAATGAACGACGATCGAACTGGCCTGACTGTCGAAGGAAATCAGCGAGACGCGGTTCTGGTGATGATCGGTGAACTCGGTCTGCAGCATGCCGCCGTCGATCTCCATCTTCCAATGCACCACCGTCTGGCCGGTCCTGCTTTTTGGGATCAGGCGCAGTTGCTGGAGCCCGTAATAGACGGGGTGCTCGAAATGATAGGTGGTGGTGTGCAGGATCTTCAGGCGCATCGCTGTTTATCCCAGGAACCGGTAATCCGTCTCGATCTGATGCCCGAGCCGGGCGATATCGGTCAGGAAATCGGTGATGAATTCATGCAACCCATCCTCGAACACGCGGTCGATGGTGTTGTGGGTCAGCCGCGCGGCGATCACGTCGATCTGATCATGCGCACGGGCATGGCGCAAGCCCGTAGCTTACGGTCCAGATAGCCGAGGTTGGCGGCGATCTTGCTGGCCGAAAACGCAAGGCTGCGCGGCATCCGCGTGTCGAAGATCAGGAAATCGGCGATGCCCATCGGGCTGGTTTCGCCCTGCGTGATCCAGCGATAGGCCCGCATCCCCGCGACGGACCGCAGGATGGTTTCCCATTGCACGTTGTCGAGGCTGGACCCGATCTGCGAAATCGACGGCAACAGGACGTAGTATTTCACATCCAGGATGCGCGCGGTGTTGTCGGCGCGTTCCAGGAACGTGCCCAGACGGCAGAAATCGAAAATGTCGTTGCGCAGCATCGTGCCATGCATGGCACCGCGCACCAGCGCCGATTGCTGCCGGATCAGCGCCAGGACCTCTGGCAGGTCGCGCGCCGACACGGGCCGGGCCAGCGCCTGCTTCAGGATCATGTAGGTGTCATTGACTGCCTCCCAGACCTCGCGGGTGATGGCGGTGCGCACCAGCCGCGCGTTCTGGCGCGCCTGGGCGATGGCCGTCATCACCGAGGACGGGTTCGTGGCATCGCGCAACAGGAAATCGATCGCCTTGGCCGCGTCGATCTGGTCGTGTTTCTGGAAATACAGATCGGCCACGGCGGCGGTTTGCAGCACGCTGGCCCATTCGTCATCATCGCCATCGGCGCGCGTCAACGCGATGCGAAAGCCTGCCTCGATCAGGCGCGCGGTGTTTTCCGACCGTTCCAGGTAGCGGAACATCCAGAACAGGCCGCCTGCGGTTTTGCCCAGCATTGCCCTATTCCTCCAGCACCCAGGTGTCCTTGGTGCCGCCGCCCTGGCTGGAATTCACCACCAGCGATCCTTTCTTGATCGCCACCCGGGTCAAGCCGCCCGGCGTGATCGAGATCTTGTTGGGCGCGACCAGCACGAAGGGGCGCAGATCGACATGGCGCGGCGCCAGGCCAGCCTTGGTCAGGATCGGCACGGTCGACAGCGCCAGCGTGGGCTGGGCGATGTAATTGGCCGGTTTCGCCATCAGCTTGGCCCGAAACGCCGCCAGTTCCTTTTTCGACGCGGCAGGCCCGACCAGCATGCCGTAGCCGCCCGATCCGTGCACCTCTTTCACCACCAGTTCGGCCAGGTGATCGAGGACATAGGCCAACGAGTCCGCATCGCCGCAGCGCCAGGTCGGCACATTCTGCAAGATCGCCTTTTCGCCGGTGTAGAACTCGACGATATCCGGCATGTAGCTGTAGATCGCCTTGTCATCGGCAATGCCCGTGCCGGGCGCATTGGCGATGGTGATGCCGCCCGCGCGGTAGACATCCATCACGCCGGGCACGCCCAACATGCTGTCGGGGCGGAAATTCAGCGGATCAAGGATAATCGTCATCGACCCGGCGGTACAGCACGTCGATCGGCTTGTAGCCTTGGGTGGTGCGCATCTGCACGCGGCCGCCGACGATGCGGATGTCATGGCCCTCGACCAGTTCGACGCCCATCTGGTCGGCCAGAAACGCATGTTCGAAATAGGCCGAGTTGTGGAATGCCGGGCGTCAGCACCGCCACCGTGCGATCGCCGCGAGCTGTTGGCGGGGCTGCAGGCCGCCAGCGAGCGGCGCAGGTCGCGCGGGTAATCCGATACCGACTGCACCTTGATGCGCCCGAACAGTTCGGGGAACATCTGCAACATGGTTTCGCGGTTCTCGAGCATGTAGGACACGCCCGAGGGGGTGCGGGCATTGTCCTCCAGCACGTAGAATTCATCTTCGCCGGTGCGCACCAGGTCGACGCCGACGATATGGGTGTAGACATTGCCGGGCGGCGCCATGCCGATCATCTGCGGCAGAAAGGCGGCATTGCGCGCGATCAGGTCGATGGGCACCCGGCCCGCGCGCAGGATCTCCTGCCGGTGGTAGATGTCGTAGAGAAACGCGTTGATCGCGCGCACGCGCTGTTCGATCCCATCGCGTCAGGCGCGCCCATTCGCGCCCCGAGATGATCCGCGGCACGATGTCGAAGGGGATCAGCCGCTCATCCGCCTCGGCCTGGCCATAGACGTTGAAGGTGATGCCGGTGCGGCGAAAGAACTGTTCGGCATCGGCCGATTTCTTGCGCAGGTCGCGCAGGTCTTCGCGGCCGAACCAGCCGCAATAGGCATCGTAAGGCTGGCGACGGGCCGTGCCGTCCGGCTGGTGCATCTCGTCGAAAAACGTGGCGTGTCGGTCATGATATCCTGTCGAAAACCCTGTGCCCGATTGGGTCAAGCCGCGCGGGGAAGGGCCAGAGGATCGGCGGTCTTCCCCGCGTTTCGACACATGCTTGCATAAATTTTAGGCAATATGTCTAAATTTCAAGCCAAATGGTAACGGGGCCGTCATTGGTCAGGCTCACCGCCATGTCCGCGCCGAACTGCCCGGTTTCCACCTTGGGCCCAAGCGCGGCCAGCGACCGGGCGAAATGGTGATACAGCGCCTCGCCCTCGGCAGGCGGGGCGGCGGTGGAAAAGCCCGGGCGGTTGCCGCTGCGGGTGTCGGCGGCAAGGGTGAACTGGCTGACCACCAGCGCGCCGCCGCCCGTGTCCAGCAGCGACCGGTTCATCTTGCCCGCCTCGTCCTTGAAGATGCGCAGCTTGGCGATTTTCGCGGCCAGCGTCTCGGCCTGTGCGGGCGTGTCGCCCTGCATGGCGCAGACAAGGATCAACAGGCCCGGCCCGGTCTGCCCGATCAGTGCGCCCGCCACCTCGACCCGTGCCTGGGTGACGCGCTGGATCAGCGCCCTCATGCCAGGTCATTCCGGCGCGGCGGGTTGGCGCCCGCGCGCCCCACGGTCACGGCGGCGGCCCGCACCCCAGCTCCAGCGCGCTGGCCAGGGTTTCGGCGGGCAGGCCCGCGCGCACCGCCGCTTTTGCCATCATCCCGGCATCGTCCAGCCCGGCCAGAAAGCCCGCGTTGAACGTATCGCCCGCGCCCACGGTATCCACCACCTCGACCCGGCGCGCGGGCATGTGACAGGGCGCGCCCGCGCCATAGGCGGTCACGCCCTCGGCCCCTTGCGTCACCAGCACCAGCGCCGGGCCCTTGGCCAGAAGCCGCGCGGCCATCTCGTCCAGCGCGCCCTCGCCCAGGAGCCAGGCCATGTCTTCGTCCGAGATCTTGACCACATCGGCCACCGCCAGCATCGCGTCCATGCGCGCGCGAAACCGTGCCTCGTCGGCGATGAAGCCGGGCCGGATGTTTGGGTCCAGCATCACCAGGCGGTCTTGCCCGGCGCGTTGGGCCAAGCTGGCATAGGCATCGGCGCAGGGTTCCACCGCCAGGCTGATGCCGCCCAGAAACACCGCCGTCACCGCATCGGGCAGATCGGGCAGATCGGCCTCGGATACCAGGCGCCCGGCGGTATTTTCATCGTAGAAGGCATAGCTGGCCTGCCCGTCGGTCAGCGTGACAAAGGCCAGTGTCGTGGGCCTGTCGGACCGCGCCGCAAGCGCGTGATCCACGCCCGATGCGGTCAGAACCGCCGTCAAACGTTCCCCGAACAGATCGTTGGACAGCCCGCTGAAAAACCCCGTGTTCACCCCCAGCCGCGCCGCCGCCACCGCGGTGTTGAAGACCGAGCCGCCGGGATAGGGCGCAAAGCCCGCCTCGCCGCCCTCGGTCTTGCGCGGCAACATGTCGATCAGGGCCTCGCCCGCACAGAGCAACATCAGGGATCTCCGTTCCAAGTTCCGTGTCCGTGCCTACGCAATGCACCGGCCCCGGGCCAGAGATTTTTCGTCCGAACCGGGGCAAGGCGGCGCGATCGCGCTAGCCCGCCTCCATCAGCGCCACGCCGTAGGCCACCGCCGCCGCCACGATCAGCGCCACGATCACCGCGAGGGTGATCTTGATCCAGGACCAGGGCCGTTCGCCCTGCACCTTGCCGGTTTGCCCGTTGACGACAAAGCGAAAGGACTTGCCGCGATACTTGTAGGCCGCGACCCAGACCGGCAACAGCACATGCTTGAAGGTGACATCGGCGATGCGCACCTGCATCTGGTCGATGCGCTGCTCATCGCCGCCGATGTCGTGGCGGATGTCTTGCCGGATCTGCGCCTCGATCAGCTGCTTGGCCTCCTCGAACCCCTCGTCCAGTTCGACCTGGTAGCCTTCGGCGCGAAACCCCGACAGGAATTCCGGCCTGTATCCCGTGATCGCCGACAGGTCCCAGGGCGCCAACCGGTCGGTGAACTGCTTGGGCAGGCTGCGCGAGGCGAGGATCAGGATATCGTCGAAGACCCGCGCCACCTGGCCGGACCGGCGGCTCCAGCGGATGCGGCGTTCCTGGCGGGTCTTGCCATCGCTGCCGCGCACGGTGACGTAATAGGCATCGCCCCGCTGGCCGGTGTAGCGGGTGGCGGTGTCGGCGTCATAGGTCCAGTAGGGCACATAGATCCCATCCATCTTGCGGCCCTTTTTCGCATATTGCTGCAAGCCGTTCGGCGCGAACCACAACCGACCCAGCCAGCCGGTCATCGCGTCATGCGCCTGTGCCTCGGTCAGGTGAAAGGGGATCACGCCCTTGGGCTTGATATGGCGATGGGTGCCGGTGTCGGTGACCACGGGCGTGGCGCAGAACGGGCATTCGGTGGCATGGATATCGGGCTGGAATTGCACCTGCGCGCCACAGCTTGGGCAGTGGGAGACGCGGGTTTCCTCCATCTCTTGCGCGGGCAGTTTCGCGGCGATGGCAGTCTCGTAATCCAGCTCGATCAGCGCGGGCGCACCGCCCCCCCAAGGCCCCGCAGCCGGCGCTTCGATGGGTTCGTCATGGCCGCAATGATCGCAGATCAGCCGCGCATCGGCGGGGGCAAAGCGCATGTCCGAGCCGCATTGCGGGCAAGGAAAGCGATGCTCGTCCTCGGGGCGGCGCGGGTCTTGGGCGGTGTCGAAACTGGGGGACATGGCGGCTTTCGAAAGGCTGCTGGTCGGGTCGCCTAAGTGATCCCCCGCCAGCCGTCGCGGTTCAAGGGGGGATTTCCCGTGGTCCGGACCGCGCTGTGACATCGCGTGCGGCCCCACGGTCTCAATCCTCGCGCCGATGGGTCGTTAGCCACAGGGCAGATGCGAGCGGCAGACCGACGATCGGCCCGCCCCCGGATCAGGAGAGAGACATGCAAAGCCAAAACTCCGTGGTGGATACCACGACAAGAACCGAAATCACCGAGGCCATCGGCGCGCATGGCGCGTGGAAGACGCGCCTCAAGGCTGCGGCCATGTCGGGGGTGTCCAATCTCGATCCCGCGCGCGTGGCCGACAACCACAGCTGCCGCTTCGGCACATGGCTTGACGGCTATCTCAAGGCCCATCCCAACGACCGCAACGCGCGGCGGATCGGCGATCTGCACCAGCAGTTCCATCGCTGCGCCGGATCGGTGGCCGAGCGGATCAATGCCGGCGAAGCCAAGGCCGCCCTCAAGGAGATCGAGGAAGGCAAGTTCAAGACCACGACCGACGATCTTGTCGCCGCGATGATGGAGTGGCGGCGCCACGTCTGACGCCAAAGGGGCAGGGCGCGCAGGTATCGCGCCCTGCGATCTGAGAGTTACGCGCCCGGCGGCGGCGGCGGCGGCGGCATGACGGTGAACAGCTGTGCCAGCTCGGTCACGTCATTGGCGATCTTCCAGCCGTCCTGGCCCTGGGTCCAGACATGGGTTTGCCGCGTCAGCGCGCCGCTGGCGGCCATGCGGCCCAGATCGGCCTTGGAAAACGGCCCCTTGGTCTGGCCGTTCTCGGCGATGTGCCAGACATGTTCGACCGGCGGCGGCGGCGGGGCGGCGGCGCGCGGATTGGCTCGCGTGGCCCGGCCATGTTCTGCGCCAGCCCTTGCGCCATCGCCATGCCCATCCCCATGCCCAAGCCCGCGCCCATGCCGCCATCGCCGCCGGGGTTTTCGGCGGCGGCGCGCATCGCCTCGGCGGTCTGGAACTGGGTGTATTTGTGCAGATCGCCCACCACTCCCATCGAGGTGCGCCGATCCAGCGCCGCCTCGACCGCCGGGGGCAGGGAGATGTTCTCGATATAGAGCTCGGGCAGCGTCAGACCGTATTCGGTGATCGTGGCCGAGATGCGGTCGGCGACGATCTTGCCGAATTCGCCGGTGTTGGCCGCCATGTCCAGCACCGGGATGCCCGACCCGGCCACCGTCTGGCTGACTTGCTGGACGATGACATTGCGGATCTGAAAGGTGATTTCCTCGGTGGTGAATTCCCCATCCGTGCCGACGATCTCGGTCATGAAGCGCCCGGCATCGGCCACGCGCACGGCATAGGTGCCAAAGGCGCGGATGCGGGTCGGCCCGAATTCCGGGTCGCGCAGCATGATCGGGTTCTTGGTGCCCCATTTCAGATTGGTGAACCGCGCCGTGGACACGAAATAGATCTCGGATTTGAACGGCGAGGCAAAGCCGTGGTCCCAACTGTTGCAAGCTGGTCATGATCGGCATGTTGTTGGTCTCGAGCATGTAGAGACCGGGGGTGAAGACGTCGGCCAGCTGGCCTTCGTGGATGAAGACGGCGGTCTGCCCCTCACGCACGGTCAGCTTGGCGCCGTATTTGATCTCGTTGCCGTAACGCTCGAAGCGGTAGACCATCGTGTCGCGGCTATCATCGGTCCATTCGATGACGTCGATGAACTGGCCCTTGAGAAAATCCATGATCGGCATGTGGCAAATCCCCTGTCAGAAAAGCGATCGGTTGCAGAAGATGATATAGGCAGGCGGCGCGTGTCGCTACAGGGAATGAGGGAGGGAAAACCTCACCCTTTTTCACCGCTGTGCCAAGGTGCCCCTGCGCGAGGTGCTCGCCTAGCCCTTGCGCGGCCGGTCCGCAAGGCACCGGCAGAAGCCAGTCGTCGGTGCCGCTGTCGAACTGCGCATAAAGTGCGATCATCGCGCCCGAGGCGTCGCGCAGGCTGGCCACCGGGTAACTGCCATCGCCCCATCCTGACCCGCTGACCGGAAAGCGGCTGCCGTTCGGCAGTTCGGCGATCAGGGGCACGGTAGGGGCCTCGGCGTCGAGCTGTTGGGCATAGGTGCCGTGGTAGGTGCCGAGTGACGGGTCTGCATAGGCCTCCAGCGCGGCGACATCGGCAGGTGCCAAAAGCCCGCAAGCCCGGTGTCGACGCCGATGGTCCCCAGATCCTCGCCGCAGACGACGGGAGCGTCGGACCAGACCAGCGCCATCAGCGTCGAGCGTCCGTATTCGCGGTCGATCAGTCCGATGACGCGGGCCGGTGCCGCGGGGACGGCGATCAAGGTGGCCGCGGGGCCGGTCTGCCATAGCGTCAGCGGGTCGGTGGCGTAGACCCAGCCGCCCGCGGGCGTCCAACTGCCCGCCGACATCACCCGGGTGGAAAGGCCGACCCCCTCTTGCAGCCACGTGATGGCATCTTGCGCCGCAACGGGGCCGCAGGCGAGCAACGCCGCCGCAATGGCGGGCAGGGCAGACCTCAACTGGGCCCTCCGATCAGTTCCTCGGCGATCTGGCGGATGGTGGCGCGGTCCTCCCCCGGGCGCAGGCCAGGTTGCAGGCGGCGGTCGTAGAGCATACGCAACAACAGCTCGTCATGCGGTGTCAGCAGGGCGAATTCCTCGTCATCGTTGAAGATCGTCGGCCGCGCCGATGGGCTGTCATTGGGCAGGCCCAGACCTTGCGCCACCTCCTCATGCACGCAAGACCGGCGCAGCAGGCTGGGGTGTTCATCGCGGATGATGGCGATGGCCGCGACATAGACCGGGCGCCCGCCGGTTTCCGAAAAGGCGTAGACCGAACAGAAGGTAGACCGCGGAAGCTGCGCGATCTCGGCTACCACCTCGGGGCCTGCGCCGGGCACCAGTTGGCGCACCAGATCGCCGATGCTGTCTTGATCATCGCGGCTGATGTAGAGGACGTGGAAATTCCCGCCTGACGTGACCGTGCTGATCGGGTGCCGCGTGGCCCGCGCCAGCCGTGTCGCATAGGTCGACAGGATCGACCGGTCCTCGGCCCGCTGATCGGCGCTGACAGAGTCAGCCGAAATGGGCCTGGATGCGCACCGGCTGTTCCCAGCGGCGCAACCGCGACGGCGTCTGCTGCTGCACGAAACGCCCGCCCACCAGCGCGTATTCGTCGTAAAGGGCGATCCGTTCGAAATTGGCCGCAAGCGTAGCTGCGGAAAACGGCGCGTCGGTCACGCCGCCATCCGTGCGCAGCAGACCGTCACCGACCAGCCGCGCCTCGACGCTGCGGTAATAGCGCGCGAAGGCCGCGCTTTCGGCTGACCTGACCTGTCCCTCGGCCCGTAATTCGGGCCGGGGCGATATGTCGGGTGCGGGCGTCGTCGCAACGCATCCCGACAAGGCAAGTGCTGCGGCACATGTCGCAAGCTTTGGCAGGCGCAGCCGCATGACGACCGATCAGCTTGCAGGCGGCGGCGGGGGCGTGGCACCCGACCCGGTGGCATTGGCCGCTGCCTGCGTGGCGCGCGAGGAGGCGGCTGACAGCGTGTCGCGCAATTCGGTCTCCATCTTCTGCATCTCGACCTCGGCGTCCGCGCGGCGGCGCTTGCCCTCGTCGGCGATCTGCAAACTGTCCTCGATCGTGGCGATCAGTTCGGCATTGGCGGCCTTGACGGCTTCGATGTCGAAGACGCCGCGCTCCATCTCCTCGCGGACGATCTTGTTGCTTTCGCGCAGGTTGGTCGCGTTCTGGCGCAGCAATTCGTTGGTCAGGTCGGTCGCCTCGCGCACCGCCTTGGCGGCTTCGGTCGAGCGCTGGATCGTGACGGCTTGGGCCAACTGGGTTTCCCACAGCGGCACGGTGTTCACGAGGGTGGAGTTGATCTTGGTCACTAGGCTCTTGTCGTTTTCTTGCACCAGCCGGATCGAGGGCAGCGACTGCATCGTCACCTGACGGGTCAGTTTCAGGTCGTGCACGCGCCGTTCCAGATCGTCGCGCGCGGCGCGCAGGTCGCGCAATTCCTGTGCGCGGATCACCTGATCATCCGCGGGTGCGGCCTGAACCTCGGCCTCCTTGGCGGGGATGGTGACGGTGTCGATCTCGCGCAGCTTTTCCTCGCCCGCCGCGATGTAGAGCGCCAGTTCGTCGTAGAAATCGAGCGTCTTTTCATAGAGCTTGTCGAGCGACTTGATGTCCTTCATCAGCGTGTGCTCATGGCGGAGCAGGTTTTCCGTGATCCTGTCGATCTGATCCTGAACCTCTTCGTACTTGGCCATGAAGTTGTGGATCGGCTTGGCTTTGCCGAACAGGCGTTCCCACCAGCTTTGCTTGCGGTTGGGGTCAAGCTCGTCGACGG
This sequence comes from Roseicyclus sp., assembly GCA_018401055.1. The sequence continues at coordinate 27,479 of JAGYLB010000100.1, forward strand.
AAAAGCCGCGGATCGTGCCCACGATTTCGCGCAAGCTGTCGCCCGCAGGCCCCACATCCTTGTTCTTGACGCCCTGCAGCATCGCTTGGCTGATCTGCTGCAATTCGGCCTGCGCGGAGGAGCCGAAGGTGACGATCGAATTGGTGTCGGTCATGTCGATCTCGGACACGCGCCTGCGAATCTCTTCGGCCGTCGGCGCATCGGCGGCGGGCAGGGGCACCAGATCGGCGCTGGGTTCCAGCAGCACGACAGCGTTGATTTCTTCGACCATCTTGGCGGCCTCTTCGGCCTGTTGGCGAATGGTGGTGGTCATGGCTTTTTCCTATCCCTCGATACGCAGGTTTTCACGGTTCAATCGGTCCCGCAGGACCTCGATCTCGACATCGAAATTCGTCCGGTCATCGGTCAGCATCGCGGTGGTCCGCTTTGCGAAATTGGTTTCCATATCAGACAAAAAGGCCTCGTAATCGGCGCGCACCTTGGGGTCGCGGCCGCGGGCATAAAGCTCGACGAACTGCACCGTCGCGTCGCGCGCGCCTTGCAGGTAGACGCCCAGATAGCGCCGCGCCTGCGTCAGGTCGCGCGGGTCGGCCTCGACCTGTCGAAACATCTGGCGCACCGTCTCCTCAAAGGCCAGAACGCGGGTTTCCAGCTGCCGGTCGCGGGCACGCCGGATGGCGTCGCTCATCTGCGCCAGCACCTTTTCGGCCTCTTCGATCTTGCGGGCGATGCGGTCGGTCTGGCTTCTGTCCACGCCCTCGAGCCCCTTGTCCTTGAGCGGGTCGAGCCCGAAGGCCCCCAGATGCAGCGCGCCCGCGATGACACCCACCACGATGGCGGCGGCAAGGTTCCAGTTTCCGCCAAAGACCAGCAGGCCCACGCCCGCCCCCATCAGCACCGAGCCGAAGATCTTGCGCGGAATGGCCGGGCGGCGCGCCACCTTGCGTTCGGCAAAGGCATCTTCGGCCCGCACCCCGTCGCGCGTCAGCCAGGCCGCCAGCATCAGCGATGCCGCGCCCGCCAGATCGACCGCCATCGCCGTCACCGGCTGAAAGAAGGCCGCGGCCATCGCCACCAGCGGCAGAACGAACATGATGTTGAGCTTGGCGCCATGGCGCATCGGCTTGCGGCCCCTGAAGCTGGGCACTTCCAGCCGTTCGGCCGTCACCGTCTCGCGTGGTGCATCGCTGTCGCGCCGCCCGGTCGGGCTGTGATCGCCGGCGTAGCGTTTCGACATCTCAGAGCACCCCAAATCCGCCGAAACTCGCCATCACGGTGATGATGACGAGCGCGAAAAAGGAAATGCCCTGCAAGAAACTCGAACTCATGCCATCTCCGTTGCCTTTAGTGCGACCGCGATCGTCACGTTAGAAAGATTTTCGACGAAAAACCAGATGCCGCGACGCCTTGCGGTGGTTTCCCGCCCGTCTTTCCCAGATCGGAGGTAACCCGCGCGATCACAAGGGGGAAAGCCGCGGCGCCGGTCCCCGTGGCGCGTTGGCGCGGTCGGGCCGGGGCAGGGCGTCAGCAAGACGCGGCAAGATTTCGGGCTGCGACGGGTCGCAGACCCTGCGGTAAAGGCGGAACAGGCCCGGGCGCAGGTAGCTCGACCAGTGGCAAATGCGCACACGCGGCGGGCGGATCGGCACCCCGATCCGGTCCAGCGCCGCGCGGCTGTCGGGGCAATCGATGCGCAGGTCGGTCCAGCCCGGCACCTGAGGCAGGCCAGACGCAAGCGGCCAGTCGCGCAGATGCGGTGCAGGCACGGCCATCCGGAACCCGCAATCGAAGATCAGATTTTCGCCGCTGGTGACGTTGAGCACCTGTGCCGTGCGCCCGGCGGGCGAGGCCATGGCCGCAAGGGCAAGGCTGCGATACTCTGCGCCCGACAGCAAGATGACCCGGTCGACATGGGACGCCGGAAGCCCGGCCAGCGCGGCCAGGGCCACGCGCGCCCCCAGAGAATGGCCGATGAGATTGATGTGAAGGTCGGGGCGGGCTGCCTTGATCTCGCGCAGCAGGTCGGCCAGCGCATCGCCCGCATCAAAGGCGCGCCGCGCCGCCGATTGCAGGCTGCCACGCGCATGCCAACCCAGCGAAATGCCAAGCGCAGCGTCGGTCCTGTCCAGACGCAGGTGGCGTGGCCAGCTCACCGATTTCCAGCGCGCCGACCCGCCTCGCGGCGACAGGATGTGGCGGTGCGGATCATTGGCCGGGTCGCGCGGCGAGTAGCGGTAGCCGTGGATCATGACCGTGACGGCGGGCGCGCGGCCGCAGGGCATCCAGCGCTGGCGCCAGCGGTGCGGCGCTGGCCCAGTCCTGTCCGGTCACATTGACGGAGATCACCGCCATCCTGCATGCCCTTGCCATATCTGGGGCCGAGCTAACCTTTGACCGCAACATTTCGGTGAAATCCGCGCAACGGTTTCGTGACGTGGTGCCGATGCCTCAGTGGTGCTTGACGGAGTGCGGCCTGCAGCGTAGCCAAGCGCGCGTGGTGATTTGTGAACCGGATTGCGGGCCACGTTAAACAAGCCGCTAAAGAGGTCGAGGACGCCTGGCCTGATCGCACCCTGATCGCACGCCCCCGACCATGTCCGCCCCTTGGGGCATGAGATGAGAGGAGGGCGCCGTGAAGGACGCCAACACACTGAAGACGCTGAAGAAACGCACGCGCGCCGTGCACTCCAGGCAACGCGCCGCAGCCAATATGGCGAGGTGAGCGAGGCGCTGTTTCTGACGCAGGGCTTTGTCTACGACACCGCCGAGGCCGCCGAGGCGCGCTTCATCGAGACAGGTCCCGACGAATACATCTACGCCCGCTACGGCAACCCGACCGTGCGCATGTTCGAGGACCGCATCGCCGCGTTGGAAGGGGCCGAGGATGCCTTTGCCACGGCCTCCGGCATGGCGGCGGTGAATGGCGCGCTGGTCTCGATGCTCAAGGCGGGCGATCATGTGGTGGCCGCCCGCGCGTTGTTCGGGTCGTGCCTCTACATCCTTGAGGAAGTGCTGGCGCGCTATGGGGTGGAGGTGACCTTTGTCGATGGCACCGACCTGTCGCAATGGGAAAATGCCGTCAGATCAGACACAAAGGCGGTGTTCTTCGAGTCGATTTCGAACCCCACGCTGGAAGTCATTGATATTGCGTCAGTCTCTCGCATTGCCCATGCGGCGGGTGCGCTGGTGATCGTGGACAATGTCTTTGCCACCCCGGTGTTTCAGGACACGCTGGGCCTTGGGGCCGATGTGGTGATCTACTCGGCGACGAAACACATTGACGGGCAGGGCAGGTGCTTGGGCGGTGTGATCCTCGGATCGAAAGCCTTCATCCGCAAGACGGTGGAACCCTATCTCAAGCACACGGGCGGCGCGATGTCGCCCTTCAACGCCTGGGTGATGCTGAAATCGCTGGAAACGGTGGAGCTGCGCTGCCGGGCGCAGGCCAGCGCCGCCCAGACCATCGCCGAGGCGCTGGAAGGCCAGCCCGGCATCAGCAGCGTGATCTTTCCCGGTCTGCCGTCCCATCCGCAGCACGCGCTGGCCCGCACGCAGATGGAGACCGGCGGCACGGTCATCGCCTTCGAGATCGCGGGCGGGCAGGCGGCGGCCTTCCGCTTTCTCAACGCGCTCGAGATCGTGACCATCTCCAACAACCTCGGCGATGCCAAATCGATCATCACCCATCCCGCGACCACGACGCACCAGCGCCTTACCGAAGACCAGCGGCAGGGTCTGGGCATCACGCGTGGGCTGGTGCGGCTGTCGGTGGGGCTCGAAGATCCCGAGGACCTGATCGCCGATCTGATGGGGGCGTTGGCGGCGGCGGGTGGGGCATGAACGGGCTGGATCATCCGGCCTGCCCGCGTCACCGACGCGCCGGGGCTGGCCGATCTGTTCCACCGTGCCGTGCACGAGGGGGGCGGCGCGCCACTACGATGCCACGCAGCGCGCCGCATGGTCCCCTGCGCCGCCTGCAGATGAGGCATGGCGCCGCCGCTCTGATCGAGGCGCAGACGATCGTGGCCGAACGACAGGATCGGCTCTTTGGGCTTCATGACGCTGGACCCCGTCACCGGCTGGATCGACTTCGCCTATGTCGCCCCCGAGGCGATGGGGCAGGGCGTGGCCGAAACGCTCTATGCTGTGCTGGAGGGGCGCATGACGCCGCGGGCCTCACCCGGCTGGAGACCGAGGCAAGCCTTTTGGCCGAACGATTCTTCGCCCGGCGTGGCTGGCGGATCGTCACCCGGCAAGAGGTCGAACGCCATGGCGTGCGCCTGCCCAATGCGGTCATGACCAAGGATCTTCCCCGCGCGGCGACAAAAGCCGCCTGAGCCCCTTCGGTGTCGAAAGATACCGGCAGAGGGGCGCGTAAACGTGATCCGGCACAGCCCCATTAGCGTAAAAAAAAGGTACGGCAAGATTGGGAACGTCCCACGCAGGGCCTATCTTGCGCGTTCGTGCCGTGACGCGAGAGGACGAGCAGTATGAACATCCACGTGACCGAGATGACCGAGGCGCCCAGCCGGGCCGAGGTGGAAACTGCGCTGGCGCGCTTGCGGGCTTGGGCGGCAACGGCGAGCACCGAAGAGATCGCAGCGCTTGAGCCGACCATCGGTCGGTTGGCCGCCGCGCCCTACCCGGTGTTCGAGCGGCGCTACCCCACCGACTTCAAGGCCGATGCCGCCTACAAGGACACGTTGCCCGATCTGCAGAACGGACCGTCCTCGTTGATCCGGGGCGCGAACCGGCAGATCCAGCATGTCGGCATCTCCAACTTCCGCCTGCCGATCCGCTATCACACGCGCGACAATGGCGATCTGACGCTGGAAACCAGCGTGACGGGCACCGTCAGCCTCGAGGCCGACAAGAAGGGCATCAACATGAGCCGCATCATGCGGTCTTTTTATGCCCATGCCGAAAAGACCTTTTCCTTCGAGGTGATCGAGGCCGCGCTGGACGATTACAAATCCGATCTCGAAAGCTTCGACGCCCGCATCCAGATGCGCCTGTCCTTTCCAGCGCGCGTGCAAAGCCTGCGCTCGGGCCTGTCGGGCTACCAGTATTACGACATCGCGCTGGAACTGGTGGAACGGGCCGGCGTTCGCCAGAAGATCGTGCATCTGGATTATGTCTATTCCTCGACCTGCCCCTGTTCGCTGGAACTGTCGGAACATGCGCGCGCCACCCGGGGCCAGCTGGCGACGCCCCATTCCCAGCGCTCCGTCGCGCGGATTTCCGTGGAACTGGCCGAGGGGCAGGGCTGCCTGTGGTTCGAGGATCTGATCGAAATGGCGCGCGCCGCCGTGCCGACCGAGACGCAGGTTATGGTCAAGCGCGAGGACGAGCAGGCCTTCGCGGAACTGAACGCCGCCAATCCGATCTTCGTCGAGGATGCCGCCCGGCTTTATGCCGAGCAATTGCATGCCGATCCGCGGGTTTCCGATTTCCGGGTGGTGGCCAGCCATCAAGAAAGCCTGCACAGCCACGACGCCGTCAGCGTGCTGACCGAGGGCGAGACCTTTGCGCAGGCCAGCCTTGATCCGCATCTGTTTTCCAGCCTGATCCACCGCGGATGATGCAGGATAAATGAAAGGCCCGGCCGCCACGGCGACCGGGCCTTTGCCTGTCTTCTTGTCCGCTCAGCCGCGACCGTAGCCGACGGGGTCGGTGATGTTGCCGCCGAAATCGCGGTCGGTGATGCCGGTGCGGTAGCCACGACGAGGACCGCGGCCAAAGCCTGCCGGATCGGTGATATTGCCGTTGTCGATATCGGTGACGCCGGACCCGACGACCACACAGCCCGACACGGCCGCCCCGCCAAGTCCCAGCGTGCCGATGCCAAAGCCGCGCAGCATGGTGCGCCGGTTCATGCCGCGACTCGTCTCGATCTGGCTGTCATCGAGCGTTGACTTGGCTTTCTTGTCCTTGTCGTCGGTTCCGTCACTCATCCGTCTGTCCTCCGTTGGAATGGCGATGTTGTGAAATGTGATCAGGCGTCCCGATCCGCGGCAGGTGCCGCGTCGGCATCGGTTCCGGCCTTGGGGGCTGTGTCCTTGTCGGTATGGGCATGGGTGTCGGCGTCTGTGCCGGGCGCGCCGGTGGTCGGGCCGGTGCGGCGCTGGTAAGTGGCGATATCGCCATCGCTCAGCGTCTTTTTGGACTTGGTGTCACCCACGTCGAATGTTCCTGTCTGGCTTTGCCCCGCGTGACGCCGGGCTGGCTGGTGGAAAAGGCGCGGCACGCGCATTGGATTCTGAATGCCTGCAGAAAGCCTGACACAGAGGCATGCGTCATTTCAATCATTTACTGCGCGGCGCTGCACCATCGCCCATGGCAGGCTTGCTTGACAGCGCTGCGCGCGCACGCCAACCCTCCGCCCATGCTGGACCTGCGACCCGTTGGATATGTGCTTGGGCTTCTGACCGTGGTCATGGGGGTCGCGATGCTGTTTCCCATGGCGATCGATCTGGCGGACGGCAACCGCAACTGGCAGGCCTTTGCGGTCTCGGCTGCCGTCGCCATGGCGCTGGGGGCAGTGTGGCGCTGGCTTCGGCCAATTTCGACCTGCGCCAGATGAGCGTGCGCGAAGCCTTCTTGCTGACCACCTCGACTTGGGTGGTGTTGCCCATGGTGGGGGCAATCCCCCTGATGCTGGGCGCGCCCGACGTGTCGGTGACGGATGCCTATTTCGAAGCTGTCTCGGGCATGACCACGACCGGGGCGACGGTATTTCCCGGTCTCGACGACCTGCCGCGGGGCGTGAACCTGTGGCGCGGCATCTTGCAATGGCTGGGGGGCCTCGGGATCGTCATCGTTGCGCTGATCTTCTTGCCGGTGATGCGGGTGGGGGGGATGCAGTTCTTTCGCTCGGAAGGCTTCGACACGCTGGGCAAGGTGCTGCCGCGCACCATCGACATCTCGCGCGGGCTGATCCTGGCCTATGTGGTGCTGACGCTGGCCTGCGCGGCGACCTATGGCGCACTTGGTATGGAGTGGTATGAGGCGACCGTGCACGCGCTAACCACGCTGTCTACGGGCGGGTTCTCCACCACGGACCAGAGTTTCGCGGCCTTTTCCGGCCCTGCGGAATATGCGGCCGTGGTGTTCATGATCCTCGCCTCGGTGCCCTTCATCCGCTTCATCCAGTTCGCGAACGGCAACCGGATGGCGCTGTTTCGCGATGTGCAGGTGCGGGCTTTCCTGCGCTGGATGACCTATGCGATTGTCGCGCTGACGCTTTGGCAGGTGCTGGTTCTGGGTATTCCTTTGGAACCGGCGCTGCGGGAAAGCAGCTTCAACCTCGTCACGATCTGGACCGGAACGGGCTTTTCCAGCACGGATGTCACATCCTGGGGCAGTTTCGCCTTTGGCATCCTGTTCGTCGCGGGCCTGATCGGAGGCTGCACGGCGTCGACGGGCTGTTCGGTGAAGGTGTTTCGCTACCTTGTGCTGAAAGAGGCGCTGATCAACCAGTTGCGCATCCTTGTCAGCCCGCGCACGGTGACGGTGCCACGGCTGGACGGGCGGCCGATCGAGCGTGACGTGATCGATTCGGTGATGACCTTCACCGTCCTTTTCTTCCTGACCATGGGGGTAGTGGCCGTGGCCCTGTCGCTGACGGGGTTGGCCACACAGACCGCGATCACGGCGGCCTGGACCTCGGTCGCCAATATCGGCCCGGCCTTTGGGCCCGAGGTGGGGCCGACAGGGGCGATGGACGGGTTTCCGACCGCGGCCAAGTGGATCATGATCTTCGGCATGCTGGTGGGGCGGCTGGAATTGCTGGCGGTCTTCGTGCTGTTCACCGCCGCCTTCTGGCGCGGCTAACCCGCCGCGATGGCCTGGCCCGCCGCCACGCCCGAGGCCCAGGCCCATTGGAAATTGTAACCGCCAAGCCAGCCCGTCACGTCCAGCGCCTCACCGATCACATAGAGGCGCGGGACGATCCGGCTTTCCATTGTCGATGAACTGATCTTGTCGGTAGCCACGCCGCCCAGCGTCACCTCGGCGGTGCGGTAGCCCTCCGACGAGGTGGGGGTGAGCGTCCAATCCGACAGCCTTGCCGTCAGATCGCGCAGGGCCGCATCGGACTGGTCGGCCAGATTGCCGGTGACGCCCCAAGCCTCGACCAGATGGCGGGCCAGCGCGCGCGGCACGATATCGGCCAGAACGGTCGCGGTGGCCTTGCCGCCGCCCTCGGCGCGGCGCATGCGCAGCTGGTCATAGAGGTCGAGATCGGGACGCAGCCGCACCGACAGCCGGTCGCCCTCGCGCCAATAGGACGAGATCTGCAAGATGGCAGGTCCCGACAGGCCGCGATGGGTGAACAGCATCGCCTCATCGAAAGCCGCGCCGTTGCAGGTCACGCGCGTGTCGACAGCGGTGCCTGCAAGTGCGGCGAAGACCGTCTTTTGCGCCTCGTCAAAGGTCAGCGGCACCAGCGCGGGCCGGGTTTCGGTCACGCGGTGCCCGAACTGTTCGGCGATGCGGTAGGCAAGGCCAGTGGCCCCCATCTTGGGGATCGACTTGCCGCCGGTGGCCAGCACAAGGTGATCGGCGGTCAGCGTGTGGCGGGCGCCCTCGCGCGTCAGGGTCGCATGAAACCGTCCGTCGCGGTGGGTGATCTCCTCGACACTGGTTTGCAGCCAAGCCGCGGCCCCCCATTTCGGCGCGCAGCATGGCGATGATATCCTTGGCCGAGCGGTCGCAAAACAGCTGGCCGAGCGTCTTTTCGTGCCAGGGGATCGCGTGGCGGCCGACGAGGTCGAGGAAATCCCAAGGCGTGTAGCGGCTGAGCGCGGATTTGGCGAAATGCAGGTTTTCCGACAGGAAGTTGTCGGGCTGCGTGTCCAGATTGGTGAAATTGCACCGCCCGCCGCCCGAGATGCGGATCTTTTCGCCTGGGTTACGGGCGTGGTCGATGACCAGCGTGCCGGGCCCGCTGTAGGCCGCGCACATCATCCCCGCGGCCCCCGCGCCAAGGATCAAGGTTCTGAAATGGGTGTCAGGCATCGGGCCCCGTCATGGTCTTGCGCCGGCTTTGCCGTCGCCCGGGCGCGGCGACGCTGGCGCGGGCTGCAGGCCTGTGGTTCTGGGCAGGCCCCCCGATGGCGGAGGCGCCTTTGGCGGGTGCGGGAGCCTCCGGCGGGGATATTTTTGAAACGAAGAAGCCCAGGCCGGCACCATCAATCGGCAAAATTGCGGCTGTCCTTGATCTGGTCCCAGGCCCAGACGACCTCTTGCAGGCGGTCCTCGTCGGAGCGGTCGCCGCCGTTCATGTCGGGGTGCAGGATCTTGATGAGTGCCTTGTAGCTCTTGCGGATCTCGGTTTTGGTCCAGCTGTCCTTGGCCTCGAGTATCTCGATCGCCTTGCGTTCGGTGGGCGGCAGTTTGCGCCCGCCGCCGCCCGAGCGGCCCGGGTTGCGCGTGGCGTTGCCGCCCAGCACCTGATGGGCGTCATCGACGCCCAGTCGCGCCCAGGCGCGTTCCTCGACCGATTTCTTGAACGGCTTGGTGGGCCTGTCCCAGACGCGGTCACGGTCAAGCTGCGCCTCCATCTCGGCCTCGGTGGTGCCGTCGAAGAAGTTCCACTTGAGATTGTATTCGCGCACATGCTCGCGGCAGAACCACTTGTACTCCTCGAGGTTGTCGGGGCTTTTGGGCGCGCGGTACTGGCCCGTTTCCTCACAGCCTTCGGCCTCGCAGACACGCTGCGAGGTTTCGAACGCGCCTGACATGCCGCGGCGGCCGGTGCGTCGTTTCTTCTTGTCCGTCGACACGCGGAGGTCGAAATTGAACGGGTCCTTGCTGGTCATCGCGCTGCCCTTTTCGACTCGGAAGCGTGAGTTTAGGGTTTTGGGCGGTAAGGTGAAGAGGGAAGAGGGGAAAATCGTGACAAGGGCAGAGAAAATCGAGGAACGGTTGCAGGCGGCGTTTCAGCCCCGCGTGCTCGAGGTGGTCGACGACAGCGAGCGGCATCGCGGCCACGGCGGCTATCAGGAGGGCGGGCAGAGCCATTTCAACGTGACCATCGCGGCTGACGGCTTTGCGGGCATGAGCCGGATCGCGCGGCATCGTGCCGTGCACGCGGCTTTGGGGCCGGCGCTGGTGGCCGAGATCCATGCCTTGGCGCTGAACGTCAGCGAATAGGCCACGCTGCTTCAGGGCTTGCGCGGTGTGTCGGGCGGTGTTGGCGGGTCCTCGGGGTCGGCGAAGAGATTGAGGAGGGCGGGCGGGCCAGCGTCGTACTCGTACTCATCCTCGATCTCGTCTTCGGGAGGCAGACGTCGGCGCGGCGCGCGCGCGGGCATGGGTTCGGGCTCGGGCGGGTCTTGCGGCAGCGCGCGCTGAAAGATCAGAATGTTGCGATAGACCGTCGTTCTTGAGGTCAGGCCAGAGCGCACCTCTTCGGGCAGGGTGTCGGCGCGCAGGTACGTCCAGCCGTCGCGCCCCATCTCGTTCATCATATCCTCGAGCGTGGCGGCGAAGACGGCCGCGCCTTTCAAGCCCTTGTGCTTGAGGGCTTTCTCGGGGGCGGGGACCAGCTTGTACTCGTAGCGCTGCATAACGGCTCCTTGCGGCATGGCACCGGTTTAGCCGGGCCGGGCAGGGGGCGGGCAGAGAGGCTTGCACCCTGCGAGCCGGCGGCGGCTATGGCGGCGCGAGCAACGACAAGGCCCGCGCGATGAGCCAGACCCCCTACCGCCCCGAGATCGACGGCTTGCGCGCCATCGCCGTGCTGCCTGTCATTCTCTACCATGCAGGGATCACGGGGTTCGAGGGCGGCTTTATCGGGGTGGACGTCTTCTTCGTCATCTCGGGCTACCTGATCACGCGGATCATTTTGGCCGACCATGCGGCGGGCGGGTTCAGCTACAGGACCTTTTACGAGCGCCGCGCGCGCCGCCTGATGCCGGCGCTGTTCCTCGTCATTGCGGCCAGCATCCCCTTTGCCGTGCTGTGGATGACACCGCAGCAGTTCTGGGACTACGGGCAGAGCATCGGCTACACGGTCGTTTTCGTCGCCAATATCGGGCTAGAGGGGGAGACCGGCTATTTCGCGCCACGCGCGGACCTCTTCCCCTTCCTTCACACCTGGTCGCTGTCGGTGGAGGAGCAGTTCTACCTGATCTTTCCGCTTTTGCTGATCTTGTCGCTGCGCCTGCCGCGCGGGGTGCGGATGGCGGGGTTTCTGTGCATTGCCTGCGCGAGCCTTGCGCTGGCACAGCTACGATCCGAGACGGCGCCGTCGGCGAATTTCTATTTCCTGACCACGCGCGCCTGGGAGCTTCTGGCAGGTGCGTTGCTCGCTATGGCCGGACCGGGCGCGGAGGCCTCGAGGGCCTTGCGCGGGGTCGCCGGGTTCGGATCGGCGCAGGGCTGATCGGGGCGGGCTTCGTGGTCATCGACGCGCAGACGCCCTTTCCCTCGGTCTGGACGCTTTTGCCGGTGGCGGGGACGGTGCTGCTGATCTTCGGGGGCGGGGGGGCGACACTGGTGCCGGGGCGCATGCTGGCGTGGCGGCCGCTGGTTCTGGTCGGGCTGATCAGCTACCCGGCTTATCTGTGGCATCAGCCGCTCTTTGCCTTCGCGCGCATCCGCAGCCTCGATCCGGTGCCGGTCTGGGGGTATCTGTTGCTGTCGGCGCTGGCGCTGGGGCTGGCATGGGCGACGTGGCGGCTCATAGAGATGCCGGTGCGGCGGGGCGGGGTTTTCACGCGGCGGCAGGTCTTTGCCGGGACGGGGGCGCTGGTGGGCGTGACCGTGGCCCTGTCGGTCGCCATCGACCAGTCCGAGGGTGCGGCCGGGGCGGTTCGACCCAAGGGTGGGCGAGATCATGGGTTTCGCCGATGATCTGCCGCCGCGGCAGGACGAATGCCATTCGCGGCCGGGCAATGTGATCGACCCGGGCCTGGCCTGCGTGCATGGGCTTGAGGCGGGGCCGGGCCGGGTCGCGCTCTGGGGCGACAGCCACGCGCTGACCCTGACCGAGCAGTTGGGCCTGCTGCTCGCGCCGCAGGGGACGGGGCTGGTGGATTTCACCTATCGCTCCTGCACGCCGCTGATCGGCTACGAGGGGCCGTCGGTGCGGCCCGATTGTGTGGCCTACACAGCGCCGCCGTGCTGGAGCGGCTGGTGGCGGATGACGGGATCGAGGTCGTTATATTGCACGCTTGCGCTGGCCCGCGCCGCTCTACGCAGTGCCTTTCGACAATGGCGAGGGCGGGGTCGAGGGCGGCGGGCTTGGCCTGGCGGCGGAGGATGCGCTGGCGGTCGCCAGCCACGGCCGCTAGCCTTGAGGAGCAGGAGCGGCTGGGTCGCGGCCGCGTTGGGCGATGTCGTCGCGCGGCTGGATGCGGCAGAAAGCGCGTCGTGCTACTTTCCGAACGGAGCGTGCCCGAGGTGGGTGTGCAGAACCTGCCCGACCACATATGGCGCGGCGGCTGATCTTCGGCCTGCCGGATGGGAATCAGCTATCCCCGCGCGGCGTGGGATGCGCGCAATGCGGCGGCGCTGGCGCTCCTGCGCGACGTGGCCAGGACGCTTGGGCGCTGGTGAGTCGAAAGCCCGACCGAGGCGATCTGCGGGGTAGGCGCGCGCTGTCAGGTGACGCAGGACGGGCTGCCGCTCTATGTCGACGACGACCATGTGAACAGCCTTGGCGCGCGGCGCGTGGCCGGGGCGGTGCTGGCGGCGCTGGAGGGAGGCGGGGCTGCTGGCGCGGTGAGGGGCGGCGGGGGTCAGCCGAGGGCGGCGGGATGGCGTCGCGCAGGGCGGAACTGGCGCGGCGTGGTAAAGGGCGTGTGGTCAGGGGTGTAGATGGCCAGCGCCGTGTCGACGGCGGCCAGCGCTGCGGCAAGATCGCCCTGCGCGGATCGACGGGGCGGAGAGTTTGCGTGCGGCTGAGGTG
>JAGYLB010000101.1 GCA_018401055.1 Roseicyclus sp.
GGCCCGCGTTCCGCGCGGCAATCACTAGGCCCGCGTCCCGTTCCCCAGCCCCGAATGTGCGCGGAGGGCCTGTAAGCCGGATTCTGTCCAAGGGGTTGCCCCCTCTGGATGACCATTCCTCTGGACGCAGGGTTGCCTCTGCGCCTCAAGCTGCCAACCCGGATATCTGGGAACGAAGCCAGCCCCCGGGGTTGCCCCCGCGACATCCCTATTCGGCATTGCTCCCGGTGGGGCTTGCCGTGCCGCTCCTGTTGCCAGTCGCGCGGTGGGCTCTTACCCCACCGTTTCACCCTGACTGCACCCCGAGGGCTGCAGCGGTCTGTTTTCTGTGGCGCTGTCCGTCGGATCGCTCCGCCCGGGCGTTACCCGGCACCGTGGCTTCAGGGAGTCCGGACTTTCCTCGAACGGTTGCCCGCCCGCGGTCATCCAGCCCTCCGCGCCCGTGCCTGCTACGCTGCCGCGGGCTTTGGTTCAAGCACTGATGCGCGCCGCCATCTCGGCCATGATGGCGCTATCGCGGGCGTCGAGCGGGCCTTTGGCCTGCGGGCGAAAGCGCAGGCGCACCGATTGTAGCAAAAGATCGTCCGCGACATCGGGAAAGCCGTAGGCCTGTGCATCGGCGCGAAACCGCGCAGGGTCGCGCGGGGTCGCGTCCTTGCCCTCGGGCCAGAGCGCCAGCCCCGCGCGCGCCAGCCTTTGCCAGTCGAAGCGCGGGCCGGGGTCGATCTTGCGGCCGGGCGCCATGCACGAATGACCGATCACGCCATGGGGCGGGATGGACCAGCGCGACAGGATGCCGGGCAAAAGCCCCTCAAGCGCGTCCATCAGCGGGGCGGCGAAGGGCGAGGCGCCGTCATTGTCCAGCTCGATCCCGATGGAGCGGGAATTGACGTCGCCGCGCCCCCGCCATGTGCCCGCGCCCGCATGCCATGCCCGCATCGCCTCGTCGACCAGCGCCACCACGCGGCCGTCGCGACGGATCAGGTAATGGGCCGAAACCTCGCGCTCGGGGGTGCAGAGCACGCGGAGCGCTGCATCGCAATCGGCCATGGCCGTGTAGTGCAACACGACAAGCTCGGGCCGCAAACCGTCACGGCGCGGCCCGAAAGTGGGCGAGAGGACTTTCAATTCCGCGCACGCCGCCGCCGCCGAGCGGAAGACGCCGGGGTTCCAGCCGCAGGCATAGCCATCGCCGTCGGGGTCCAGCCCCTGCCGGTCGCGGCCCGGTCCTCCGTTTTGCAAGAACCATTCCTGCGCCAGATCGGCGGAGCGGAAGGCAATGCAAGCGCGCTGGTGTCTCTCGTCGCCGATGGGGCGACGATTGTAGCGGCGCTCGCCCACGGGATGCGAGGTCGACAGCGCATAGTCGATGATGTTGGGGCCAAGCCCCTCGGGCCGGTCGGGAATGGCGGTGGGGCGATCACCACGCGCTCGGCCTGCATCCGCGCCAAGCCGGGCGGCGTCGCTTTCGATGATCTCGCGATCCGGCGACGGCGTCGAATTCCTGCTCGTCCGAAATGCCGGGGTTGGCGACGCTCACCGGCCAGGGGCGCTGGCCAAGGTGACCTGCGGGGCAGGGGCGGAGGGTTGCGGCGTGGCCTCAAGCCGCGGCGATGGCTGCGGCTGCAACGCTGGCGACCTCGGGCGCCGCCGGGATCGGAGCCGGGCGCGGGTTGGGGCGCGCGGGGCGAACGGCGACCGGGGGCACCACCGGGGGCGCTGCAGGCGCAGGCGCGGTTGCCGGGCGCGGCGGCAAAGCCGCGCTGATCGGGAGCAATGGGCGAGGTCACGGTCGTCGTGGTGCGCATCGGCACCATGTGCCCCTGAGCGCTGCTTGCCGCATCTGGAAAGGACTGGAGGTCGCTCGAACCCGACACCTTGCGCGACATCATTGGGCGGCGCGCCGCCGCCACAGGCCGCAAGGACCCACGCAACAAGGACGAGGGCACTGCTGCCCCTTGGAAAACCTGCCATTTTACTGCCTCGAAGATTTATCGTTTTCGAGACATTACCACCATTTCGCAGGTTTCGCCACAAATCCGGCAGCCTGTTCCAAAGCATAGCCGATGTTGAGCAACTCGCCCTCTTCCCAAGGCTTGCCGATCAGCTGCAGACCCAGCGGCAGACCCTGCGCATCAAGGCCCGTGGGCACGGCGAGGCCGGGGAGCCCTGCAAGGTTCACGGTCACGGTGAAGACGTCGTTGAGATACATCTGCACCGGATCGTCGAATTTCTGCCCGAGCGCAAAGGCGGCCGAGGGCGTCGCGGGCGTCAGGATCGCATCTACGCCCTCGTTGAACGCCGTCTCGAAGTCGCGCTTGATCAGCGTGCGGACCTTGCGGGCGCGGTTGTAATAGGCGTCGTAGAAGCCCGCCGACAGCACATAGGTGCCGACCATCACGCGGCGCTGCACCTCGGCGCCGAAGCCTTCGGCG
This sequence comes from Roseicyclus sp., assembly GCA_018401055.1. The sequence continues at coordinate 2,436 of JAGYLB010000101.1, forward strand.
CGGGTTTTTCATACATCTCGGTGATGCCGTCGCCCTGCGCCAGTTTCGCGCGGTAGCCAAAGCGCACCCCGTCATAGCGCGCGAGGTTCGACGACGCCTCGGCCGGCGCGATGACGTAATAGGCGGGCAGCGCGTATTTCGTGTGCGGCAGGCAGATATCGACGGATCTCCGCGCCTGCATCGCGCAGCATGTCGGCGCCCTCGGTCCAGAGCGCCTCGATCTCGGCGGGCATGCCGTCCATGCGGTATTCGCGCGGGATGCCGATCACCTTGCCGCGAATGTCACCTGTCAGCATCGCCTCGAAATCCGGGCACGGGCAGATCGGCGCGAGGTGCTGAATCCTTCGGGATCGTGGCCGCACCATCGCGCTCCAGCATGATCGCCGCGTCGCGCACCGTCTTGGTCATCGGCCCGGCCTGATCGAGCGAGGAGGCAAAGGCGACGATCCCCCAGCGCGAGGACCGACCATAGGTGGGTTTCAGGCCCACGATGCCGGTGAAGGCGGCGGGCTGACGGATGGAGCCGCCCGTGTCGGTGCCGGTCGCCGCCAAGGCACAGATCGGCGGCCACGGCCGCTGGCCGAGCCGCCCGAGGAGCCGCCGGGCGTCAGCGCGTCGCGTCATTGCCGCGCCGCCACGGGTTGACCGCATTGCCGTAGACGGAGGTCTCGTTGGAGCTTCCCATGGCGAACTCGTCCATGTTCAGCTTGCCCAGCATGACCGCGCCCGCGTCGAACAGGTTGCTGCGTGACGGTCGATTCGTATTCCGGGCGGAAGCCTTCCAGGATGCGCGCTGGCCGCCTGCGACGGCACGCCCTTGGTGCAGAACAGATCCTTGATGCCGACGGGGATGCCGCACATCGCCGGCGCGTCGCCCTGGCCTGATCCGCGTCATCGGCGCGCTTGCGCCTGACTCCAGCGCCAGTCTCGGGCGTCTTGTGGACAAAGGCACCCAGCGCGCTCGGCGGCCGTCGATGGCCGTCAGGCACGCCTCGGTCAGCTCGACGCTGGTGGTCTCGCCCTTGCGCAGCGCGTCGCGGGCGCCCGCGATGGTCAGTTTGGTCAGCTCGGACATGCTCATTCCACCACCTTGGGAACTGCGAAAAACCCCTCTCGCGCGTCGGGGGCATTGGCCAGAACGGCAGCCTGCTGGTTGCCGTCAGAGACCACATCGGCGCGGCGGGGCAGGCGCATCGGCGTCACGCTGACCATCGGGTCCACATCGTCCACGTTCAGTTCCTGCAACTGCTCGATGAAACCCAGGATCGCGTTGAATTCGTCGGCGAGCGCGGGCAGGTCGGCCTCGTCCACGCGGATGCGGGCGAGCTTGGCGACCTGGCGGCAGTGGCGCGGTCAATGGACATGGCGGTGGGGCCTCCTCGTTGGGTGGGCGGTGCCGATCCGGGGGCGGTTTAGCCCCGCGCCGCACGGCCCGCAAGCATGTCGGGCCTCTTGCGCGGGCCTTTTCGTGCCCCCCTGTCTGCGTCTATCGTGGTGGCTGAATGGCAAAGCAAAGACATGAGGGTGCGATGAAATACACTTGGCTTGGGCATGCCGGCGTGCGGCTGGACATCGGCGATCAGGTTTTGCTGATCGATCCTTGGGAACAGGGCAACCCGATGTTTCCCGAGGGGCGGCGGGACGTGATGTTCGAGGGCGCCACGGCGATCTTGCTCACGCACGGGCATGGCGACCATGTGAGCGGCGTGCCGGAGTTGGCGCTGGAGCGTGGGCTGAAGGTCTACGGCATGGTCGAGCTGATGGGGCGGCTGGGCGCGGCGCAGGGGATTGAAACGATAGGCTTCAACAAGGGCGGCACGGTGCAGCTTGGGTCGGTGTCGCGGTGACGATGGTGCACGCGACCCATTCCGCCTCGGTCGGGGTACGGGGCCCGATGGCCCGGTCTTTGCCGGGTCCGAGGCGGGCTATATCCTCGAGGCCGACGGGCGCGGCGTCTATGTCTCGGGCGATACCGACGTGATGGCCGACATGAAGGTCTGGGCCGATATCCATGCGCCCGATGTGGGCATCTTGTGCGCGGGCGGGCTTTACACGATGAACATGACGCGCGCGGCCTATGCGGCCTCCAAGCTTTTCAGCTTCAAGACCGTGATCCCCTATCACTACAAGACCTTCCCCCTGCTGGAGCAATCGGCCGAGGCGATGAAGGCCGCCCTGCCGGGGGTGCGGGTGCTCGACCCCGATCCGGGCGTCACGATCGAGGTCTGAGGAGGGCGAAAAACGCCCGTTTTTCGCGTGGGAAACCCCGGGGTTTCCCATGCCCGCTCCGGGTCAGAGCATCCGCTCCATCTCGACCGCCGGGAAGGTGATGCCGGGGCGCAGCGCGATCACGATCTCGCCCCGCGCGCGAAACCCCATCGCCTTGTAGAAAGGTACTGGCGGGTCTGCGTCGACTGGCAGATCATCCGCTCCACCCCCGCGGCCAGCGCATCCGACAAAACCCGCGTGAGGATGGCTTGCGCCAACCCCTTGCGCAGATGGTCGGGGTGGGTTGCGACATGGCGGATATGCCCGATCTCGGGCAGGCCCACGCCACCCTGCGGGGCCGAGCGCGTCCAGCCGCCTGCCGCCAAGGCCTGCCCCTCGGCATCCTCGGCGATGAAATACGTGCCTGACCGCAAAAGCGCCGGGTTCGCGCGGCTGATCAGCGGCAGGGCCGTCACCAGCACCGAGGGCGCATAGTCGCGCTTGAGCAGCGTGGGATAGCTTGCTGCAAGTAGCGTGTCGACAGCTGCCAGGTCGGCAGCGGTCGTGGGTCTGATCGTGATCGTCTGGGCCATGATCGGGGGCTTTCGGAAGGCTGAAAACGAAAAAGGGCCGCGTCGGTGTTCCCGGCGCGGCCCTCAGGTCGGATATGGAAGGGAGATTACTTGATCTTGCCTTCCTTGTATTCGACATGCTTGCGCACGACCGGATCGTACTTTCGTACGGTCATCTTGTCGGTCATCGTGCGGGCGTTTTTCTTGGTCACGTAGAAATGGCCCGTCCCGGCGGTCGAGTTCAGGCGGATCTTGATGGTGGTCGGCTTCGCCATGGGTCGGGCTCCTGCAGGTCGGTCGGGGCGCGGTGCTCCGCGCGCGCCGCGAAATGTCTCTTGAGACTGCGCCTTTTACCCGCGCGCCCGCCCGAGTCAACACCTCAATTCCCCCAACGCCTCGGTCGGGGTCGGATCCATGAGCGCCGGGGCAGGGGCCAAGAAAGCGAAAGGGCCGGGGGTGTCCCCGGCCCTTTGCAATCGGTCGTCTGGACGCGCTTACTCGCGCTGGCCCATGAACATCAGCAGAAACTGGAACATGTTCAGGAACGCGATGTAGAGGCTCAGCGCGCCGTCGATGGCGGCCTTGTCCAGCCATTCCTGATCGCCATGTGCGGCATGCGCCACATAGGTCGACTTGATCTCCTGCGTGTAGAAGGCGGTGAGCCCTGCAAAGAGCAGCACGCCGATCGCCGAGATCGCGAACATCATCGCGGGCGATTGCAGGAAGATGTTGATGATCATGGCCACGATCAGGCCGATCACACCCATCATCAGGAACGTCCCCATGCCCGACAGGTCGCGCTTGGTGGTGTAGCCGTAAAGGCTGAGCGCGGCGAAGGCGACGGCGGTGACAAGGAAGGTCTGCACAATCGAGAAGGAGGTGAAGACGAGAAAGATCGAGCTCATCGACACGCCCATGACGGCCGCGAAATGAAGAAGCCGAGG